>NZ_BAAHCF010000003.1:69409-126582 GCF_054776075.1 Flavobacterium koreense | reverse complement strand
AACAGTTACAATTACAGGAGCTATTTCTAATCAAACCTTGAATTTGGTTTCTATAAACAATCCATCTACTTCATGTAATCAATCATTATCTGGTTCATCTACAGTAACAGTTAACCCATTACCAACTGCAAGTATTTCGGGCAATAATGGTCCGGCAGTTTGTTCAGGAAGTGATATTACTTTTAATTTAACAGGTACATCTGGAGCTGTAGTTACTTATAACTTAAATGGTGGTTCTAATACAACAGTTACTTTAACAGGTGGTTCGGCTACGGTTACAGTTACTGCAGCTACGGCAACTCAAACATTGAATTTAGTTTCTGTAACAGATGGAACTTGTCCAGCTACTTTATCTGGTTCTTCTACTGTAGTTATTGAATCTACAACTTGGGACGGAACTTCATGGAGTAATGGAACTCCAACAAGTACAAAAGCGGTAAGCTTTACAGGAAATTATACAATAGGAGCTGACTTTGATGCTTGTAGTATTTCAGTATCTAACAATGCAGTTGTAAGTGTTACATCAGGATTTAATGTGAATTTAAGCAACACAATTACAGTTGCTTCTGGAAGTTCATTTACATTAAATAACAATGCTAATTTATTCCAATCTAACGCAGCTGCTGTTAATATAGGAAACATTATAGTGAAACGTCAAACCAATCCTTTAATTCGTTTAGATTATACTTTATGGTCTTCACCAGTTACAGGACAAGGATTGTATGCTTTTTCACCTTTTACGTTTGATAATCGTTTTTATGTTTATAATACAACATCAAATTTATACAACAACAGTTCAATAGGATTCACTATTACAGGATTGAATGGAGCCGGAGTAAACGGAACGGATACTGCTAACGTATCATTTGCAACAGGAAAAGGATATTTAATTCGTTTACCTTACAATCACCCAACAGCACCAGTTGTTTTTAATGGTAGCTTTACAGGAGTTCCAAACAATGGAACCAAAACTATTACTTTGGCTAATGTAAGTGCTTCTCAACAGTTCAATGCTGTTGGAAATCCTTATCCATCACCAATTGATATTGATCAGTTTGCAACCGATAATGCTTCTAATATAGAATCAACATTATACTTCTGGAGAAAGACTAACAATACTTTAAGTCCATCATATTGTACATGGAATACAGCATCAGCAACATTTGGAGATAATGGAGAAGCTTACACCAATTCACCAAATGGAGTTATTCAAACAGGTCAAGGTTTCTTGGTTGAAGCAAAAGATGGTGCAACGTCATTAGAATTTAATAATGGTCAACGTATTGCTGATAATGCTAATCAATTCTTTAGAGCCAATACAGCAGCTACGCCAACCAATGAAGCACACCGTGTTTGGTTGAACTTAACAGGAACTGGAGGAGCTTATTCTCAAGCAGTAGTTGGATATTTCACTAATGCTACATCAGGAGCCGATGCTTATGATAGTAAATATTTTAATGATGGAGCTATTGCTTTAAATATGGTAATTGGTTCAACAGAATATGTTATTCAAGGTCGTCCAACACCATTTCAAGCAACTGATGTAGTTCCATTGAACTATAAAGTGATTACAGCAGGAACTTATACTTTTGCAATAGATCACGTTGACGGATTATTCACAGGTGGAGCACAAGCTATTTATATTAAAGACAATCAAGATGGTTCTTACCATAACTTAAGCGCGCCTTACACCTTTACAACGGCAGCTGGAACATTTGCAAATCGTTTTGAATTAGTTTACCAAACCGCTTTAGCAGTAGATAATAATGATTTCACTGCTAACAGCATCAATGTTATCAAACAACAAAATGATGTAGTGGTAAGAACTTCTGGTACAACTATGAAAGAAGTTACGATTTACGATATTAGAGGTAGAGTATTGGTTACAAAAACCAACATCAATGCTTCAGAAACTAAAATCAATGTGGGAACAACGAATCAAGTTTTATTGGTTCAAGTAACTACTGTTGATGGAATAAAAGCTACTAAGAAAGTGGTTAATTAGTGTTCAGTTGTCAGTGCTCAGTGTTCAGTTATTAAGCTAACTTGTCCTTTGGACTCGAAATATATAGAGAAAGCCCTTTCGGAAACGGAAGGGCTTTTTTATGGTAGTATTTTATATAGAAAAATGCCTGTTTACAATTAATTAATTTGGTGGTTTCAAATAAATGAGTACTTTTGTTACTCGTTATTGCATAACTAATTATGTTAGAAACACTTATTACTTCTAAAACACGTATTCGTATCTTGGTAAAGTTTTTTATCAATGCGGCTAATAATGGTCATTTACGTGGCTTGGCAGAAGAGATGAATGAATCTACCAATGCCGTAAGGAAGGAATTAAACAACCTTTCTGAAGCTGGATATCTAGAGAAGAAAGCAGCTCAGAATAGGGTTTCATACAAAGCCAATATCAAACATCCTTTATTTAAAACATTGCAACAAATAGTGTACAAGCATTTGGGTTTGGATGCCATTATTGATATGATTTTGGCTCGAATGGGAAAAGTGTACCAAATTGTAGTATTAGGCGATTATGCTAATGGTATCGATTCTGGTGTTATTGAGGTTTTGATTGTTGGTAAGCAATTGAATGCTGATTATATTGACCAATTGGCTTTGAAAATAGAAGGCGAAATCAAACGTAAAGTACTATTTACTTTGCAAGATTTTCCTTCAGAAAGTGGCTTGATTATATATGAGAATTTTGAAAATAATAACTAAAAAATATTTTGGAAACTAGAGTCTATTCAAATAGTAATAAATATAGTATCAAAGACATACTGTGGTCAAGTATTAAGGGCTACAAGAGTTCTTTTTATTTGGCAAAACAATTAGCTAAAAGAGATGTTAAGGCGCAATACAGACAGTCTGTATTAGGTGTTTTTTGGGCTTTAGTGCCTGTTTTGATGAGTGCCTTTGTTTGGATTTTACTACAAATGTCAGGTGCTATTCAGCTTAGTTCTACCACAATTCCATATCCTTTGTTTGTTCTTGTTGGAACTACGGTTTGGTCTATTTTTGGTGAATGTTTAACGATGTCTATCTCAACAGTTAATGCCAATATAGGCATTATTACCAAGATAAATTTTGAGAAAGAAGCATTAATCACTTTAGGTTTTCTTAAACTTATGTTCAATTTGTTAATCAAGTTTGCCTTGATTATTGTCTTCATGTTGTACTTCCAAGTAGTTCCTACAACTTCTTTATTGTTTTTTATACCGTTACTTTTTATAACTATGTTGTTCTTTATTAGTATCGGAATATTAATAACACCTTTAGGCGTATTGTATGGTGATATCAGCAGATTGATTCCTGTGGGATTACAGCTTTTAATGTATGTAACGCCTGTCTTATATATGATGCCAAAAGATGGTTTTCTAAAAACTATTATGAGTTTAAATCCTTTAACTTATTTTATCATAGATTTAAGAAATAGCTTGACTGGAATGCCAATTGAACATTGGACCTTTTGGTTAGGTACTTTATGTGTCACTTTGCTTTTAAGTATTTTAGCTATGATAGTTTATCGTGTTTCGATGCCAATAATAACAGAAAGAATGAGTTCGTAATTATGGGAGAAGTTTTAATAAAAGCGGAAGGTGTATCTAAGAAATTTGCTAAAGACTTAAAAAAGAGTCTTTACTATGGTGTATTAGATTTAATAAGCGGAATCACAGGAAGAGAACAAGTTCGAGATTTGCGAAATGATGAATTTTGGGCAGTTCGCGATTTGAATTTTGAAGTAAGAAGAGGCGAATGTCTGGGACTAATAGGACATAATGGAGCTGGAAAAAGTACCTTGTTGAAAATGTTAAACGGACTAATTTCACCAGACGAAGGCACCATTACTATGAAAGGGAAAATTGGAGCTTTAATCGAACTTGGTGCTGGTTTTAACCCAATATTAAGTGGTAGAGAAAACATCTATAACAACGCTGCAGTAATTGGTTTTAGTAAAGAAGAAATTGATGCTAATCTAGAAAATATTATTATTTTTTCTGAATTAGAAGAATTTATAGACATGCCAGTTAAGAATTATAGTTCAGGAATGAAAGTACGTTTGGGGTTTGCCATTGCAGCCCAAATGCAACCCGATATTCTATTGATTGATGAGGTTTTGGCTGTTGGTGATTTAGGCTTTGTTTTGAAATGTTTTAAAAAAATTGACCAATTACTTCCTAATACAGCACTAATATTTGTTTCTCATACCATGCCAATGGTAGCCAGAATTTGCAATCAAATAGTCTTGATGGATCATGGTAAAGTAGAGTATCAAGGATTTGATGTTCCTAAAGGTATTGGTTTTTATTACAATAAATTCTCAAACAATGATAACAGTATTTTGTTTGATGACGGTAGTTTAGAATTGACTTTGTATCAATTAAATTTAGATGATAAAAATACTATTAAACGCGGTGAAGATTTGCAAATCGAGTTGCAGTTTAAAGTCAAAAAACCTATAGCATTTACACCAAGAGTCTATTTAGAATTCAGAGATAAAGAACAAAGGTCAATCGCAGGTGCTATTGCAGCTGATGGTGTTGAAAGAGCACTAACTTCTGATACATTGACTTATTACATTACTATTAAAAATATTTTGTTTTCGTTAGGTCTTTATTCTATTGACTTGACGGTTACCGATTTTGAAACGAAAACACCTGTTCTTAGAATCAATAATTTTGTAGCTTTTCAAGTAGAAAGTAAAACACAAATGTGGGTTCCAATTGAACTAGATACAGAATATAAAGTTGAATAATACAAAACCATGATAAACGTAACTAAAACTTTCTTTCCACCTATAGCTGAATATCAACAGCAAGTACAACGCATTTGGGATAACCAATGGCTTACTAATCGTGGTGCGTTGGTTAAAGAATTAGAAGAAAAATTAAAAGAGTATCTTTCTGTTTCTAATATCTTGGTAATGAATAACGGAACTATTCCGATACAAATTGCCTTAAAAATATTAGGCAATGAAGGAGAAATTATAACGACACCTTTTAGTTATGTAGCAACAACTGCGGCAATTGTTTGGGAACATTGTACTCCGGTTTTTGTTGATATTCACCCTGAATATTTAACCATAGATGAAACCAAAATTGAAGCAGCAATAACACCTAAAACAACTTGTATTTTAGCCACTCATGTTTTCGGAAATCCATGCAACCTTGAGGCTATTGAAGCTATTGCAACGAAACACAATCTAAAAGTAATTTACGATGCAGCGCATGCTTTTGGTGTAACATATAATAACAAATCAATTTTTGACTATGGTGATGTAAGTACTTGCAGTTTTCACGCCACCAAATTATTTCACACTGGTGAAGGTGGCGCTTTGTTCTGCGAAGACGAATCGCTACGTCACAAAATGTTTTATAGTCATAATTTTGGTCATAATGGGCCATTAGATTTTCATGGATTAGGTATTAATGGTAAAATATCTGAGTTAAGCGGAGCTATGGGTTTAGCCGTTTTGCCCCATATGGAATCTATATTGAGTGACAGAAAAGAAGTGGTTGGTTATTATCAAGCCCATCTTGATTTTTCGAGATTAAAAACTATAAAGATTAGAGAAAATACGCAATGGAATTATAGCTATTATCCAGTGATATTTGAAACAGAGGCGCAATTGCTAAAAGTACAAGCCGTTTTAAATGAGCACGAAATAGTTCCTAGAAGGTATTTCTATCCTTCGTTGAATACCATTCCTTATGCTAATGGTGATGCAATGCTCATTTCTGAAAGTATAGCAAGTAGAATTTTATGTTTGCCGTTAGCAGCTGCTATGGATTTATCAGCTATTGCTACCATAGTATCATTAATTAACTCAAGTCTAAAATCATAATCATGAGTAAAAACATTACTATTGAACTACTCTTACAACAATTAAAGTCGAATACTATTGACTTTGAGGTCATTCAAAATAGTGAATGGTCAGATGCTTACCAGTTTGCCAGTATTAAAAATGTGGTTTCAGAAGGTATTTATTTCTTCGAAAATGTGTCAATCGTTAAAAATTACCCTATTGAGAATAGTATTATAATTGCTGCTGAACCTTTTGAAACTCATAATAATTTATTTATAGTATCAAATCCTCAACTTGTTCATTATCTTATTAATGCTTCTATTAATACTGTGAAATTGATTGGAATCAGTGATTCTTCTAAAATTGATGCTGATGCTAAAATAGGCGATGGGGTTTATATTGGTGAAAATAGTGTTATTGGAAAATGTATCATTGAGGATAATGTAGTTATCAAGCACAATGTTGTTATTGAAGATAACGTAACCATTAAGAAAAACACTTTTATAGATAGTAATAGTGTTATTGGTGCAGGAGGTTTAGCATGGATTTGGGATCCAAATGGAAAAAGAATTATGCAACCTCAATTAGGAGGAGTTGTTATTGGGGAGGATTGTATTCTTGCAACCGATGTAACTATTGTGAGGGGTTCATTATCTGAAAATACCTCTATAGGCAACGGAACTGTTATTGCTCATGGAACTAAAATAGGTCATGGTGTTATTGTAAAAGAGCACGTTCACATGGCTAATAATGTTAGTCTTGCAGGAAATGCTGTAATAGGAGAACGTACTTTTTTGGGAAGTGCTTGTGTAGTTTCGTCTAATATTAGAGTAGCCGACAATTGTATTATTGGTGCTGGCGCAGTAGTTAATAAAAACGTTGATGAAAGCTTTGTTACCTTAGCAGGAGTTCCTGCCAAAATTATAAAAAGAGCCAATTATGAAGGTAAACCTAATGGTGCTCCCAAACCATTTAAACAAAAATAAACAACCACAAAACAACTATAAATTATGAACACAAGTGTAATCTCAGAAAAAGCTATTATTGGAAAAAATGTTGAAATTGGACATTTTTGTATTATTGAAGACGGTGCTGTTATTGGTGATAATGTTTCTATAGGTAATTATTGCATAATTAAAAAAGGAGCTATTATTGGTAATAATTGCAAGTTTACAGCTTATTGTGAAATAAGAGATAACGTAAAAATTGGAGATGGAACTACTTTTGGTAGTAGATGTACTATTTCTGCTAACGCAGTTATTGGAACAAATGTAACTATTAAATACGGATTTGTATTAACGGATACTCCAGTATTAGAAAATAACAATGAAAAAGTTGTTGGTCTAGTAGGTGATAATACACTTATTGGTGCTAATGTTACTTTAATGCCTGGATTCAATATTGGTAAAAATGCTACCATTGGAGCTAGTTCTCAAGTAAGAGCTAATGTTGGTGATGGCGAGGTTTGGTTTGGAAGTCCTGCAAAATTGTTCAAAACTAAATAATTAAAGAATAGTGAAACCTGTAGTTATCTTTTCCGGAGCTAATGATAGAGCGGTCATCGCTTTTTGTAGATATGCAGAAAGTGTTGGCATAGCTTATGTTATCGTGGCAAACGGCGCTGATGATTTGGTTTTTCTAACAAAATATAAAGATAAAGTAATTTCTACAAGAGAGAAAAACGTGCTCGATTGGGAAACTTTTATTAATAATATTGCCTTAGCAAAAGAAAAATTAGGTACGACGAATTTGTTTGTACTACCTTTAACAGAGTTCATTAATCGGTTTTTATTAGATAATAGAGAGCGTATTGAAAAGGAGCAAGTTTCTTTCGGATTGTGCGATGCTATTTTGTATGCTACGATTTCTGATAAATATGCTTTTGGAATTTTGTGTGAACGCTATGGAATTACAGTTCCTAAGGAATATGACTCAAAGCCTACCACTTATCCTTATGTTATTAAGCCTAAAGCTTATTTTAATGCTACGCATGATGTGAATTTGAAACCAGCACTTTTATACAACCCAGACCATGAGCAACAGTTTATGGCAACGGTTAATGAAGAAGAGGTTTATTATCAAGAATACATAGGTGGAAAAAGTATTTATTTATTATTTTATTTTTTTAAAGACAAAACGTATTCCGTTTATTCGCAAGAAAATTTTGTACAACAACACAATGGAGGTTCGATGTTGTTTTGTAAATCGGCTACTTATCATTTAGACCAAAATTTGGTTTCAAACTATGTTCGTTTGTTTACTGAAAATAATTTTCATGGTTTGGTTATGGTTGAGGTAAAATATTACAATGGAATGTATTATATGATTGAAGCAAATCCAAGACTTTGGGGTCCATCACAATTGATTCTTGATGCCAAAATGTCTTTGTTTGATGATTTTTCATTGGAGAATGAATTGATTTTAAAACGTTCCAAGCAATCGGATGACTATTTGCCTTCTTCAGTTTATTTTTGGTCTGGTGGATTGGTGGCAAGTCAAAAAAAGGGTTGTGAGGTAATGTTGTATGATTATAAAAAAGAAGATTTTATTGGGGATTATCCTTTTCTTGTATCCAATGAAGTTTATTTAAGAGAAGATACCACATTATTATATTTAAAAGAAAACTCATGAATATAGAAAAATTAAAAAACTTGTATCAAAATACAAGTAAACATTCAAATTATCAAATACTTCCTAATTGCTTAAAACCATTTATTGATACTAATGATTTGGTTATTAATTCTCGTTTTGAATCTGAACGACTTGATTTTTTAAAATCTCAAATTGATTTCACAGGAAAAAAAGTAGTTGATATTGGGGGTAATACTGGTTATTTTACCTTTCAGTTTATTGAAGAAGGAGCAAAAGAAGTTGATTATATTGAAGGAAATAAAGAGCATTCGGAGTTTGTAAAATTTGCTGCTGAGGATTTGAATTTAAATATTAATGTTTACAATAATTATTTGAATTTTGATAATCATTCTGAGTTTTCAACAGATACAGATATTGTTTTATTATTCAATGTGATTCATCATTTAGGAGATGATTTTGGTGACCAATCGATATCTATGGAACAAGCAAAAGTTCTTATGGCAAATAGTATCAATTATTTTCATGGAAAAACAGATACTTTAATTTTACAAATGGGTTTCTGTTGGAAAGGTAATAGAAATTTATTGCTTTTTGAAAATGGGACTAAAGAAGAAATGATAGATTTCGTAAAAAAAGCTACCAATGGAAAATGGAATATTCAAGCTATTGGAGTTGCAGAAGTTCAAGATGGAGCAACATTTTTTAATTTACTGAATGACGAAAATGTAAAGCGTAGCGATACACTTGGAGAGTTTAGAAATCGACCAATATTTATATTAAAATCTATATAATGAACGATTTACCTTTAGTTTCTATATCTTGTATTACATTCAATCATGCTCGTTATTTGCGAGAATGTTTTGATGGATTCTTAATGCAACAAACTAATTTTGCTTTTGAAGTTGTAATTCATGACGACGCTTCGACAGACGAAACTAAAGCTATTATTGAAGAATATACTCAAAAGCATCCAACAATTTTCTATCCGATGTATCAGACAGAAAATCAATATTCTAAGGGTGTTAGAGGTATTATGGCAAAGTTCAATTTTCCGAGATGCAGAGGTAAGTATATTACACTTTGCGAAGGCGATGACTATTGGACAGATCCAAACAAGTTACAGAAACAAGTAGATTTTTTAGAGGCTAATGAGGATTATGCCATTTGTTGGACTAAGTATTTGATAAAAAATGAATCAAATGTACCTTCAACATTAAGTGAACCGGAATGGATTGATTATGTTGAGAATGACAAAGATTTGAGTTTTGATTTGAATAATATTTTTAAACCTTATTGCACGTATACTTTAACAACTATGTTCAGAGTTGAAAATTTTGATTTTGATTTGTTTCAAAAACTAAAACATTCAAAAGACAATACACTATATGCTATGTGTTTATCAAAAGGAAAAGGAATTTTACTCAATTTTAACTCGGCGGTTTATAGAGTTCATGATGCTGGTATTTATTCGTTGCAAAAGTCATATATTAACGCAATCAGTAACTATTTGAATTTTGTAGAAATAATTATCACATTCAAAGAAGCAAGAAACAATCATTTTTTGGAATTAATGAAATATTTTAAGTATGATCTTAGATCTAGCCTGAAGCAACACAATAAGGAAGTTTCTTATTACTATTATGTACTAAAAGGATTTAAGATGCTTGTCGCTAATAAATGCTTGAGTTTGTTTAAATATATTTAGTTTTAAATTTAATTTTACTAATCTTATGAATATTTCAATCCTCATTTGTACTTATAACGGTTCTAAGAAATTAAAAGAAACACTAAGCTATATCTCAAATTTAACCATTCCTGATAAAGTAATGTCTGTTGAATTAGTAATTGTAGATAATAATTCAACAGACAATACATCTGCATTTGCAAAAGAAACATGGGAAGGCCTGACTTCTAAAATAAGTATTAGAGTTATTAATGAAAGTAAAGGAGGAAAAGCAAATGCATTAACTACAGGATATAACGCATCTAATGGTGATTTAATAGTGTTGTGTGATGATGATAATTGGCTTGAAAAAAATTACTTAGTGAATGTAATATCGTTATTCGAGACCAATCCTGAAATTGGGATGGCAGGCGGATATGGTAGTTCAGCTATCTTTGAAGAAAACAAGCCTGAATGGTTTGATAAATTTCAATTTTATTTTGTTGTTGGAAAACACCATCCTAACTCTGGTTTTTTAAAAAACAATGACTATTCCATTAATGGAGCAGGATCAGTAATAAGAAAAAAAGTTTGGAACAAAATATACAATGCAGGATTTCGATTCGTAAATAGTACCACTGCAGGTAAAGCTATTACTGAAGATATAGAACTATCAATGGCTGTTTGTTTGGCTGGGTATAAATTATATTTTGACGAACGCCTCACCTATATTCACGATTTGCGCTGGGGACGAATAGATATAGATAGCCTTTTTTTACAAGAAGAAATGAACGGTAAAGGAAATGTAATTTTATATACGTATAGTACAATTTATAATTTACACCAAAACAATAAATTAACACTACTGCGCTTCTCCATTCATTATGCGAAAATGATAGTTATTTTTTCAAATGAGTTAAGAAAAATGAATGCAAATAATAATGAACACGACAACCTTGAATTCAGACTCGCTTTCACAAAGAAAAAAAGTTTTTTAAAACACTTTGTTTTGCATTTTACATCGATACTACTAAAATTCCAAAAAATTAGTGGTTGGATAAAAACAGTTTCGGATGGAAAATAAACTTGTATCTATAATAATGCCAGCCTACAATGTTGAAAAATACATTGGAGCCAGTATTACTAGTGTTATAAATCAAACTTATTCCAATTGGGAACTAATCGTTATTGATGATGGTTCTACTGATGGTACGGCAGCCATTGTTCAATCTTTTATCGAAAAAGACGATAGAATCAAGTATTTACATCAAGAAAACGCACGTCAAGCAAGAGCAAGAAATAATGGAATTTCACATGCAAAAGGAAGTCTTTTAGCTTTTCTTGATTCGGATGATATGTGGTTGCCACAAAAACTCGAAAAATCATTAGCTTCTTTTGATTTAGAACAATACGATTTGATTTTTACTAATACTTATACGACTGATGAGGAAATAATTGATGTTTCTAATACTTCTTATCAAGTAATGAATGTTGTGGCAAGAGAGTATCATGGTAAAGAAGCGCTTCAATCCTTCATGGAATATAATAGAGTTCCCACTTTGACGGTTTTAGTTAAGAAATCTGTTGTAGAGAAGGTGGGTTTATTTGATGAATATTGCGTTCCAGCAGAAGATTTTGATTTATGGATGAGACTTTTAAAGGATGGAGCTAAATTCAAATCAATTGATTTACCATTATCAATATATAGAGTTCAAGAAAGTTCTTCAACAGCATTAGATAGATTTGCAACAGCTTCTGTAGTTAAATCAATAGCTAAAAATTTCTCCTCACAGGAATTAAAGGAGTTGCAAGTTGACCAACATTTAAGAAGATGGATACTAAGATGGATAGAATTTTCTTTAAATAAAACTACTATTTCAAAGTTTAAAGAATATGTTTTCCAATTCAATTTTAGAAACAAACTAATAACATCGTTATTTTTATTTCATAAATTTATTGGTTTTACTCGTTTCAAAAAATTAATAACAAAAGCATTACAATAATGAGTTTCTTAGTTTCCATAATCGTTCCATGCTATAATCAGGCGCAATACTTGCCAGAAACATTGCAGTCGGTGTTGCATCAAACCTACACTAATTGGGAATGTATTATAGTAAATGATGGTTCGCCAGATGATACTGAAGTCGTTGCACAAAAGTGGTGTAAAAAGGATGGCCGCTTCGTTTATTTAAAGAAGGAAAATGGAGGATTAAGTTCGGCAAGAAATGCTGGGTTAAAGATTGCTAAAGGAGATTATATTCAGTTTTTAGATTCGGATGATTATTTACATTCAGAAAAATTAGAACAATCTGTAGCAGTAATCACAACCAATACTGATTTGAAACTTGTAGTAACCGATTTTAAACTATTTTCAGATTCAGTAAATTATACCAAAGAGCCTTATTGTATTTTAAATCAAGAAAGGTTAACTTATGAGAGTATTTTATATGGTTGGGGTGGCGATTTTACCATACCAATTCATTGTGGTTTGTTTCATAAAGATATCCTTTTGTCGTTTGGTTTTGACGAAAGTTATAAAGCTATTGAAGATTGGATTATGTGGTTGAATTTTTTTAAGAACACCAAGAGTGCAGCATACCTTAATCAACCCTTAGCTTATTATAGATTTCATGAACAAGGTATGACCAAAAATAATGTTCTCATGCAAGATTCCTTATTGAAAGCTTATCAAGAGATTAATAATTCTCTTCCTGAAGCCTATTCAAAGGAGTTTTCAAATCTAATTTTCAGTAGGTTAACCGCCAAAATTAAAAGCCAGCAATTTAAAATTATAGATTTGGAAAATCAAAACTCCAAATTTTTAAAATTAATGCTATATAAGAATTTGAAAAGGATTCCTATATTAAAACATATAATTAAATAAGTAAATTCAGATAATTTGAAAAAAGGAATACGCAACATACTAGACTTTTTTTTACTTTTCGTTTTTAAAAGGTTTAAGGTTTATCAGGAAACGATAGAGTTTACCAACAAACAAGCACTATTAAGGAGTTTCAAAAAAATAGGAGCCAATAGTACATTTGGAAAGGATAACATTATAAAAAATCCGCAGTATATTGAAATAGGAGCTAATTTTTCTGCATTAGATCGATTTAGAATAGAAGCTTGGGATAGTTATTTTGGACAAAAATTTGAACCGAAAATAATAATTGGTGCTAATGTCAATTTCAATACTGACATTCATATTGGATGTATAAATTCAATTACTATTGGTGATAATTGTTTGTTTGGAAGTAGAATATACATTACCGACCACAATCATGGCGATACCAGTGATGGGATGATTTCAAGAACGCCATTAGAAAGACCTTTAATTTCAAAAGGTTCAGTTGTTATTGAAAATAATGTATGGGTAGGTGAGGGAGTTGTCATAATGCCAGGTGTCACAATTGGAGCGAATAGCATCATTGGAGCGAATTCGGTTGTTACAAAAGATGTTCCTAAAAATACAGTTGTAGCTGGTGTTCCGGCTAAAATATTAAAACAGTTAGTTTAAAAAATATAAAATTGAAGCATGTCAAAGAATATTAAATTTCTAGCTTATTATTTACCACAGTACCATCCCATTCCAGAGAATGACCAATGGTGGGGAAAAGGATTTACAGAATGGACCAATGTGGTTAAAGCAAAACCTTTGTTTGAAGGTCATTACCAACCACGTCTTGCTGCCGATTTGGGTTATTATGATTTGCGTGTTCCTGAAGTAAGAGAACATCAAGCACAATTAGCAAAAGACTATGGTGTTGATGGATTTTGTTATTATCACTATTGGTTTGGAAATGGCAAAAAAGTTCTAGAACGACCTTTAGAAGAGGTAATCAAATTTAAAACACCCGATTTTCCTTTTTGTGTATGTTGGGCTAACGAAACTTGGAAAGGAATTTGGTTTGGAGGTGATTCAAAGCAAACGCTTTTAGAACAACTCTATCCAGGAAAACAAGATTATATTGATCACTTTAATTATCTTCTACCTGCTTTTAAAGATGAACGTTACATAAAAATAGATGGTAAGTGTTTGTTTAATGTATATGCGCCTTACTTAATTGATGACTTAGATTTGTTTGTAACCACTTTTAGAGCATGTGCGAAAGAAGCAGGAATTGGCGATTTATATCTTATGGCTACAAGATGTCCAGAAAATTGGAATCCAATAGACTATGGTTTTGATGGTGGCGTTGGAGTTTCACAATTTACTAGTTTACGCTATGTAACTGGTCCGTTGTATCAAACTTTTACAAGAATGGAGTTGTTGAAAAAGCGCGTTAAAAAGTTCTTTTTTGGAGAAGAGAAGTTAGATCTAGATTTTGAAAACAGAAAAAAACCTCTACTTGTAGAATACAAAGAAGCTATCAAATATTTGTTACCGCCAGAACAGTATGATTATGATTTTTTTCCTTGTGCAGTAAATGATTGGGATAACACAGCAAGAGCAGGTCACAAAGGCGTGGTATTGAATAACTCAACACCAGAACTTTGGGAACAACACTTAACAGAAGCTTGTAACTATGTTGCCAATAATGATTCAGAACACCAATTGGTTTTCTTAAAGTCTTGGAACGAATGGGCAGAAGGAAATTATTTAGAACCTGATGCAAAATGGGGTCACCAATACCTTGAGGTTATAAAAAGAGTAAAAGAAAAATTTAACGGAGTAAAGCAATAATAGTTGCCTTAGTATAAAGTTATGGCTGAAAAAAAGATTTCTGTAATGATTCCCACCTACAATTGTGCTCATTTGTTGCAAAAAACAATTGAGTCGGTTTTAGACCAAGATTTGGGTGAAGAACTTATGCAGATAGAAGTTATCGACGATTGCTCAACTGATAATCCAGAACAAATAGTTAAGGATTATGGTAGAGGTAGAGTTCGTTTTTTTAGACAAGAAAAGAACGTTAGGCATGTGAAAAATTTTCAAACAGCTATACAACGTGCAGAAGGTGAAATTATTCATTTGTTGCATGGCGATGATTATGTTTTGCCAGGTTTTTATGCAGCAATGTTAAAAATGTATGCCGATCATCCAGAAATTAAAGCATGTTTTAGTCGAAATTATAGTGTAAATGGTGCTGGCGATATTATTCATTCTTCGTCTTTGATGCAAGAAACGAATGGTGTTTTAAAAGATTTTTTCAGTTTAGAAGTCACCGACCAATTTATACAAACGCCCTCAATCACTGTTAAAAAAGAGGTTTATGAAGCCATAGGAACTTTTAATCCAACCTTGTCATGGACAGAAGATTGGGAAATGTGGGCTCGTATTGCAAAACATTATCCAATGGGTTATATTGCAACTCCTCTTGCTTGTTACCGAGTACATGATACTTCTAGTACTTCACAGAAAAAGATCACTGGAGAAAATGTTTTGGATTTGATTCGGTTAAAAAAGATTTTGATGAATCATTGCGATACCAATGAGTTAAGAGAAAAATGCAAGAACTCATTAAACAGAATTATTTTTGAATTTGCTATAAAAAATTATGTTGCCGCTTCTAAAGTAGATAAAGCACTAACAAGAAAGCATTTGGTTATGCTTATAAAATATGCACCTAACTTTAAATCGAAGGTGTATCATGTACTTATTTATATTAGAATGTTTTTATTTTATAAATCATAATGTCACTCTATGCGTATAGAACAACTTACTTTTACTCGATTTGTTGCAGCGTTTGCAATTATTATTTATCATTTTGGTAGTAATGTAATGCCATTTAATATTAGTTTTATTAGTCCATTGGTGTCGCAGTTTAGCGCATCTGTGAGTTACTTTTTTATGTTGTCGGGCTTTATCATGATTGTTTCTTATTGGAATAAAGGAACAATAAATTGGGCTGACTACATGAAAAACCGAATGGCAAGGATTTATCCAGTGTATTTTTTAGCACTATTTATAGCGCTATTCACAGCCATTCTAAAATTAGATGTTAATTTATTTGATGTTTTGTATAATTTATTAATGATTCAAACTTGGATTCCAGAAAGAGCACTTACTGGTAATCCTCCTGGTTGGTCTATTAGTGTTGAGTTTTTCTTTTATTTTATTTTCCCTTTTCTTCTTAATTATATTTATAAACCAAATGTTGCAAAACATTATTTAAAAATAATTTTAGGTATAGTATTTTTAAATGTTGCAACCCAAATTGTTTTTTATATTTATTTAATTCTCCTTATTATACAGGGTTTCCGTCTAAAAGCCACGATATGTTATTCTTTTTACCTTTGATGCACTTAAATTCATTTTTGATAGGGAATTTGGGAGGTATGTATTTTGTGAAATACGGAGCTGGTTTAGTGAAAAATTATGATGTTCCTCTTGTTTTAATGGTACTTATATTGATTACAATTCTTTCTTTTCCTATAGCTGGACTTAACTATTTTAATGGATTTTTATCATTTATAATGATTCCAATCATTTTATTGATGTCTTTAAATAATGGTAAGATTACTTCACTACTCAATAGAAAACCTTTTGTTTTTTTGGGAGAAATTAGTTTTAGCATGTATTTGTTACAGTTTCCGCTTTTTGTTTATTCACGTGATATAGTTATTGTCAATACTTCAATTTCGTTTTTTATTAAGTTTATCATTTTAATAATCGTTTCTTCTTTAGCTTATTTGTATGTTGAGAAACCATTACGTGTACATATTAAAAACTTTAGTTTTTCAAAATTAACTTCCAGACTATGATAGCTTCTTTGTTAAAAAAATTATTGCTTAAAAATAAAAAACTAGAGTTTTACTTTTGGTATTGCAGAACTTTAGACAAAAGAATTTTTCTTCCTAGAATCAAAGTGATGAGTCTAGAGGCTACCATTATAGATTTGGTTACTACCAATAAAAGTATTGCACGTTATGGAGACGCCGAGTTTAATGTGGTAATGAAGAAAGCCAACCCCAATTATCAAGCTCATGACGAATTATTGTCTCAAAGGTTGTTGGAAGTACTTCAATCTGATTTAGATAATTTTATGGTTGCTATTCCTGGACCATTTTATTCAATGAAAGGTGAACGAATGCCAATAAAATATTTTTGGTATACCTATATCAATAAAAATGGCAAAGAATTGTTTGCTTATTTTAATAAAAAGAAAGTTTACGGAAACGCAGGAATTACAAGGTTTTATTTAGGTCAAAGTGACAAAAGGGTTTCTTATAAAATTGCAAAATTATTGAAGCAACTTTGGGATAAGAAAGATTTACTTCTAATTGAAGGTGAATTATCAAGAATGGGTGTTGGAAATGATTTGTTTGATAATGCAAACAGTATCAAGCGATTATTGTGTCCGTCAAAAAATGCATTTAATTCGTATGATGCCATTTTAGAAGCGTCAATTGCTCATGGTAAAGATAAAGTTATCTTGATAGCATTGGGTCCAACGGCTTCTGTATTGAGTTATGATTTGGCCAAATTAGGCTATAAAGCCCTAGACGTAGGACATATTGATGTAGAATATATGTGGATGTTGATGAAAGCAGAACGAGTAATGCCAATTAAAGGAAGATATGTTAGTGAAACCAGAGATGAAGAAGATTATGAAATTCCAGAACCTTACAACACAATTTATCAAGAGAGTATAGTAGGTAAAGTAGGTATATAAAACAAGTATGAAGATTTCTATTATTATTCCGGTTTATAATGTTGCCCAATATTTGAGGCAATGTCTGGATAGTGTATTAAGTCAAAGTTATAATAATATAGAAATCATTTTAGTTAATGATGGTTCTACTGATGATTCGCTTTCTATTTGTGAAGAATATTTACAAAAAGACGAGCGAATTTTATTGCTCAATAAAGCTAATGGTGGATTGAGTGATGCAAGAAATTTTGGATTACCAAAAGCTACTGGAGATTATATTTGGTTTGTAGATAGTGATGACTGGATTGTTTCCAATGCTATAGAAATTCTTGTTGCCAATTTATCAAAATTAGAATGCGAGGTACTTGGCTTTTCATTTATAAATTATTTTGAAGACACCAATAAATTTTCTGAAATAGCTTATTCACAATCAATTGCACTCACAACAGGGAATGACTATATATTAAAGTCAACTTTTTTCTTTCCTAGTGCTTGGTCTCATATTTATAGCAGGGCTTTTTTAGAAAAGCATCAACTTACTTTCAAAGTAAATCAACTGCATGAAGATGATTATTTTAATTTCGGCTGTTTTGGGCGTATAACATCTATTGCTAAAATTAAAGATGGATTATACTATTACAGACGTCGTGAAAATAGTATTACCACCTTAGCTTCAAAAGAAAATTTAATAAAAAGAATGAATTCCTATGTTGCATTGTTGCAACTTTTTGAAACTTTAAAGGATATTGATCAATCCTTTTTATTAAAAAAAGGAAATGCCTACAAGCGTAATTTATATGAATTGTTGAATCAATATGTTTTATTAAAAACAACCACATTTACCGAAAAATATTCACAAGTAAGAGCACTTAAACCTTGGTTAAAAGATTTTCAATCTGAAGGTACGCAGTTTAATCATTCTAAAAAGAATTGGTTAATTAAAAGTTCTTTGCAACTTAATTCTTTTTTATTTTTAATAACTTTATCACTACTAAAACCAAACAAATAATTATGAAACTTAGTATCGTTTTACCTATTTATAACACTGAAAGTTATCTAGTAAGATGTTTGGACAGTGTGTTTCATCAAGATTTATCCGAAGATGATTATGAGTTGATTGCTATCAATGATGGCTCAACTGATTCTTGTTTGTCAATTCTAAGAGATTACGAAAAAAGTCACAAGAATTTAGTGGTAATTGACCAAAAAAATGCTGGAGATTCAGAAGCAAGAAATAGAGGTTTGGAATGCGCTCGTGGAACTTATTTAACGTTTTTAGATTCAGACGATGCCATAGAACACTTTAGTTTGGGAGCTATCATGAAAAAGGCAGAAAGCGAAAACCTAGACATTCTTTACCTAAGAATGACACAATATGATGAAAACGGAAATTTTATAGAAGAATTACCTGCAGTAGGTGAAGACGCTGTCATTTTACCTGGTTTTGAGCATCCAAGAAGAACTTTTCCGGCAACTTTGTACAGAAGATCATTAACTCAAGGATTTATTTTTGATAAAGAAATTCTTCTGGGAACAGAGACCGTTTTTAATGCCTTGTCACAATCAAGAGCTTTGCGTTGTTCTTACATTTCAATTCCTTATTATAAATATACTTACAGGTTGAATTCAATAAGTAAGCAAGGACGCAACGAGCGTTGTTATTTTGGATACATAAAAGGTATAAAAAATATTAAAGCTTTTAAAGATGAGGTTTATCCTAATCCAACAGCATTACAGAAAAAGTATTTTGATGCTGTGATTACCATTTTTATGACACGAATAGTAGATTTGAGTATACTTCCAGAAATGAATGAGAAGAGGTTTGTTGAAATTCAATCGGTAATGAAAAGTTTGGATTTGGGTTATATTATCGATTCACTTTCTGAAAATTACAAATTTTTGAATGGTAGTTTCTTTATGTTTTCAAGTTATCAAACTTATTTAGATTACAAACATAAGGTATATGTGATTGCACATAACATTAAAAAGAAATTTAAAAAATAGACCTAATGGTGAAGGTTTCTGTAATTATCCCGGTTTATAATGCTGCCCAATATTTGGAGCGGTGTATAGATTCGTTGCTAACGCAAACCTTAACTTCATGTGAGTTTATTTTTATAAATGACGGCTCTATCGACTCTAGCTTGTCAATTTTAGAATACTATCTAGAAAAAGATGTTCGAGTAAAATTAGTATCTCAAGAAAATAAGGGTGTCAGTGCGGCAAGAAATGCGGGTTTAAAAATTGCAAATGGCGATTATATGGGCTTTGTTGATGCAGATGATTTTATAGAAAAAGATTATTTTGAAAAATTGTATTCTGCTTCCAAAGGAGATTTGGATGTCGTAGTTTGCCATTATAGTTCGATGCAAGACGGTTACAGCATAACGTCTAAACATCCTTTTCAAACGGATGTAGCACTGGATGAAACTTATATAAAGAAAGAAATTATTCCTTTTTTTATAAGTAATGAAAGTATAAATTCTAGCTGTACAAAATTGTATAAAAGAAAAGTCATTGATGAATTTTCTATTCAATTTCCTGTTGGAGTTGCTCTTGGTGAAGATGGTTTATTTAATAGTAATTTTTTTTCAAAATCGAAAAAAGTTTGCTTTATAAATTATATTGGATATCACTATGTTGAGGCACTTAATAGCGCTACAAGAAAATTCGATTTTACTAAATATTTTGAACGAATTATTCAAGAAAGTAAGCACGATTATTCCAATTTGGAAAATGAATTTTTAAACACTCAAACAATTGAATTTTTAAAAGCAGAAAAGTATATTACTAAAATTATCTCTTTGTGTCATCTATGTCATGCAATAGAGTGTAATTTTACAAAAAATCAGGTTGATGATGCGATTATCAGAATTGTAAATGAACCAGTAACAATAAAAATTATAGATAACTATTATACTACTATATTTACTCAGAAATCTAACTATGAAAAAGTAATTTTATTTGGAATAAAATACAAGTTAGTTTTTTTAATTTCGTGGGTTATACGCTATAGTAATTACAGAAATAAAAAATAAATTATGAAGATATTATTGTTTTTTCATGGAGGAAGTTTGAATAGAGGATGTGAAGCGATACTTAGAACAGCAGTTGATTTAATTAAAGCTAAAAATCCGAATGCTATTGTAAATGTAGCTTCATTTGATGCTGAAACCGATAAAGAAATACCGCTTATTGATACTTTGTATGCTACTCCGCAGAATGAAATTTCAAAGTATTCTATTCCTGGATTCATTTCAGCATTAAAGATTAAATTTCAAAATGATGAGACTTATTACCAAAGGTATAAGTTTAAAAAAATCATTGATTTAATTCCAGAACATGATGTTTTTCTTTCCATTGGTGGCGATAACTATTGCTATGGTGAGCAACCTTGGATTTATGAAGTAGATCGATTGATAAAAAAAGCAGGAAAGAAGTTGGTTCTTTGGGGCGCATCTATAGGAGATGAAGATTTATCAGAACCTAAAATAGCCGATTTAAAATCGATGGATTTAGTATTGGCTAGAGAGAGTTTGACTTACACTATTTTAAAAGATAAAGGCGTAGCAAATGTAAAATTGGTTGCCGATGGAGCTTTTACAATGCAGAAAGAAGAGGTCGATTTACCAGAGGGTTGGCAAGAGGGTAATACTATCGGATTCAATTTTAGTCCTTTAGTGTGGCAGCGTAATGAAGCTTCTAAAAAAGCAGCCTACGAATTGATTCAACATATTCTTGATACTACTTCTATGACTATTGCTTTAACACCTCACGTTATGGTTCCCGGAAATGACGACCATGAAGTATTACAGCAATTTTATAAAGATTTTAAAGCTTCAGGACGTGTTTTATTACTGCCAAATAATTTGAATGCTATTCAGTATAAAGGTTTGATAGCCAAAATGCGTTTCTTTATTGGAGCTAGAACTCATGCTACAATTGCAGCTTACTCTTCTTTAATTCCGACTTTAGTTTTGGGATATAGTGTAAAATCGAAAGGAATAGCTAAAGATATTTTTGGTTCAGAAAAATTAGTTTTAAGTATCAATGAAATTTCTGATAGTAAAAAATTAGTAGCAGCCTTTGATGAAATGATGGCAGAAGAGCAAGAGCTGATTTTAACATTAGCAAATAACATACCTACTATAAAAGAGAACGCTAAGAAAGCGGTAACCTATTTATTTGAATTGCGTTAATGAAGCAACAATTACTTTTTGTACTTCCAAGTCTTGAAGCCGGAGGCGGTGAAAAGAGTTTGGTGACTTTATTGAACTGCATCAACTATGAACAGTATGATGTAGATTTGGTATTGTTTGCGCCAAAAGGAATCTTCTTAAAGCAATTGCCCAAAAATGTTAAACTACTATATCTTAATGATGATTATAAAACATTTACTTCTGGATTGTCTTCAGCTATTGTTGGTTTTTTAAAACAAGGAAAATTAGGTTTGGCTTTTTCAAGACTGCTGTATACTTTTAAATCTAATGTTATCAAAAATAAAGGTAAAGCGGAACAATATTCTTGGAAATATTTGAAGAAATCAATTACTTCACTTCCAAAAGAATATGATGCAGCCATTGGTTTTTTAGAAAAATCCTCTATTTACTTTGTAGTTGATTGTGTAAAAGCAAAAAGAAAGATTGGTTTTATTCACAACGATTATGTGAAATTGGATTTGGATGCTTCTTTTGATTTTCCTTATTTTGAAAAGTTGAACACCATTGCCACGGTATCTGAACAATGTGTGACGGTTTTAAAAGAGGTTTTTCCAACCCAAAAAGACAAAGTAGAATTGTTATACAATATAGTTTCTGCCAAATTAATTCATCAAATGGCAGAAGAACCAATAATCATAGATACTTCAAAACCAAGTTTATTATCAATTGGTAGATTGCACCCACAAAAAGGATTTGACATAGCTGTTGAAGCAGCTGCACTATTGAAAAAGCAAGGTTTAAATTTTGTTTGGTATATCATTGGTGAAGGAGCAGAGCGAACAGCTTTAGAACAAGCTATAACTAAGAATGGTTTAGAAAAGCATGTTGTTTTGTTAGGCATTAAAGAGAATCCATATCCTTATATAAAGCAAACCACAATTTTTGTGCAACCTTCAAGATATGAAGGAAAGTCAATTGCACTTGATGAAGCAAAACTTTTGCATAAACCGATTGTGGTTACCAATTTTACCACAGCAAAAGACCAAATTAACCATTTAAAAAATGGAATTATTTGTGAGATGGATGCCATTAGTTTGGCAGATGCTTTAACAAGTTTATTGCAAAATGAGAGTTTACAAAATGAATTATCTTTATACTTATCTAAAGAATCTTTAGGTTCAGAGGATGAAATAGATAAATTTTATACTTTAGTAAATGGCTGAAAATAAAAAAAATCTCCTTTTTATTATCAATAATTTGAACTGTGGCGGTGCTGAGAAATCACTTGTTTCTCTTTTGCAAACCATAGATTATTCAAAGTATGCAGTAGATTTGTTTGTGTTCAAGCACGAAGGTGTTTTTTTTGAGAACCTTCCCACAGAAGTAGTGGTTCTTGATGAGCAAACCATTGTGCCTTATTTGTATTCAAGCACCAAAAGTGCTGTTTTAAAAGCTGTTAAGAGCTTTAATTTTCGTGCTATTTATTTAAGGATTGTTTTGTTTCTATTGTCTAAAAAATATAAAAGTGGTGTTTTGCAAGAACAGTATTTTTGGAAATACTATGATAAAGGGCTTTCTAAACTTGAGAGAGAATATGATGTTGCCATTGGTTTTCAAGAGAAAAATCCTATCTATTTTTGTATTGATAAAGTAAAAGCTAAAAGCAAAATAGGATGGATTCACACCGATTTAGAAAAACTACAATTGGATTTTGATAATGATAAATACTATTTCGAAAAATTAAATCATATCGTTACTGTTTCTGATGGATTGACGGAACGATTGCAAAGTAAACTTCCAAATTTAAATACAAAAATCATTACTATTGAAAATATTATTTCATCAAAGGTTATCACAGAATTAAGTAAAGAACGTATTGATGTAAATTTTGATTCGACTTATTTTAATCTTATCTATGTTGGTCGAATTGCCAAAGAAAAAGGATTATTCATGGGATTGGAAGCTCTTAAAATTTTAATTGAAAAAGGACACAAAGTGCGTTGGTATCTTATTGGAGATGGAGATCAAAAAGAGGCTCTTTTGAATGAAGCAAAAAACTATGGAGTTTCTGAGTATTTGTTCTTTCTTGGATTGAAGAGTAATCCGTATGCTTACATTAGTAAAGCTTCGGCCTTTATTTTGCCTTCCTTTTTTGAAGGAAAATCCATTTCGTTAGAAGAAGCTAAGTTATTGCATAAAGCTATAGTGGTTACCAATTTTAGTTCGGCCAAAGATCAAATAGATAATGGTGTTACAGGTTTGATAGCCGATATGAATGCTATTTCAATTGCCGAAAAAGTTGAGCAACTTATCAGTAATAGTTCGCTTCAAGCGGATTTAACCAATAATTTGAAAAATACTACCTTTGGCACTGAAAATGAAATAACTAAATTTTACAATTTGATTTCTAATGGATAGTGCTAACTTGATTACCATTTTTACGCCTTGTTACAATAGAGCTCACTTGCTTTCACAATTGTATCTAAGTCTTTTAGAGCAAAATGCTACTAATTTTGAATGGCTAATCGTTGACGATGGTAGTACAGATACTACTAAAGAAGTAGTATCTAATTTCATTTCAGAAAATAAAATCTCAATTTCATATTACAACAAACCCAATGGTGGAAAGCACACAGCAATTAACTATGGTGTTCAAAAAGCTAAAGGTGCTTTGTTTTTTATTGTAGATAGTGATGATTTTTTGTCAAAAGATGCAATACAATTGACAACTGATGCATGGATAAAAATTAAAGATAATGACAAAATAGGTGGTATTATAGGTTTGTCAGAATTTACTAATGGTCAGCTTGTTGGTGATGCTTTTTTGGAAGACGAATGGCAATTGTCATTTTCAGATTATTATTTGAAACATCATTTGAACGGAGACAAATCGGTTGCTTTCAAAACTAGTGTGATGAAAGAATATCCATTTCCAGAAGAAGCAGGAATTCGTTTTGTATTTGAAGCAGTTGTATGGCATGAAATGGCAAAAAAATATGATGTTTTAGCCTTAAATAAAGTAATACAATATAAAGAATATTTAGAAGAAGGTTTGTCTGATAGTTCTTATAAATTATGGTATATCAAATCTTTAGCTTTTTCTTATTTTCAATTGATTGCTAATAAAACATATTCTTTTTCAAGATATCCAAAAACTTATATATGGAGTTTTATTCATTTAGCCATTAACTCTTTGCTGAGTGGCACTAGTTATTTTGATAAACTACCCTTATTTAAAGATAAATGTTTATATTTAATTTTATTTCCAAGAGGATATTACTCTTATTTGAAAATGAGAAAACTAATCGTGAAGTAATATGATACAGAGAATTATTCAAAAAATATATTATAAGATAAAGGGAATAACTCCAGAGCAACTAACCTTAGAAGCTAATATAAATGCAGGAATGCAGGTTGGAAAAAATTGTTATGGACTAATAGGTTGTACTATAGATTATGCTCATAGTTGGTTGATTGAAATTGGTGATGATGTTGTTTTTGCGCCTCAAGTATATTTATTGGCTCATGATACTAGTACGAAACGAAGTTTGGACTATACAAGAATTGGAAAAATTAAGATTGGAAACAATTGTTTCATTGGTGCTAGAGCTTTTATTATGCCTGGTGTAACTATTGGTGATAATTCCATAGTTGGAGCAGGAAGTATTGTATCTAAATCTGTTCCTGCAGATGTTGTTGTTGCAGGTAATCCAGCTAGAATTATTTGCACTGTTGCCGAATATGAAACCAAGTTGAAATTAACTTTTGAAACATCACCAAAGTTTGGAGAAGAATATACATTAGATTTTTCTATTACCGATGCTATGAAGCAAGAAATGATAGAAAAGATGGAAAACACAGTAGGATTTGTTAAATAAAAAATATGGTTTACTTACTACTTATAGTATTTTTTACATTTTTATTGGTTCTAATTATTGACTTGTATCCACAGTTGAATACTTGGCAAAGCCGTATTAAAATTGGAAGGTTTTCCAATGATGAAGTGTGGAAAGAAAAAGTAAAAATTATTGCTGTGCGATGGTTAAAGCAAACGCCTACCATAAAAGTAACAGACAATACGCGTTTAATAATAATTGATATTTTAAAAGGAAATTATTCACGAAATGCCATACAAAGTTGGCAAGAAGCAGCCTTACTTCTTGGTTTAAATCAATATAGAAGTACAATTCAAAATAAGAAACTATCCAATTCTATTAATGCATTCGTTGCTTCAAAATTAGATTCAAATGGAAACTGGATTGTACCACCAACCGAAGTTGACTCGGTAATTTTAGGATATGCTTTATTGAAATTAGATGATTTTGATTATGCAAGGTATAGACCAGCCTTTGATTTTTTGTATGAAATGATTTTAAATTTGAAGGGTTCTGATGGCACTATAGCTTACAGAAAACATACTTCAGATTATCGTTATGTGGATACTATTGGTTTCATTTCTCCATTTTTAGTGCGCTACGGTTTGCTTTTTAATCAACCAGAAGCGATTGCTTTAGGAATTAATCAAATACGTGTTTTTAATTCTCACGGAATGTTAGCTAATCATTTTATACCATGTCATACTTACAATATTAAAACAAATTTACCTGTTGGATTATTCGGTTGGGGACGAGGTTTAGGTTGGTATGCTATTGGATTAATTGATGCTTGGAGTGAATTGCCAGATGAACATCCAGAAAAGGAAGAAGTAACTCAAATGGTGGTTTCTTTTGCAAAAATGGCACTCTCTTTTCAAAATGATAACGGAAGTTGGAATTGGTTAATAACGAACAGGCAATCTCAATTTGATTCCTCTGCTACAGCCACTTTAGCGTGGTTTTTTGCCAAAGCCAAATCTATTTCAAGTATTGCTAATGAAAGTGAGCAAGCCAAAGTTAAAGCTCTAAATCACTTAAAACAAGTAACTCGAAGAGATGGTGTTGTAGATTTTTCACAAGGAGACACTAAAACTATCGGAGTGCATTCGCAACAGTTTGATATTTTACCTTTTACACAAGGTTTTTGTTTAAGAACGATTTTCCATGCATAATTCATGAAACTATTATACATCACAAACGGTTTAAATGGCTCAGGTGGATTAGAACGTGTTCTGTCTATTAAGGCAAGTTATTTGGCTGAAAAGATGGGTTATGAAGTTCATATTGTTTGTTTGAATGATTCGCATCTCAATTTGTTTTATGACTTTAGTCCTAAAATAAATTTGCATAGTATTTCAGTTTCTGGAAATCCAGTATCGTATATAAAAAGTTATATTTCTGGGCTAAATAAAGTGGTTTCTCAAATAAACCCAAATGTGATTTTGGTTTGCGACGATGGATTGAAAGCTTTTTTCCTTCCTTTATTGATTAAGTCAAAAGCCAAAATGATTTATGAACGCCATGTTTCCAAAACCATATCGATTGGAAAAAATGCTGGATTTTTAAAAAGAATTACTACAAAGTTTCAATTTTTTTTAATGAATATTTTAGCGAAAAAATACGATAAATTCGTTGTGCTTACTAATGAAAATTGTAAAGAATGGCCTTTGCAAAATTTAGAAGTAATTTCCAATCCGTTGTCTTTTTATCCAGAAGCATCTGCTGCTCTTACTATTAAAAAAGTTATTGCAGTTGGTAAACAAAGTCATCAGAAAGGTTATGATTTATTATTGCAAGCATGGCAAAAAGTAGTTGCTCAACAACCTGATTGGCAATTAGAAATTTATGGAAAAAAAGAACCATTAGAAGGTTTGGAATTACAAGCTAGTTCTTTAGGAATTTCTTCCAATGTTCAATTTTTTGAACCAGTTAAATCTATTGAGAAAAAATATTTAGAATCCTCTATTTATGTAATGTCATCTCGTTATGAAGGTTTTGGAATGGTTTTAATTGAAGCTATGGCATGTGGAGTTCCATGTGTTTCGTTTGATTGTCCGTATGGTCCAAGCGATATTATTGCTGATGGTGAAGATGGTTTTTTAGTTGCTAATGGCGATATAGCATTATTGGCTCAAAAGTTATTATTGCTTATTGAAGATGACGCTTTGAGAACTATGATGGGAAACAATGCTAAAGTTAATGTTAAGCGATTTTTGCCAGAAACAATATGCAATCACTGGGATGCACTTTTTAAATCGTTGCTGTCATGAAAAAAATAGTTATCCTTGTCGATCAGATGCATTCTCATGGCGGAATTGAGAAATTGGTTGCTATAAAAGCCAATTATTGGAGTGCTGTTTTTGGCTATGATGTAACTATTTTAAGCACTGAACAAGCAGGAAAACCAATAATTTACGAATTAAACGATAAAGTTAAATTTCAAGATTTAGCCATAGACTTTGACAGAACAAAAAGCTATTTTAGCAGTGTTAATATTTTGAAATTATTCAAAAATATTTTAAAAATTCAACGGTATATTTTTCAGCAAAAACCCGATTTTATTTTAGTAGCTTCACATATTCCAATTACTTATGTTTTGCCTTTTTTTATTAAAGGAAAGACTAAAACAATTAAGGAATTTCACTACACAAAATTCTACGATTCTAATCTAGGAATCAAAAATAAACTTCTAATTTTTGTAGAATCAAGATATGATTATTTAGTAACATTAAGTAAAGAAGAACAAAGCTTTTATTATTCAAATAATACGGTGGTTATTCCAAATCCAATTGAGGAGGAGGTAAACGAACCTTTAATTACTTTATCTCAAAGACCACTTGTAGCCATAGCTATTGTTAGGTTTGCTCCTGTAAAGCAATTAGAAAGTATGGTTGAAGTATGGGAACAGTTTTACAAAAATCATCCAAAGTGGGAATTGCATTTATATGGTTCTATTGGGAACGAATATTATCAAAAAATTTTTAATTTAGTTCAAGAAAAGCAATTAGAATCAACAATAGTATTCAAAGGACAAACCAATGAAGTTTCAAAGGTTTTACAAAGCGCAAGAGTTTTATTAATGACCTCTATTCAAGAATGTTTTCCTATGGTTATTTTGGAAGCCAATGCTGTTGGTGTTCCAGTAGTGTCATTTGATTGTCCAACAGGACCAAGAAACATTATTCACGAAGCAAAAGATGGTTTTTTAATACCCGTTGGAGACCAAAATGCTTTTGTAAATCGACTAGAGCAACTTTCTAATGATAGTCTACTTTTGGATACTTTAGGAAACAATGCAAAACAAAACGCATCGAATTATATTCTTTCAAAAGTGATGAATCTATGGAATACTATTATATTTGCTAAATCATGATGAGAATACTATTTCTTTTTGTCGGACAACTATTTTTTATTCCTCATGGAGTATTGTTCTTGTTGTCTAATAATAAGGAGGTTATTGTTCGAGATTTGTATGCTAGAACTATTCCAAAACAAGGATTAGTCAATCAATGTTATGATTTGACGAAAGAGTTATTGTTGAGTAAGTATTTTAGAACATTATTTTATTACAGAACACCAGGATTTTTCTCAAAGTTATTAAGGATTTTCTATCCCAAACAAGACTCTTTTACAATTGATATAAATACCAAAATAGGAGCCGGATTGCAATTGGCACATCCTTATGCAACGATTTTAAATGCTACTTCTATTGGTGAAAATGTTTATGTTAATCATCTAGTTACTTTGGGTGAAAAAGATGGAAAAAAACCAATTATTGGAAATAATGTACAGTTGCACGCCGGATGTATTGTAATAGGAGGTGTAACCATTGGTGATAACGCCATAATTGGAGCAGGAGCTGTAGTTGTTAAAGATGTACCAAAACATGGAGTTGCAGTAGGAAATCCTGCAAGAATAATTGAAAAAAAATAGTTAATGAATCTAATACCTGCAGAATATTACACTAACATATATTATCAATTTTTATTGTTAATGACATTGGTTGTATTGGCACAAGGTGTTACAAAATTAGAGTCGTCTCAAAATTTGAGTGCCAAAAAGGTTCTGGGTTTTATCGTTTTTGTTATTATATTATTTTATATTGGTTTGCGTCCACTGAATTATCGATTTGGAGATATGGTAATTTATGATAGACAATTTCAAACTTATGCATCTGGAGCGCCATTAAAGATTGAAAAAGATGCACTTTTCGAATATTTTAAGTTTGGAACAGCTCAAATAGCCAGTTCTTCTGTGTTTTTCTTTCTGTGTGCCATTTTGTATTTAGTTCCTTTGTATTTGGCTTGTAAAAAGTTCTTTAAAGACTACTGGTTTTATGGTTTTTTTATGCTTGTAATTTCTTTTTCCTTTTGGACTTATGGTACCAATGGACTGCGAAATGGTATAGCCACAAGTCTTTTTTTGTACGGATTGTCTAAAGATAAAAAGTTTTTGATTCTAACAATATTGTTTGCTAGTACTTTTGTGCATAAATCGATGTTGTTGCCATTATTTGCTTATATAGCAACTTTAGTTTACAACAATTCAAAAGCTTATTTTTATTTGTGGCTAGCATGTATTCCTCTATCTTTGGCTTTAGGAGGTTTTTTTACAAATTTCTTCATGACTATTGGAATTGTTGAAGAAAAAGCAGTTGAAGGGTATTTGGGACAGTTTGATCAAGCATCAGAAGGAGTAGAATTGAATGTAGGTTTTCGTTGGGATTTCTTAGTCTATAGTGCCTCTGGTGTTTTTGCAGGATGGTATTATATTTTTAAACAAAAGTATCAAGACAAACTTTATCTTCAATTGCTTAATGTTTTTTTGTTTTGTAATGCTTTTTGGGTTCTAGTAATCCGAGCTAATTATTCTAACAGATTGGCTTACTTATCATGGTTTATGTTGGGTATTATCATTATTTATCCTCTCATAAGAAATAAATTTTTTGAAAATCAACATCAAGTTATCGTCAAAGTAATATTAGCATATTTTGCTTTTACCTATATTATGAACGTATTTATTTACAAACTATAAATTACAAATGAATCCATTGATTACAGTTATAATTCCAGTATATAATGTTTCAAAATATTTGAAGCAATGCTTGGATAGTATTGTAAATCAAACCTATAAAAACCTAGAGATTATTCTTGTAAATGATGGTTCAACAGATGATAGTCTAAAAATATGTGAAGTTTACGAACAATTAGATTCTAGAATCGTTCTTATCTCTCAAGCCAATAAAGGTCTAGCCGGAGCAAGGAATACAGGTATTGAAAATGCAAAAGGTACTTATTTAATGTTTGTTGATAGTGATGATTGGATGGAATTGTACGCCATAGAAACTGCATTTTCCAAAATGGATGAAGTAGATTTGGTTTGTTTTTCTTTTTACAAAGAATATCCAAGTTCACAAGTAGCAAGAGTTTTTGGTTTAAATGGAAAATTCGATGCTGCTTTTATGCAAAGAAGAATAACAGGTCCTATTAAAGAAGAACTTTCAGATCCTAGTCATTTAGAAACTTTAGTTACGGCTTGGGGTAAACTATATAAAACAGCTATCATTAAAGAAAACAAAATTCAAGCTAAAAATCTAAGTGAAATTGGAGCTTGGGAAGATGGGTTTTTTACTTGGGAGTATCTTAACCAGTCCAAATCGGTTTACATTTTGGATGTGCCAATGTATAACTATAGAAAGTTTAATTCAGAGTCTATAACTTCAAATTACAAAAATAGTTTATTAGACAAAACCAATCATATGTTCGATTTGCTTTCTGAACAATTAAAAAAACATAATAAAGGAACCGACTATCTAGAAGCTTTCAACAATAGAATATGTCTTAGTGTTATTGGGTTGGGTTTGAACGAATCTTTTAATAAAGCTTCTTTTTTTACTCAATGTAAAAACATGAAAATGGTTCTTAATTCTAGATATCATAAAGTAGCCTTTAGAAGTTTGGAATTGCGCTATTTTCCTATACATTGGAAATTATTTTTCTTCTTTTCTAAATATAAGTTAACAGTTCCTTTACTATTATTGTTATTAGCGATTAAAAAAATTATTAAAAAGTAATTTCAAAATGGAATATCCAATTAGAATCTTACAGCTTTTTACCATACTCAATCGCGGTGGTGCAGAAACCAACGTGATGAACTACTACCGAAAGTTGGATAGAACTAAATTTCAGTTTGACTTTATTGTTCATCGTGAAGAGCCAGGTGCTTATGAAGATGAGATTATTGCATTGGGAGGAAAAATATACAGATTACCTCCTTTTAACCCACTAAAGATTAAAGACTATAAAAAACAGATTGCACTATTTTTTGACCAACATACTTACCCAATAATTCATGGAAATTGTTCAGAATTAGGTATTTATATTTATCAAGAAGCACAAAAAAGAGGTACGCCAGTTATTATAGCTCACGGTCACAATGCTACAGATGGTTGGAATCTGAAATCGCCTTTTAGATATTATTATAAAAAGCGAATGATGCGCTACATAAACACCTATTTTACTTGTGGCTATGATGCCGCTGTATGGCTTTTTGGTAAAAAAAATGCTAGTAAAGCCTTTACAATGACTAATGCTGTTGATACTAAAATGTTTGCTTATGATGAAAGTAAAAGTCTTCAGATAAGAAAACAATTAGAAGCAACCACAATGCAAAATTTTATTCATGTAGGTCGCTTTAACGAACAAAAAAATCATGAGTTTCTTATTGAAGTTTTCGCTGAATTGGTGAAATTGAATTTAAATAGAAAACTTTTTTTGGTTGGCAATGGTGAGTTAATGGAATCTATGCAAAAAAAAGTTGCAGGTTTACAACTTGAAAAAAATGTAATTTTTCTCGGATTAAGAAGTGATGTAAACGAATTGCTTCAAGCAATGGATGCGTTCTTATTTCCATCATTGTTTGAAGGATTGCCAGTTTCTTTGGTTGAAGCTCAAGCTAGTGGCGTAAAATGTTATATTTCTGATGGTGTTCCAAAAGAAGCAATAATTGTAAATGACAATGTAAAAGTTATTTCTCTTAAGGAATCAGCATTAGTATGGGCGCAAACTATTCATTCTCAAAATGATTTTATAAAAAAAGATGTTTCTCAAGTAGTCATTGATAAAGGATATGATATTAATAAAAATGTTATCCTTCTACAAGAAAAATATTTAGAACTATTGCAACAACATTCATGAAGACATTAACCATTTTTACACCTGCCTTTAATAGAGCTCATTTATTACCCAGACTTTATGAAAGTTTGTGTAATCAAACTTGTCAAGATTTTGATTGGTTGGTTGTTGATGATGGTTCCTCTGATAATACAAAAGCACTAGTGGCAAGTTGGATTGCTGAAAATAAAATTCCAATCACCTATATTTATCAAGAAAATCAAGGAATGCATGGTGCCCATAATACAGCTTACAGGAATATAAAAGCTACTTTGAATACTTGTATAGATTCTGACGATTACATGCCTTTGAATGGAGTTGCCTTGATTTTATCAAAATGGGAAACTATCGACCAAAAGAAATATGCTGGAATTATTGGTTTAGATGCTTTAGAATCAGGTGCAATTTTGGGATCCAAATTTACTACCGATTATACTACTTTGGAGGATTTTTATTTAAGTGGTGGAACAGGTGATAAAAAATTAGTTTACAGAACAGATGTTATTACTAGTTATCCTGAATATCCAATTTTTGAAGGTGAACGTTATGTAGGATTGGGAACAAAATATCTTTTTGTTGATAAAGACTATGAAATGGCAACTCTTAATGAAGTTTTAGTCATAGTTGATTATCAGCCAACAGGTTCGAGTAATACCATGTTCTATCAATATATGAAATATCCTAAGGGATTTATATATAATAGGATAACCACAATGCGCTTTTCAAAATCTACAAAAAGAAAATTCATAGAAGCGATTCATTACATATCGAGTTGTATTATTTTAAAACGTAGTAACTTTTTAAAAGACTCACCAGAAAAATTATTAACTTTATTGGCAGTTCCATTCGGAATAGCTTTATATTTATTAATTCGATTTAAAACCAGAAAGTAATTGTTTTGAAAAAAATAATAAGAACAGCCACCGTTTCTATTTCATTAGATATCTTGCTTAAAGGTCAATTGGCTTTTTTGAAAGAGTATTATGAAGTTGTCGCTGTTTCTGGACAAGATGAGCATTTGGATAATGTTGCTAATAGAGAAGGTGTTCGAACGATTCCAGTATCTTTTCAAAGACAAATTTCGCCTTTCAAAGATTTTATTTCATTATTAAAATTGTATAAAGTTTTAAGAAAAGAAAAACCACTAATAGTTCATTCTATAACTCCAAAAGCTGGTTTACTCACAATGATAGCTGGATATTTTGCAGGTGTTCCTATTAGAGTTCATACTTTTACAGGATTGGTTTTTCCTTATAAAAAAGGGTTTTTGCATCATTTATTGTTGTTTTTAGATAAAGTTTTATGTCGTTTTGCAACCCATATAATTCCTGAAGGAGAAGGAGTTAAAAAAGATTTATTAGCTTTCAAGGTTACAAAAAAACCTTTGAAAGTAATAGCTAATGGAAACGTAAATGGAATTGATTTAGATTTTTTTAATCCCAATAAAGTATCTCAAGTTGAACAAGAAAACTTAAAACAACAATTACATATTAGTTCTACAGACTTTGTTTTTGTTTTCGTTGGAAGACTAGTGTCTGATAAAGGAATCAATGAGTTGGTTGCTGCTTTTACTGATTTGTGTAAACAAAATTCAAATTGTAAATTACTTTTGGTTGGTCCTTTCGAAAACGAATTAGATCCTTTAAATCTTGAAACATTAAATTTGATATCATCAAATAAATCGATTATTAGTGTAGGTTTTCAGGAGGATGTAAGGCCTTATTTAGCATTTTCAAATGTTTTTGTTTTTCCAAGTCATAGGGAAGGTTTTCCTAATGTTGTTTTGCAAGCAGGAGCCATGAATTTACCTTGTATTGTAACTGACATTTGTGGTAGTAATGAGATAATTATTTCAAATGAAACTGGGATTATTATACCAGTGAATGATAAAACAGCTATGTTTGATGCACTAAACAAAATGATTTACAATCATGAATTACGAAATCATTGTAAATCTAATGCTCGAAATTTAATTATTTCTCGATATAATCAAACTAAAGTTTGGAATTCATTGTTAGATGAATATAAAAATTTTGAAAAAGATTTTATTTGAGAGTATTAAGTTTATAATACAATAAAATGGAACAAAATAAACAGCGAATTGAAAGTTTAGATGGTTTAAGAGTGGTTGCTATAATGATGGTGATGATGTATCATTTTTACACTTGTTTTACTAATCTTATTTCATATTCTATTAAATTTCCAAAAGTTTTTCACTATGGATATTTGGGAGTTGAATTGTTTTTTATCATATCAGGATTTGTAATAACACTGACTTTGACTAAATGTAATTCAATGTTAGAATTTATCAAAAAGAGATTTCTGAGGTTAATTCCAGGTATGATTGTTTGTTCAACTATAACTTTTGTACTATTTAATTTGTTTGACAATAATAATATTTTAGCACAATCAAAAAGTATTTTAAATCTATTATTTTCTAATACTTTTATCAATCCCTATTTAGTTAATAAAATATTTGGTCTAAATCTGCAATATATTGACAACGTATATTGGTCATTATTTGTTGAGCTTCAGTTTTATTTTTTAGCGGCAACGGTATACTTTTATTCGCCTAAGAAGTTTTTTAAAAATATAGTTGTAATCTGTTTTATTTTATTTTTATTTTATTTTTTAACAACAAATAAAATTTTGTTTACCGGAAAGTTCTTATGGATAAGTATTGTATCATTAGGTTTTTTTGAATTGCCTAGATACATATCATGGTTTTTAATTGGTATAGTTATCAACCAAATATATTTCGATAATAAAGACAAAAGAAAATTAATTTTTCTGCTTTTTTTATTTTTAATACAAATTATTTTATCAGTTGATATTTACATTAAGTTGTTTGTTATCTTTTGCATGGTTATTTTTTTGAGTTTTTTGTATTATCCAAAAATTTTAAAATTATTATCTAATAATCATATAAAGAAAGTGGGCGTTTCTTCCTATTCAATTTATTTAATACACGAAAATATAGGTATTCTAATAATAAACAAATTTTCAATTTTTTTTGGAAGTCTTAATTGGATATTACCAATATTATTAATGTTTCTTTTTTCGATTTTTGGGGTCTTAAGTTATAAGTATTTAGAATATCCAATCGGGGTAAAATTAAAAAAATTATTTAAGTTATAGATTAATTAGATTTTATGTAAACTTGGTATTTTTTAAGTAAACATAATATAGCTTCATAAAAGAATAAAATTATTTAAAGAATAAAATTGCTATTTTTGATGCGATGCAATTACTATATCATGACAAAGATTTGTTTCAAAAATTGAAATCAAAATCAAGAGTTAACATAGTTTCGCGGTTTCAACAAGAACTTGTTTGGAATAACTTACTTCAAGAATACAAAAGATTAGAAAACAATGTATAAAGAACTTTTTAAGCCTTTTTTTGATATCATCTCTGCTTTGATTGGATTGATATTTTTGTTTCCAATTTTTCTTTTAGTTACAGTATTTCTATTTTTCGCAAACGATGGTAAGCCGTTTTTCTTTCAGTTGCGTCCAGGAAAGGGAGGAAAAATTTTCAAAATCATCAAGTTTAAAACAATGAATGATAGGAAAGATGCCGAAGGTAATTTACTTCCAGATTCAGAGCGGTTGACCAAAGTAGGAAGTTTTGTTAGAAAAACATCCTTAGATGAAATCCCACAATTATTAAATGTTGTTATTGGCGATATGAGTATAGTAGGTCCTAGACCATTACTAACTACTTACCTACATTTGTATAGTGATTTTCAAAATAGAAGGCACGAGGTAAAGCCAGGAATTACAGGATGGGCACAAGTTAACGGAAGAAATGCCATTTCGTGGGACAAAAAATTTGAATTAGATGTTTGGTATGTAGATCATATTTCCTTTTTATTAGACCTGAAAATTTTATTTAAAACTGTTCAAAAAGTAATAAAAAGTGATGGAATAAATGCTGCTGATTCGGCAACAATAGAGCCTTTTCAAGGGAGTTGAATAATAAAATAAACTGATATGCAAAATATTGTAATTATTGGAGCAGGAGGTTTTGGACGTGAAGTAAAAACCATAATTGATGCAGTAAATAAGGTTGAGAAAATCTATAATTTTATTGGATATTATGATGATGGCATTGAAAAAGGTACTATGATAAATAATTTTCCTGTTTTAGGAAATCTTCATGATTTGAACTCCAGTTCTGAGCCAATTTCTGTTCTTTTAGGCATTGGAGATCCTACTACTAAAAGTAAGATTATAGCTAAATTATCTAGTGATAAAATAAATTTTCCTACGCTAATTCATCCTTCAGTTCAAATTTCAGAAGATGAGGTTACAATTTCTAAAGGTTGCATTATTTGTGGCGGAACCATAATCACTTGTAATATCGTGATTGGAAGTTTTGTAACATTAAATCTAATGTGTACCATTGGTCATGACACAATTATTGATGATTTTTCATCCTTTATGCCTTCAGTTAATATTTCAGGAGAAGTGCATATTCAAGAGAAAGTTTATGTGGGTACCGGAGCAAAAATTATAAATCAACTAACTATAGGAACAGGTACCATTGTTGGTGCCGGAGCCGTAGTTTCAAAAAGTTTACCAGATTATTGTACAGCAGTTGGAATACCTGCTAAACCTATAAAATTTCATAATCATGACTAAATCCAAAATATGGCTTTCTTCACCTCACATGGGTGGCACAGAACTAAAGTATATACATGAAGCTTTTGATAGTAATTGGGTTGCTCCATTAGGACCTAATGTAACTGGTTTTGAACAAGATTTAGAAAATTACATAGGAAATAATGCCTTTGTTGGTGCACTAAGTTCTGGTACTGCTGCACTACATTTAGGTTTGATTTTACTTGGCGTAAAAGCAGGAGATGAGGTTATTTGTCAGAGTATGACTTTTTCAGCTTCAGCAAATCCGATAGTTTATCAAGGCGCCACACCCATTTTTATTGATAGTGAGCTTGATACTTGGAATTTATGTCCCAACGCCTTGGAAACTGCCATAAAGGATAGAATTTCTAAAGGCAAAAAACCAAAAGCTATCATTGCTGTACATTTGTATGGAATGCCTTATAAGATTGATGAGGTGCGTAGTATAGCTAATAAATATGAAATTCCGATTCTTGAGGACAGTGCAGAGGCTTTAGGAAGTACTTATAATGGACAAAAATGTGGCACTTTTGGCGATATTAGTGTCTTGTCCTTCAATGGAAATAAGATAATTACTACCTCTGGAGGAGGAGCAATAGTTACAAAGAATATTGACTTGAAAAATAAAGCTATTTTTTTAGCTACTCAAGCAAGAGACAATGCACCACATTATCAGCATAGTGAAATTGGGTATAATTATAGGATGAGTAATATTAGCGCAGGAATAGGTAGAGGTCAAATGGAAATTTTAGATGATCACGTTGCTAAACGAAGAGCAATGCACGATTTTTATAAGAATATTTTTAAAGAAAATACTGCAATTACAGTTTTTTCTGAGCCGAATGAAAATTATTTTTCTAATCATTGGTTGTCTGCTATTACCATAAATTCTCCGTTAAATGAAGGTAAATCTAGAGAAGACTTGAGACTTTTGTTAGAAACTGAAAACATTGAAAGTCGTCCTTTATGGAAGCCTATGCATTTACAACCTGTTTTTAAGGATGCACCCTATTATGGAGGAACTATTTCCGAAAATTTGTTTGATACAGGTCTTTGTCTTCCTTCAGGCTCTAATTTGACGGATGATGAAAAAGAAAGAATAAAAAATGTTATAAATATTTTTTAAGATTTTTTTAAGAACTTTTTTTTCTTATTTTTACCATTATTAAAAAGAAGTATCCATTGAGAAACAATACCCAAAGAAATTTTTTTACGGATTTTTTTAAAACATTTTCTGATATCAATTTTGGATTTAGCTTTAAAAATTTGAGTTATTTGCCTCGATGGGTAATTCTATTGATTGATGTTTTTATTGTTTTAATATCAGGTGTTGTTACTTATTTTCTTTTTCAAGGGCTTAAATTAAATTACATTCCCAAAGAGCATCTTGCTATAGGAGCCATTTTATACCTTTTTGTTAATATCTTTTTCTTTTGGATTTACAGAACTTATTCTGGAATTATTAGGCACTCTTCCTACATTGATGCATTAAAATTGTTTTTTTCTCAGTTTTCTACATTTGTAGTGCTGCTTTTATTTAACTTTTTTGTTTTAATATTAGATAAGCCAAAATTGTATTTAACTACTGGTGCTTTTATTAATGCTGTTTTATCTTTTAGTTTTTTGTTTGTTTTTCGAATGATTGTTAAGCAAACTTTTGAACTACTATTCAAAGAAGCCAGTTCAGAAAAAAGAATGGCAGCTATTATTTATGGTTCAGATGCTAATGCCTCTGCAGTAGCTTCTGCATTGAAAGCCGAGACACCTGGAAGGTTTAAACTGGTTGGTTTTATTGATAAAAATAATCAGAATTCGACAAAAAGGATACTAGATCTTCCTATTTTTCAAATAAAGAAAAGTATTCCTGTTTTGATGCGTTCCAAAAAAGTTGAAGCTTTAATTATTGCTGATAAAAGCCTTACCAAAGAAGAACGTTCAACAATAGTAGATGAATGTATAGAATATGGATTTAAAGTATATACCCTTCCTGTAGTTTCTGATTGGGATGATGAAAAAGAAATTTCCAAAAATATTAAGAACTTTGAAATTCAAGACTTATTAGAACGAAAACCAATCGTTTTAAATACCGACAGCATTTCTTCTAAACTTAAAGGAAAATCAATTTTGGTTACTGGAGCAGCAGGTTCTATTGGTAGTGAAATTGTAAGACAAGTACTTCATTTTAATCCGAAGAAAATTATATTGTTGGATCAAGCAGAAACACCACTTCATTCTTTATCATTGGAAATTATAGGGTTAGGTTTGTCAGTTGAGGTGGTTAATGTTATTGCAGATGTTAGGGATTATGCAGTTTTAGAGAGATTGTTTATAACTTATCAACCCGATGTAGTTTATCATGCTGCTGCTTATAAACACGTTCCAATGATGGAAGAGAATCCTTCACAAGCTATTTTTACTAATGTTTTGGGAACAAAGAATGTTGCTGATTTGTCTAATAAATACCATGTGGAGCGTTTTGTGATGATTTCTACTGATAAAGCGGTAAATCCAAGCAGTATTATGGGAGCAAGTAAGCGAATTGCTGAAATGTATGTTCAATCGAAACATTTTAAACATTTAAAAAACAATTCAGAGCGTTATACGAAATTTATTACCACTAGATTCGGAAATGTATTAGGTTCAAATGGTTCAGTAGTTCCATTATTTACAAAACAAATTCAAGAAGGAGGTCCAATTACCATAACACATCCTGAAATCATTCGTTATTTTATGACTATTCCAGAAGCTTGTCAGCTTGTATTGGAAGCATGTTCAATGGGTAATGGAGGCGAAATTTTTATTTTTGATATGGGTAAACCAGTTAAAATTATTGATTTAGCAAAAAAAATGATTCGTTTGGCAGGATACCAACCTGATAAGGAGATTAAAATAAAAATTGTTGGATTGCGGCCAGGTGAAAAACTTTATGAAGAATTATTGAATGATTCTGCTCAAAATTTGACTACTCATCATGAAAAGATAACTATTGCGGTTGAGGTATGCGATGATTTTGAAATTGTTAGTCAACAAGTAGAAGAGTTGATAAGTATTTCTTATGGTGGCAACGCAGACATGATAGCTGCAAAAATGAAAAATATAGTTCCAGAGTATAAAAGTTTGAATTCTGTATTCCAAACTTTAGATATAGAAGTTAAAGACTCTTATGTTTACACCAAATAGAATGTAAATTGAATGGTTTTTAATATATTTGTCACCAATTAATTATATTTTTTTCGAATGAAAAACTATTTCTTTTATATATCAATAATTTTTCTGTTTCTTTTTTCTTCTTGTGTCTCTAAAAAAAAGTTTGTTTATCTTCAGGGTTCACAAGATTTTAGCAATATATCTACTAATTATGATCCAATAATTCAAAATGATGATTTGTTGTCTATTGTAGTTACTACTCAAGAGGTTGAGGCTGCGGCACCTTTTAATTTGCCTAATTATTTGGTTGATAATGAAGGTAAAATTGATTTTCCGGTTATTGGTAACATCCAAGTTTCTGGTTATTCTATAAAAGAGTTAAAAAGTATGCTAAAGCAAAAATTGGCAACTCATCTTATTGATCCTGTTGTAAATATAAAAATATTAAATTTTAAAGTAACTGTTTTAGGAGACGTAAGTCAGCCGGGAATAAAGTCGTTTAATAATCATAGAGTTACTTTATTTGATGCCATAGGTGCTTCAGGGGATTTATCTGTATTTGCAAAAAGATATAATATATTGATTGTAAGAGATATTCAAGGATTAAAAACCTTCAATAGAGTTGACATCACCAAAGCTGATTTTGTGAATTCACCATTTTATTACATGGATCAAAATGATTTAGTCTATGTAGAACAAAGGAAAGCCAAAATTGATACTACAGCATTGCCAAGTTTACCTTTATATGCCTCAATTTTTAGTTTATTGTTAACTGTTACTTTATTAGTAACTAAATAATAATTATGCAAAATTTATTGTCTCAAGAATCGAATTCAGAAGCACAAAATGAAGTTAATATAAAGGAACAAATCTTTAATTATCTTCAGTATTGGAAGTGGTTTGTATTAAGTGTTTTAGTTCTTCTAACTATCACTTTTGTATATTTAAGATATTATGTTGTAGAATATGGTGCTGCTTCTTCCATTTTGATAAAAGACGAAAAAAAAGGTGGTACTAGTGAGTTCTCTGCTTTTAGTGATTTGAATATTTTCTCAGGAAAGAATAATGTTGACAATGAGATTTTTATTTTAAAATCTAGACAATTATCTCAGGATGTTGTTAAAAAAATGGATTTAGATATCTCTTATTTTAGCGAAGGAAGAGTTGTTTTTAAAGAACTTTATACTGATTCACCAATAAAAGTTATTTTCACTGACAAAAAAGAGGATTATAATGAGAATTCGTTAAGCTTCGTTATTAGAGTTATTTCAAATAAACAATTTGAAGTAATGGATGTTGAAAAGAAGAATGCGAAGCGCTATAGTTTTGGTCAAAAAGTGCCTTCAACATTGGGTAGTTTTATAGTTAAATTAAATACTTATCCAATGCCTGAGAGTATTGTAGATATTATCGTTGTTAAATCTACCTTAGAAGGAAGGGCCAATGGGTTTAGAAGTAAGTTATCGGTATTTTCAGTTGAGAAAACCAATGTTATTAATTTAGGTATAACAGATCAAATTCCTCAAAGAAGTGTTGATTTTTTAAATGCATTAGTAGAACAATATAATGAAGATGCTGTTAGGGATAGAAATCAAGTTGCAGAGTTTACCAAAGAATTTATCAACAACCGATTAGACATCATTACGAAAGAATTAGGTGGTGTAGAAGGACAAGCCGAACAGTTTAAAAAAGACAAAGGATTAGTTAGTTTAGAGTCGGATGCTGGATTGAGTATTGGTGGTGCAGTTGATTACAATAAATCAATTCTGGCTATTGAAACAGATTTAAAAGTAAGAGATTTTCTATTAGATGAAATTAGAAAAACAAAAAAAGACGAATTGTTCCCTACAAATGTAGTATCAGCATCAGAAACTTCTTCTAATTATATTACAGAATACAACGCACTTGTTTTAGAAAAGAGAAGGTTATCCAAAAGTGCCACTGAATCCAATCCAAAAGTTAAAAATATTGATTTGAAGATTTCGGAGTTGAGAGACAATATCGTTCAAAGTCTATTAAGTAAAAAGAATGATATAGCTATACAAAAAAGAGATTTATTAAGACAACGTTATCTTTATAATGGAAAAGTTTATCAGGTTCCTACCAATGAACGAAATTATAATGAAATTGCAAGACAGCAAAATATCAAGCAATCTTTGTATTTATACCTTTTACAAAAACGAGAAGAAACAGAAATATCATTAGCGGTTACTTCTGCTAAAGCTAAAGTTATTGACAATGCTTATCTAACAGGACCAATTTCACTCAAGAAATCGATGTTCTATCTTGGAGCTTTCATTTTAGGATTATTGATTCCTTTTGGAGTGTTATTTCTAATTAATTTCTTTGATACTAAAATAAAATATCGTCAAGATATTGAAGGCAAAGTTTCTATTCCTTTCTTAGGTGACTTGCCAAAATCAGAGACTAATGAAGAAATTATTCAATCTAATAGTAGATCTAGTTCTGCAGAAGCGATTAGAATGATTAGAACCAATTTAGAGTTTATGCTCGCGCATGTTCCTGAAAATGCTTGTAAAACTATATTTGTAACATCATCATTACCTAAAGAAGGAAAAACATTTTGTGCCATTAATTTAGCAACTACAATTGCCTTATCAGGAAAAAAAGTCTTAATAATAGGTTTAGATATTAGAAATCCTAAATTAGATCAATATATTGAACTACCAGTAAAAGGAATTACAAATTATTTAACAAAACCAAACGAAGACATTAAGGATTATATTGTTAAAGTAAAAGATATTGATAATTTTTATGCATTACCTTCAGGTGTTATTCCGCCAAATCCTGTAGAGTTATTGATGAATGATAAATTAACGCTTTTATTTGATGAACTTAAAAAACAATATGATTATATAGTAGTTGATACTGCTCCTGTCAGTGTTGTTACAGATACTTTATTAATTGCCAAAAATGCGGATGCTTTTATTTATGTAATGCGTGCAAATTATCTAGACAAGCGAATGCTTAAGTTTGCTGAAACATTATATAAAGAGAATAAGTTGCCAAATATGTCTATAATTCTAAACGATACAGAAGTTAAGAAAACTTACGGTTATGGTTACGGTTATGGTTACGGTTATGGTTATGGTTACGGTTATGGTTACGGCTATGGAGTTGATGAAAAAGAATTAACGTTTATTCAAAAAATAAAAGCATTATTCGCTAAAAAGAAATAAACTTTATCAAGGTTTAAATAAAACATTGTTTTGAAAAGCTTCCTTTAAAGGATCAAGGTTTTTCAAAACAATTTTTTTATGAAATGATTCTACATGTTTCATGTGATGAACATCAGATCCTACAAAATCAATCATGTTATTTTTTAATAAATAGTCGGCTGTTTTGGCTACCATTGGGCCGTAATATCCTACTGATGATAGAAGATTGATTTGAAACAAACAACCTGCATGTTTCAACTTTTTATATTCTTGGAGGTTTTTGTGGTAAAAATTGTATCGTTCCGGATGAGCTAAAACCGGTTTGTAGCCAGCTACTTGCAAATCAAATATAATGTTGTACAACTGTAATGGTGCGTTAATGTATGACATTTCTACTAAGACAAAATTTTCTTTAAGTGTCAATAATTTTTCTTCTTGAAATAACTTTCTAAACTTATCGTCAAGCATATATTCTGCTGCAGCTTTAAACGGATTGTCTATAGTATTGTCTTTTAGGTGACTTAATGTCGTTGTAAGAGTATCTTCAATTTTAGTTTTAGAATTTTCCCAAACGTGTTCCATTACATGAGGAGTTGTAATGAAATTACAGAATCCTAACTTTTTTAATTCGTTTATCAATGTCAAGGTGTCTTCAATATCTTTTGATCCATCATCTATTGAAGGCAACAAATGCGAATGAATATCAGTATAATCATTAAGGATTATATCTTTGAGGTAGGTTGATTTTTTATTGAAGAAAAACAAAGTTTAAGATATTTTTTTACAAAGTAACAAATATTAATTAAAACAACAGAATTGCTCTATATAATTATGTTAAATTACTATATTTGTTTTTTTTTATACAGAGGTTAAATTTACCAATTTCTATAAAAATTTTCTAAAGAACTAAATGAAAGATAATCAGGAATCACAAAATTGGGATTTAATTATTAAAGGGCATTCTTCACTTTTCGATTTGAATTTTAGTGATTTGTGGAGGTACAGAGACTTACTAGCTATGTTTGTAAGAAGAGATTTTGTAAGCTTTTATAAACAAACTATTTTGGGACCATTATGGTTTTTTATTCAACCAATATTTACAACAATTGTATTTTCCTTTGTTTTTGGGAACTTAGCAGGAATTAGTACTGATGGTTTGCCGAAATTTCTATTTTACTTAACTGGAATCACCTCATGGAATTATTTTTCTGATTGTTTAACCAAAACCAGTACTGTATTTAGGGACAATGCTAATATTTTTGGAAAAGTATATTTTCCAAGATTGATAATGCCGATAAGTATTGTTGTAAGTAATTTAGTTCGCTTTGGAGTACAATTACTACTTATGGTATGCATGATGATTTATTTTTACTTTTTCCCAATACCAGGTACAAGCTTTGAAGTGACTTCTGGAATTTTTCTCTTTCCTCTTTTAGTGCTTTTAATGGCTCTTCTTGGATTAGGATTGGGATTGATAATTACTGCAATGACTACAAAATATAGAGATTTAACATTTTTAGTCACTTTTGGTGTTCAGTTGTTAATGTACGCCACAACTGTAATTTATCCACTAAGTTATGCTAGAGAAAAAGGTTACAGTACCTTAGTTGAACTAAATCCTATGACAGGTATAATTGAAGCTTTTCGATATGCATTTTTAGGAAAAGGTGAGTTTACTTTGGGAAGTATAGGATATTCAATTGTGGTTACATTAATCATATTATTCTTTGGAATTATAATTTTTAATAAAACAGAGAAAAATTTCGTTGATACAATATAATGGCTGAAACAATAATAAAAGTTGATGATTTATCTAAAGCCTACCAAATTGGACAGATTGGCTCAAGAACACTTTCTAAAGATATAGATCGTTTTTGGCAAACAAAAATTTTAGGTAAAGAAGACCCGTTTCTTAAAATTGGTGAAACCAATGATAGAAGTGTAAAAGGGACTAGTAATATTGTTTGGTCTTTAAAAGACATCAACTTTGAAGTAAATCAAGGTGATGCTGTTGGAATAATAGGAAAAAATGGAGCCGGAAAAAGCACATTATTAAAACTACTTTCTAGAGTTACAAGTCCTACAACAGGACAAATTAAAGTAAAAGGTAGAATTGCTAGTTTGCTTGAGGTAGGAACAGGTTTTCATCCCGAACTTTCAGGTAGAGAAAACATTTATTTAAATGGTGCAATTCTTGGTATGCGCAAAAAAGAAATCACCAAAAAATTAGACGAAATTATCGATTTTTCAGGAGTTGATAGATATGTAGATACACCAGTTAAACGTTATTCTTCTGGAATGTATGTTCGATTGGCTTTTGCTGTAGCTGCCCATTTAGAAAGTGAAATCCTAATTGTTGATGAAGTTTTAGCTGTTGGAGATGCCGAATTTCAGAAGAAATGTCTGGGTAAAATGGGCGATATTTCTAAAGGTGAAGGTAGAACTGTTTTATTTGTTAGCCACAACATGGCAGCTGTAAAAAGTTTGTGTAATACAGGAATAGTTTTAGAAAACGGTCAAATTGTAACTAGTGGTTCTATTGATAATGTTGTTTCTAGATATATGAATAATACATCTTCAGAAAACAATTTCGAACAAGTTGCAGATAGAAAAGGAAGTGGATTGATTCAATTTAAAAATGCAATAATTTTCGGAAACCATGAAGCAACTAACCCTTTTTCAGGTTCTTCAATGACCATTAAAATAAATTTGAAAAATCCTCATAAAATTAAGCAAAGTAGAATTAGATTTGATATGAGAATTGATGATGATTTTGGTCAAAGATTGTGTTGGATAAGTTCCATTTTGAAAAATATTGAATATCAACAAAATTTTGATGCTATAGAAATACAATTTCCAAGAAATCATTTTAATGCAGGTCGATATTATGGAACAATATATATGACGGTTGATGACGAATGCGTAGATTGGATAGATAATGCTTTCGTATTTGACGTTGAAGAAGGAGATTTCTTTAACAATGGTAAGGTTGTACCTTCTAATCAAAGCAAATTGCTTTTTGATTTTAATTTAAAATATTAAGAATGAAGAAAACAGTATATAAAGCTTTAAAAAGACTTGGTTATACTATAACTAATGATGATAAGAGAAAGCTTGAAATTAGCAATCAAGTTAAAGAGTTCGGAATTCTTTCTGATGTAAATAATATTGTTTTTCGCTCTATGAAATGGATTAAAGAACTAAAAGAGTTCTATCCAGAGTTGAAATTAGAATCAGAAAAAAATGGTGTTATTGTACAATTCAATAATCTAAAGTTTTTTATCGAATCTCCAGAAGAGTTCTACATACTAAGTGAAGTATTTGTAGAAAAAGACTATAATTTTTTATCAAATGATAATTTTGTCGTTTTCGATATCGGAATGAATATTGGTACAAGCTCTTTGTTTTTCTCTAAAATGGAAAATGTTCATAAAGTATATTCTTTCGAACCAGCACTAATAACATACAACCAAGCAAAATATAATTTTGATTTAAATCCAGAATTTTCAAATAAAATCGAAGCCTTTAATTTTGGTTTGGGTGGAAGTACTAGAGTTGAAAAAGTTTTTTTTGATCATCAAGCCAAAGGAAATTGTGGTATCCGATTAGAATTAAGTCCGAGTATAAATCTTAATCGGGCAGTAGAGATCGATATCCCAATAAAAGATGTCCAAACGATTATTCCTAGTTTGATTGAAAAGCATACCGACAAAAAGATTTTTTTCAAAATCGATTGTGAGGGAGCAGAATATGAAATTATTGAAAGATTAAGCGAACAAAAAATATTTAATTTTATTGATTATCTAGTCATAGAATGGCATGATAAAGGTGCCACTTCCATAGAGAAAATCTTACTAGCAAACAATTTTAATGTTATTTCAAGAAATTTAGGTTCTATTTCAGGCATCATTTATGCAATAAAAAAAGTTTAAATTGAATGCTAAAGTTTCCATAATAATTCCCACTTTTAACCGGGCTCATCTTATAGGTGAAACACTCGATAGTATTCTGCAACAAACTTTTCAAAATTGGGAATGTTTAATTGTTGACGATGGTTCTACAGATGAAACAAAGAAATTTATTGAAACTTATTCTAAAAAAGACGCTCGTTTTGTTTATTTATCAAGACCTGAAAATTTAAAAAAAGGAGCCAATTCTTGTAGAAATTATGGCTATTCAAATTCTAATGGTGTTTATATAAAATGGCTCGATAGCGATGATATTTTGCTTCCAAAAGCTCTAGAAAATCAATATAATTTGTTTTCAAATGGTGTTACAGATGTTGTAGTTTCTAAATTGGAATTTATTGATTTTGAAACAAAAAATAGGATTAAAATTAATGCAATTCAATCAGATGATTTGATTTATGATTACTTTATCGGTAAAATCGCGTTCTATGTTTCAGGACCATTGTGGAAAAAGTCATTTTTAGAGAAACAAGCAGTTTTATTTGACGAAAAAATTTCAAATCTAGACGATTGGGATTTTAATCTTAGAATGTTATATAAAAGCCCAAAGATACTATTTGATGACACTCTTGTAGTTCAATATAGAATTCACCATGATTCTCTTACAAGTGAGATTTTGAAGCTGAATCACAAAGAGTTAAAGTCTGAGTTGTTAGCTAGGGACAAACATTTATTACTTATAAAAGAAAATAAGTTAGCCAATTATTCATCATTCCAAGTATATTCTAAAGACCGATCTAAATTTATTCTTCGAGAAGTTTTGTTTCATAAGAAGAAGCATAAAACATATTATCTCAAACATTTATTAATGAGTCAATACCGATCCAACAATTTTTTAGAAATTCCAAAAACAATTTTCGCCTACTTACTTTTTAGACTTTTTAATGTTGGTTTCAAATATCTTTAAGTAATGAAAATCCTATTCATATCAATGCCTTCAGTTCACGTAATTCGTTGGGTTGAGAATTTAAAAGATTCTGAACACGAATTGTTTTGGTTTGATGTTTTAGGAAAAGGTAAACTGCAAACTATAGATTCGGTACAACAATTTACCAATTGGAAAAACAGAAAATTACCATATCTAAAAGGAGAGCATTTTTTTAACAAAAACTTTCCAAATGTTTATGATAAATGGAATTCATGGGTTGAGGTTACGGCTAATCAAGCTCTTGAAAAAATTATTTTGCAGATTAAACCTGATGTTATTCATAGTTTTGAAATGCAAAGTTGTAGCTATCCAATTTTAAAAACAATGAATAAATATCCTTCAATAAAATGGATTTATTCTTGTTGGGGAAGTGATTTATTCTATTATCAAAACGATGATAGTCATATTGGTAAAATAAAAAACGTTCTAAAAAGAGTAAATTTTATTCACACCGATTGCAATAGAGATTATCATTTAGCAGTAAAATTAGGTTTTATTGGAAAACATTTGGGCGTAATTCCTGGTGGAACTGGCTTTAACCTAGAAGAATTGAGTGATTTAAAACTTCCTATTTCCGAAAGGAAAATTATTCTAGTAAAAGGTTACCAACATTTATTTGGAAGAGCTATGCCAGTAGTAAATGCTCTTGAAAGTATTTTATCTACAATAGAAAATTATAAAGTAGTAATTTATGGAGCTCACAATAAGGTTCTTAATTATGTTAATGAGAAAAAATTACCTTTTGAAGTTTTTGATAGAAACGCTTTAAGTCACCAACAAGTTTTAGAACTGATGGGAAAATCAATCATAGCTATAGGGAACAGTATTTCAGACGGCATGTCCAATACGCTTTTGGAAGCTATCGTAATGGGAGCTTTTCCAATTCAGTCTAATCCTGGTGGTGTTTCTGCTGAAATTATTTCGAATAATGAAAACGGATTTTTAATTGAAAATCCTAATGATATCACAGCAATTGCTAATTTAATTCTAAAGGCTTTAAATGATTTTGAATTACTTCAAAACGCTAATGATAAAAATACTATTTTAGCAGAAGAAAGATTAAGTTTCGAATTTAATAAAATGAAAGTTAAAGAATTGTATTCTTCTTTTTAGGAGAGATTGAATTTCAAAATAGTAGCACAATGAGGCATTTATACAAGAAAATAAAGAATCGATATTATTGGGGTGAACGCTTATTAAATGATCCAGTTTTGGTTGATGCCAAAGAAAAAAGCCGTCAAGAAATAGAAAAAAAACCTTCTAGAACCGATATTATCAATCATATAGTTCAATTTTTAGACAATGAAGATTTAAATTATCTTGAAATAGGTGTGAGAAATCCGGAAGATAATTTTAATAAAATCATAGCCAAAAACAAATATAGTGTTGACCCTGGAGTTGAATTCAAAACCAATCCTGTAGATTTTCAGTTAACTAGTGACGCCTTTTTTGAAGCACTAAAACAAGGTGAAATTTTAGATAAAGATAAAAAGTTTGATGTGGTTTTTATTGATGGATTGCATCTTGCTGAACAAGTAGAACGTGATATTCAAAATGCATTGCAATTTCTTGAGCCAAATGGTTTTATAATTCTTCACGATTGCAATCCGCCAACTGAAATTCATGCTCGAGAAAATTATTATTTTAGACTTTCGCCTGCAATGGATTATTGGAACGGAACCACATGGAAAGCCTTTTATAAATTCAGACAATCCGATAAAGTGTACAGCTGTTGCATTGATACCGATTGGGGAATTGGGATTATTTCAAATAAAATAAATATTGGTTCTCCAACTTCTGTCAAAAATCCATTTTTTGAATATAATGTTCTTGATCAAAATAGAAAAGACAGTTTGAACCTAGTATCTTTCGATTTTTTTAAATCAATTTTAGAGCAATCAAAAGCTTACTAAATTGTAATTTATGGGTAAAAACAACTTCGATTTTTTACGTTTGCTTTTTGCAACTTTCGTAATCATTACGCACTCTTATCCTTTGTCAGGAAATATAGAATGTGATTGGCTTTGCGAAATCACAAATAGTAAAATGTTGTTTTCCTATTTGGGCGTAAGAGGTTTTTTTATCATTAGTGGTTACTTGATTTTCCAAAGTTTATTACGAAGTAAAGGATTAGTTGACTATTATTGGAAACGATTTTTAAGACTTTTTCCTGCTTTATTGGTTGTTTTATTATTAACCGTTATTTTAGCACCGCTAGTATACGATTCAAATGTAAGTTATTTAAGTAATCCTTCTATTTACTCGTACGTTTATAAAAACATGTCGCTTTATCGATTGCAATATACCATTCCTGGAGTGTTTGAAAACAATATTTATGGTAGCGCAATTAACGGTTCTTTATGGACTATATGCTATGAGTTTTCAATGTATTTATTATTGTCAGCATTGATACTATTTAGGTCAAATCTAAAAATTTTGCGATTGCTTTTAGTTTTGCTATTAGTTGCTTTCGGAATATTTTTTTTCTTTTTTAAAGCCAATTATGAATTCACATTCTATCAATTATCAAGTGGTTTATTATCCGATTTAGGAATCTATTTTTTAGCTGGCTCATTCTTTGCTTCTATTCATTTTGAAAAATTAAAATCAATTAAGCTATTACTACTGGTGTCATTTATAATTTTAGCTTTAAATGAATTATTTATAGATGATTTCTCTCTTATTAGGTTTGTATTTTTACCTATTTTAGTCATTGGTTTTGGACTGCAATCCACTAAATTTATAAGTAGTATAAATGAAAAAATAGGCGATATTTCTTATGGAATTTATATTTATGGATTTCCTGTGCAACAAACGTTAATGCATTATTATAAGTTTTCTCCAACAATTTTAACATTACTTTCAATTCCAATTACAGTGGTTTTTGCTTTTGCATCATGGCATTTGATTGAAAAAAAAGCGTTGAGTTTTAAAAAAATTAATCCTTTAGAATTGGTTAGTGGACTTTTTCTAAAACCTCAAAAAAAGTAAATGATGCTAGCGATTATAATTCCCTATTATAAATTATCCTTTTTTGAAGAAACACTGAATTCACTTTCTAATCAAACAGATAAACGATTTAAAGTATATTTAGGTGATGACGCTAGCCCTGAGAATCCTACCTATTTATTAGAAAAATTTAATGGAAAATTTGAATATCAATATGTTAAATTTGATACCAATGAAGGTAGAATGTCTTTGGTAAATCAATGGCATAGATGTATTGATTTAGCCAATGAAGATTGGATTATGATTCTAGGCGATGATGATATTCTTTCACATAATTTAGTTGCAGATTTTTATAAGAATTTACCTGAAATTGAATCGTATAAGTCTAATGTTGTGCGTTTTTCAACTAAGATTATTGATGGTTCAGGAAAATTAATTTCAGATACTTACAATCATCCAAAAACAGAAACGGCTATCGAATTTTTGTGTAGAAAATTTTCTAAACAAACCCGAAGTTCTTTGAGTGAACACATTTTTAAAAGAGCTATGGTTGTCGAAAAAAGATTTCGAAATTTTCCATTAGCATGGCATTCCGATGATATGGCAGTTATAGATTTTTCTGAATCTAATAATATTTATTCCATAAATTCTTCATTTGTATCGGTAAGAGTATCTGAAATTAGTTTAACTGGTGATGAACAATTTATGAAAGTTAAGAACGAAGCCACTTTTCAATTTTGTGGTGTTTTATTCAAAGAATATGCCACTAGTTTTTCAAAAATTCAAAAGAAAATTATTCTTAAAAAACTGGAAATGGCCTATTTTAATATCCCATCATTCAACAATTATTTGGTTATTTCTTCTTATTATTGCAATAGAATTGGGCTTGTTGATTGTTTCAAATTTCAATTCCGACTTTTCAAAGTTTTTATAATTTCAGTTTTAGAGAAATTACATCTGCTTGGTTTGGTGCAAAAAGTATTTTTTTTAAAAAAGTAGCCCCATGAAAAATTTCTTTTTAGTGATTCCAACTAGAGACCGACTGACTTATTTGTCGGATTTATTATTGGACCTTAATGATTTTAAAGACTATATTTCACAAGTTATAATAATAGACCAAAGCAGTGTTTCTATAAAAAGTGATGTAGAAAAACTTCAGTTAAATTATTCTTTTGAGTTTGTTGAAAGTGATAGAGCTAATTCGGTGAATCATTCTAGAAATTTAGCTTTGAAATATTATAAAGAGGAAGAATGGTTGTTTTTTTTAGATGACGATTTGAGGATTTCTCCAATAGCTTTTCAAAAAATAATTGAAAATTTAAAACCCAATATTATTGATGTTTTAATTCCCGGAATCCAATTTGAAGGAATGGATAAGGAATTTAGATACCATTCGGTTTTAGATACCATTGCAAAACCTAAAAATTTTTCAAAACCGCGATTTAGATTGCAAGTGTGTTCTGGTTTGAATATAGTAAAATCTATAGTATTTAAAGACGCTGGATTTCTCTTTGATGAAAAATTTACAATTTGGGGAGACGATTGGGATTATGGAATGCGTCTACTTCAAGCTGGAGCAATGATTTATTACCAACCTGATATTTTAGTCGAACATCTCGGCGCACCTTCAGGAGGTCAAAGAGATAAAGGCAAAACATTAAATATTGAATTAGAAAAGCAAAAATTATATTTCTATTTTTATAAAAAACATTTCACCAATCAAGTGTTAAAACAAGAATATTACATTGCCTTGATAAATGGATTGAATTATTTTTTAAAAACTGGAAGTATAAGCAAACTTAAATGTACTTTTAAAAGTTATCGATTGGCAAATGCCATAAAATAAACATGCGAATAGGTTTTAATCCACATAAAGACCAAAAAAGAAAAACCAATGACTTTTTTCATCAGGTAATAATTCCTGTTTATATTCCCAATCAAGAATCTTATTTTAAAGATAGTTTAGAATTACTAAAGTATTGTTTGAACTCCTTAATTCTCACTTCACACTCAAAAACCTATTTTACAATAGTTGCTAATGGATGTTGTGTTGAAGTTCGAGATTATCTTGATAAATTATTTAGCGAAAATAAAATCCATGAAATTATTCATACCACAGCTATAGGAAAGTTGAATGCAGTTTTAAAAGGAATTGTAGGTCATGATTTTCCATTAGTAACAATTTCAGATGCCGACGTTTTATTTTTAAACAGATGGCAATCAGAAACGTATGATGTTTTTAATGCGTTTCCAAAAGCTGGTGCCGTGAGTACAACACCAAATTCCAAAATGGTGAAACATTTTACGTCATCCATTTTTATTGATACACTATTTTCAAAAAAAGTTCAATTTTCTGCAGTAGAAAATCCAATTGCAATGCAATCATTTGCTGAAAGCATTGGAAATTTAACTTTTTTCAAAAAAGTTCATTTAAAAAAGTATGTAACAGTAACTTCTCAAAATAATACAAAAGCAGTTATTGGTGCAGGACATTTCGTTGCCACTTATCGAGGTGAAATTTTTAATAGTATAAAAAATAAATATTCAAATTATAGTTTGGGAGGTGATAGTGAAATTGCTTTTTTAGATAAACCGGTTCAAGAAAATAATTTGTGGCGATTATCTACAATTAATAATTTTACATATCACTTAGGAAATACCAAAGAAGACTGGATGCAAGCTACTTTTGATTCCATTCAAAATGAAACTCATGATGAAGTTAAAGCTCCAACAATTTTTTCTAGTAAATCCAATAAATTTTTATATTGGTTAAAAGTTAATTTTTTAGGTAAAATTTTATTTAAAAAAGAAATTTGGAGATTATTTCTTCAGTACAAAGGATTGTCAAAAAGTGAAGCTAAAGACTATTAATATGAAGACAATAGCTATAATACCAGCAAGAGGCGGTTCTAAAAGATTACCTAACAAAAATATAATGATGTTGAGTGGAATTCCGTTGTTAGCTCATAGTATTTTGTATGCACAAAAACATAGTTTTATAGATGAGGTAATCGTCTCTACAGATAGTTTGCAAATTCAAGAAGTAGCTTTAAATTATGGCGCAAAAGTTATCATTCGTCCCGATAATTTATCTGGAGATTTTGAACCAACAGTGACCGCTTTAAAACACGTTTTAGAACATCATGAAAAAGTAGAGAACGTAATTTTATTACAAGCTACTAATCCATTAAGACCTGAAAATCTATTGGAAGAAGCTTTTACTTTTTTTGAAAAACAAGAATTGGATAGTTTATTTACAGTTAGTAGAAATAGTCATAAATTAGGAAAAATAACCAATAGTAAGTTTATTCCATTCAATTATGAAATTGGTCAAAGAAGTCAAGACCTAGAACCACTTTTTTATGAAAATGGCTTGTTGTACATTAGCAAAGCCAACTTGATTATGGAGCATAAAATTATATCTAATGAAGCCTTTCCTTTTGTAGTAAATCATCCATTTGCTTCTGTAGATATTGATACACAAGATGATTTTGAATATGCAGATTATTTAATAAATAAAAAATAATGAACACGAATTATATAGAAATAGCTGGTAGAAAAGTAGGACCTGATTTTCCGCCTTTAGTAATCGCAGAAATTGGTATTAATCACGAAGGTTCGTTACAAACAGCCAAAGAAATGGTCGATGCGGCGCATAGAGCAGGAGTTGAAGTTGTTAAACATCAAACCCATATCGTAGTTGATGAGATGAGTGGTGCTGCCAAAAAAGTTATTCCCGGAAATGCCGATGTTTCTATTTATGAAATAATGGATCGTTGTTCACTAAATGAAAGCGACGAACTAGAACTCAAAAAGTATGTTGAAAGTAAAGGAATGATTTTCATTTCGACACCATTCTCAAGAGCTGCTGCAGAAAGATTAAGAAAGTTTGATATTCCTGCATACAAGATAGGTTCTGGAGAATGTAATAATTATCCTTTGCTAGAGCACATTTGTACTTTTGGCAAACCTGTAATTTTAAGTACTGGAATGAATACTATTGAAAGTGTTAGAAAAGCGGTTGCCATTTTTGATAAACATAAAATACCTGTTGCTTTATTACATACTACAAATTTATATCCTACACCAATACATTTGGTTCGTTTTGGTGCTATGACGCAACTTCATGAAGCATTTCCAGATAAAGTTTTCGGATTGAGTGATCATACATTAAATAATAATGCTTGTATAGGAGCTGTTGCTTTGGGAGCTAGTATTTTAGAACGACATTTTACAGATCACATGCAACGAACTGGACCAGATATTGTATGTAGTATGGACGAGAAGGCTTGCGCCGAGCTAATAATTTCTTCAAATGAAATATGGCAAATGCGTGGCGGAACTAAAGAACCAGCTAAAGAAGAACAAGTTACAATCGACTTTGCTTTTGCAACAGTTTGCGCTATTGCAGATATTCAAAAAGGTGAAGTTTTTACCAAAGAAAATATTTGGGTTAAACGACCAGGAACAGGTAAGATATTAGCCGAAAATTTCAATGATTTATTAGGAAAAAAAGCCACAAGAGCTATTCAAAATGATGAACAATTAGATTTTACTGATTTTGAATAATTTAAAAAAATTACTTTCCTTACCCGTAACACTTGCCGATTTTGGAAATGTAAATAGCGCAGTATTATTTCGTGATTTCTTAAAAAATGATTATGTATAGTTGTCAATCATCAAAAAAATGGAGATTTATTGTTTAAATAATGAAAATAACAAAAATCAAGACTAATGATGAAACTAAAAAAAACAATAAAGAAAACATTAAGCAAATTAATGCCAAAAGGACATGCGAAAGAAAAGATAAAATTATTTTATTATAATTTTTCAAAACCAAATAAAACGAATTTTTCGATAGAAAAAAAAGAAGATAAAACAATTTTTAAAACAACTTTTGATGGTGTTTCAATTTATACTAATGAAGGGTTATATCCAATAGTTCCAGATTTTGCATACTACCAACATTTTTATAAAACAAAGTCTGGTGATATTGTTATTGATGCTGGTGCAAATGTTGGTCATCTATCAATTTATTTTTCAAAAAAAGTTGAAAAGAATGGTATGATTCATTGTTTTGAACCTGATAAGTTTAATAATGAATTATTTAATCAAAATATTAAATTAAACGTTGATTTAAATGATAATATTAAAATATATGATTTATTACTTTGGGATAAAAATGAAGAAATTGATTTTGAAGAAGCAGGTACAGTAGGTTCTTCGGCAGTATGGTTTTCAGGTAATAATGCAGTTGTAAAAAAACAAGCTGTAACAATAGACAGTTGGGCAAAAGAAAACAATATAAAAAAATTAGACTTTGTTAAAATGGATATTGAAGGTGCAGAAATTGAGGCATTAAATGGAACTATCGAAACAATACAAACCTTAAAACCAAATTTTGCAATTGCAACTTATCATTTTGTTAATGGTGAACCAACATACATTAAAGTAGAAGAGTTTTTTAAAAAATTAAATTATCCATATAAA
>NZ_BAAHCF010000003.1:0-69318 GCF_054776075.1 Flavobacterium koreense | reverse complement strand
AAAAAAAAATACTTTTTTTAATGTTAAAATGGTAAAAGTATAGACTCTAAAAAAATTATATTTAATTAATAATTAGTTAGAAAAGAATGAAAAGCTCCAATTTGGAGCTTTTTTTATTGTAGTTCTTTTTTATTTGTTAATTTTGGAGTTAAATATGCTTTCTATTCTAATGCTTAAAAAAATAGTATTTCTTTCAGGAACACGTGCCGATTTTGGAAAAATAAAATCATTAATTTCAATTTTGGATGTACAATCTAATTTTGAAGTCTTTGTTTTTGTTACAGGCATGCATTTGCAAAAGGAGTACGGTTACACATTGATTGAAATAGAACGATGTAATTTTAAAAACCTACATACTTTCGAAAATCATACCCATGAGACCACAATGGATTTAACTTTGGCTAAAACCATTGAAGGTTTATCAAGTTATTGTAAAGAAGTCAAGCCAGATTTAATTATTGTTCATGGTGATAGAGTAGAAACTTTAGCAGGTGCTATTGTAGGTTCATTAAATAATATTTTAGTGGCTCATATAGAAGGTGGAGAACTTTCGGGCACTGTCGATGAATTAATTCGCCATAGTGTTAGTAAACTAAGTCACATCCATTTTGTGTCCAATGAAGATGCTGCCAAAAGATTGTTGCAAATGGGTGAAATTCAAGATTCTATATTTACAATAGGTTCACCCGATATAGATATCATGTTTTCTGAAGATTTGCCAAATATTGAAGTTGTAAAAGAATACTATGAAATTCAGTTTGATAATTTCGGTATTGTTATGTTTCATCCTGTCACAACCGAAGCAAATGAAATGCAAGCTTATGCACAAAATTTTGTAAACAGTCTTCTTTCTGATAATCACAATTATATTGTAATTTTTCCAAACAATGATTTAGGAAGTCAATTTATAATTAATGAATATCAAAAATTTAAAGATAATAGCCGATTTAGAGTTTTTCCTTCTTTACGATTTGAATATTTTTTAAGTTTATTAAAAAATAGCCAATTCATAATAGGAAATAGTAGCGCCGGAATTAGAGAAGCTCCTTATTATGGAATTCCAATAATAAATATTGGAACTCGTCAACAAAACAGAGCTATTCATGCCGATATTATCAATGTCGGTTATGATGAAAAAAGTATATCAGAGGCACTAAAAAATATAGATACACACCATGTGCAACCTACAAATAACGATTTTGGAAATGGAAATAGTGCGGCATTATTTCTTGATTTCTTGAAGAATGGCGCCATTTGGTCAGTAAATCATCAAAAACAATTTAGAGATTTATAATGCTATTTAATTCCCTCCAATATTTAGCTTTTTTACCTGTAGTTTTTATAATCTATTGGTTACTTAACAAGAAAAGTTTTTTGTTACAGAATGTCTTTTTACTTGCGGTGAGCTATTATTTCTACGCTTGTTGGGATTGGAGATTTCTGTTTTTATTAGTTTTTTCAACAGCGTTAGATTATTACACAGGAATCAAGATGCATGAATCTACTAATCAAAATCTTAAAAAGTTTTGGTTTTGGTTAAGCATTAGTATCAATTTAGGTTTTTTAGGAGTATTTAAATATTATAATTTTTTTGCAGAATCATTTGCAGAAGCTTTATTAAAAGTAGGTGTTGAAGTAAATCTTTGGACACTAAATATCATTTTGCCAGTAGGAATTTCATTCTATACTTTTCACGGTTTATCTTATGTAATTGATATTTACAAAAACAGAATAGTTCCCGAAAAAAACATCGTAACTTACTCTCTTTTTGTTAGTTATTTCCCATTATTAGTTGCTGGTCCAATTGAAAGAGCAACGCATTTATTACCTCAAATTAAAAGAAAAAGAAATTTCGATTTTGAAAAGGCTAAAGATGGTTTGCATCAAATAATTTGGGGATTGTTTAAAAAGGTTGTAATCGCAGATAGTTGTGCAGTCTATGCTAATGAAATTTTTGATAATTATGAAGAGATGAATGCACTAACCTTAATTCTTGGAGCAATTTATTTTGCTTTCCAGATTTATGGAGACTTTAGTGGTTACTCTGATATTGCTTTAGGAACCTCAAAATTATTTGGAATAGATTTATTAAGGAATTTTAATTTTCCCTACTTTTCTAGAGATATTGCCGAATTTTGGCGCCGTTGGCACATCTCTTTATCTTCATGGTTTAAAGATTATCTGTACATTCCGTTAGGAGGAAGCCACGGTGGCATAAAAAGTAAAATTATAAACACGTTTATCATTTTTCTTGTAAGTGGTTTTTGGCACGGCGCAAATTGGACATTCATAATTTGGGGAGCTTTAAACGCATTTTATTTTTTACCTTTATTAATAACCAACAAGAATAGAAACCATATCGATATTGTTGCTAAAGGAAAATATTTGCCTTCTATAAAAGAGTTTTTCAGTATTTTAGTAACATTTTCGCTAACAGTTTTTGCTTGGATATTTTTTAGATCAAAATCAGTTGCAGATGCATTTGGTTATATTAAAAATATATTCCGATTTAATTTTGAAGGTAAAATACAATATTTATCTATCGATAGATATGCCATTGAATTATTGGTTCTATTAGGTTTTTTTATCGTTTTCGAATGGATTTCACGTGAAAAAGAGCATCCGTTTTTTGGCAGATTCAAAACTGTAAGGTTAATGCTTATTTTAGTTTCAATAGTGTTATTAGGTGTTTATTCAAATGTTAGTAGTTTTATATATTTTCAGTTTTAATGAAAAAATTCATATTTTATATAGCTAAAATTTTTCTAGTAATCATTGTAATAATGGTTGTTTCAGATGCGGTTTATACTTACGTATACGAAAAAGCGGCACCCAGAAATAAAACGCAGTATGTTTTAAAGTTAAAAGATAAAAAAATTGACTATGTTTTTTTAGGTTCTTCTAGAGTAGAAAATCATATAGTTACAAAATTAGTAGAACAACAAACTTCTAAAACAGCAATAAATTTGGGCATGCAAGGTTCAAAACTTGATGATATTTATTTAGTTTTAAAGTTATTGCTTGAAAATAACGTTACCTTCGACAAGATTTTTATTCAAATTGATTATACTTTTAATAATGAATCACCTTCTGTAAATGTTAGTTCAGAATCACTTCCTTACCTTCGAACTAATAAAGTTGTGAATTCTCATAATAAATTGAATAATCCAAATTATTTTGTAAATTATTATATCCCTTTTTTCAGATTTGCATCCAACGATTACAAAATTGGTTTTAGAGATTTTTTCTCTACTTTAGTTAAAAACAAAGCCAATTATAATTTTGAAGATGGTTTCGATGCGCGAAATGGTACTTTTGATAATGCTAAATATGAATTACCTGCAAAAATTTCAAATAGCAATAAAGTTTTTGATAGTATTAAAAAAATATGTTCTCAACGAAAAATTGATGTTGTTTTTTATTGTTCACCTTTTTGCAGTCAGGTTGTCGAATCAAATTATGTAGAGCAGTTAAAACATAAAATACCTGAACTTAAAGATTATTCAAAATCAATTTTAGATAATAAATATTTTATAAATTGTGGTCATTTAAATGAAGATGGAGCAAAATTGTTTACTCAAATGATAATTGATGATTGTATAAAAAATGAAAAATAACAAAATATTTATCTTATTGCCAGACGGAATTGGGCTAAGAAATTTCGCTTATTCCGATTTTTATAAATTGGGTATTTCTAATGAATTTGATGTTGTTTTTTGGAATAATACACCTTTTGAATTATCTGACTTGGGATTTAGTGAAATCAAAATTACAAATTCAAAAAATAATCCTTTAACCGATGTTTTCAAAAATGCAAGAAAGCAAATTGAATTAAATTTGAACATCAAAAAATCATCTGATTTAGTTTACAACACTTATCGATTTCCGTTTTCATATAAAAACATCAAAAGCGCCATTAAAAGTTCAACAACTAGATTGTTAACTAAAGTTTATTCTTCTGAAAATGGTTTGAAAATAGTAAGAAATAAGATAATTTCCAGTGAAAGGAAGACACTTTTTTACAAGGAAAGTTTAGCTACACTAAAAAAAGAAAGTCCAGCTTTAGTTTTTTGTACCAATCAAAGATCTTCATCGGCAATAGCTCCAATAGTTGCTGCTCAAGATTTAGGAATTCCAACAGCAACATTTATTTTTTCTTGGGATAATCTGCCAAAAGCAACTATGGTCGTTGAAACAGATTATTATTTTGTATGGAGTGAATACATGAAATCGGAATTGTTGTATTACTATCCGTATATTGAAAATGAGCGTGTTTTTGTAACTGGAACACCACAATTTGAAACACATTATGATACTTCTCGTTTAATGTCAAAGGAATCTTTTTTTGAGAAGTATAATTTAGATAGTACCAAAAAATATATTTGTTATTCTGGTGATGATGTTACCACTTGCCCAGACGATCCAGAATATCTCAATGATGTGGCAACTGCTGTTTCACAATTAAATGATGAAGGATACAATTTAGGAATTATTTTTAGAAGGTGTCCGGTGGATTTTTCTACTAGATTTGATGCAACTCTTAAAAAGTTTGATAATTGTATTTTTCCAATTGCTCCTCTATGGAAAAGAATTGGTGATGGATGGAATACTATTTTGCCAACAAATGAAGATTTAGATTTACAACTAAATACCATACATCATACAGAATTTGTTATTAATCTAGGTTCATCAATGGTTTTTGATTACGTAACGCAGAACAAATCTTGTATGTATATTAATTATGACGTAAAAAATAAAGTAATTCAAGATTGGTCGGTAAAAAAAATTTATAACTACATTCATTTTCGTTCCATGCCATCAAAACAGGCTGTTGTTTGGATTGATCGTCCAGAATCAATAAAAAATCTGATTTTAGAAAATCTTAGTACCAACAATGAGACCATAGAAAATGCACAATTATGGTTTTCCAAAATAGTTGCACAACCAGCCAATAAATCCTCTGAGAGAATTTGGGAAGCTATTAAATCGATTGTAAAATGATACATGTAGCTTTTTTAACTCCAGAATACCCACATTCTAAAGCACTTAATGCTGCAGGAATAGGAACTAGTATTAAAAACTTGGCACATTCATTAGTGAAAAACGGATGTAAAGTTACAGTGTTTGTTTATGGGCAAGAAAATCAGATTGTTGAAGCGCAAGAAGGCATAACAATTCACATAATAAAAGCAATAAATTACAAGATAGGAAAGTGGTTTTTTTATAGTAAATACCTTCAGAATTATATTAACTCTATTATAAAAAAAGAAAATATTTCTCTAATTGAAGCTCCAGATTGGACTGGAATTACCGCTTTTATGAAATTTAATATTCCGTTAATACTAAAGTTACATGGAAGTGATGCCTATTTTTGCCATCTTGAAGGAAGAAAACAAAAAGTTAAGAATTATTGGTTTGAAAAAATAGCACTACAACAAGCCGATGGTTATATTGCGCCGACTGATTTTGCAGCTAAAGTTACAAGTGAGCTATTTAAAATCGACTCTAAAAAAATTACGACTATTCCTAATGGAATTGAAGTAAATAAATTTCATAATCAATTTCCTAACCAATTTGAAAAAGGTGTTGTTTTATATATCGGAACAATAATTCGTAAAAAAGGTGTTTTTGAATTGCCTGAAATTTTTAGCCAAGTTTTAAAGGAACATCCTGACTCGAAATTAGTCCTAATTGGGAATGATTCTCATGATATTCTAACAAAATCAAATTCAACTTGGCATAAGATAAAAGAGAAATTTGAAAATTTAGGCATTTTAAATAATGTAAGTTATTTAGGTAAAATTCCTTACCAGGAAGTTCAATCGTATATAGAAAAAGCCCAAGTTTGTATATTTCCAACATTTGCGGAAACACAAGGAATGGTGACAATTGAAGCTATGGCGATGAATAAGCCTGTTGTAAATAGTAATTTTGGATGGTCAAAAGAGCTCATAATTGATGGCGAAAGTGGCTTTCTGGTTCATCCAAAAAATCACCAACTTTATGCACAAAAGATTAATTTGCTTTTAGCCGATGAAGCACTTTGTTATCAAATTGGAGCCAATGCCAGAAAACGAGTTGAAGAAGTATTTGACATTGATAAATTGGCAATAAGAACAATAGAATATTATAAAACAAATATTAAATAATGATACAATCTATTTCAATTGTTCAAGGTTTGAAAACAAAGATTATTGATTTTGATACTAATGAAATCAATAAAACAACAATAGAATGTTCCGATTTTGTTTCAGATGAATTAAATTCTTTCACTATTAAAATAGAGTTTTCTGTTGCAATAATAGCTTTTAGAAACTTTGATTATCATTGGGTAGATTTAAAAAGAGATAGAATTGCAACGGACTTTAGTCCTAAAATAATTAAATTAAGCAACCAAAAATTTGTTCAAGCCAATATTTCTATAGGTGTTTGGGAAGTTGAAAAAAGAAATCCTAATGTATTGCTTTGGAAATTTAATCCCGAAAATTCTAAAGTATTAACCAACTATGAAGGAGAAAAAAATAGAAAGGTACTTTCATCAACTATCCAAAAATCACTTTTCAAAGCAATACCTACATTATTGTATACTGATTCACCTTTGGAGTTTAGTCGTTCCAAGATTCCATTTTCTGCTATTGCAATTTTTACAGATCATTGCGATTTTGATACACTTGAAAGTTTGCAAATTCAAAGAGCATTTTTTAAAGAAAAAGGAATTAGAATTACAAAAGGCTTTTTTTTAAATAATTTTTCAAAAAGAAAAGACAATGCTTCTTATGAAGATAATGCTGAAGAATTATTAAAATGGAGGAATGATGGTCATGAATTGTGCTATCATTCTTTATCACAATCGATTAAAAGTGAGGAACAAAGTTTTGAAGATTTTTTTTCATTCCAACCATCTTTTCAAGACACTAAAATCTGGATAGATCATGGCTATCAACCGTATAATTTATCACTTTATAAAAAAAATAAAATTGAGGATAGTGTTTATGAAAATAATTTAACACAAAAAAATATTTCAATTCTTTGGAATTATATCGATTCAGGAACAGCTACAAAAGGCGTATTGAATCAGTTAAATGTTAATCATTTTACGTTGTCAAAATTCTTGAAAGGAAATAAGGATTTGTCTTTCATAAAGTTACTACAACTTATGATTAAAAATACTATTTTTCATTATATAAATAATGAGCAAACTATTCTACAATATAAGAATACAGCAGGTATTTTCAAAAAGTTTATTAAACAAAAAAAACCAAGTTATTTTTTTACATTCATTAAAAATAGTATGAAAATTACGTATTCATTATTTTTAATTTTCTTATTTTGGAATAAAAATAAAAGAACTCCATATAAATTATCAAAATACAATCCTATAGTATTTAAGCACACCATTAATAAAAAAGACTTCTATATTTTTCAAACAATAGAAATGATTGATTTTAAAAAATCTCTTTGTAAAGAAAATATAGATAATTTTGTTAATGAGAAAGGAGTATTTATTGCTCATACCTATTTTTCTGTCCCAATGGACTATCATCAAGGAAAAATGTTTTTAAATGCAACAACTATTGATCCAACGGTAGCCTTAAATTTTGAGTATTTGGGTGAAAAAATTAAAAATAATCAAATTTGGAATCCTGAATTAAAGGAATTAGTTGATTATTGGAATAAAATTGAAGCAATTGAATTAGATATTGATTTTTCAGGAAATGTGGTATTTAAAAATGAAAATGATTTAATTTATAGAATAGTAAATTAATGGAATTACTTTATACCAAAGAGGTTAAATGGCTTGACGAATGGGATAACTATTTGATAGAAAATGATTTAGGAAGTCATTTGTTGTATTCGAATTGGCTTAAATCATATACTACATATGGCTTTGATTATGAAATTTTAATTCTGAAAAATAAGGATAAAATTATTGGAGGTTTTGGAGCTGTCATAGCAAAATCATTGTTTTTTAAGTTTTATATTGTTCCTCATGGTCCTATTGTATCGTTAGGATATGAAAAAGAATTAGATAAAATTATAGCGTCACTCAAAGACAGGGCTAACAAATTAAATTGTTGTTATGTCCAATACAGTCTTCCTTTATCCAATGATACTTTAATAGAAAAACAAACTTATTCTCATGAAGTTCTCAAATCAATCAATAATTTAGGTAAGAAAGGTAATTTATTCAAATACGTTTACAGCTCTTATGGAATAAATTGGGTAGATTTTAATACAACCAATAGCGCTGATGAATTATTGTTACAATTTTCATCGCAGGTAAGGCGTAATATTAATTTGTCGTATAGAAATAATCCAATTGTTGAATTTGCATCTTCAGAAAAGGAGTGTTGTTCAGCTTATTCTTTGATTGAAGAAAATGCTAAAGAAGGTGGATATGCAGTTCGGTCTTTTAATGATTTTAAAGACACAATACTCGAAATGGTTGCTAAAGGAAGAGCTTTTTTAATGACCGCAAAAGTTGGTAATGAAATTAAAGGATGTGCTTTCTTTGTAAAATGCGGAAATCATCTAACTTACATTTCTGGTGGGACAAAAAAAGAAAAACCCGATTTAAAAATAGGATACCTTCTTCATTGGGAAATTATAAAAAAAGCTTATCAATTTGGATATAGCGGATACAATATTTCTATGGGTGGTTCTAAAGGTGTTGTAGAATTTAAATCAAAATTCAATACAAAAGCATTATTTTTCCAAGAACCACATTATCATTTTATATTGAATCCATTTCTTTTTAAAATTTATTTGATTTTAAATTCTATTTTTGTTAAAAATAAAAAAACTATTTCTGTTCTATTTAAATATTTCAAAAAGTAATACTATGAAGATTGATAATAAAGATTTTTGGGAAAAAGAAAATATTATTTCAACACAAGATGTAACTAAAAATGCTGCTGATTTTGAGTTGTTTATGTTTCAAAAAGCTCAAGAAAGGTATGCGAGTCAAGGTAAAGTTAAATCAGTAAAAATATTTGGTTGTGGTACAGGAAGAGAAGTTTTAGCAGTTTCTGAGTTTTTTTCTCCAACTAATATTTTAGCTTCTGATATTTCAGAAAATATGATTGCAAAATGTAAGGAAAATTTAAAACTTTGGAATATTGAAAATACAACTGAAACTTTGGTTGGTAATGCTAAAGATTTTAATGAAGTTAGTAACACTTTCGATTTAGTAACTATATTAAATAGTATGCTTACTTATGTTCCTTTGAAAGAAGATCGAATGACTATTTTTAAAAACTCACTACAAATTTTAAAACCTAAAGCAACTTTAGTTGGTACCGTGCATAATCAAGTTGGTACACCAGCTAAAACCTATTATTTTAAGTTGAAAAATCTCTTTTCTTTTGTGTTCGGAGATAAAGTGGGAAACAGAGATACTGGTTTTAAAGGTTTTAAAGTTCCAGGTTACTATTATAATAGAAAAGGATTGATTAATGATTTGAATAAAGCGGGCTTTACAGATGTCGAAGTTCATTCATTAGAGGAATATTATGCTTCAAAAGGAAAAAAATACAATAGAAAAACAGGTTATAATAATTTATTTTTTATTGCCACTAAACCATAATTATAGTGTCAAATAATTACAAATTTTGTCTAATTGTTTGTACCTACATGCGTGCAAAACCTTTAATAGATTTACTAAGTTCAGTGAAAAATCAAACTTGGTATCCAGATGAAATTTTAATTATTGACGGCTCCACTAATAATGAGACTCAAAAAATAATTGAAATAAATAAATTTCAAAATTTATCCTATTTTTTAGTTGATTTAGAGCATCGCGGACTAACAAGACAAAGAAATTATGGGATTTCTAAAGTTTCAAATTACATTGACATTGTTTGTTTTCTTGATGATGATACCATTTTAGAAAAAGAGTATTTTGAAAATTTAATCGGTACCTATTCCAATTTTCCTGAAGCTCTTGGTGTTGGCGGATATATTACCAACGAAAGTGTTTGGCAAAAAGTTACTTTAGATTATGTTCCTAGTATAAAAGAGTATTTTTTTGATGGATGGAAACGTAAAGATGGAAGTCGCTTTGTTATAAGAAAAAAACTAGGCTTAGACACTAATTTACCACCATGCTTTTTGCCAGAATTTTCCAATGGTAGAAGTGTTGGTTTTTTACCGCCATCCAATAAAATATATGAAGTGGAGCAATTTATGGGCGGAGTAGCTTCTTATAAAAAATCAATTCTTGAACGTATTAAATTTTCAGATTATTTTGAAGGTTACGGATTGTATGAAGATGCCGATTTTACGCTTCGTTTATCCAATATTGGTAAGTTATATTTGAATACGGCTGCAAGGTTAGCGCATTATCACGATGGTTCAGGAAGACCAAATAAATTTTCTTACGGAAAAATGGTGATAAGAAATGGCTGGTATGTTTGGAGAGTTAAATATCCAAATCCTAGTTTGAAAGCCAGATTCAAATGGAATTTAATAGTTTTTTTATTGACAATAATTCGATTTAGCAATACATTTACCACAAACGATAGAAAAGAGGCTTTTACTGAAAGTTTAGGCAGAACTGTTGGTTGGTTTAGCTTAATTTTTAATAAGCCAAAAATTAGAAAAGAATGAAGTTTTGTATCATAACACATGTAGTTCATACAGAAGTAAACCAAAAATTTTATGGCTACTCACCGTATATCAATGAGATGAATATTTGGCTTAAAAATGTTGATGAAGTTGTAATTGTCGCTCCAATAGAAAACTTTTCATTATCACCAATTCATCAAGCTTATAATCATGCATCAATTGAATTTGTTGAAGTTAAAAAATTTGATGCACTTACTTTTTCTGCGAAATTAAAAGCTATTATTACGGTTATTAAAAATTGCATTTTCATTTATAAAGCAATGAAAAATGCGGATCATATTCATTTAAGATGTCCAGGAAATATCGGATTATTAGGTTGTATCGTTCAGCTATTCTTTCCAAAAAAACAAAAAACTGCTAAGTATGCTGGAAATTGGGATTCAAAATCAAAACAACCATTAAGTTACCGATTTCAAAAATGGATTTTAAGTTCCACTTTTTTTACTAAAAATATGCAAGTTTTAGTTTACGGCGAATGGGAGAATCAAACAAAAAACATAAGGCCTTTTTTTACCGCTACCTATTCTGAAAATCAAAAACAAGCAGTTGCGTTAAGACACTTAACTGCACCTTTAAAATTTCTTTTTGTTGGAACGTTATCATCAGGAAAACAGCCGATTTATGCTATAAATTTGGTTCAAAAGTTGATAGAAAATAATAAAGAATGTACATTAGAAATTTTTGGAGAAGGAATAGAAAGAACAAAATTAGAACTCTATATTAAAGAAAATAAATTAGAAGAGATTGTTTTTTTGAGAGGTAATCAAAGTTTAGAAACTATTAAAATGGTTTATTGTAAAAGTCATTTTGTAATTTTACCATCAAAAAGCGAAGGTTGGCCTAAAGTCATTGCAGAAGCTATGTTTTGGGGTTGCTTGCCAATTGCATCAAAAGTATCTTGTTTGCCTTCTATGTTAAATAATGGTGAACGTGGCATATTGTTGGAAATGAATTTGAATCAAGACGTTACTCAAGTTGAACAAATTACTAACGATGAAGAAACGTATTTAAAAATGACTTTAGATGCTATGATTTGGTCACGAAAATATACAACCGATTTTTTTGAAAGTGAAATTAAAACACTATTACAAGTTTATTAATGATAAAAATTTATACTAAAACTGAATTTTTGCTTCCAGAAAAGGATAGGCTATTTTTTCCGCTTTTGGTTGAACTTTATTTGGATAAAACACCACAGATTTTAGAACATTATTGTTTGGTGGATTCACCCGAAGAATCTGATGTTCTAATATTACCATTGGCTATAAATTATTGTTTAGAGAATGGCAAAATCGATTTAGTTAATTACTTTAAATCTAAAGCAAAAGAATTAAAGAAGCACTTATGGGTTTATGCACCTGGTGATATGGGTTTGACCATGAATGAAGATAAAATATTAGTTTTTAGAATGTCCGATTTCAAAAGTTTTCAAAATCGTTCAACGGTAATAATGCCAGCTTTTTTTAGAAATCCGTATCCTACAATATACAATAATCAACCTATTGCTTATCTTTCAAAAACTCAAAATCCTATTGTAGGTTATGTAGGTCATGCAAAAGGAGGTGTTTTAAAATTTATTACCACTTATGTTAATTATTTGAAGGTAAATTTTGAGATATTCATAAAAAAATACCATTCAGACTATTTTATATTCTATCATTCTAGCTTTGAAAGATTAAAATGGTTGAAGAAAATCACTTCAAATAAAAATATTGAATCTCATTTTATTTATCGAGATAAATATAGGGCTGGAGCTATAACAAAAGAAGAGAAGCAAAAAACTACTTTAGAATTTTATGATAATATAAAAAATTCTCAATACACTTTTTGTATGCGTGGTGGGGGAAATTTCTCAATAAGATTATATGAAACCCTAGCATTTGGTAGAATTCCAATTTTTATTGATACCGATTGTATATTACCTTTGGAACAAATTATTGATTGGTCGAAACATTGTCTTATCATAAAAGAAAATGAATTGCCTCAAGTAACAACGAAAATTATTGATTTTCACAATTCTTTAAGCGAAGAGCAATTTATTGATATGCAAAAAAACAATTATCTTCTAAGAGAGAAATATTTAACGCGCTCTGGATTTTTCACCTATTTCCATGATGTTTTTTTAAATAATAAATTATGAGAATAATACAAATCATTGATTCGTTAGATATCGGAGGAGCAGAAAAAATGGCGGTTAATTATGCCAATGCTTTAGCTCAAAAAGTTGAATTCTCGGGTTTAGTTGCCACCAGAAAAGAAGGTTCATTAAAAGTACAAATCGCTGAAGATGTAAATTATCTTTTTCTTAATAGAAAGAGTAAAATTGATTTTGCTGCAACTTTGCGATTGAAAAAATTTTGTAAATCAAATAAAGTTGAATTTGTTCAAGCGCATAGCAGTTCATTTTTTACAGCTTTTTTATTAAAATTAGTTATGCCGAGTATCAAAATTATTTGGCACGATCATAACGGATTAAGTGAATTTAGTAATGCTCGAAAATCTTTTGCTTTAAAGTTGACTTCCTTTTTTTATTTTGGAATAATCGTTGTTAATTACAAATTAAAAAACTGGGCAGAAAAAGAATTGAATTGCAAGAATGTTATTTATCTTCCTAACTTTACCAAATTACAAGATGAAGATAAAAAAGAAACAAATTTGTTTGGGACATCAAATAAAAGAATCCTTTGTTTAGCAAATTTAAGATTTCAAAAGAATCATTTTTTATTAATTGATGTTGCTATAAAGTTGAAAAATTCACATCCCGAATGGACTTTTCATTTGGTAGGAAAAGATTTTGAAGACGAATATTCTAGAAAAGTAAAAAAGGCAATTGCTGAAAATATGTTAGAAAATAATGTTTTCATTTATGGTTCTAAAAGTGATACACAAAATATTATTTCTCAAGTTGATATTACTATTTTGACATCACAATCAGAAGGTTTGCCAGTTGCATTACTTGAATATGGTATGAACAGAAAACCAGTAATTTCAACTAAAGTTGGAGAGATTCCATTTATTATTAAAAATGATGAATCGGGTTTTATAGTTGAAAATTATGATGCTGATGGTTTTTACAATCGTTTAGTTCAGATAATTGAAGATGAGATAAAAAGAGCCGCAATTGCAGAAGGTTTGTATACTTTTGTAATGAAGAATCATTCTGAAAATAGTGTTGTTGAAAATTTCATGAATTGGATAAATAAAAAATAATGCAAAACAAGGATAAAAATTATATCTTATTGATTTTAATTCATGCTGTACTTGGATTTGTAATCTACCTTGCACCAATTTTGTCTAAATTGTATGGAGTTCTCATTTTTTTTGTTTGTATTTATTTTATAATAAAAACTAAAAATAGAAATAATGAAGTACTCTATGCTTCGGCCTATATTGTTGGTAGCGAAGTATTTCTGAGGATGACCGATGGAAATCCGAACCATGAGTTTTCAAAGTATAGCGTAATTATTTTTCTTTCTATTGGAATGATTTATAGCGGTTTTTCTAAAAATGCAATCCCTTATTGGATATATCTTTTTTTACTTATTCCAGGAGTTATTATTGCAACTCAAACATTAAATTTGACAACCGTAGATATCAGGAAAACAATTGCTTTTAATATTTCTGGACCTGTTTGTTTAGGATTTGCTGCTCTTTATTGTTACAACAGAAAGATACGAATTGAAGAAATTAATAATATTCTACTTGTCATGGGCTTGCCAATAATAGCTTGTGCGTCTTATCTAACTTTTTTTACTCCCGATTTGAGTGTTGCATTAACAGGAACGAGTTCTAACGTTGCAACATCGGGTAATTTTGGTCCTAATCAAGTTTCTACAATTTTGGGTTTGGGATTTTTTATCTTCTTTTCAAGATTAATACTTGCATCAAGATCAAAACTTATATTTTTTTTAAATCTTGCCATTACCTTTGTAATGTGTTTTAGAGGACTAATCACATTTTCTAGAGGTGGAATGATAACTGGGCTTGCCATGTTAGTCATACTACTTTTTTTTATTTACATCAATAGTAAAAAAGCGGTTCAGTTAAAATTGATTTATCTTTTTATTGTTTCTATAATTGTGATGGTTGTGATGCTTGCTTATACTGAGATTAGAACCGATGGATTGTTGAGTAAACGATATCAAAATAAAGATGCTTTAGGTAGGGAAAAAGTAAGTAAATTTTCGGGTAGAGAAGATGTAGCAGCATCAGAAATTGAAGCGTTTTTATCACATCCTTTTTTTGGAATTGGAGTAGCAAAAGGAACCGAATATCGACTTGAACAAACTGGTGATATTATTGCTTCCCACAATGAAATAACAAGGCTTATTGGTGAGCATGGTTCGGTTGGAATACTCATTTTGTTAATTCTTTTTTTCACACCAGTCATTTTATATTTAGATAATAAACAAAATATTTTTCTTTTTTGTTTTCTTACCTTTTGGCTTCTAACAATAAATCATGCGGCAATGCGAACGGCGGCACCCTCATTTATTTATGCATTATCACTTTTAAAAGTCTATTTTAATGAAGAAGAAATTTCTTTACATAGGGAATAAACTTTCCAAACACGGAAATACAGCTACTTCAATTGAAACTTTAGGCGGTTTTCTTGAGGACGAAGGTTTTAAGGTTTATTATGCTTCCTCCAAGAAAAATAAAATCTTTCGTTTGTTGGATATGCTGATAACAACCATAAGAGTTTCTTCTAAAGTGGATTATGTGCTAATTGATACTTATAGTACACAAAATTTTTGGTTTGCATTCTTTGTAAGTCAACTGTGCAGAGTTTTAAATTTAAAATATATTGCCAAATTGCATGGCGGTGATTTGCCTAATAGATTAAAAAAGAGTCCTTTTTTATGTGATTTAATATTTAATAATGCCTATAAAGTAACAGCTCCGTCACTTTACTTATTGGATGCTTTTAAGGATAAATATTCAAAAAACTTAATTTACATACCTAATACAATCGAACTTAAAAAATATGAGTATTTTGTCAGGGATTTTGATGTGCCAAAAATTTTATGGGTAAGGTCTTTTTCTAAAATTTATAATCCAAAAATGGCAATTCAAGTGGCTGCAGATTTAAAAAATGAGTTTCCGAATGTTACTCTTTGCATGGTTGGACCAGATAAAGAAAATCTCATTAATGGTTGTAAAGAATTAGCTAATAAACTTAATGTTCCTGTAACTTTTACAGGAAAATTATCAAAAGAAGAATGGGTTATTTTATCAAAAGATTTTAATGTTTTCATAAATACTACTCATTTCGACAATACTCCAATAAGTGTTATTGAAGCAATGGCTTTAGGTTTGCCTGTCGTTTCAACCAATGTTGGAGGAATTCCATTTCTAATATCTGATAAAGAAAATGGACTATTAATTACAGACAATGATACCGAAGGAATGACTAATGCAATTCTTGAAATTTTCAATAATGAAATTTTAAGAGAAAAAATTACTACAAATGCAAGAAATACAGTAGAATCCTTTGATTGGAATGTAATAAAGCAAAAATGGTTTGAAATATTGAAATAGTGTTTAAGTTTGTATAGATTTTACTAACTTGCGTCACAGTTGTAAACGTACTAATGAAAAGCAATAAGAAAATACATTTTGAGGTATCAGAACGAAAGGTTCTTCTGAAGATTTTTGATGTAATCTTTGTATTACTATCATTGTATGTTATAAGTTCTATTTTTGATTTTAAATATTTTACTTTTTCTACTACAAATTATTATTGGGCAATTGTATTAGCTATCTATGTTAATATTTTTGGATCTGTTTTTGAAATGTACAATTTGCAGGTTGCAAGTAATCAATTTCAAATTATAAAAAGTATAATACTTGCTTCTTCTACAACAGTATTAATTTATCTTTTAACTCCAATTTATACACCGGTTTTACCTTCTAATAGATTGCAAATTATTATATTTTTTGTAGCTATTTTCGGCTCCTTATTAGCTTGGAGAATTTTTTATGTAAAATTTTTAGCATCCCATCGATTTGTAAAAAAAGCCATTTTGGTTTGTGATAAGGAGCAATTGCAAGAACTTGTTACTGGTCTTGAAAATGCTGATCCACATTATAAAATAATAGCATTTGTTAATTCTGATGGAGAAGATTCTTTTAATTTTAAATACAAATCAATAAAGAATATTCATCCCAATGATTTAGAAAATTTTGTTAGAAATAACTCTATTTCTGAAATAGTTATTGCCTCTCAAAAAACAGAAGGAATAACTGTTAGTTTATATAATCAACTAATTCATTTATTAGAAAATGGTTTTATAATTAGAGAGTATACACAAGTATATGAGGCTATTACACAACGAATTCCTGTGCAGTATGTCTCACGAGATTTTTACAGATATTTTCCATTTAGTAGAAGTAATCAAAATCATTTGTATTTATTGGTATCTAGATTGATTGAAGTAATTTTTTCTGTAATTGGGTTGTCTATTGGGTTGTTGTTTTTTCCAATAATTTTAATTGGTAATCTCATTGGAAATAGAGGTGGCTTATTTTACACACAAGAGCGTGTTGGTAAAAATGGCGAAGTATTTAAAATTTTTAAATACAGAACTATGGTGAAAAATGCTGAGGCAAATGGAGCTGTATTTACAACCGCCAACGATAGTAGAATTACACCTTTTGGTAAGTTTATGCGTAAAACTAGATTAGATGAATTCCCTCAATTTATAAATATACTAAAAGGTGATATGGCAATTATAGGACCAAGACCAGAACGTCCTATCTTTGTTAATGAAATCGCAGAAATGATGCCATTCTACGAAACTAGGCATGTTGTAAAGCCAGGATTAACAGGTTGGGCACAAGTAAATTATGCTTATGGTGATTCTATTGAAGATAGTTTGGTGAAGCTACAATATGATTTATATTACATCAAGCACAGAAGTATTTTTCTTGATATCAATATTATTATCAAAACGTTTAGTACGGTATTGTTTTATAGAGGACAATAAGTTTCTTAAATGCTTTTAGGCTCTAATTTTTTATTTCGTTTTAGTAATTTCAACAAAATATAATTGTTGGCTAAAATAAATGGAATCATTAATGGTAAATGTGGTTTACCAATCATAATTGCTATATAAACTAAGGTCATTGCAAAACATACATTAGCCATTTTTCTAAACCAAGTGCTTCCCAAAAATCCTAAGATTATATATATTGGATTAAACAGCAAAGCATTATAATTCCACAAAACTTCTTTGTGTTCTGAGTATAATCCTACTAGGCAAAGAAAAACCCCTAATAATCCTGATAGGAATAGATAGGACAATGAAACATACTTATTATTGATTAAAGCTATTACTAGTAGAATAAGAGCTATGAAATAGATACTATTTATAAAAGAAAAGGAAGAAGTAAGCTCAGCTCCTTTAATTAAGGTTTCTTTTTTTGCTACCAAAGGTCTATTGTCAATTTTGGCTTTGTCTAAACTATTTAACAGCTCAATAGGAAGAAATAGTTTTTCAGCTTTTGCATCTGTTTTTGCTCCGAAAATTATGTTTATACCCAATTTATAATAAAAGTGATTATCAAAATAAGGATAAAGTAATTCTCTATATGAAATGGATTTATCATCCACTTTTTCGATTAATTTTTGACCTACAATGGCATTAATTTTATCCACAACCATTGTGGTGCAATTACGATCTATAAATTTGTAGGTATAATTTCTTTCTTCAGAATAAAGAGAAGCATTTAAAAGTTCAAATAGTTCTTGTTTTTTTATTAATGGAAATGATAAAGTCTGTTCGATAACTTCGCGATTATCACTTTGATATTCAAAAATGAAGTCTTCATAAGAAGTTGCATTTATAAAATATTGTAAGTCACCTTTTACAAATTTTAGATAAAAATTTTCAGTTCTAAAATCGAAAGCACCATAGTTATAAACTACATCTAAGTTATTTATGGAATCTTTTATTCGTATGGCTGTATGACCAAAAGTGGAGTAAAGTTCATTTCCTCTTCCACAAGTAAAAATACTTACAGAAGCATTTTCTGATAGCGCTGGATTTTGAGAAAAACCAATGGTTTGAAAAAATAAGATAAGTAGAAGAAGTAATTTTTTAATCATAACGGTTATCTAAAAACACTAAAATCAACTTTCACAGAAAAAATATTTGAATATAATGCAGCACTTTGATCACCTAAATCGGTCAAAGCATAATCAACTTGAATTCCTTTGTATTTAAAACCAAGTCCAATATTAGGTTGAAAACCTACTTTTTTGGAACCATCCAATTGTGTGATGTTTTGAAAATTTCCCACACCAGCTCTTAGAAATACTAAATCAGTATAATTGTATTCAAATCCTAAGGCAGGGTCGATACTTACAAAGCTCGTTGCCAATATGTCATTGGTTCTAGCAAATTGCATGTTCAAATTTCCAGAAGCTTTTAAATACGTTTCATTGTGAAAATCGAATGTTTTAGACATTCCAAGTTGTGCTTTTGGTAGTGTAATTTCTGAACTTTCAGGTAAATCTTGATTTTCACCCGGAATGGCATTTTTTATTTTAGCATATTCTTCCTCATTGATAGCCCATACATTATAAGTAGTAGTAATATCTCTCAACATTAAACCAAATTTCCAATCGTCTCTTTCAAATTGAAGACCTAAATCGAAACCAAATCCCCATGAATTTGCAAAATCTCCAATGACACGTCGAATCACTTTTGCATTAACTCCATATTGAAAACCAGGAATTTTAAGTCTTCTGGCATAAGATAAAGTCAATCCATAATCTGCAGTTGAAAATTTGCTGATTCTATTGTAATCAATATTTCCATCACCATCAATAAGTTGTGTGGTGTTTAATATGTCATCTACTCCAAATCGTATCAAAGAGATTCCCCAAGCACTGTCATCATCAATAGGTTTAGCATAAGCAGCATAATCATATTGAGCAATATTTGCAAAATAACTTGCATGCATCAACGACGCTTGACTATCTTCTAAACCTAGTAAACCTGCTGGATTCCAGTATCCAGAATTCACATCATTTGTATGCGCGACAACAGCATTAGACATTCCCAATGCAGCAGCATCTACACCTATGTTCATAAACTCGTTAGAATATTTTCTAACAGCTTGACTATGAGATAAAGTGCAGCCTAAAATGAAAGTTAAAAAAAGAATTTTCTTCAAAGCAAATATTTTTTCAAAAATAGAAATTTTTATTGAGCTAACTTCATATACAATTCATAATAATATCTCAAATAAAAACTCTAATTACAAACGTACTTATGTATAAACTTATTGTATTACATTTGTCTTTAGAAAAATTAAAAGCATGAACATCAAAAAACACATTCCTAATATACTTACTTTATTAAATTTATTATGTGGTTGTATCGCCATAGTTTTTGTCTCTAAATTGAGGTTTGACTTAGCTTTTTATTTTGTTTGCTTGGGAATATTTTTTGATTTTTTTGACGGTTTCTTCGCCAGAAAGTTTGGTGTAGCCGGACCTTTAGGTGTTCAGTTAGATTCCTTAGCAGATATGGTTACAAGTGGTGTAGTGCCTGGATATGTAATGTGTCAAATGTTGTCGTTTGATGGAAGTTTTATGCAAATTACAAATGATTTGTCTTTTTTTCAAGTCTCTTTTTTAGGTTTTATTATCACACTTGGCGCTTGTTATCGTTTGGCAAATTTCAATATCGATACAAGACAATCTGATTCATTTATTGGTTTGCCAACTCCAGCAAATGCACTTTTTATAATGAGTTTACCATTGGTTATTGAAGAGTGTCATTTTCTTACCTTAAGTGAACTTCTAAATATAAAATGGGTTCTTTTAGCCATAACTATGATAAGTGCTTACGTTATGAATGCTGAAATTCCGTTGTTTTCATTGAAAATAAAGAATTTTAGTTTTCAAAAATATAAATTGCAAATTGGATTTTTAGTTCTTTCAATAGTAATGATTGCTACTCTGCAATATCTTGCAATACCTTTAATCATAATGACTTATGTTTTATTGTCGGTTGCAAATAATATGTTGGCAAAAAAGTAGTTATTTAGTTTTAAGATTTTAGTAGTATGTATCAAGACTTTTATGGCAAAAGCTACCACGAGAAAAACACCAATTCGAAAAAGAGCTACCAAGAAAAAGCAAACTTTTTTTTCTTTAAAGTTTATTATTATATCGCTTTTGATTATTCTATTTTCTTTAGGAATATATCACTATCGTAATGCTATTCTATATTATTTTAGTTTCAAAACAGATAAAGTTTTAAAAGAAGATAAAGTGGCTCAAGCTAGAATTTATCAAATTTTGAAAGCTCATAAAGAATTGACTTTCGGGTTTGATGTTTCTCAATATCAAGGCGAAATAGATTGGGAACAAATAGATTCTGTTGAAAATAAATTTCCATTACATTTTGTACTTATTAGAGCAACAGCCGGAAATAATAAAGAGGATTCGGAGTTTGATGACAATTGGAAAGCAGCCAAAAAGCATAATTTTATTCGTGGAGCTTACCATTATTATCGTCCAAACGAAAATTCAATCGAACAAGCCGAAAATTTTATTAAGACAGTAACTTTGAAAAAAGGTGATTTGCCTCCAGTTTTAGATATAGAACAATTGCCAAAAGAACAATCTATTGATAGTTTGAAAGTAGGATTGAAACGGTGGTTGAAAAAAATTGACGCACATTATAAGGTGAAACCTATTATCTATACCGGCGAAAAATATTATGAAGATTTTCTAAAAGAGGAATTTAAAGGATATACTTTTTGGGTAGCCAATTATAATTTCTTTGTAGAAAATATAAAAGAAGATTGGCTTTTTTGGCAATTCACAGAAAAAGCAACAATAAAAGGAATCAACGAACGAGTTGATTTGAATATTTATAACGGTACGCCCAAGATGTTGGAATATTTGACTTTAAATTAATTTCCGTTTAATGAAATCATATAAATTATAAGTCCGAAAAAGCAAGCTATGCCTACTAAAAATAAATAGGATTTTGGATGAGCAAAATTTATAGTTGCACCAAGATTAGGATTTCGTTTGTCAACTAATAATCTGTTGTCTTCTTTGTTGTAATAAAACAAACCCCATTTCCAATTATTAGGATCTTTATGCCATTTATCTAATGTCTCTTTCGATGGTTTTTCCATTTTTTTAAACGTCTAAATCTACTTTTGGTGCGTTGAAGTCAATTTTGGTTTTACGTAATTCAAAATTCTGACCTAAATAAACTCTTCTAACCATTTCATCTTCAACTAATTCTTCAGGTTTTCCAGCTTTTAGAATTCCTCCTTCAAACATTAAGTAGGTTTTATCAGTAATAGCCAAAGTTTCTTGAACGTTGTGGTCAGTGATCAAAATTCCGATGTTTTTATTTTTTAACTGAGCCACAATTCTCTGAATATCTTCAACTGCAACAGGGTCAACTCCTGCAAAAGGTTCGTCAAGTAAGATAAATTTTGGATCAGTTGCTAAAGCTCTAGCAATCTCAGTTCTACGACGTTCACCTCCTGAAAGTAAATCACCACGATTGGTTCTAATGTGTTCTAAACTGAATTCATGAATTAAGCTTTCCATTTTTGCAATTTGCTCTTCTTTTGTGTGATTTGTCAATTGCAATACACTCAAGATATTATCTTCAATACTTAATTTTCTAAAAACAGAGGCTTCTTGAGCCAAATAACCAATACCATTTTGAGCACGTTTGTACATTGGAAACTCAGTAATATTCATATCATCAAGATAAATATTTCCAGAATTTGGTTTTACCAATCCAACAATCATATAGAAAGAAGTAGTTTTTCCAGCACCATTTGGTCCCAAAAGCCCAACGATTTCTCCTTGATTTACTTCAACAGAAATTCCTTTTACAACACTTCTACCTTTGTAGGTTTTGATTAAATTTTCGGCTCTTAGTTTCATATCTAGATTATTAGATTTTTAGAAAGTTAGATTTTTAGACAAATTAACGAATAAACATATAACCTAATTGATGATTTAACAATTATTTAGTTTCTTCCTCTAATGCTTCCCAAAATTCGTAAGCTCTTCTTAAATGAGGAATAACTATAGTTCCACCAACTAAAGTAGCAATTCCCATAGCTTCCATCATTTCTTCTTTTGTAATACCTTCTTTGTGTGAGGTTTCCAAATGGTATTTTATGCAATCATCACATCTAAGAACAGTTGAAGCTACTAAACCCAAAAGTTCTTTAGTTTTTACATCCAAAGCACCTTCTGCATAAGCATTAGTGTCTAAATTAAAAATACGCTTTACAATTTTATTATTGTCAGCCAATAACTTTTCGTTCATTTTAGAACGATATTCATTAAATTCTTTAACTTGATTGCTCATCTGCTTTTAAACGTCTTTTTACTACGAAAGCCGATATAAATATACTGACTTCATAAATTAATAACATTGGAATTGATACTATAATTTGGCTTACCACATCTGGTGGCGTAACTATTGCTGCTACAAAAAGAATAATTACGATGCCATATTTTCTGTATTTTCTAAGAAACTGTGGAGTAACTAAACCTAATTTTGTTAGGAAATAAATAATAATTGGTAATTCGAAAAACAAACCACATGCAATTACAGATGTTTTTATCATACCTATATAGGAGTCAACATTGAATTCATTTTTAATAACACTACTTACAGTAAATGTGGCAAAAAAGTTTACCGACATTGGAACAATTATGTAGTAACCAAATAAAACGCCTAGAAAGAATAAAATAGAGGCAATAAAAATAAAATATTTAGCATTTTTTCGTTCTTTTTCATAAAGCGCCGGACTAATAAAACTCCATAACAACCATAATATGTAAGGAAAAGCAAAAATAAATCCAGCCGTTATACAAGTCCAAATTAATATAGTGACTTGACCTTCCATATCTGTATTTTGAATCACAAAAGGTAATTCAGTAACACAAATACTTTCCTGAAATCCAACATAGTTTGATAACTCACAAAACAAACGATAAGTTATAAAATTTGGATTTGTTGGTCCGAAAATAATATTGTCAAATATAAAATCACTTATGAAAAAAGTTGCTGTTGCTCCAATTAGAACAGCAATTGTACTTCTTACCAACAACCATCTTAATTCTTCAAGATGTTCCATAAAGGACATTTCCTTCATTTCTTTTTTAGCCATTATACAATTCCTTCTTTTAAAATATCGTGTAAATGAATTACTCCTTTATATTCATTATTATCAACTACAACTAATTGTGTAATTGAAAAATCTTCCAATATGTTTAGTGCATCAACTACCATATCAGATGTTTTTATTGTTTTTGGATTTACCGTCATAATATCTTTTGCAGTTAATCCTGTAATGGTTTCTGTTTTATTTAGCATTCTTCTGATGTCGCCATCAGTTATAATACCAACTACTTTGTCATTTTCAATAACAGCTGCAACACCAAGTCTTTTCTCAGAAATTTCAACAATTACATTTTTGATACTTGAGTCTGGACTTACAAACGGTTTTCTGCTGGTATCCAACATATCTTGAACTCGCATTAATAATTTTTTCCCTAAAGCACCACCAGGATGATATTTTGCAAAATCTTCTGCTTTGAAATTTCTCATTTCCATTAAAGCAACTGCCATAGCATCACCCATAACTAACTGTGCTGTTGTGCTATTAGTTGGTGCCAAATTATTTGGACAAGCTTCACTTTCTACATAAGTATTTAAGGTAATATCAGATTCTTTTCCTAAAAATGAAGTTATATTACCAGTAATTCCAATTAGTTTATTACCAAATCTTTTTAATAACGGAACCAAAACTTTTATTTCTGGACTATTACCACTTTTTGAGATACAAATAACAACATCTCCATCTTGAACCATGCCTAAATCACCATGAATAGCTTCAGATGCATGTAAAAACATAGAAGGAGTTCCAGTTGAATTCATTGTAGCAACAATTTTTTGTGCAATAATGGCACTTTTTCCAATTCCTGTAACAATTAAACGTCCTTTGGTATTGTATATAATTTCAACGGCTTCTACAAAGCTATTGTCAATGAAATCAGTAAGTTTTGCAATTGATTGGCTCTCTGATAAGAGTGTTTTTTTAGCCGATTCAATGATATTTTCTTTAGTTATCAAAATAGATTTGTTATAAAATTTGTATGAATAAAAGAAAGTTGTATATTTATGGTTGCAAATTTATGTAAAAATACTATTAAGTAAGAATGAATTCAAACGAAATTGACATACACAAAGAATTAAAAAAATATTTTGGTTTTAACCATTTCAAAGGTTTACAAGAAAAGGTTATCAAAAGTATTTTGGCAAAAGAAAATACATTTGTAATTATGCCAACAGGTGGCGGAAAGTCATTGTGCTATCAACTGCCTTCGCTTGTTCAAGAAGGAACTGCAATTGTGGTTTCTCCTTTGATTGCACTTATGAAGAATCAAGTTGATGCTATTAGAAGTGTTTCAACAAATGATGGCATCGCGCATGTATTAAATTCGTCATTGACCAAAACCGAAATCAATCAGGTTAAAAAGGATATTACTTCTGGTATAACCAAACTATTATATGTAGCACCAGAATCATTAACAAAAGAGGAATATGTTGAGTTTTTACAATCTGTTCCAATCTCTTTTGTAGCTATTGATGAAGCGCATTGTATATCAGAATGGGGTCATGACTTTAGACCTGAATACAGAAATTTACGAACTATTATTAAGCAACTTGGGAATGTTCCTGTTATTGGATTAACCGCTACAGCAACTCCAAAAGTTCAAGAAGATATACTTAAGAATTTAGATATGTCTGATGCTACTACTTACAAAGCATCGTTCAATCGTCCGAATTTATTTTATGAAGTACGAACAAAAACCAAGAATATTGAAGCTGATATAATCCGATTTATAAAACAAAACAAAGGTAAATCAGGAATTATATATTGCTTAAGCCGAAAGAAAGTTGAAGCAATCGCTGAAGTTTTACAAGTAAACGGAATCAGTGCTGTTCCTTATCATGCAGGTTTGGATGCAAAAACTAGAGCAAAACATCAAGACATGTTCCTTATGGAGGATGTTGAAGTTGTTGTTGCAACAATCGCCTTCGGAATGGGAATTGACAAACCAGACGTTCGTTTTGTAATTCATCATGACATTCCTAAATCTTTAGAAAGTTATTATCAAGAAACAGGTCGTGCTGGTCGTGATGGAGGAGAAGGACATTGTTTAGCGTATTACTCTTATAAAGATGTAGAAAAGTTAGAAAAATTTATGTCAGGTAAACCAGTTGCTGAGCAAGAAATTGGTTATGCTCTTTTACAAGAAGTAGTTGCCTATGCAGAAACTTCTATGTCAAGACGTAAGTTTTTATTACATTATTTTGGTGAAGAGTTCGATAGTGAAACTGGTGAAGGTGCAGATATGGACGACAATGTTCGTAATCCAAAAGCTAAAGTTGAAGCTAAAGACAATGTCAAAAAATTATTAGAAGTTGTTCGCGATACCAAATATTTATATAAATCTAAAGAAGTTGTTTTTACCTTAATTGGAAGAGTAAATGCAACCATAAAAGCTCATAGAACTGATACTCAATCTTTTTTCGGTTGCGGAAAAGACCAAGAAGAACGTTATTGGATGGCTTTAATTCGTCAAGTTTTAGTAGATGGCATGCTTACAAAAGACATTGAAACCTACGGAATTTTGAAAGTTTCAGATAAAGGGCACGACTTCATTAAGAATCCTACATCGTTTATGATGTCAGAAGATCATGAATATAATGAAGCAGAAGATGATGCCATTGTAACTGCAGCTAAATCTTCAGGAACTGCTGATGAAGCTTTGATGGCGATGTTACGTGATTTACGTAAAAAAGTAGCTAAAAAATTGGGTGTTCCACCTTTCGTTGTTTTTCAAGATCCATCTTTAGAAGATATGGCTTTGAAATATCCAATTACTATGGATGAATTGATAAATATTCATGGAGTAGGTGAAGGTAAAGCGAAGAAGTATGGAAAAGAATTTGTTGAATTAATTAGCAGATATGTTGAAGATAACGATATCATTCGTCCAGATGATTTAGTTGTAAAATCTACAGGAGCTAATTCGGCAAATAAATTATATATCATTCAAAATATAGACAGAAAACTTTCTTTAGAAGATATTGCTTCTGCCAAAGGAATGAAAATGGATGATTTGCTAAAAGAAATGGAGCAAATTGTATATTCAGGAACAAAATTGAATATCAAATATTGGATTGATGAAATACTAGATGAAGATCAACAAGAAGAGATTCACGATTATTTCATGGATTCAGAAACTGATAAAATTGAAGATGCTCTAAAAGAATTCGACGGCGATTATGATATCGAAGAATTACGATTAATGAGAATCAAGTTTATTAGCGAAGTAGCTAATTAGTAAACAGTGTTCAGTGTTCAGTCGACAGAACTGATTACTGAACACTGATTACTGTTAACTGTAAATTTCTCCTCGATGCGGTTTCAAAGCATCACGAACTTGAATCATATTTTCGTCAGTAACTACCATAAATGCTATGGCATACATTTCATTTAAAACTTCAAATCCAGTGATGTTAATTGGTAGTTTTTCTATTGCAATATATTCTTTCAAATGAATTTCGTGATGTTCAGCTGTTTTTGCTGCAACTTCACCACGAAAATCCCATATAAGTTTTATTTTTCTTGACATAGTTTTGGTAAAATTGCAAATTTAGTTGGTTTTAGATTTATTAAGCAACCTTATTATTATATTTGTATCAAATTATTAATTAGGTATTTATAAATCAATCACTTCTAAACAATATAGCAATGAGAAAAAGCTACTTTCAAACTATTTTTTTACTTATAATTTCTCTTCAAACATTTGCACAAAGTAATTACACAGTTGCTTCAATTCCTTTTCAGCCCTATTCAGGATCATTACCAGTATTATCAACTTCTGATGATATGTGTTCAGGATTAATTAATCTGCCTTTTAGTTTTGATTTTTATGGCACAGCATACAATCAAGTTGTTGTAAGTACCAATGGTTATGTTGACTTTAGAAGTAGTTCTGCCAATTCTTTTTCTCCGTGGAGTTTTAATTTAACTATTCCTAATGCAAATTTTCCGGTTAAAAATTCAATTTTAGGATGCTATCATGATATGAATAATTCGGATGCTCAAGGAACAGTAAATTATGGTGTTTATGGAACTGCACCTTACAGAAAGTTTATTGTGAGTTTTTATAACAATTCGCATTTTTCATGTAATGCCGCTGCCAAAAGTAGTTTTCAAATGATTTTGCATGAAACATCCAATTTAATAGATGTTCAAGTAATAAATAAGCAAATTTGTGCCTCATGGAATAGTGGCAATGCTGTTATTGGTTTAATAAATTCAACAGGAACTTTGGGTATTACTGCTCCAGGAAGAAATACTGGCGCATGGACGACTTCCAATGAAGGATGGCGATTCTCAAGACCAGGTTATTTGAACGTGTATTCCTTTGTGAAATGTGATGCCAATACTGATGGAATTGAAGAATTTAATTTGCAAGTGGTTCAAAATGATTTATCACCATCAAACCCATCTGCAATAACATTTTATTTAACTCAAACAGATGCACAAACACAATCAAATCCTATTTCAAACTTAATGTATACTAATATATCTAATCCTCAAACTATCTATGCAAGTGGGAATGGAGTTATAAAACAAGTTATTTTAAGTGGAATTGATTGTTCAATAGATAATGATAACGATACTGTTAGCACTGATTTAGAAGATGTTAATGGTGATACTAATTTAGCATATGATGATACTGATGCTGATGGAATTCCAAATTACTTGGATAATGATGATGACGGTGATTTTGTTTTAACTAGTTTAGAATATGTTTTTAATAGAAGTGCTACCACTACAATTTTAGATACAGATTCTGATAGTATTCCAAACTATCTTGATAATGATGATGATGGAGATGGAGTTTTAACTATCCTTGAAGATTACAATGACGATGGAGATCCTTCAAACGACGACACTAATTCAAATGGAACACCCGATTATCTTGAATCTGCTGTAGCTCTTGGCTTGGAAGGAAATACAATAAATAATACTATTAATTTATTCCCTAATCCTGCATCAGATGTTTTAAATATTGATAATAAAACTAATGAAATTGTATCTAATGTTTCTATTTATTCTATAAGTGGTGCATTAATTAAAGAAGTGAAATCAACAAATAGTATCGAATCAATTTCTGTTTCAGATTTACAAACTGGAATTTATTTTGTGAAACTTTCCGTTAATGATGAGGTTAAAAATTATAAGTTTATAAAGAAATAATCGTTCATTTATTTCATAAAAAATTAGAGGTTTAGTTTATGCTAAACCTTTTTTATTATTAGACTTTGCTGAAATTATTTTAAGTTTGTCAAAAATTACCTTTATGCCTCGCGAAATTCAAACTCAAGTCTCACCAGAAGTAGCACACAATGAATCATTAATTAATGAGCATGTTGCAAGATTATTAAATACTTCTGTGAAGGAAATTCAAAAGGTTGTGGTTTTAAAACGTTCAATTGATGCTCGTCAAAAAGCTATCAAATTCAATATAAAAGCAACTGTTTATTTTAAAGGTGAAGATTTTATTGAACAAAAAATTGAACTTCCTGAGTACAAAAATGTATCTAATTCACAAGAAGTAATAATTGTTGGTGCTGGTCCAGCAGGACTTTTCGCGGCTTTACAGCTTGTAGAACTTGGTTTAAAACCTATTGTAATTGAAAGAGGAAAAGACGTTCGTGGCAGAAGAAGAGATTTGAAAGCCATAAACGTTGACCATATTGTAAATGAAGATTCCAACTATTGCTTTGGTGAAGGTGGCGCTGGAACTTATTCTGACGGAAAATTATATACGCGTTCCAAAAAACGTGGCGATGTTGACAGAATTTTGAGATTATTAGTAGGTTTTGGAGCTTCAGATGATATTTTGGTTGAAGCGCATCCACACATCGGAACTAATAAATTACCTCAAATTATTCAAGATATACGAGAGAAAATTATTGAATGTGGCGGACAAGTTTTGTTTGAAACTCGCGTAACTGATTTCATTATAAAAAACAATGAAGTGCAAGGAATAGTAACCCAAAATGGCGATACTATTTCGGCAAATAAAGTAATTCTTGCAACAGGACATTCAGCTAGAGATATTTTTGAATTATTAGATAAAAAGAAAATTTTCATTGAAGCTAAACCATTTGCATTAGGTGTTCGTGCAGAACATCCACAGGAATTGATTGATAAAATTCAATATTCGTGTGATTTCCGTGGTGAATTTTTACCGCCATCACCATATTCTATTGTAAAACAAGTCAATGGTCGCGGAATGTATTCATTTTGCATGTGTCCAGGTGGCGTAATTGCTCCTTGTGCTACAAGTCCTGGCGAAGTTGTTACTAATGGTTGGTCACCATCAAAACGTGATCAAGCTACTGCCAATTCGGGAATAGTTGTCGAATTGAAATTAGAAGATTTCAAACCCTTTGCTAAATTCGGAGCACTTGCCGGAATGGAATTTCAAAAAGCTATAGAACAAAAAGCATGGCATTTGGCTGGACAAACTCAAAAAGTTCCTGCGCAACGAATGGTTGATTTTACTCAAAATAAAGTTTCGAGTTCCATTCCAAAAACTTCTTACGTTCCTGGAACGACTTCTGTAGAAATGGGACAAGTTTTTCCAGGATTTCTATCTCAAATTATGAGGGAAGGATTTAACGAATTTGGAAAAACAATGCGCGGATATTTGACAAATGATGCCATTCTTCATGCACCTGAAAGCAGAACATCATCTCCAGTCAGAATTCCGAGAGATAATGAAACATTGGAACATGTTCAAATAAAAGGTTTGTATCCGTGTGGTGAAGGAGCAGGTTATGCCGGCGGAATTATTTCTGCTGCCATCGATGGCGAAAAATGTGCTTTAAAAATAGCAGAAGCTTTAAAAATTTAATATCATGAAGAAAATCATTTTCTTGTTTTTAATGGTTTTTTCTTTTCAAATTGCTTTTGCACAAGTGGAACATGTAAATCAATTGTACAGCAATGGCAAACCCAAAGAAGTTGGTACATATGTCGACGGAAAGAAAAATGGTGAATACATTACTTATTATGAAAATGGTAATATGAGATCTTATGCTAATTATATTTTTGGAAAACGACAAGGCATACAGAAAGACTATTTTTCTAATGGTCAATTGAGAAACGAGTTAGAATGTGTTAATGATGTTTGCCACGGAATAAGTCGAACCTATTATATAGACGGAAAATTAGAATCTTCTTCACGCAATAAAAATGGGGTTAAAGATGGAAAAGTTGTCGGTTACAACAAGGATGGGGTATTGACTGTGAAGGAAGAATGGGATAACGGTAAACTTGTAGGAGAGAGTGTTTATTATTACGATTCAGGTCAAATTAGAAGAAGAGTAGTTTTAGACAAAAAAGGAAATGTAAAAACAACAGAGTCTTACTACGAAAATGGGAAGAAAAACTTTTTTTCTGATGTTGATAAAAATGGAAATGGCGTTAATTATTCCATATATCCAAATGACACTATAAAGTCTAGAAATTATGTAAAAAACCATAAAATAGTTAAAGAAGAAACATTTACAGAGCAAGGAAAACGCAAGAAAATCATTGAATATAACGAAGATAATACTTATAAGAATATCAAAGATTTTGATGAATATGGAATCTTAAAAAGTGATTCAAATTACGAAAAACACAAAATGGTTAATTCCATAGTATATAATGGTGACATAATTGAAAAAGCGAAACATAAAAATGGCCATCGTGATGGCGATTTTGAGTCTTTTTATTTGAATGGTACTTTAGCAGAAAAAGGAACTTATTTTAAAAGCGAAAAAATAGGAAAGTGGAAATCCTATTATGAAGATGGTGCTATTAAATTTATTGGGAATTACGTAAAAACTAGTGATAGAGGCAATTTTAAAGATAGTATTCATACCTATTATTTCAATTCAGGTCAAATTGAAAAATTTGAAAATTATTACATCGCAAAGATTAATAGAAGTAGTACTAGACCGGATGATTTTTATGAAAGAACCTATAAAACTGGGCAATGGAAAACCTTTTATGAAAATGGTAAATTGAGTCAAATTGCCAATTATAATGAAGATAAATTGCACGGTGAATTTATTGAATATTTTAACGACGAAACCAATTCTGTAAAGTACAAATGCACTTATCGCAACGGACTGAAAATTGGTTTAGAACAAGAATATTATGAAAACGGAAAACTTTACAAGTCTAAAGAAAAAGACAGTAATGGTTATCAAATAGGAAAAGATGTTGTCTATTTTGAGAATGGTATTGTAAAAGAACTAATAGAATATTTAGAAAGCCAAAAACAAGGAAAATATCTTCAGAATTTTGAAAGCGGAAAGCCAAAAGTAGTAGGAAGTTATAACTCTGGACAAGAAATTGGCACATGGAATTATTACTACAACAACGGAAAATTGTTCAAGTCAATAAAGTATGATGAAGGTGTGAAAGAGAAAACATTCTTTTATAATGATGGAGTAAAATTTGCAAATATTTTGTACGATTATGACGAAGATAGCGCCAATGAAACGTTTACTTTTTACAATAAATTTGGAGCAACTATTTCTTTTCAAGAGTTATTCAATAAAGAGTGTGATAATTGTAAAATAATCGAATTTAATGTAACTATCAACATAGAAGAAGATGATATCTATTTTGTAAATTTAAGTGCATTGGATGAAGTTCAGAAAAGATCAATAAGTTCAAATTTTACTTTCAATTCAGTCAATCATAAATAAAAAAAACCGCTCATTTTCACAAGCGGTTCTTTAATTAACAATTAATTCTTTTTCAATCTATCTTTAAAAACCTTTTCAAACTTTTCAATTTTGGGTTGAATTACCATTTGGCAATAAGGTTTGTCTTTGTTATTTTCATAATATCCTTGGTGATATTCCTCGGCTTTGTAGAACTTTTTCAAAGGTTCTAAAGTCGTTACAATTTTATTTGCAAATACTTTTTCATTCAATTCAGCAATCAAATTTTGAGCCGCTTTTTTCTCGTTTTCGTTTTTATAAAAAATCACTGAACGGTATTGTGTTCCTGAATCAGCACCTTGACGATTTAGTGTTGTTGGGTCGTGAACGGTAAAAAACACTTGAAAGATTTCATCTAAGTTGGTTTTAGTTTTATCGTAAGTGATTTCTACAACTTCTGCTGCACCAGTTCTACCAGTACAAACTTGCTCATAACTTGGATCTTCTACCATGCCACCAGCATAACCAGAGTAAACACTTTTCACACCTTCAAGGTTTTGATAAACAGCTTCTACACACCAAAAACATCCACCACCAAGAACAATAGTTTCTAGATTTGCAGAATTTATAGCTACACCATCTGGAACAAAATCTAACGAAATAGCATTCATGCAATATCTTTTACCTGTTGGCTCCGGACCATCATCAAATAAATGTCCTAAGTGCGAATCACATCGTCCACAATTGGCTTCAATTCTTCTCATTCCATAAGAATTGTCATCTTTAAAAGTGATACTTTCTTTGTTTTCTTGTTCAAAAAAACTTGGCCATCCGCAACTACTTGTAAACTTTTGATTGGATTTAAAAAGCTTATAACCACAAGCAGCACAATAATAAGTTCCTTTGGTTTCATCTTTCCACATGGTTCCTGTAAAAGCTCTTTCGGTATCTGCTTCTCTCGCTACAGCATACAAATCAGGTGATAAAACTTTTTTCCATTCGGCATTTGAAACATTTAGTTTCTTAGTATCCGTATTTGAATAGTAAGGATTTTCGGGTTTACTAATTACATTTTCCATAGCTGAAGTATCTTTTTTTGAAATTTTTTTGTTTGATTGTCCACAAGCCGTTAGCGTAAGCAAAGGAATCAAAAACAAAATAGTGATTATTTTTTTCATAACAATTAAATTAATTGATGTACAAATTTACAATAGAAGTACGTTGCAAAATGTCATACAGTTTACAAATTGAGATGATTTAAGGAAAGTTTAACGGTTGTTCAGAATTGAAAATACTTGATATTTTTTTAAGCAACTAAAAGTTTTTTATTTTCATCAGAATCTTTTTCCGACCATAAAATAAAATTTGCATTTTTAGATTTTAAAGCATCAATAAACTCATTCTTGATTTCTTTATCAACATCATTTATTATTGCAATTGCTGTTACTTCTTTTTTTGTAATTTTCTCTCTAACTGGTTTAATATCTTCCCACGAAAATAAAAATGTTGGTAAGTTCGATTTATTAATAGTATTAAAGGATTTGATTACTATCTCTTTATTTTTTTGAGCAATTTGAAAATCAAAATTAAATTCTAATCCTGTAACGCCTTTTGAAATAAAATCAGGAGTATATATTATATCTTGATTATCTAAATAAGTTCTCACATCTTCTTTGAAAATTGAGGAAACATTATTTTTAGATAAAACGTACAAATCATTTATTTCTATTATTGCAGATAATAAATTATGTTTAGATTGTGAAAAATTTTCAAAATCAGCTTCAATTATCAATTCATCATTTGAAAATTTTACTCCATAATTTAAAAGAATGGTATCTAATATGTATCTTCTTCTTTTTGAACCTTGTATATGTAAACCTTGCAATTCCAAATTGGTTATTGTTTCGCCATTATCACTTAAAATAATTTTGTTTAATTTCTTTTGAGCATAAATTTCAATTGTATCATTAAAAGCACCTAGGAATGGTGTATTTATTAAAAACCAATCCGTAGTTTCTCCTTTCTGAATTACGGTTTTTTCTCGTAACCAGTCATAATAGCCATCAACATATGTATTTATCCAATTCAAAGTATTGTCTGTTGTATGTGTAATTTAGAATTTAGATTTATTTCTTTCGCAAAATTAACTATTAAATTTGTTAAATCACTAATTTCATTTATTTCAGTTGTTTCAAAATTAGTTTCTTTAATTGGTACAGCCCAAGACAATGGTTTATATCCTTCAACATAAACATGTAAATGAGGTTCGTCAATATTGAAAAATTTACCTTCATATTGTCTTAAATAAAGCGGTAATGTCTCACTTATACCAAAAGGATTTTGATGTCTACCATTAAAATCAACCCTAAGTAAACCAATAAAAGAGTTACTTTCCAAATGGTGAATTGAAGTTTTTAATATTATTTTTGAATTTGATGTTATTTCTAACCAAAATTTATAATCATTATCTTGATGTGAAATAAGATCTAATCTATTTTTTTTATTGCGAAGATCTATTACTTGATTTGGGTCAAATAATACTTTTTCTAACTTTAATAGATATTTTGCTTCCTCGTTTGTTAACATAATTAATTTTAAACTTGTTCAAATATAACAAAATAAACCATTCAACTTCAACACACGTTAAACTTTTCACAAACTCCAAAATCACTTTATTACCAATTCTTTTTTCGTATTTTTGACCATCATAAAAAATATATGAAAGAAGAACAAGTAATTTTAGTCAACGAAAAAGACGAACCAATAGGTTTAATGAATAAACTTGAAGCTCACGAAAAAGCAGTTTTGCATCGTGCGTTTTCGGTATTTGTTTTAAATGATAAAAATGAAGTCATGTTACAGCAACGTGCACATCACAAATATCATTCGCCTTTACTTTGGACAAACACTTGTTGCAGTCATCAACGTGCTGGTGAAACCAATATTGAAGCCGGAAAACGTCGTTTGTATGAAGAAATGGGATTTAAAACTGAATTGAAAGAGTTGTTTCATTTTATTTACAAAGCGCCTTTTGACAATGGTTTGACCGAACATGAACTCGATCATGTAATGATTGGTTATTCAAACGAAGAACCCAATATCAATTGTGATGAAGTTGAAAGTTGGAAATGGATGACCATTGAAGATATTAAAGAAGATATGATTCAAAATCCAGATATTTACACCGTTTGGTTCAAAATAATTTTTGATGAATTTTATCATTATCTAGAAGATCATAAATTATAAACTCATAACTAAATGAAAGTTACCGTTTCAAGAAAAGCACATTTCAACGCAGCACATCGATTGTATCGAAAAGATTGGTCTATGGAGCAAAACGATTTGGTTTTTGGAAAATGCAATAATCCCAATTTTCATGGACACAATTATGAATTAATTGTTTCTGTAACAGGAGAAATTGATCAAGAAACAGGTTTTGTAATTGATGTAAAAATTTTATCAGATTTGATAAAAGAACATATCGAAAATGCTTTTGATCATAAAAATTTGAATCTTGATGTTCCAGATTTTGCTGATTTAAATCCAACTGCTGAAAATATTGCTGTTGTGATTTGGAATAAATTAAGGAAATACATTGATACTAATAAAGAATTAGAAGTGGTTCTTTATGAAACACCAAGAAATTTTGTAACCTATAAAGGAAACTAATATGTCTTTAAAAATAGGAGATAAGCTTCCCAGTTTTTCAGCAAAAGATACTAATGGAAACATTTTTAATTCACAAGACTATATTGGAAAACAACCACTTGTAATTTACTTTTACCCAAAAGATGATACACCTGGATGCACAGCGCAAGCTTGTAGTTTTAGAGATAATTATCAAGAATTTAAAGATTTAGGAGCTGAGGTAATCGGAATTAGTGCTGATACAGTGACTTCTCATTTAAAATTCAAAAGCAAATTCAATCTTCCGTTTATTTTACTTTCAGATAATGATAAAAAAGTGCGAAAGCTTTTTGGTGTTCAAAACAGTTTGTTTATAATTCCAGGTCGTGAAACCTTTGTAATTGATAAACAAGGTGTGGTGATAATGGTTTTTAATAGTATGTCATCTGAAATTCATATTACAAAAGCACTAAAAGTTTTGAAAAAATTGACAAATTAGTTTTGGGTTAGCTATACTTTTTAACCATTCACCGAACTTGCTATGTAATTGATAGAAATTATTGATTCATTACGTTAAAAATATCCATCTTTGCATTCAAAATTATAACAAATGAAATTTTATCCCTTGCAATTTCAACCTATTCTTAAAGATAGAATTTGGGGCGGAACAAAACTGAAAGATTATTTAAACAAACCAATTTCATCAGAAATCACAGGTGAAAGTTGGGAAATTTCTACTGTAGAAAACGATGTCAGTGTTATTGCTAATGGAGTTTTTGCAGGAAAATCGTTAAACGAATTAATAAATGAATTTCCAGAACAAGTTTTAGGAACAAAAGTTTATGAAAAGTTCGGAAAACAATTCCCGCTACTTTTTAAATATCTTGATGCTCGCGAAGATTTGTCTATTCAAGTGCATCCAAATGATGAATTGGCGGCTAAACGACATAATTCATTTGGTAAAACCGAGATGTGGTATGTTATGCAAGCCGACCAAGATGCAAGATTAATTGTTGGTTTTAAAGAAAAATCCTCTCAAAAAGAATATTTAGAGAATCTTGAAAACAAAACTTTAATTGATATTCTGGATACCAAAAAGGTAAAAAAAGGAGATGTTTTCTTCTTAGAAACTGGAACGGTTCACGCCATTGGAGCAGGAACAGTAATTGCAGAAATCCAACAAACATCTGACATTACTTATAGATTATACGATTTTGATAGAGTAGATGCAAATGGAAATACACGCGAACTTCATGTTGATTTAGCTTTAGATGCCATAAATTATGATGTAGTTGATGCTGAAAAAAGCTATTCGAAAATTGAAAACGAAGCTAATGCAATAGTTGATTGTCCTTATTTCACAACAAATTTTATTCCTCTTGATGGAAGTTTAGAAGTTGTAAATGATGAAAATTCATTTTTAGTTTATATGTGTGTTGAAGGAAGTTTTGAATTAAAACATGATGATGTAACCTATTCTTATAAAACTGGTGATACGGTTTTAATTCCTGCAAAAATGAGCGAATTTGAAATTCACGGAAAAGCATCTATGTTAGAAATTTACATTTCTTAACTTGTATTCAAAAGATTATGTGTAATTTTGCACCTGAATTTAAAAAATAAAGAAAATGCCAAGCGTTAAAAATTTAAAAAAAGACATCAACTTCGTTTTAGGAGATATTATTGAAGCAGTTTATATTCACGAAATGACTAGCGAAGGAAAGCCAACAGCAGCTACCAATGCAGTTATAGATGAAGCAATTACATCTTTTGATGCTTTAATCGTTAAGGTTAATGCTAAAAAAGTAGAAAATAAAAAAGCGCATTTCAAACAAATCAATGCAGAATTAGAACAAACTGCTAATCAATTGATTGAAAAAATCAACGCACTTTAATTAAAAAAATCATCAAAAAAGTGTAAAAAAGTTTTGGAGATTTAAAAATCACTATTATATTTGCACCAGAAATGAGACCGGCCAGCGTAGCTCAGTTGGCTAGAGCAGCTGATTTGTAATCAGCAGGTCGTGGGTTCGAGTCCCTCCGCCGGCTCTTCGTAAAACCATCACAGCAATGTGGTGGTTTTTTTATTTGTATTATATTCATAAAAAAATCCGCCTTGTTTGTACAAGACGGATTTTGTATTTATATAAGAAAAATTACTTTCTTTTAATTACTCTTTCTACAGCTTCAACAATTGCTTCGTTGTTAAGTTTGTATTTATTCATTAATTGCTCTGGAGTTCCGCTTTCACCAAATGAATCTTGAACAGCAACAAATTCTTGTGGTTTTGGATTATTTAATGCTAATGTTCTAGCAACACTTTCTCCTAAACCACCAAGAATATTATGTTCTTCGGCAGTTACTACACAACCAGTTTTTGCAACAGATTTTAGAATTGCTTCTTCATCCAAAGGTTTAATAGTGTGAATGTTGATTACTTCAGCAGAAATTCCTTTCGCTTCTAATGCTTCTGCAGCTATTAAAGCTTCCCAAACTAAATGGCCTGTAGCGATAATAGTTACATCAGTTCCTTCGTTTAACATAATTGCTTTTCCAATTACGAAAGGTTCGTCAGCTGGCATAAAATTAGGCACCACTGGACGACCAAAACGCAAATAAGCCGGACCATGATGATCAGCTAAAGCAATTGTTGCAGCTTTGGTTTGATTGAAATCGCAAGTGTTGATTACAGTCATTCCTGGTAACATCTTCATCAAACCAATATCTTCTAATATTTGGTGTGTTGCTCCATCTTCACCAAGTGTCAAACCTGCGTGTGAAGCACAAATTTTCACATTTTTATCTGAATAAGCTACAGATTGACGAATTTGATCGTAAACTCTTCCTGTTGAAAAGTTAGCGAAAGTTCCTGTAAATGGTATTTTCCCACCAATAGTTAATCCAGCTGCAATTCCAATCATATTTGCTTCTGCAATTCCGATTTGGAAAAAGCGTTCTGGATGATTTTTTTTGAAATCGTCAAACTTTAATGAACCAATTAAATCGGCGCAAAGTGCAACAACATTTTCGTTTTTTTGTCCCAATTCGGTCATTCCAGCACCAAATCCTGAACGTGTATCTTTACTTCCTGTGTTTGTATATTTTTTCATAATTCTAGTAGTCTCCTAAAGTTGCTGCGTTTTGTCCTAAAGCATTTGCTAATTGTTCGTCACTTGGTGCTTTTCCGTGCCAAGCATGAGTATGCATCATGAAATCTACACCATTACCCATTTCGGTATGAAGAATTACGCAAACCGGTTTTCCTTTTCCAGTTCTTGATTTAGCTTCGTTCATTCCAGCGATAATTGCTTCAATATTGTTTCCTTCGGTAATCTCTAAAACATCCCAATCGAAAGCTTCAAATTTTGCTTTCAAGTTGCCCATGTTCAAAACGTCTTTGGTAGAACCATCAATTTGTTGTCCATTGTAATCAACAGTTGCAATTAAATTGTCTACATTTTTTGCAGAAGCGTACATAATAGCTTCCCAATTCTGACCTTCTTGTAATTCGCCATCACCAGTTAGAGCGTAAACTAAATGATTGTCGTTATTAAGTTTTTTGGCTTGAGCAGCGCCAATTGCAACAGATAAACCTTGTCCTAATGAACCAGAAGCCATTCTAATTCCAGGTAAACCTTCATGAGTTGTTGGATGACCTTGCAAACGCGTGTTTAATTTTCTGAACGTTGCTAATTCAGAAACAGGGAAATAGCCACTTCTTGCTAAAACGCTATAAAAAACTGGAGAAATATGACCGTTTGACAAGAAGAAAATATCTTCATTTGTTCCGTTCATTTCAAATCCTTCGTTGCGTTTCATTAGGTCTTGGTAAAGCGCTACTAAAAATTCTGCACAACCAAGAGAACCTCCTGGATGACCTGAATTTACGGCATGAACCATGCGAAGAATGTCTCTTCGTACTTGTGTTGTAAAATCTTGTAGTTGTTGAATGTTAGACATTTTATGTAGTTATAAATTATAATGGTGTAAAAGTAAATCTATTTTTTTGGTGAGGCAAAAGATTTTGTTACAAGTTATTAATAGTTTAGAATCACAAATAAATCTAAAATCTAAAATCTAAAATCTAAAATAATTTATCTTTGCCAACTGAAAATGCCTATATGAAATTCGATTTATTACAAAAAGATGCCCACTCTAAAGCTAGAGCTGGAAAAATTACAACAGACCATGGAGTTATTGAAACTCCTATTTTTATGCCAGTTGGAACTGTTGCCTCTGTAAAAGGAGTGCACCAACGCGAGTTAAAAGAAGAAATTAATCCTGATATTATTTTAGGGAATACTTATCATTTATACCTTCGTCCACAAACAGAAATTCTTGAAAAAGCTGGTGGTTTGCATAAATTTATGAATTGGGATAGAAATATCTTAACTGATTCTGGCGGATATCAAGTATATTCGCTTTCGGCAAACAGAAAAATTAAGGAAGAAGGCGTAAAGTTCAAATCGCATATTGATGGTTCATACCACTTTTTTACTCCAGAAAATGTGATGGAAATTCAACGTACTATTGGTGCTGATATTATCATGGCATTTGATGAATGTACACCTTATCCATGTGATTATCGTTATGCACAACGTTCCATGAAAATGACGCATCGTTGGTTGGATAGATGTATTAATCATTTGGAAAAAGTTCCAGTAAAGTATGGTTATGATCAAGCATTTTTTCCAATAGTTCAAGGAAGTACTTATAAAGATTTGAGAATGCAAAGTGCCGAATATATTGCCAATTCTAATCAAGTTGGAAATGCTATTGGTGGACTTTCAGTTGGTGAGCCAGCCGAAGAAATGTATGCAATGACAGAGGTTGTTTGTGATATTCTTCCAGAAGATAAACCACGTTACTTAATGGGCGTTGGAACTCCAATTAATATTTTAGAAAATATAGCACTTGGTGTAGATATGTTCGATTGTGTAATGCCAACGCGTAATGCAAGAAACGGAATGTTATTCACTGCAAACGGAACCATAAACATCAAAAATAAGAAGTGGGAAGATGATTTTTCTCCTTTAGATGAAATGGGAATCACTTTTGTTGATACCGAATACACAAAAGCTTATCTTCGACATTTATTTGCTGCCAATGAGTATCTTGGAAAACAAATTGCAACTATCCACAATTTAGGTTTTTATATGTGGTTGGTTCGTGAAGCAAGAAAACATATTATTGCTGGCGATTTTAGAGTTTGGAAAGAAATGATGGTTAAGCAAATGAGTCAACGATTATAAAATTTATTGATGCTTACAATATTAGATAAATACATATTAAAACGTTATTTAACCACATTTTCTGTAATGTTGTTGATGTTTATTCCTATTGGGATAACCATTGATGTATCTGAAAAGGTCAATAAAATGATTGAGAACAAAGTGCCTTTTAGTGCTATTGCTCAATATTATGTAGATTTTACTATCTATTTTGCTAATTTACTTTTTCCTATATTTTTATTTCTATCTATTATTTGGTTTACTTCAAAACTTGCTAATAATACTGAAATTATAGCCATATTAAGTTCAGGAATTTCATTTACAAGATTTTTGAGACCTTATATTATAGGAGCAACAATAGTTTCAATATTTGCTTTGTTGATGGGATTCTTTTTGGTTCCAAAAGCCAGTGAAGGATTTAAAAACTTTAGATACATGTACCTTATTGGAAACGGACAAAATGAGATGCGAGACAACTCAGATGTTTATCGTCAAATCAATAAAGAAGAATACATTTATGTAAGTAGTTTTAATTCGGTTTCTAAAATGGCGTTCAATTTTTCTATGGAAAAATTTGAAAAAGACAAATTAAAATACAAAGTATCTGCTAGTAGAATAAAATGGAATCCAAGAGATAGCTCCTATACTTTATTTGATTTCAAAAAAAGAAAAGTTGGTGAGTTAGGCGATGTTATTATTTCTGAACAAAGGAAAGATACGGTTCTTAATTTTGATTTAGAAGATTTAACACCTGTTGTTTACATTGCAGAAACATTGTCTTATTTTGATTTGATTAAATTTATTGAAAAAGAAAAAACTAGAGGTTCTACTAATATCAACACTTATTTAGTGGTTTTATATAAAAAATATAGCATACCTGTTTCTGCTTTTATTCTTACAATTATTGCTGTTGCCGTTTCTTCAATGAAGCGAAGAGGTGGAATGGGAATTAATCTTGCTATTGGTATTTTGCTTGCTTTTGCTTTTGTGTTTTTAGATAAAGTTTTTGGCGTTTTGGCAGAAAAATCATCAGCACCACCAATAATTGCTGTGTGGATTCCGAATATACTTTTTGGAATCTTAGCAATATATTTATTACGTAATGCTAAGCGATAACAACAAAAGTTATTTACACCTTCATTTGATAGTTTTCATTTGGGGTTTCACGGCAATTCTAGGAAGACTAATTACTCTTGATGCTTTACCATTGGTTTGGTATCGAATGTTGTTTGCTGTCGGATTTATTTTTATTTACATCAAATACAAAAGAATGCCTATAAAGATTCCTAAGCGAATTCTTTTGAAGTTTCTTGTTGCTGGATTAGTAATTGCGCTTCATTGGTTTACTTTTTTTAGAGCCATCAAAGTGTCAAATGTTTCTATTACGCTTGCTTGTTTATCAACAGGTGCATTTTTTACTTCACTTATCGAACCTATTTTCTTCGGAAAAAAAATTATTTGGTACGAAATTTTCTTCGGATTGATTGTAGTTTTCGGACTTTCAATCATATTTAATGTAGAAGGAAGATATGTTGAAGGAATTGTTTTAGCATTGACTTCTGCCTTTCTTTCTGCTTCTTTTGCAGTAATCAATAGTAAGTTTGTTAAAGACTATGATCCAACGGTAATTTCTTATTACGAATTGGGCGGAGGTGTTTTGTTTTTCTCAATATTCCTACTTTTTACCAATAGTTTTAATTCTGAATTTTTTCAACTGACTACTTCCGATTTTATTTATTTATTGATATTAAGTTCGGTTTGTACAGCATATGCTTTTATTGCCTCAACAGCGGTTATGAAATTTTTAAGTCCTTATACAGTGATGCTTACCATTAATTTAGAGCCTATTTACGGAATCATTCTTGCGGTTCTAATTTTTGAAGATAAAGAACAAATGAGTCCACAATTTTATGTTGGAGCTGTAATTATCTTATTAACTGTTATTTTAAACGGAATTATAAAAAGCAGATTAAAAGCAACTTAGCTTTTGTTTACAACTTATCGTGTAAAATTACTTTTACAAAAGATTTAAAATTTTATCTTTGTAGTTCGAATTTTAATTAAAACGCACAAATCCTATGGAATATTTAGATTTTGAGCTTCCTATTAAAGAGTTGGAAGACCAATTAGACAAATGTCAGATTATTGGTCTAGAATCAGATGTTGATGTAACCAATACTTGCAAACAAATCGAGAAAAAACTTGAAGAAACAAAGCGTAAAATATACAAAAATTTAACAGCTTGGCAACGTGTTCAACTTTCTCGTCATCCTAATAGACCTTATACTTTAGAGCATATTACAACTTTAACTAAAGGAACTTTTTTAGAGCTTTTTGGAGACAGAAATTTTAAAGATGATAAAGCCATGATTGGTGGTTTAGGTCAAATTGACGGACAATCATTCATGCTTATTGGTCAACAAAAAGGAATCAATACCAAAATGCGTCAGTATAGAAATTTTGGAATGGCAAATCCTGAAGGCTATAGAAAAGCACTTCGATTGATGAAAATGGCCGAAAAATTTGGAATTCCTGTAGTTACTTTTATTGATACTCCTGGAGCATATCCTGGTTTAGAAGCGGAAGAAAGAGGTCAAGGAGAAGCAATTGCAAGAAATATTTTTGAAATGTGCCGTCTGAAAGTGCCAATTATTTGTGTAATTGTTGGTGAAGGTGCTTCTGGTGGAGCTTTAGGAATTGGTGTTGGTGATAGAGTTTTAATGATGGAAAACACCTGGTATTCTGTAATTTCTCCTGAATCTTGTTCTTCTATTTTATGGAAAAGTTGGGAATATAAAGAGCAAGCTGCCGATGCATTGAAATTGACTTCAGCTGATATGAAAAAGCAAAAATTAGTCGACGATATTATTCCAGAACCACTTGGTGGTGCTCATTATGATAAAGAAACAACTTTCAAAACGGTAGAGCAATATATAATGAAAGCTTTTAATGAATTGAAAGATTTATCAACAACTGAATTAGTGTCACAGAGAATGGACAAATACAGCAAAATGGGCGAATATAAAGAGTAAAATCTTACAAAATTAATCAAAATCCGTCTCGTCCTAAAAGCTAGGATTAGACGGATTTTTTTTAGGTTGTTAACAAAAAATACTTAGTTATAAACAATAAATAGTAATAACTAAAGTTCATAAAAATTACAGAATTGGTTACTTTCGCTACATGGAAAATCTCAAAAATATAAACCCAATTAAAGTAGATAAAACTACTATAATCAATCTAGAAAAAGGGAAGTTACCTCCACAAGCATTAGACCTTGAGGAAGCAGTTCTTGGTGCGATGATGATTGATAAAAAAGGTGTTGATGAGGTTATTGATATTCTGCAATCAGATGCGTTTTATAAAGATGCTCACAAGCACATATTTGAAGCTATTTTTCAGTTATTCACAGATTCTCAGCCTATTGACTTGTTAACAGTTTCGGCTCAGTTAAAAAAGAATGCCAAACTAGAATTAGCTGGAGGCGATTTTTACCTTATTCAGCTTACACAAAAAATATCTTCTTCTGCACATATTGAATTTCACTCGAGAATTATTTTACAAAAATACATTCAAAGAAGTTTGATAAGAATATCTTCAGAAATCATTGAAGAATCTTACGATGAAACTACAGATGTATTCGATTTGCTTGACAAAGCCGAATCTAAATTATATGAAGTTACTCAAGGAAATATCAAACGAAGTTCAGAAACTGCTCAAAGTTTAGTAATTCAAGCTAAAAAACGAATTGAAGAAATAGCCAACAAAGAAGGTTTATCCGGAATTGCAACAGGTTTTGATAAATTAGATAAAGTAACTTCGGGTTGGCAACCATCAGATTTGGTTATTATTGCTGCTCGTCCTGGTATGGGTAAAACAGCATTTGTACTTTCAATGGCAAGAAATATGGCTATTGATTTCGGTCATCCTGTTGCATTGTTTTCTCTTGAGATGTCTTCTGTTCAGTTGATAACTCGTTTGATTTCATCAGAAACTGGTTTGTCTTCTGAAAAACTACGTACAGGAAAATTAGAAAAACATGAATGGGAGCAGCTTTCTGTAAAAGTAAAAGATTTAGAAAAAGCACCTTTATATATTGATGATACTCCATCGTTATCCATTTTTGATTTACGTGCCAAAGCAAGACGTTTATCTTCTCAACACGGAATAAAACTAATTATTGTTGATTACCTTCAATTGATGACAGCAGGAGGGAACGGAAAAGGTGGTGGAAATCGTGAGCAAGAAATTTCAACAATTTCAAGAAACTTAAAAGCTTTAGCAAAGGAATTGGAAGTTCCAGTAATTGCGTTATCACAATTATCTCGTGCGGTTGAAACTCGTGGTTCTAGTAAAAGACCATTGCTTTCTGACTTACGTGAATCTGGAGCAATTGAGCAAGATGCCGATATTGTATCGTTTATTTATCGTCCAGAATATTATAAAATTGAAGAATGGGATGATGATGAACAATCGCCAACTGCTGGTCAAGCCGAATTTATTATTGCAAAACACAGAAATGGTTCTTTAGAAAATGTTCGTTTAAAATTCATCGGAAATCTTGGAAAATTCGATAACCTTGAAGAATATGGTGGCGGATTTGACGATTTACCTTCTAAAATGAATCTTGGTGATGACAATCCATTTTTCACCAAGAACTTACCTTCTGCAAATGAAGCATTTGGAAGTAGTTCAAATTCAAATGACGACGATAGTGATGTTCCATTTTAAAATATTGAAAGTTCTGAGAAATCAGGACTTTTTTTTATATTAAAAAACACGTAGTTTTACGTGGTTTTAAACCAAAACATTATTATAATTTTATGCACTTCAAAGTAAGGCATAAATTATATGATTGATAATAATTTAAATGGTGAGCAATTTATTAATTTGATAAAGATTCTCTTTACGGTCTCTTTGTCAATGGCTCTTTTAATTATTATAATATTTCATTATTACAGAAATAAGTATTTAACCTTAACTAAATATAAATAATCATGGCAGAAAACACAATTACATTAGAGCAAGCTCAAAAATGGGCACAAAATTGGATCGATAATCCAAATAAAGATATTAGAGCTTTTTTAATTCCAGAAGTCGATTTAACTCAAGTAATGGCTGAAGAAAGTACAGTAAATGTTCGTTCTTATTTAGGTATAGATGATAATGGTAATTGTAAATTGATGATTGTTGGAGTAGATGTTGATGGTAAAGATTTAATTGACGATAATAATGGCCAGTATATCTATGATTTTACTACAGGATGTCCAAGTCTTTGTGATGTAGATAGTCCATTATTTAAATTGTAATTAATGTTCAAGATATTTGAAATTAGTGCCAATATACTTTTGTTTATAAATTTTATACTTTTTCTTCTTCGTTTCAACAAAGAAAATAAAGCTTACAGAATTTATACTATTTATTTGGGAGTAATTGTTACAATTCAAATAGCTTTAAAATCATTTATTTATTTTGGATATGAAAATTTAGTTTTATCACATGCTTATTTTTGTGGTCAGTTTATTATGTTGAGTTTGTTTTATTTAGAACTTCTCAAAGAAAAATATCAGCAACAAATAATTAAATGGAATTTAGGAATAACCATTAGTGTTGTAGTTTTAAGTTTTAGCTTAAATCCTTCTTCACTATTTAATTACAATCCAATTGAAATATTATTTACTTCAATATCATTGATAGTTTACAGTACTTTTCATTTCTATAATATGTTGTCAAATAAAAAAGAGTTTTACTACATAAATTGTGGAATTTTGATTTATTTATTTGGAAGTACTGTAACTTTTTTACCAAGAAATCTTCAATATAAATTTGATTTTCCTTTTGATAATATTTTACAATCGTTAAACATTGGTTTGTATATTACTTATTTGATTTTAGTTTTTATTGAATGGTATAAACTTAACTCTAAAAGGTTAGATGAAAAATAATATTTTTTTAGCATTTTATAATAATGATATGAATCTTGCAATTGGTTCAATCTTTATGGCATTTTTGCTAATGTCTTTCATCGTAATTTTGTTTTTTTATTTTTCTAGAAAGAAAATCATCCAAAAAGAAATTGAAAAAAAAAATCTAGAAATTAATCATCAAAAAGAACTTTTACGTTCAGTAATCCTTACTCAGGAAGCTGAAAGAAAAAGAATTGCTCAAGATTTACATGATGATATAAGCTCTAAATTGAATGTAGTTTCTTTAAATACTCATCTTCTTAAAACACCCAATTTATCTGAAGAAGAATTGTTAGGAATTACAAACAACATAACAGAATTAACTCAAAAGGCTTTAGAAAATTCAAGAAGAATAGCTCACGATTTATTACCTCCAGTGCTTGAGAAGTTTGGACTTCATGCTGGTGTTGAAGAGTTGGTTGTTGAATTTAATAGCTCTAAGGTCGTTCAAGTGAAATATACTAATGACTTGAATTTTAATATTGATGATATTGATAAGCACCTTCACATTTTTAGAATACTTCAAGAGTTGCTAAACAATTCAGTTAGACATGGAAAAGCTACTGAAATTTCAATAGCTTTTAAATCAATAAATAATCAAAATACTTGTGTTTATTCAGATAATGGAATTGGATTTGATAGTAATTCTGATTCTGCTCAAAAAGGATTAGGTATGAAAAACATTGAAAGTAGGATCAATTTTTTAAATGGAACTTTTTCTTTGAATTCATCTTTAAATAATGGTGTTAAAATCAATTTTACATTTTAATCTATGGATAATATTATCAAAATAGTTTTAGCTGATGATGAAGAATTATTCCGAAAAGGAATTTATTTTTTGTTACAAAGAGAAAAAAATATTGAAGTAGTTTTCGAAGCTTCTAATGGTGCTGAAATAATTGATTATTTAAAAGCATGCGAAACTCAACCCGATATTATTCTAATGGATTTAAAAATGCCTGGAATAAATGGAGTGGAAGCTACTAAAATTATTCATAAAGAGTTTTCGGATGTTAAAATTATCGCTTTAACTAGTTATAATACAAAATCATTTATAGCTAACATGATCAATGTTGGAGCTGTTTCTTATTTGGTAAAAAACGCTTCTCCATCCGAAATGGTTGAAACAATTAATGAGGTTTCAAAAAAAGGGTTTTATTATAATGATATAGTTTTGGAAGTAATTCAAGATGATATTTTATCAGGTAATAAATCTAATAAAAGTGCTTTTGATGATGAATTTTTGACTAATCGTGAACGAGAGGTTTTAACTTTAATTTGCCAACAATTGAGTACTAATGAAATTGCCGAAAAGTTATTTATAAGTTCAAGAACTGTAGAAGGGCATAGAACTAATTTGATGTTGAAAACAGAATCAAAGAATATTGCAGGTTTAGTTGTATATGCAATACAAAATAAATTATTATTAACAGACGAGCTTTAACTTGCTAAAGAGTGACCGCCCCAACCAATAATTTCAAACAAATTTGGGCTAAATGAATTTTCATTTCCAAGAACACTATTTATACCATTAGCAACTGAAGAAAATCTTGTTGCTTCACTTAAAGTAATAATTAATCTTGCAATCGAATCATATTCAGCTTGACCAATTTCTTCACTATTTTTAACATTATTCAGAATATTAATACTGTCAAATAGGTTTTTATCTGTTATTACAGGTAATTTCATTCCAAAGCCTAAACTTTTGTAAGTTCCATTAACAGCTAATTTTTCTGCTTTAATTGTAGTTTCTTCACACGGAAAAGGATTTATATTAAATATAAATTCTTGATTGTTTTTTGTTTTAAAACCTAAGATATTTAATGAAGCAATTATTGGAGGATTTTTCGAATTAGTTTCCAATCCAAAATTCATTAGAAGTGTAATTTCAGCACCATTGGGATGCGAAACATTGATTGAATCACATGTGACTTTATTACCATTTAATTTTATTGAATTAATAATGGTTTGAATATCAGAAATATAAATTCCTTTTGAATCAAGTCTTAGTCTATAATTCATTTAATGATTAGCTTAAAATGAATTTTATAGATAAAGCAAAATAAGCTAATAACATTACTAATAATAATGTAAGTCCTAATTTTTTAAAAATATTCATGCTTTTAAAAGAATTACTCATGGTTATTGTTTCGTTTATGTTCATGTTAAATTGTATTTAATTGTTAATCCAAAATTAGCTACAATAAATTTCTCTCATATACGTAGTTTTACGTGTTTTTAGTTTTAATGTAAAATATTTAACAAAACATTATATTTGACTATATAATCTAAAAATAGTATCTTCGAAGATAAATTTATTCATTCAATATGAAATTATTAAAGTCAGTTTGTCTAATGCTTCTTTTGGTTTGTGTAACCAAGGTTCACGCTAATTTTATATTATTACCAATGGATGATGTTTCTCAAAAAAATCATCTAAAAGCTTATGGTATAACTTATTGGTGTCTTGATAAACAATATAAAGCCAGTTGGTTGTTGAATTATAGAGGAGGTTCTTTTTTATTACCTGATGCTCCTGAAATAAGAAAAGAATGTCAAATTAGAGGTGTAAGTTTTGAAGTTCTTTCTGATGGTGAAGCCAATCAAATTCTTGACGAAATTTCTTCACCTTCTCAAAATATGGAAACTGTTGTTTTAGAAAAAGCACCAAAGATTGCAGTTTATACACCAAAAGGTAAGCAACCTTGGGACGATGCAGTAACTATGGTTTTGACTTACGCTGAAATTCCTTTTACACCAATTTATGATGAGGAAGTTCTTAGTGATCAATTGATATTATATGATTGGTTGCATTTACATCACGAAGATTTTTCTGGTCAATATGGTAAGTTTTATGGTATTTACAGAAATGCTCCATGGTATATAGATCAAAAAAAGGAAGCCGAAACTTTGGCAGCAAAACTAGGTTTCTCTAAAGTTTCTGAAGAGAAATTGGCTGTAGCAAAAAAGATTAGAGATTTTGTAATTGGTGGCGGTTTTATGTTTGCAATGTGTTCTGCAACAGATAGTTTTGATATAGCACTTGCAGCTGAAGGTGTTGATATCTGCGAACCAATGTTTGATGGCGACGATAGTGAAGCAAATTATCAATCGAAAATTGACTATGCTAAAACTTTTGCTTTCAAAAATTTTATTTTGGATAGAAAACCTGAGCATTATGAGTTTTCAGATATTGATATGACCGAAAAAAGAAGAATTCCAATGGAGAAAGACTATTTTACATTGATGGAATATTCTGCAAAATGGGATGTAATTCCTAGTATGTTATGTCAAAATCATACCCAATTAGTAAAAGGTTTTATGGGACAAACCACTTCATTTGAAAGAGAATTGATAAAATCTAATGTTTTAGTTTTAGGTCAGAATGAATTGAATGAAGAGGCAAGATATATTCATGGTCAAAAAGGTAAAGGATTTTTTACTTTCTTTGGAGGACATGATCCTGAAGATTATCAGCATAGAGTAGGCGATGCACCAACAGTTTTAGATTTGCATCCGAATTCTCCTGGTTTTCGATTGATATTAAACAATGTATTATTTCCTGCAGCGAAAAAGAAAAAACAGAAAACTTAAAAAAAATATGCTTTTTTCCTTTACAATTAGTTTAATTGGTCTCTTCCTTTTATTTATTAATAGTGTCTTGTTTTTTAAATCTAGAAAAGCTAAAGATATTATTTATAGATACATTATGTATTATTTAATCGTTCAATTTGTTGTTGAATTATGCTGTAATATAATAGGTGTTTTATATCCAAATAAAAACTTTTTCCTATCACATTATTATTTCGTGATACAGTTTATAGTGTTGAGTTTATTCTTCTATCAACTCTTTAAAAATAAATTATTAAAGCGATTAGTTTACATTAATTTAGGAATAGTGTTACTTCTTTTATGCTTTCAATATTATAAAACACCTTCATTATATTGGGAATTCAATAATTTTGAAATTGGGACAACATCAATTCTTTTAATTTTATATTCATTCGTTTACTTCTATGAAAATTTAAAAGAATCTTATAAGTATCATTTCTTTTGCTATGGATTGACATTCTATTTAATGAGCAGTTGTTTGATTTTTTTAACAGGAAACACACAATTAGTTTTTATGAACGAACCAGTTTATCTCGATATTTGGATTTTTAACTCGTTGTTTTTTATTCTATTTCAAATACTCATTTACAAGGAGTGGAAATTGTTAAAATCTAATGTTATTAAAATTTAATCATAAAAAATCCCAAACTCCATAAGTATTGAAATTTGGGATTTTATGGTAGTAGTTGAAAGTTATTTTCATTGATATATTTTGAAAATTTAGTTTTGAACGTTTTGGTATATTGTATAAGTAATTGATTTATAATTATTTATTTTTAATTTAGCACTAAACCCACTATTTTCCAAACTGCTATTGTGTGCTGTTTTTATTGAAGTCCTTTAAAAAAGTTCCAAACTTCTTCAGCATATTCTATATCTCTATTTTGAACTCCACTTGCAGGTGAAGAATTGGTATAAACGGTCTTACTTGGCACAGCATGACCAGCGTTATTTAGAACAAAATAAATCAATGGTTTTGCACCACTGTAAATTCTTTTTTCTATGTTGCCAGCATCTGTTGTGTTCAGGTTAAAAGTTGATATGGTTGGATTAATATTTTGTAAACCATTTCTTTGTAACCAATAATCTAAGGTTGCAGTTTGTGATATTACTTTTCCTCGATTACAATTGCCTCCAATATTAGCAACACAACCACCATTTGCAGGCATTGCAGGATCACTTGTTCCGTGAGTTATCAAGATTGGTAATGGTAGATTAGAGCCATTTGTACAAAGCCCGCTTTCAGGAAACTCTGGTAAATTCCCACTTGAAACAGCTATCGCTTTGATAGTTTCAGGAAATTGAAAAGCATAGGAATACGTCATTAAAGCACCATTACTTGTTCCTGTTAAATACATTTTGTTTGAATTAATATTTAACTCTGAGATTAATTTTGAATTTAACTGATACAAAAAGGAAATGTCGTCACCTTGACTTCCTGATATATCATCACTTCTACAATCATTCCATCCAGGATTTCCTTGAATGTCGAGTGAACCTTCTGGATAGACTACTAAAAACTTTTCATTGTCTGCAATTGTTCGAAAAACGGATAATGGGTGAGTACCAATTTCTGAAACTCCAACACCAAGACCACCGCCACCGTGCAAAACTGTTACAACAGCATTTACAGTTGTCATTCCTAGTGGTCTATAAACTAAATATTTTCTTGTAATGTTGTTAATTGTTATAAAATTTGTTGTCAAACCTTCTTGGTAAGGAATAACATTAGGATTTGAAGGATTTTGATTGTCGTCATCCTTGTTACAACCAAGGGTAAAAATCACGACAAATAATAAAAATGTTCTAATCATATTTTGTTTATTTTGATAGTCATACATGGTTAGATATTATTTTCATTAAAAGGTTTAATCTTGGTACGCTATTTTTTAATATAGTACATAACTTGAATATATGTATGATAAATTCAATTCATTTAACAAGTATATCAAAAAGCAATTACGACTTTATTTTAAATTTTTCAATAAAAAATCCCAAACTCCATAAGAATTGGAATTTGGGATTTTAAATTTTGGAATTTGAAATTACTTATTGTTTTCTATAATATAATTCAAAACTTTAGTCATCAAATGTACTCTGTCTTTTCCAATGACATTGTGTTTGTGCATTGGATAAGGGAAATAATCTACTTGTTTTCCTGCTTCAACAAATTTCTTTACTAATGATAAATTGTGTTGTTCTACAACTACATCATCATTAGTTCCATGAATTAAAAGTAGTTTTCCTTTCAAATCTTTAACATAAGTAAGCAAACTTGCTTCTTCAAAACCTTTAGCATTTTCTGTTGGTGTGTCCATATAGCGTTCGCCATACATTACTTCATACCATTTCCAATCTACAACTGGTCCACCAGCAACTCCAACTTTGAAAGCATCTGGTTTTCTTAGCATTAACGAATTGGTCATAAATCCACCATAACTCCAACCGTGAACTGCTAAACGATTTCCGTCAACATAAGGTAATGATTTTAAGTATTCTACACCTTTTATTTGATCTTCAATTTCGTTAGTTCCACATTTTCCATGAATCACACTTTCAAAAGCAAACCCACGATTGTCAGAACCACGATTGTCTACTGTAAATACTAAATAACCTTGTTCAGCCATCCAATACATCCACAAATTAGCACCATCTAAATAAGAATTCGTAATCATTTGCGCATGAGGTCCACCATAAACATAAACCATTACTGGATATTTTTTTGAGGCATCAAAATTACTTGGCTTGATTAATCTTGTATATAAATCAGTAGTTCCATCGGCAGCTTTTATTGTTTTAATTTCAGCTGTTCCCATTTCGTAACCTTCGTATTTATTTTTACTTTCTAAAAGAGTAATTGCCTTACCTTTTTTATCGTAAAGTAACGATTTTGAAGGTGTTGAATGATTAGAATATTCGTCAAAAATCCAATTGTAATCAGATGAAATGGAAACATTATGAACGCCTTCATCTTTAGTAATTAAAGTTTGTTTTCCTTTCAAATCAACTTTATAAACTAACATGTTCGTCGGATTCGGACCTGTTGCTTTAAAATAAATTTCAGTTCCAGCAGGATTTGCTCCTAAAATATCTCTTGTTACAAATTTGTTACTAGTCAATTGTTTAATCAATTTTCCATCGATTGTGTAATAGTATAAATTTTGAAAACCATCTTTTTCGCTATGCCAAACAAAATTATTGGATTTTTCACTTGGAAAAAAGGCATCGTGTTCTGGTTCAACCCATTTATCACTAATTTCGTTTAAAAGAGTTTTAATAAATGCACCTGAATTTGCATCATATAAATTCAAACACATATCATTTTGACCACGATTTAATTCAGCAATTAAGATAAATTTTTCGTCTGGAGTCCAAGAAAGATTGGTTAAATAATCGTCAGCATTATTTCTAGGTTTGATGAAAACAGTTTTTCCTGTTGAAAGATTATAAATTCCAACTCTAGGTTTTTCCGATTTTTGACCAATCATTGGATATTTTATAGAAACCAATTTTCCTGGAGTTTCATTAATATCTAATAAAGGATAGTCTGCAACATCCGTTTCATCTTTTTGATAAAAAGCTAAATAAGATGATTTTGGTGACCAAAAAATACCACCAGAAATTCCAAATTCGTTTCTAGAAATAGATTGTCCCGAAACAATATTTTTATCAGTATTATTAGTAACAGCTACTTTTTCTTTGTTTTTATTTATAAGAAATAAATTGTTAGCTTCTGTAAAAGCTAAATTTTGTTTTGATTTGTCAAAGGTTTGATTTTCGGCAGCTTCAGGAGTTTGTAATTGTTCCTTTCCTGATTTAGAAGTCAAAGAATAAGTGAAATACTTTCCGTTTTCTGAAACTAAAATTGTAGAAGCATCTATCCATTCAATACCAAAGAAGTTTCTCAATTTTGTTCCTAAAGCGGTGTTTACATCTGCTAAAGTTACTATTTCTGAGGCTTTTTTATCTATAGTATTTGCCGACATCATTTTAGTCCAAACATCGGTATAATACGCATATTTGTTTGTGTTTGGAATCCATTGAAAACCTGTCATTTTATCGGCTCCAAATTTTCTTCCTTGTTGCAAAACGCCGTCTTCTAATGTAATTTTCTTCAATTGCGCTTGAGAAACAATAGCAATAAATAAACTGAAGAATAGTATAATTTTTTTGTTCATAATGTAATTTGTTTGTTGTGGTAAAGGTATAAAAAAAGGATAATGTTAGTTAGACTAAAATCATTATCCTTTGTTACAATTTGTTCTTGATGTATTTAGTGATTTCTGACTGAAATAACGTTATTGATGTATCATGCCCGTGATTTAAAAGACTATAATTATCAGATGAATACCCTTCATTTGTTATGATTTCAATTGTTCTGAATGGATTAATGATTGAATCATTTTTACCTAAAATAAAATGCATGTATGGATTAAAATTTCCTTTTACATAACCATGCATATCAGGTTCAAAACTCCTTGAATGTAATGCTGGATTAAACAAAAGGGCTTTTATGTTTTGGGCTTTAGCAATTTCATAGCCAAAAAAACCACCCATTGAAGAACCAATAATTATATCTGGATTAAAATCTTTAATTCGAGATTTAATTTTTTGATAAATATTTTTTTCTCTGTAATCAATTAAAGGATCATAAACTTCAGAAATTTCTTTTAGCCATTCATTTTTTGGACCTAAATTTTTTGAATCTAATCCATGTAAATAAGCTATTTTCAAAATTTTAATTTATTAATTATTGTTGGTAAAATAATATTGCTTTTGATAGACAAACTTAATTTAAAAAATCTGAAAACTAATCTTCTTCAATCTCAAACTCGGCATCTTTTTCCCAAATTTCCATTTCACATGGTTTGCAGTTGAATTTCAGTTTGTATTCTAGCTCACCTTGTTTCAATACTAATGGTTCTTTTAGTTTACCATCCATAGTGTCTTTATGATATTTAGGACATTTTTCTAATTCGTATTTGATGCAATATTTGGTAGTCATAACTCGAGATTTCCCTGGATCCCATTGCAATTCAAAGGCTTGTTCTATTTCGGTTACACCATGTCTTTCGTAGAATTTACGTGCTGTTTTATTGGCAACATTGTACATGAAATCCAATTTACTTTCAGGATAGGGATGTGATGTTTTAACCATTTGATGTTCTTCACGAATGTAATTTGCCAAACGAATTTCAGTCAATTGCTCATAAACTGTTCTACGCATTTCATTAATTTTAGAAATAGGTAAAAACCAATTTTGAGAGAATTCAATTGTAATTTCATCTGCATTATAAGGTGTAAAACCTGTTTTAGCTAAATTGATTTTGAAATTTTCCTCAATCGATTCGTTATTTTTTGTTTGCTCTTTCGGATGAACTAAAGTTACAACGCTAACATTTCCGTCTTCATCAGTAGCTTTTAATTCAAAACCATTTTCATTTTCAGAAAGAAGTAAAGTAGTGCTAATTTTACGAACAGCACTGTCTTCACGCTCTACAATTTTGATAAAAGCAGCATCGTTATTTCTATAAATGAAAGTTCCGTCTTTAATTTCTTTAAGAACATTTGGATACACAAAACCATTCTCTGCGCGATTTACATAAATTCCGTCGGCTTCGTTGTTTTCGTTTATAAAACACAAACCATCACCATTATTAAGCAATTCGCCATTTTCAATTTGATACGAGTTTCCAACAGTTTTAATCAGTTTTCCTATGTATTGACCTTTTGATTTTGGACTTTCCCAAGAACCAATGGCTTGATGTCTTTCGTTTACAAAATAATCTGTATAACCACGATTAAAAGATTTATCTAATGAAGATTCAAAAGTATAAGTAGATTTCCCTGATGATGCTTTGATATATCGGTCACTATTTTGTTCTAGAAAAGCATCCAATTTTTGACGTAAATACGATACATTATTTTTTACATAAACGATATCTTTCAAACGTCCTTCAATCTTAAACGAACAAATTCCAGCTTCAATTAAATTTGGAATTTGATCTGAAACATCAAAATCTTTTATAGAAAGTAAATGGCTATTCTTAATTAAAGTATCGCTATTTCCATCAATTAAATTATAAGGTAATCGACAGTTTTGCGCACACGAACCACGATTAGCAGAACGTTCGCCATTGGCAACACTCATATAACAGTTTCCGCTAAACGAAACACAAAGTGCTCCAGTTACAAAGAATTCCAATTCAACATCACTAGCTTCACTGATTTCTTTTATTTGATGCAAATTCAACTCACGCGCTAAAACTACACGTTTCATTCCGGCATCTTTTAGGAACTTTATTTTATCTGCGTCACGATTATTGGCTTGCGTACTTGCGTGCAAAACTATTGGAGGCAAATCCATTTCCATGATTGCCATATCTTGAATGATTAAGGCATCAACACCTATGTCATATAATTTCCAAATTAATTGACGGCACGTTTCTAATTCATCATCATATAGTATCGTATTGATAACTACAAAAACTTGTGCATTAAAAAGGTGAGCATATTTCACTAACTCAGCAACATCTTCAATAGAATTGTGTGCGTTAGAACGAGCTCCAAATTGCGGTGCACCAATATAAACAGCATCGGCACCGGCATTTATAGCTGCCATTCCGTGAATTAAATCTTTTGCAGGAGCAAGAATTTCTATTTTCTTCTTCATATAATTCCTTAAATAAAAGTGTGCAAAGGTCTTACATTTATTGGAGAAATCTAAATTAAATTGATTTTTTAATCATTTTATGATTTGAAATTATGCTTTACAAATATCATTTACAATTTTCAAATGATGGTTGGTATGCAAATTCAAAAACCATTCTGTTGATTTTTTATTCAAATTCCCAAAAAATGGATGTGGAAAATAGGCGTTTTTATCAAACGAATCCCATTCTTGAAGTGCTGATTTTACTTTTTGCAAACTTAACAATAGTGATTCTTCGGAAATATTTTCATCAGGTAGAACTACTTTTGGAGCTTTGGCTTTGCCTCTTGGAATGAAACCAATGATTGAAATAAACAATTTACTTTTATTAAACTTCCATTGGTATTCTTGAGGATTGGAATTTTTAACAGCTAAAGCAATTTGATAAATGGTTTTCAAACTATGCTCAATCTGCCAACCAACTGTAGCATTTGAAATAGAAGGATTGGTCTTTTCGTGAAAAGGAATTTTAGATTCCAGTTGTGAAATGAGGTTTTGTAAGTTTTGCATTTAATTTAGAATATTTAATTTTTTAAAAGCTTCTTTAGTTGCGTTTAATCTAATTACAGGAAATTCATCCATATTTGTTTCTTCTTTTTCAATGTTTGTTGCAAAAAAGTACACAGAGTTATTGGTTTCCAAATATCCTACTAACCAACCATTGTTGACGTCATTTCTCATTCCCCAACCTGATTTGCCACTTAATGTGTATGCAGATGTTTCTTCGATTTTCATAATGTCTTTCATAATATTTTCCGTTCTTTTGGATATGGTTAGTTCTGAAAAATATAATCGTTTTAAAAAATCAATTTGTTGCATTTGTGAAATTCTTGATTTTCCTTCTAGCCAAAAATTATCTATTGTTAGTGTGTCGAAAACCATTCCTTTATAGTTTAGTTTTTTTAAATAAGATTTCATTCTTTTTACACCAACTTTTCTTGCAATCTCTTGATAGCAAGGAACACAAGAGACTTGAAAAGCTTTTTTTAGGGTTAAATCTTGTTCCCATTTTTTAAATCTTCTTTTTTCTCCATTCCATTTAAAAACAGTAGAGTCACTCTCAATAACTCCTGTCTCTAAAGCAATTATTGAATTTGGTATTTTAAACGTTGAAGCAGGAATAACTCCCATTTTTGCCCAAGAAAAATTATTAGAATAATAGATGTTATTTTTCAAATCGTAAATTAATACTGAACCTTTTACATTCAAACTATCTAAAATTTTATCAAATTCAGGTTTAATGATTTCGTTAGATTTAGTATCTTTTTTTTGACAAGAAGCATTTATAAACAATAAAAAGAGTAAGCAAAATGTAAATATTTGTTTTTTCATTTTTTCTTTCTTGATTTAAAAAAATCCCAAAAACCATTTGGAATTTGGGATTTTATGTATTAGAAATTTATCTATTAAACAGTTTCTTCTTGTTCTTTATCTAAATAGCTTTGAACAATTTCAATAGCATTAGTAACTACATCACTTAATGCTGTGATAAATGTTCCATCTTCGGCAGTGTCAATGGCGTGTTTGATAGCTTCGGTTTCTTTAGAAATTATTTCGTGAGTTATAGTTCTACCTGAAGCGGCAATTCCTTCCATGATTAAACCAATGATTTCTTCTTCGGTTCTTCCACGTAAATATTTTTCTTGACGAATGATGATGTGATCAAACATTCGAGCAGCAATTGTTGCACATTCTTTAATATCTTCGTCACGTCTATCACCAACTCCAGCAATAATTCCGATTTTTTTGGTAGCTTCAACACTACTTAAATATTCTTCAACACCTTTATATCCTGCAGGATTGTGAGCAAAATCAATCAATACTTTGAATTTTTTGAATTCGAAAATATTCATTCTTCCTGGAGTTTGAGCCGCACTTGGAATGAATGTTTGTAATGACAAACTAATATCTTCTGTTTTAAATCCTTGTAAATAAGCTGCTAAAGTAGCTGCCAAAACATTGGCAATCATAAATTTAGCTTTTCCGCCCATTGTTAACGGAACGTGAGTGGCTCTTTCTACACGGATTTTCCATTCACCTTTTTTGATGGTGATGAATCCGTTTTCATAAACGGCTACGATTTTTCCTTCCTTAGCAAATTGAACTACTTTTGGATTGTTTTCATCCATTGAAAAATAAGCAACATTGCAACTTAATTCGTTTGCAATTTTCAAACATTGGTCGTCTTCAGCATTTAGAATTGCCCAACCATCTTTTTTGATGCTACGAACAACCGTAGCTTTTACACGAGCTAAATCATCTAAAGTATGAATATCTGATAATCCTAAATGGTCTTCTTGAATGTTGGTAATAATTCCGATATCACAACGACTGAAACCTAAACCTGAACGAAGAATTCCTCCACGAGCTGTTTCTAGAACTGCAAATTCAACCGTTGGATCTTTCAAAATATATTCAGCAGAAATTGGTCCTGTGGTGTCACCTTTTTCCATCAAATGGTTTTGAACATAAATTCCATCAGAAGTTGTAAAACCAACACGATAACCATTGTTTTTTACAATGTGCGCTATCAAACGTGTTGTGGTTGTTTTTCCGTTAGTTCCTGTAACGGCAATAATCGGAATTCTACTAGGTTTTCCTGGAGGATATAGCATATCAATAACTGGAGCAGCTACGTTTCTAGGCAAACCTTCACTTGGTGCTAAATGCATTCTGAAACCAGGAGCAGCATTAACTTCAAGAATACAACCGCCTGTTTCCTTTAATGGTTGCGTTAAATTTTCTGCCATGATGTCAACTCCGCAAATATCTAATCCGATTACTCGAGAAATTCTTTCGCAAAGGAAAATATTTTCTGGATGCATCATGTCGGTAATATCTACAGAAGTTCCACCTGTACTCAAATTAGCAGTTGATTTTAAATAAACGACTTCATCTTTTCTTGGAACTGTTTCTAATGTATAACCCAGTTTTTCTAGTAAATCAGTGGTATCTCTATCAACATCGATTTGTGTTAAAACATTTTCATGGCCATAACCACGTCTTGGGTCAAGGTTGGTTTCTTCAATTAATTGTTGAATGGTTTGTTTTCCATCTCCTTTTACGTGAGCTGGTTCTCTTTTTGCTGCAGCAACTAATTTATTATCAATGATTAAAACTCTAAAGTCATAACCTGTGATGAATTTTTCTACAATAACTCTGTGACTGTATTTTTTAGCATAAGCCAAACCTTCTACAGCATCTTCCCAAGTTTTTACGTTTATTGATGCTCCTTTTCCGTGATTTCCGTCTAGTGGTTTTAGTACAATTGGGTAACCAATTTTCTTAACAACTGCTTCTAAATCTTCTTCATCAACACAGATTCCGCCACTTGCGACAGGAATAGATGCTGCGTCTAACATTTTTTTAGTTTGTTCTTTATTACAAGCAATGTCTACAGCGATGCTGCTTGTTTTACATGTAATCGTAGCTTGAAAACGCATTTGGTTTACACCATAACCTAATTGTACTAATGAATTTGTCCCAAGTCTAATCCAAGGAATATCTCTTGCAACAGCTTCTTCAACGATGCTTCCTGTAGAAGGTCCAAGACGAACACGTTCACGAATTTCACGCATTTTTTGAATGTCTTCTTCAGGATTGTAGTCTGTTCCATCTATTAAAGCTTCAGCAATTCTCACTGCCGCTTCTGCTGCGTATAAGCCTACATTTTCTTCTGTATAACTGAAAACTACATTATAAATTCCTGGAGTTTTAGTTTCACGAGTTCTTCCGAAACCGGTTTCCATTCCGGCAAGAGTTTGAATTTCTAAAGCAATGTGCTCAATAACGTGTCCCATCCAAGTTCCTCTGTCCACACGAGAGAAGAATCCACCACGACATCCTTCTGAGCAACGATGTTCAATCATTGTAGGAAACATGGCTTCAATTCGTTCACGAAAACCTTCAATTTTATTTGTAGGACGTTCTTCTAAATCTTCTAAATCTAATCGCATTTGGATTAGCTTTTTTCTTTGTACACTCCAAATATTTGGTCCACGTAACGCTTGAATTTTATCGATCTTCATATTCTATTGGTATTTTGTTTTGTATTGATTGTAATGGATTTGTTAAAAATAGAAAATATTTATTATTATGAAACATTTTTTATGAGAAAAAGTTTGATTTTTATTTGATTTATTATCGTTGTGTTGATTTTTAGGGATTTGCTTTGCCTTTTGAAAGCTTAATTAATAGAAATTCTTTTGAAAAAATGAATAGAAATGCAATACAAATGCCGTTTAGCCCTGATTGAAGCGGCACCTTGTAGAGCGTAAAGCAGGAACATGGTTGATAAGTAGTCAATAAGTTTCGCTTCAAAAAGCAATAAAACGTTTGCGAAATATTATGAAATAGTTATTTTTACCGCATGAAAATACAAGGAAAACTAATAATAATAGGTGGCGCTGTTGATAAAGGCAGTTTTACCGAAACAAATCTAGATAAAGACGCTCTAAAAAATTTAAACTTTTTTGAAGAGGGAATTTTGAAAAGAATCATAAAAGAATCCGCTAAGAAAGAGTTATCTAGGATTGAAGTTATCACTACGGCATCGAAAATTCCAAGAGAAATTGGTCCTGAATATGTAAAAGCTTTTAGCTATTTGGGTGCAAATAATGTTGATGTTTTATATATTGAAAAACGTGAACAAGCAAGCGAACCTGAAGTTTTAGAGCGTTTGAAAGCTGCAGATGTAGTTATGTTTACTGGTGGTGATCAATTGCGATTGACTTCTATTTTAGGTGGAACTCCTTTTGACGATATATTGATTGAAAAGTATAGAAATACTGATTTTATTTACGCTGGAACTTCTGCAGGAGCAGCAGCGGCAAGTAATAATATGATTTATCAAGGAAGTAGTCATGAAGCTTTGTTGAAAGGTGAGGTGAAAATTACTTCTGGTTTAGGATTAATTGATGATGTTGTAATTGATACGCATTTCGTTCAACGCGGTAGAATTGGAAGGTTATTTCAAGCTGTTGTTGGAAACCCAAAAGTTTTAGGTATTGGTCTTGGAGAAGATACAGGTTTGTTGATTTTGAACGGTCGACAAATGGAAGCTATCGGTTCTGGACTTGTAATTTTAGTAGATGGAAGAGAAGTGAAAGATACTAATTTGACTCAGGTTGAACTTGGTAAACCAATATCTATTAATCATTTAGTAACTCACGTGATGAGCAAAAATGATACTTTTGATTTGGATACTTTTAAAATGACTATTAATAGTTCGCAATACGTTTAATTCCATATTAAATATTAGATAGCTGATATCAAATATTTAAAATCTAATATCTAAAATGAAAATAATAATTCACGGCGGTTTTTTTTCTGAATCTTCAACAAGTCATGAGACTAAAGTTGCTAAACAAAATGCTTTATTGAGAATTGTAAAGGATTCTTATGAGTATTTGAAAACACATTCGGCTGTTGAAACGGTAGTTTATGCTGTTTCGTTATTAGAAGATGACGAATTGTTTAATGCCGGAATTGGTTCGCAGATTCAAAGTGATGGAAAAATTAGAATGAGCGCATCTTTGATGGATGGAACTACGCAGAAATTCAGTGGCGTTATTAATATTGAAGAAGTTAAGAATCCTATACATGTGGCTTTAGAATTGATGAAAGTTGATGATAGAGTTTTGGGTGGAAGTGGAGCAACCAACTTTGCAAGACAACACGGATTTGAAAAATTTTCTACTGAAATTACTCAGAGAAGAGCCGAATATGAAGCAAAATTAGCCGCAACAGGAACAGGAACTGTAGGTTGTGTGGCTTTAGACTCCAATGGAAATCTTGCTGCTGCAACTTCAACTGGAGGAAAAGGATTTGAAATTCCTGGAAGAATATCAGATAGTGCTACGGTTGCTGGAAATTATGTGAATGAATTTTGTGGTGTAAGTTTGACTGGAGTTGGAGAAGATATTGTAAGTAATGCAACTGCTGCCAAAATTGTTACACGTGTTACTGATGGATTTTCATTAGATAAAGCATTCGAAAAAACTTTCGCAGAATTGAAACCTTATGATGGTTTTGCTGGAGCAATTGCTATTGATAAAGACGGAAATATGTTTCATCAAGATTCGCATCCAAGTATGGTTTTTGCGAGTTATGATGGTGAGAAGGAAGAAGTTTTTGGTTAGAAATATTTATATGCATAAGAAATCCCAATCGAAAGGTTGGGATTTTTAATTTTATAATTATTCAATTTTTGATAGTGTCATATGCCAATTCCATTCCCATGACTTTCCATTATCTATTGAAAAGGCTTGTGACCATTTTGGATGGTTAATATTTGTTGCATCCCATTGATATAATACTAAAATTGGATTTTCGTTAAATGTATCTCTTGCATAAAATTTTCCAACACCATTTTCGAAAGAGCCTGTAACTGGATTTTCATCCATTGTACCATTATTACTATCCATCCAATAGACTTTCCACAACCTTGTTTTTGGATTAAATAATCTTACAGCCATTCCTTCAAATGGTTGGTTGTTAAATGTTGAATAATAATTTTCAACATTTCCGATGCCATTAATAGCTTTTCTCAAGTGTAATTCAGATTCAAATTCCATCCATTCATTGGAATTATTGAGACGTTCTTTTAACATTCTGTTTTCTACTTTCCATTTTCCGACTAAAAAATCAAAATCTTTTTCAGAAGAGGTGATTGATGGTTTTATTTCTAATTGATTGTTTGTTGTCATAATGTTTTCTTTTTTATTTTGACCATAATTACAGATAGAAATAGTAAATAACAGAAGTGCAATTAGTTTTTTTGAAGTATTCATAGTTTAGTTTTTTTATTGATTAATCGACTAAGTTGTCGTTCGCTTTGAAGTCCTATTTTGTTTGCAATCTCTAATCTAGTTTGGTCAGGGTTTTTTATTAATTCATTAATTTTTTCTTTTCTAATAAGTGTTATAAAATCATTTACGGTTATTTGAGTTTCTTTTTTAAAAGTTCGAGTAAAATTTCTTTCACTCATATTAGCAATTTCAGATAGTTCAAATAGGTTTGTTTTTAAATGAATATTCTCTATAATCCAATCCTGTGCTTTGTGAATTCCTGAGTGAATATGATTTCTAAATTGAAGTAGTTCACTTTCTTGTTTTGCATTTCCATTTCGACGCTTGTAAACAACTAATTCACGAGCAACTAAATGAGCAAAATGACTTCCCTTTAATTTTTCAATTATGTGTAACATTAAGTCAATACCAGAAGCTATTCCTGCACTTGTATAGATTCCATCAGTTTCAGTGAATAGTATATTTTCAATTACTTTAGTTTTTGGATACAATTCTTGAAGTTGTTTTGTTCTTTTAAAATGTGTTGTAGAAGATATGTTATCTAATAAGCCACATTCAGCCAATACAAATGCTCCTGCACAAATACTGCAAATATTTATTCCATCGAAATAATTTTTTTTAATCCAATTTAGTAAATCTGTTTGCTTTTTAAATCTTTCTGACAAAAGAAATGATGCATTAGAGCCCGGAATAATCAAATAGTCGTTCTTATTTATTTTTATATTTGTAAAATGATTAATATTACCAAAAGGCAGTCCAGATGAAGAATAAATATTTTCTTCTAAAACACAGTAATCAATTTCAAAATTTGCACCATAATCTATGGCCTCAAGAATAGCTTGGTCTGGTCCTGCAAGATCCATTAAATGAATTTCAGGTAATAGGAGGAAGACAAATTTAGTTTTCATGTTTCTAACTTAATAGATCAAATTTATATAATAATGTTTACAACCAACAGCCATATTGATGACATTTTCAGCCATTAAGATTCTAGAGATTGTATTTTGATTAATTTTTTATTCTGAGTTTTGTTTAAACAAAAAATCCCAACCTTTCGATTGGGATTTTCTATATGTAAGTAAGTTAAACGGGTTGTACAAACGTTTTTTATTTCACTTTTTTCACAACAGCTTTGAAAGCTTCTGGGTGATTCATTGCTAAATCTGCTAATACTTTACGGTTCAATTCGATACCGTTTTTCTTAACTAATCCCATGAATTGAGAGTAAGACATTCCTTCTAATCTAGCTCCAGCGTTAATACGTTGAATCCATAATGAACGGAAGTTTCTCTTGTTTTGTTTTCTATCGCGATAAGCGTAAACCATCGCTTTTTCAACTGCGTTTTTAGCTACAGTCCAAACGTTTTTACGACGACCAAAGAATCCTTTGGCTTGCTTCATTATCTTTTTTCTTCTTGCTCTTTTAGCAACTGAATTTACTGATCTTGGCATAATTTTCTTGTGTTTTTGTAGCAGGCGTCCTGAATTTAATCAAAGGAACTTTATAGCCATACTCCAAGGTTATTAAAATTGTTTTAACCTAAAGAATTATTCTTTAATTGACAAAAGTCGATTAGATAATTCTTAATTGTTGTTTAATGCTTTTTTCATCTACTTTAGCAACTAAAGCAGAGTGAGTTAAAGCTAATTTACGCTTCTTAGACTTTTTAGTCAAGATGTGGCTTTTGAAAGCGTGTTTTCTTTTAATTTTTCCAGAACCAGTAACTTTAAAACGTTTCTTAGCACTAGATTTTGTTTTCATTTTAGGCATAATTTCCCTAATTTATTTAAATTTAACTTACTTACTTATTTTTAATATCAGAATAAATTCTGTTTACTTTTTCTTCTTCGGAGCAATATACATTATCATTCTCTTTCCTTCAAGAACAGGTAAAGCTTCTACTTTTCCGTGTTCTTCTAAGTCTTGAGCTAAACGTAATAATAATATTTGTCCTTGCTCTTTATAAATGATTGATCGTCCTTTGAAGAATACAAATGCTTTTAATTTTGAACCTTCTTTAAGGAATTTTTCAGCATTTTTTCTTTTGAACTCATAATCATGTTCGTCTGTTTGAGGACCAAAACGAATTTCCTTAACCACAATTTGCGTTGATTTTGCTTTAAGCTCTTTTTCACGCTTTTTTTGCATGTAAACAAACTTTTTATAGTCGATAATTTTACATACTGGTGGTTCAGCATTTGGAGAAATCTCTACCAAATCTAATTCTAATTCATCCGCAAGACGCATAGCATCTGCAGTTTTAAAAATACCTGGTTCTACATTGTCTCCAACAAGACGTACTTCAGGTACACGAATAAAATTATTTATTCTGTGTTCATCTTTTTTTTCTACTCGAGGTTGATAACCTCTGTTGTTTCTAATTGCTATGGCTTTATTATTTTAGTTAAACTTCAAATGTTTTTAATGTTTTGGCAATTTCTTCGTTCACAATTTTAGCAAATTCTTCAATTGTAACCGTGATATTACCTTTTCCTTCTTGACCGTGACGTCGTACAGAAATGGTTCCGTTTTTTTCTTCTTCCTCACCAACTATCAACATATACGGCATTTTCTGAACCTCGGCATCTCTAATTTTCTTACCTATTGTCTCGTTGCGGTTGTCAATTAGGGCGCGAATTTCGTGATTTTCTAGCAATTCTAAAACTTTTTTCGCATAATTTTCATATTTCTCACTCAAAGACAAGATAATAGCTTGTTCTGGCATCAACCAAAGTGGGAAGTTTCCTGCGGTATGTTCTAGTAAAATTGCAATAAAACGCTCCATCGAACCAAATGGTGCACGGTGAATCATAACTGGACGGTGTAATTTATCATCTGCACCTTTATAAGTTAATTCAAAACGCTCTGGTAAGTTATAATCAACCTGAATTGTTCCAAGTTGCCAACTTCTTCCTAAAGCATCTTTTACCATAAAATCCAACTTAGGACCATAGAAAGCAGCTTCACCATATTCAACTACAGTATTCAAACCTTTATCAGCAGCAGCATTGATAATTGCATTTTCAGCTTTTTCCCAATTCTCATCACTTCCAATATATTTATCTCTGTTTTCTTGATCGCGTAATGAAATCTGAGCAGTAAAGTTTTCAAAACCTAATGAACCAAATACATATAATACAAGGTCAATTACTTTTTTAAACTCACTATCCAATTGATCTGGAGTACAGAAAATATGGGCATCATCTTGAGTAAATCCTCGCACACGTGTCAAACCATGTAATTCACCACTTTGCTCATATCTATATACAGTTCCAAATTCAGCATAACGTTTTGGTAAATCTTTATACGACCATGGTTTTGTATTGTAAATTTCACAGTGATGAGGACAGTTCATAGGTTTCAATAAAAACTCTTCGCCTTCAGCAGGAGTTGTTATTGGTTGGAAACTATCAGCTCCATATTTAGCATAATGTCCAGAAGTAACATAAAGTTCTTTTTGACCAATATGTGGAGTAACAACTTGTTCGTAACCTGCTTTTTTCTGTGCTTTTTTCAAAAACTGCTCTAATCTATCTCTCAAAGCAGCTCCTTTTGGTAACCATAAAGGTAAACCTTGACCTACTTTTTGTGAAAAAGCAAATAAGTCTAATTCTTTCCCAAGTTTTCTGTGGTCACGTCTTTTTGCTTCCTCAAGTAATTCAAGATAGTCAGTTAAATCTTTTTGTTTAGGAAATGAAACTCCATAAACACGTGTCAACTGTTTGTTTTTTTCGTCACCACGCCAATAAGCACCAGCAACACTCATAATCTTCATGGCTTTAATAATTCCGGTATTCGGAATATGCCCACCACGACACAAATCAAAGAAATTAGAATGATCACAAAATGTAATCGTTCCGTCTTCTAAGTTAGAAATCAACTCCGTTTTATATTCATTATCTTTATAGGTAGCCAATGCTTCTGCTTTAGAAACAGCACGCATCTTAAATTCATGCTTCTCTCTAGAAATTTCTAAAACTCTATCTTCAATGGCTTTAAAGTCAGCATCAGTTATTTTGTTATCACCAAAATCAACATCATAATAAAATCCATTATCAATAGCAGGTCCGAGAGTCAATTTAATACCATTGTATTTTTCCTCCAAAACTTGAGCCATAACATGTGATGTAGAATGCCAAAAAGCTTTTTTACCTTCTTTGTCATTCCATGTATATAATATAAGTGAACCATCGGTCGTTAATTCCGTAGAAGTTTCTATAGTTGTACCATTAAAAGCTGCCGAAATCACATTTCGCGCTAATCCTTCACTGATGCTTTTTGCAACATCCATTGGAGTTGTACCATTTGCAAACTCCTTAACCGAACCGTCAGGTAGAGTAATCTTTATCATTCCTTAAATTTTATGGACTGCAAATATAGGAGATTAACAAAACACATACAATATATATAGGTATAATATCTTAAAGTATTTTTTAGCAGCGAACCATCAGCGCTTTCTTGTGGTCGGTATACCCGCTTTCCACTATACAAGGTACCGTTCCAATCGGGGCTAGATTGTAGTCTGTATTGATTAGATGTAGTATTTCAAAAGATGTTTTTGTTTACTTCAGTTGTTTTCTTTAGAGATAAAAAAAACTTTCATTATCAACAATCACAAAACCAGTGTATTAAAAAATACTTTCAAAAAAGGGTGTAAATAAGTTTGCGAGATTCAAAAAGATGAGTACTTTTGCACCCGCAATACGGCAGACGTTCTTTAACAAATACTGAAAAAAACTTTAAAAAAGATTTGCATGGAATAGATAAAGGTTTTACTTTTGCCCTCCGCAAAACGATGAAGTTTTTTGAAAGAATGAGCAAGGGAAAAAAGAAAAAAAATATTTTTTTTCGATTTACTTGCGAGTTAAGAAAAAAGATGTACTTTTGCACCCGCTAAACGAGAGAAT
>NZ_BAAHCF010000002.1:0-479800 GCF_054776075.1 Flavobacterium koreense | reverse complement strand
CAACACTAGCTGTAGCGGTATCACATATTGACGGATTAGCAACTTGACAAATTTGATAAACAACTGGATAAGTTCCTGCTGCCGTTCCTGGCGCAACAGTTATTGTTCCGTCAGGATTTAATGTAAGTCCTGCTGGTACACTTGTTGGTGTTAAGGTTGCATCTGTCGGATTTAATGGAGAACCATCTAAAGTATCATTAGCTAAAACACTTGGTGTTGTTCCACCTGGTGTTCCATTAATCGGTGTAGAAGAATCATTTATTGCATCAATCGTAGCCACATTTATAAATGCCGTTGCTTGATCACAATTAGATGGATTTAGAACCTCACAAATTTCATAAACTACTGAGTAATTTCCTGCAGGAGTGCCTGGAGCTACTGTAATTGTACCACTAGGATTTAATGTTAACCCTGCTGGGACAGTTATACCATTTAATGTAACAGTAGTCAAATTAGCTGGTACTGCATTCAATGTATCATTTGATAATACACTTAAAGCAGTGGTACCTCCAACCGAGCCATTAAATAATGTAGCAGCATCATTTACAGCATCAATTGCTGAAACAAATGGAACTGGAGTAACAGTCGAAGTATTGTTTGCAGGTGTTGGGTCTTCTTGATCACCTGAAATAGTAGCTGTGTTACCACATCCTGACTGACTTATAACTGTTGCAACAATTGATAAAGTAGCATTTGCTCCACTAGCTAAAGTTCCAATAGACCATTCACCAGTAATACTATCGTATGTTCCAACAGAAGGTGTAGCGCTAACAAATGTATAACATGATGCAGACAACAAGTCATTAACAATTGTATTAGGACTTTGCGTTGGACCAGCATTTGAAGCAGTGATTGTAAAAGTAACATTACTACCAACTGATGGAGTAGCATTACTTACAATTTTATTAACACCAAGATTAGCACATCCTAAAACAATATTTAAATTAGTTGCTGCAGAAGAATATCCCCAACCCCATGTGTTTATTGTTCTAACGTTACCAAAATCAGTACATTGATTTCCATCTGTATCATTACCAGCAACATTAGGAGCCGGAATTGTTTGAGCTAAATTTCCATCTCCACTCCATGCGTGAGCAGGTGAAGTAGTTCCTGTAATTGAATTATTAATACCTGCTCCTGTTTGATTATTTGTTCCTAGAGTACAATCAGTACCAACATTAGTTAAAGCAGAATCATCCCAAAACATCTGAGCATTGGCTATTGGAATAGGTGCAATAATGCCAATTCTGATTCCATTTCTATTTAACTCAGCGTCATATAAAGGTAAATTGAACCTTCCTTTAAGAAATGTAAGTGCTAAATTAAGATTAGTTCCAGATGGGACAGCCACACCTAAACCATTTAATCCATCCCAAGATATTGTATTATTTCCTGCAAGAACATCAAGCGCCTCTAAAATTCTATCGGCAGTTGCGTTCTGAAAACCTGGAACACCATTTAAATCAAGCAATAATTTAACATCACCTGGTTCCGCAACATTATAATTTATTAAATAAGGTCCACAACCTGTTACGGCTGGTGATAAAAACGTAGGATTTGTAGGAATTGCTCCAACAGGATATAATGTTGCATCGGGTACATTTAAGAATACCCTATAACCGTTATTTAATCCAGGAGCAACAGCATCATTTCTTGAACGTCTTGTAGTTAACCATGAACCAACGTTTGTAACCCCATAACTATTAAGAGCCACATTAAATGCAATTGGCTGAAAACCTGTTTCAAAATCTAATCTTACAATTGTTTGGTCGTTTGTATAACCATATAATACTGGTTCCGCATTAGCTGTAACTAAATTTCCATAGGTATTTGAAACAGCAACAAAACCCCATTTATCAGAATTTACTCTACCATTAAATTTGGTATAAGGAGCAAAATTGTTGGCAACTGTTAAGTCGAATAACGCACCTACAGCTCTATCTGATGCTGTAGATCTTCCAGTTACACCACCATCACTACTACGATAAATCTCAATGAAATATTCACCGTCTTGAGTTGGATCAAAAATAATTGGATTGTAACCAGTAGGTACAGAACCTGCAATGTTTGGACCGGCTAAAGCTTGAGCATGAGTATCTATACTACCTGCAGAACCCAAAGCTGAATTCCACAATGTTGGACCAACAACAACAGCTAAATCTGAAGAACGTCTAATTCTCCAATAAATATCAGTTAGCCTTGGAGGACTTCCTGCAGCATATTGCCTCCAATCAAAACCAAAATAAAGATTTTGGGTAGCATTGTTAGTAATGGTAAACTTTACACGATTGTCTTCAGGAGCATTGAAGTATGGTCCAGAATTCAAATCTGGAGCACTCAAAAGCGCCGTAATGTTTGCTGCATTTGGAGCTACTGTAGGTGTACCTTCCGCAAAAACATTTAAAGATAGTAAAGCAAAAAACAAAACAAGAAGTAAACTCTTACTGCTTGTTTTCATAAAAGTAAAATTTCGCATACTTAGGTATGATTTGGTTAAAAACTTGTATTTCAATTACACACAAAAAATTACACTCTTTTAAAAGCGCAAAATTTTGTGCGAATTTAGTTAAAAAATGTTAAATATTGTTATTAAAACATTAACTTTTTTTGTAGAATAAAGGCTACATTATTTGAAACCAACAAATACAAGGGATTAGAAAACAAAAACTTACGGAAAATATCTAAAATATATTAAATCTTAATTAATATTATCTCTAAAGAAAGTAGAAAGAGCTATAATATTACTTACATCTAGCTTTTCGAAAACTCTATTTTTGTAGGTACTAACAGTTGACATTTGAATGTTTAACTTATTGGCTATCTCAAGATTACCGCTGCCGTCAACTAGCATTTTTGCAATTTCAAACTCTCTATTAGAAAGAGTGTCAATAGGATTTGAAACTGGTTTTCTTTTAGCTTTATTATCTAGTTTATTTTTGATATCATCACTATAAAAATGTCCGATACTTAAAATTCCATTAATTGCTTCAACTATTTTTGTTTCTGAACAATATTTATGAAGATATCCGTCTGCACCATTTTTAATGTATCTCAACCCATAATTTTCCTCCTCATGGCATGAGAAAATAAGTATTTTTGTGGTGCTTTGGATGTTCTTTAATTCTTTCATGACTTTGATATTTTCCATACCATTAATTATGATATCTAAAACAACAAGGTCTATATTTATAGTGCTTAAAACTACTGAAGCTTCCGAGTAATTTTCGGCATTATGAATTATTGCTTTAGGAAAAAACGAATTAATTATTAACTCAATTCCTTTTCTTACAATAAAATGATCATCTACAAGTAGAATATTCAAATTCTCTTTTACATGTTCTAGATTGCTATTCATTTTCTTTAAATAATTCTGATAATGAAACAACATTATTAATATTCAGTTTTTCAAAAATTCTGTTTTTATAAGTACTAACAGTTGACATTTGAATATTTAGTTTGTTTGAAATTTCTAGATTTCCTTCGCCAGATATAAGAAGTTTTGCAATCTCAAATTCTCTATTTGACAAACTATCTATTGCACTTGAACCTCTCTTCTTATTGGTCTTTGAATTTAATTTTTCTTTAACTTGGTCACTATAATAAAAACCTTTATCTAAAATTTGTTGTACTGCTTTAATAATTTTATCTTCAGTACAAAATTTATTTAAATAACCATCAGCTCCGTTTTGAATATATCTTGTTCCGTAATTTTTTTCTTCATGAGATGAAAATATCAAAATTTTAACTTTACTTTGAATTTCTTTGATAGCCTTCATTATCTTGATATTCTCAACACCGTTGATGTTTATATCTAACATAACTAAATCCAACTTAATGGTTTTCATAATATCAAGAGCGTCATCATAATTCTCTGCGCTGTAAATATTAGCCTTAGGAAAAGTACTTAACAAGACAAGTTCTACTCCTTTTCTTACAACTAAATGATCATCTACCAACAAAATACTCATTCCTGAATTCATAATAAAACTCTTTTTTTATGATATAATATAACAATATGGATTCAAATATAGAAATTTTAAGTAAACAAAAAAAACCTTAATGAATATTCACTAAGGTTTTAATTATATAAAAAAAACTTTTATTATTATTCTTCTGAAGCTACAGCTTTATCTTTATCCATTTCAACTTTTAAAGTAGATGCTACACCATATTGATCAACCATAGTTAAACTCAACATATCTTTCTTGGCTAATTTTCTAGACACTAGCCCATTAAAATTGTTGTAAGATATATTCATTTCTGTCAAATTTGATAATTTTTCTAAATTTAATGGCACTTGACCATTCATTTTATTGTCAAAAAGACTTAAACTTTCTAAAGCAACAAGGTTAGAAACCAAACTACTTAATTCACCTGAAAGTTTATTACTGTTTAATTGAAGAACTCTAAGTGATTTGATATTATACAATGATTCTGGTAAATTACCTGAAAACTCATTATTGTATAAAGCCAAAACTTGCAAATTTGTTAAAGAACCAATTGTACTTGGCAATTCTCCAGTTAAGCTATTCATAAACAAATGAATCTCTTTTAATGAAACTACTTTAGTTAATTCTGACGGCAATGATCCTGACAGTTTATTAAAAGAAATATCAAGAACTTGAAGTGATTTTAATTCACCTAGACTCGTTGGAATTGAACCTTCAATATTATTTTTGAACAAATTTAATGTTTGTAAAGATTTCAAATTTGATAATTCATTTGGCAATTTACCAGACAAATTATTATTTGATAAATCAATTGCAACAACTTTATCGTTAATCACTTTAACACCAAACCATGTATTTACAGGATTATTAAGATTCCATTTTGTAATCCATTGTTCTCCATTAGTTGCTTTATTTAGGCTAACTAAAGCATTTTTTTCAAGTATAGAAACTTCTGCAAACATAGTTGCTGAAAAGAATAAAGTGACTAAAAGTGTAATTGTTGCTTTCATGATGGTTTGTTTTATTGAGATGTAAAACAATTACATTTATCGTTTATACGCAAATAAAATCGATGAAATGCATTATTTTTTAAATTTTATATACTATTTGACAATATTATCTTACAAATAAAATATTTGTGCATTTAATATTTTTTATATATTTGTTATACTAACCAATAAATATATTAATTATGGAATTTAATTTTTACGCAGTTTTTGCTGCAGCATTTTCTAGTTTAGTTGTAGGCTTTATTTGGTATAATCCAAAAGTTTTTGGGACCATTTGGATGAACGAAACAGGAATGACCGAAGAAAAAGCCCAAAAAGGAAATATGTTGAAGATTTTTGGATTGACATTTGTTTATTCATTGATGCTTGCATTTATAATGTCTGCACTTGTGGTTCATCAGTTTGGCGCATTAGGTATGATTGGAGGTCCTGATTTTATAGCAACAGCAAAACCTTCATATGCTGCTTTTATGGCTGATTATGGTGACAATTTTAGAACTTTTAAACATGGAGCATTACATGGATTTATGTCGGGATTATTTTTAGGACTTCCGATAATTGCCATCAATAGTCTTTTTGAGCAAAAATCATGGAAATATATTGCTATTACAGCAGGATATTGGACTGTTATAATGACAATAATGGGAGCAATCATCTGCGGCTGGAAATAATTTAACATTTAATTATAATCGAATCGCTCTACTTTTGTGGAGCGATTTTTTATTGTGAAAGGACTTACTTTTAAAATATATAACCACATTAAAGAGCTTCCAAATAACTGGGATGATGTGGCTGTATCTAATGTTTTTCTACAAACACATTACTTAGAAGTTTTGGAAAAATCAGCTCCAACGAATATGCAATGTTTTTATATTGGAATATTTGAAAATCACGAACTTATAGGTGTTTCTTTGGCTCAATATTTAGACTTGAATAAGTTAGAATCATTCGGTGAAAGAGATAAGTGTTTTAAGACATTTATTAGAAATTTTATTTTTAAAAACTTTGCATCGCATACTTTATTTCTTGGAAATAATATGATTACTGGTCAAAATGGTTATGCTTTTTCTAAAGAAATTGATTTTGAGCACATCAGTGAAATTTTAATGGAATCTGCTAAAGAGATTACTACTTATTTCAAGAATAAAAAGATTAAAATTCATTTGGTTTCATTTAAAGATTTCTATGAACACTGCTCAGTTGAATTGAAAAAATTTAGTCTGTCTAATACATACGAGTTTAATACACAACCCAATATGATTTTCTATTTGGACAAAAAATGGAAAAACAAAGAAGATTATATTGCTTCATTTTCTAAAAAATACCGTGATCAATACAAACGAGCTCACAAGAAATTTGACGGAATTTTTGTAAAAGAATTGACATTTGAAGAAGTAGTTTTACATGAAGAAACTATTTATGATTTGTATCATTATGTTGCTAAAAATGCACCTTTCAACACTTTTTTTTTAGCCAAAAATCATTTTTCTACAATGAAGAAGCAATGTCAAAATCACTTTTTGATATTTGGTTATTTTTTAAATGATAAATTGGTTGGATTTCACACAATTCTTTCTAATGGGAGCGTGTTAGAAACCTACTTTTTAGGTTATGATTCACAAGTTCAAAAAGAAAATATGCTGTATTTGAATATGCTTTACAACATGACGGAATATGGTATTGAAAAAGGTTTTGAAAAAATAATATTTGGAAGAACCGCTTTAGAAATAAAGAGTTCTATTGGTGCAATTCCAGTGAAAATGTCGGGTTTTATTTATCACAATAACAATTTGATAAACAAATACATAGAATACATTTTTAAGAAATTAGAACCTGAAGCGGAATGGCAAATGAGACATCCTTTTAAGGAAGTTGAAAATACCAAGTTAGAAGTACGAAGTACTATTTAAAAAATTTTGAGTTTTAAACTGGAGGGTAGAATTAGCTTCTTAAAAATCTACTTATACTTTTGATTTTTTGAATTGATAAAAAGCGTAAAAACCTAGAGTTAATTCACCAACGGTTCCTAATAAAAATATTGTTGATGGAATTCCGTCGAAAATAATGCTTACTATTCTTCCGAAAGCTAAACCAACCATGAATAGAAAGTTTGAAATTGTTGCCGTTTGCCAGAATTTTTCCTTTGTAATTCCGACAAACCATAAGGATGAAAAAGCAATGTAAACTCCCATAATTGCCTTGTAAATGTTGAACTCATCAATGGTTAGTACTTTTACATCAAACCATAAGTCGGGTTTAAATCCGTAAACCATTGCGATATTAGCTACAATAAAAATTGAAATCGTTAAATGCAGATTTATTGGTTTTACAAATTTGTTCATAAGATTTATAAACTATCAATTTCTCCTTGTACAACTTCCCAATCTTCTAGTAATTTATCTAATTCGGCTTTTTTCTTGTTGTATGCTATGAAAAAATTAGCGTCTTCAAGGTGTTTGTCATAATTAGAAGCCAAAGCTTTATCATCATTTTGAATGTCTTTTTCGAGTTGTTGAATTTGACTTTCTATTTTGCTTAAGCGATTTTGAAGTGACTTGTTTTTCTTTTGGTCTTCATAAGAAGTTTTGCTATTTTCTTTTGGAGCTTCTTTTTTAGCAACATCTTTTTTCTCTACTTCGCGCATGTTTTCCATGTTACGCTGTTCTAAGAAAAAGTTAATATCACCAAGATATTCTTTGATTTTTTGGTCTTTAAATTCGTAAACGATGTTTGACATTCCTTGCAAGAAATCTCTATCGTGAGAAACTAATAATAGTGTTCCTTCATATTTTTGAAGTGCTGCTTTTAGTACGTTTTTAGACTTAATATCTAAGTGATTTGTAGGCTCATCCATTACCAAAACATTGATTGGTTGAAGCAATAATTTACACAAAGCCAATCGGTTCCGTTCGCCTCCAGAAAGCACTTTTACTTTCTTTTCAACATCATCACCTCGAAATAAAAACGAACCTAACATGTCTCTAACTTTAGAACGATTGGTGTCGGTTGCTGCGTCTTCCATTGTTTGTAAAAGAGTGATTTCGCCATCAAGATATTCGGCTTGATTTTGAGCAAAATAGCCTACTTGAACGTTATGACCAAGTTTGATTTCGCCTTGATATTCAAATTCGTTTACAATAGCTTTAATGAATGTAGATTTTCCTTGACCATTTTGACCAACGAAAGCAATTTTACTTCCTCTTTCCACTAATAAAGAGATGTCTTTTAGAATGACTTTATCGCCGTAAGCTTTGGTAACATCTTCGGCTTCAATCACAACTTTTCCTGGAACTTTTGAAACTGGAAATGAAATATTCATAACCGAATTATCGTCTTCATCAACTTCAATACGTTCTACTTTATCGAGCTTTTTAATCAATGATTGCGCCATCGAAGCTTTGGATGCTTTGGCACGAAACTTCTCGATTAGTTTCTCTGTTTCTTCAATTTTTTTGGCTTGATTTTTTTGAGTTGCTAGTTGCTTTTCACGAATTTCATGACGCAATTCTAAATATTCCGAATAGGGTTTGTTGAAATCGTATGCTTTTCCTAAAGAAATTTCGATAGTACGATTAGTAACATTGTCAAGAAACATTTTATCGTGAGAAACGATTACAACAACTCCTGGAAAATTTCTTAAGAAACCTTCTAACCAGATGATACTTTCAATATCTAAGTGATTGGTTGGCTCATCGAGAAGTAAAATATCATTGGATTGTAATAGTAACTTTGCAAGTTCAATACGCATTCTCCAACCTCCAGAAAAAGTATCGGTTTGGTCGTTGAAAACTTCTCTTTTGAATCCTAATCCTAATAGAATTTTTTCGGTATCCCCAACATAATTATAACCACCAAGTAATTCGAAACGATGCGTATAATCTGATAAATCTTCAATTATTTGTCCGTATTCCTCACTTTCATAATCGGTTCTTGTAACTAGAAGATGATTGATTTCTTCGAGTTTTTTTTCAACATGCTTGATTTCAGTAAATGCTTCGTAAGCTTCTTCAAGAACTGTTCTACCATGTTCAAAATCGATATCTTGACGAAGGAACCCCATTTTGATTTCTTTTTCTGTAGCAATTTGACCTGAATCAGGTTTGAAATCACCAGCTAAAATCTTGAGCATTGTAGATTTTCCAGCTCCATTTTTTCCAACAAGTCCTACTCTATCGCCTGAACCTAAGCGAAAAGTTACTTCTTCAAAAAGATATGAACCACCAAAAGAAACCGATAAATTGTGAATATTAAGCATATAATTTGTGACAAATGTTACATTAAGAAAAGTACAAAGATGTACCTTTGCTAAAAATTTTTGCAAATGTTAAAAAAAGGAAGCACATTAAATAGTATTTTAACAGGAACTTGTCCAAAATGTCATGAAGAAAGTATGTATGTGGAAAAAAATCCATATAAATTGAATACTTTATACAAAATGCATGAAACTTGTAGTCATTGCAAAACTCAATATGTAATTGAACCTTCGTTTTTTTATGGCGCAATGTACGTAAGTTATGGATTAACAGTTGCTATTGGCGTAGCAATATTTGTGATAACAAAATTAATTTTAGGATTATCTGTAAAGGTTTCATTTATCTCTTTGGGAATAGGAATTTTACTTTTAATGCCTGTTACTGCAAGACTAGCTAGAAATATTTACATCAACATGTTTATTCATTTTGACAAAAACTGGAGACAAAATTCTTAATTCTTAAGATATCAATATTTTTATCAAGAGGAATTTGATTTTCTATATGATTGAATAAACTAGTAGCCATAGCTGGTGCTAACATAACACCTCTTGTTCCTAATCCGTTTAAAACATGTAGATTTTTATGAACTGGATGTGTTCCAACTAAAGGTCTTCTATCCTTAACAGTGGGACGAACACCTGCATAATGTTCTATCACTTCGAAATCACATGTAATTAATTCTTTTAGATTGTCTATTAATTCTTTTTTAGCTGCTTCTGTTGGAATATTTGTTTTGTCTACCCAATTGTAAGTAGCTCCAACCTTATATAAATCATTTCCAATAGGAAGAACGAAAATAGATGATTTCATGATTACATCTAAATTCAAATTAGGCGCTTTAATAAGTAATAATTCGCCTTTAGTTCCGTCTAGTGGTAATTTATTAAAAAATGGGTTTAAAAGCATTCCAAATCCTTCTGCAAAGACAATCCTTTTAGCTTTCAAATTTTTATAAACCACAAAATCATTTTCGAGAATTAGATTTGAATAATCAAAGGTGTCCTCTAAGTAGGCATTTTGGTTAATAAGAAACTGTTTGTATGAATCAACTAATAAATTTGTATCGACATAACCAGAATACAAAACTTCACCAAAATTAAAAGGTGAAGAAATTGAATTCCATTTCTTGGTGATTAAATTAGTTGAAAGAAACTTTGAAAGATTGGGTTTATCTGAAGCAGTGAACCAATTGTTTTGTTCTTCTACTGAATAAAATTTACGCAAAAGTGGTAGCTTATAATCCAACTTTATTTGTAGCTTTTTTTCAAGATTTGCGTAAAAGTTGTATAATAATTCTAATTGTTCAGAAGCTTGCCAAACCCCACTAAAACGTTTTAAAATAACTGGATTATATAATCCTCCTGCAATTCTTGATGAGTTTTGAGATTGATTATTTACAACCAAAATAGTTTTATTATTTTGAAGTGCAATTTCAGAAAAAGCAATACCTGCAAGACCAGAACCAACAATAATATAATCTAACATAAAAAGTTACTTAGAGATTGTAAAGATAAATAATGGACATAAAAAAACTCTTATCTTTCGATAAGAGTTTTATATTATTTGAAAACTAATATTAGTAGTTCCACATGTCTTGCTCAAAATTACGAATCTTCTCTTTAACTCTTTCTGATTCTAATAATTGCATTTGTGCATTATCTTTCATGTAATCTTGAATAGTTCTGTCACCATAAACATTTTCTTCTTTGTAAATGACACCGTTGAAACGTCTAGAATTTAACAAATGGTCGAATGTTAACGGCATAGCTGAATTTTTATCATTAAATGCTTTAGCTTCATGTAACACATCTCTTATTGATGGGAAATAAACCCAAAACAAATCAATTGTATCTGTATTACCTTTAGCCTTGTCTCTTGCTTCAATTGCAATTGGACAAATTGCAAGCAATCTATACTTTAATTCACTTTGACGCTTATCAAAATACCAAAAACCCTTAATTCTATATCCTGAAACATCTTTTGCACTTAATACAGTTTCATTTATAAATTCCGCTGATAAAACTTTTGCTCCAGATTTGTAATCATCATAATAGTTATTAAATTCGTCAATACCAGCTTGAGTAGTATCTCTATATTTAAAAACAGATTCGATATCTTTCAAAGATTTTTTTGCATTAAAATAGTCATCACCATAAACCTCAGTGATTTTACCTGATTTAATACCATTCAAAAGAACTTGAAAAAGTGACCTTCTTTCTTTACCAACAAAAGCAGTATCAATAGGATAGTACAATGGGAAATTGATTCTTTCATCAACATCAATTAACTCCCAAGTAGTCTTACCCATCAAAACATCTCTGTCGTGAACATAACCATAAGGTAGAGGTTTGTCATTATCAGACTCAAGTTGAGCAGCTGTTTTTTTACCTATCTCATCTGGTGTTTTAGCATTCAATAAATTAGATTGAGCAGAAGCAACATAAGTTCCTGCAACACTAAAAACAACTAACAAAAAGTTTTTCAATTTCATAATTTTTATTCTAAGTTATCTAAGTAGGTTTATAACGACAAACTTAAATTTTTATTGTATTTCGTAAATAGCTGGTGCTGCAGTTTTCATAGCAACACTTACACCACTAACTCTTGTTTTTATATCAGATACTGTGATTTGATCACCAGCCTTAGCTCTTGCTAATGCAGCTTTACATCTTCCGTCAACTTTGTTTCCATTAACAACAATAGAAGCTTGACCTGGAACTTTAAATGCAAATTGAGTAACTTCAAAATTTAAATCATAAACAAAATCTGGTAACATTGCTCCAATAGTAGAAGCCTCTAAACGAGATTTAGCACCTTTTTGATAACCTGGAGTACCTCCGATTGAACCAGCTGGCGCAGGAATGTTTTTAATTCTGAAAACTTTCTTATCAGAAACCACTTTACCATCTGTCATTTTACCTGACGCAGTAACGGTAACTTCAGTACCTGCTCCTGGAGTTAAATTATATTTTCCTTTTCCACCAGCAGAAGAAACACCAGGACCAGATGCAGTTACATTGTTATCACCAATACCTGCAAATGAAATTGTAAGTGGGTTTGGTAAACCTCTATAAACAACATTCATTTTATCAGCTGAAATGTTAGCTGAATTTGGACGAGGTACAACAACATATTTACCTGTAAATTTAAGTGGAATAGTTTTACCTTCTTCAACAAAAGTAAATTGACCACTAAGATTTTGCTCACCTACAGCACCAGCAGTAGTAGAAATGATAGCTTGACCATTTACAAGTTTACCAGGTCCTTGGAAAGAAGTTGGTTTTGTGTTTTCATCATAACGACCTAAAACTACTTTACCTGTAACTGGCTCACCTTGGAAATATACATTTTTATCAAGAGCAACAATAGCTTGGTAATTACTATAAGATGCAGCTTGTACCGCAGCTTTACCTAAAGCAGCACTAATAACATCAGATTCAAGTTTTTTCGCATCATTTTGCCAAGCAGTAAGTTTAGCTAAAGAAGCAATAGCTGGAAATCCTTTAAAGTGATAATCCAAATATTTAATTTTAACACCTTCTTTATTCGTAACTGGAGCTACATCAAATTTACCTGTAATCTCTTTCAAGATTGAAGCATATTTTTTTTCTCCTCCTAAAGCGCTATTAATTTCTGATTTAAATGTCTCAATTGCAGAGATAACTTCATTACCTCTTTTAGTATAACCGTCACCTGTAAACCAACTATGATCTAAGTTATCAGCTTTATCCATTGCCTCATAAGGTAATTTCCCTCCTTCTGACTCAACACCTTTAAGAACTTCAGCTTTTAAAGTACCAACAAAATCATAGAACTTTTTTGTAGCAGCTTCAACTTTGTGAGCAGTTACCGCAGCAACAGCAAACTGACCTTTAGCTTCAGTAGCTTTAGTATCAAGAGCAAGCATCATTTGCTCATTAGTTTGTGTAGCAGATGCATTAGCTGCATCAAATTTTTCGTTCATCAAACCGAAGGCCGAAAGGACTTCTTTTGACATATTCATTGCCAACATCGCGATGAAAACCAAGTACATCAGGTTAATCATCTTCTGTCTAGGGGTTAATTTTCCTCCTGCCATTTTTTCTAATTAGTTTTAATTGTTAATTTAATAAAATATAGTTAAAAAAACTAATTATCCTTTATTACTCATTGCAGATAACATTCCACCATATACATTGTTTAATGTAGACAAGTTAGAAGTTAATGATTGCATTTGGTCTTTTAATTTTAAGTTGTTTTCAGCAACTTCGTTATTGATTTGTGCATTTCTTTCAGCACTTTGTAGTTGAGATTGGTATAAACCATTTAAAGCTTCCATTTGAGCAGCAGCTTTACCCATTTCTTCTGCATATTTCTTTTGACCAGCCATAGCGTCTACAGTTGGAGAAATTGATTTTGCAGCACCTTCAAAGTTTTTAATGCTATTTCCTAAGCTAGCCATCAATTCACCATCGATTTTAGCTTCTTTCAACATATTATCTAATTTTTGAGAAAGCAAACCTTGTGCTTCTTTTGGATCTTCTTTTTTAGCTGATTTTGGTTGTGCTTGTCCACCTGCTAATTCAGGATAAACTAAAGACCAATCTAATTCTGCTGGTGGCGTTTCAAATGCAGATAAAGCAAAAATTAACGCTTCTGTTAATAATCCAATTGTTAACATCACAGTACCTGTTAAAGGTCCTAATTCAAAGTGAGCAATTTTAAATAATGCTCCAACAATTACAACTGCTGCACCCATACCATAGGCGAAATTCATAACTTTAGGTGATAATAATCCCATAATAATAATAATTTAGTTAGTTAAGTTTAATATAATTAAGTTAGTTAAAATACAATTTATCTTTTAATCTTTCCGTTTCCGGTTGTTTGAGTTCCCATGTAATCTTGAACTGTTCTGAAACCAATGTAGCTTCTTGCAGTATCTTGATATTCGAAATCTCTAGTTCCTACTTGTAGGAAGTAAGCAACATCTTTCCAAGAACCTCCTCTAACAACTTTACGTTTGTTTGAAGTATCAGGAACATTTGGATTCATTGTTGAAACATATTCGTAAGCTGATGCATCATAAGAAGAATCTGTCCACTCTGATACGTTTCCTGACATATTGTAAAGGTTGTATCCATTTGGCTCATACGATTTAGCTTCTACAGTATATAATGACTGGTCTGCTGCGTAATCTCCACGATTTGGTTTAAAGTTAGCCATGAAACATCCTCTGTCATTTTTAGTATAAGGACCTCCCCAAGGATAATTACCTGATTCAAGACCACCACGAGCAGCATATTCCCATTCTGCTTCTGTTGGTAAACGGAATGAGTTAATCAAATCTCTTCCTTTTTTCTTTTTAACGTAAATATTTTTGTTCAACGTTCTCCAAGCACAAAATGCTTTTGCTTGTTTCCAGTTAACTCCAACTACTGGATAATCTCCATAAGCTTGGTGCCAGAAATAATCGTTGTGCATTGGCTCATTGTATGAGTAAGAGAAATCTTTAATCCAAGTTGTTGTATCAGGATAAACTTTAGTATTTTCAGTTTTGATAAATTTACTTCTTTTTCCAACTTTAGCTTTAGCAGCAGCTTGGATGTCCATCCATGAATAGTGGAATTTCAATTTATCAACATCAATTGTTCTTAAACCATTGAATGATTCAGCAACTGGTAAATACATTGTATCCATTACCTCTACATAATATTCATCTGGATATTTTTTTGTATCAGTAATTAATTTTGTCTTTTTATTTAATCTTCTTCCAGCATAAGGATCATCAGTAGTTCCTACACTATAATAATTCTCGTACATATACTTATCGTATGGAGTCATTTTAGCTGGATCTTGATCTGCAAAAGCGAAATCACCAATGCTACCTGCATTTTTTCCACCTTTACCTGAACCTGGTTTTTGACCAACTTCATCAGCAAGAATAGCTAAACGCACTCTAATAATAGAGTCCTTAACCCATTCAACGAATTGACGGTACTCGCTATTAGTAATTTCTGTTTCATCCATATAGAATGATCTAACAGTTACTGTTTTAGTTGGAGCATCTTGAACATTAGCTAAATCATCATCTGATTTACCCATAATAAAAGCACCACCTGGAACTAAAGTCATTCCGTATGGTTTTTCTGGATGCCATTTTTTTCCTTTTACTCCTACTAATTCTCCTTTGTCGTTAGACTTACCACAGCTAACTAGTAGTGTTAAAACAGATGCAAATGCAATGAACTTCTTCATATTAATTTGGGTTAATTATGTATTCTTATTTTAAGGGCGTAAACCTATCTATTATTTTTGAAAAAAACAATTATTTATATCTTAAAATTTTATTTTCTTGACCAAAAATACAATTATATATTTATTGACAAAATAAAATCATCGATAAAGTGCAAATAATTGCGTTTATTAACGCTTTTTTGTTGTTTTTATATATTTTTTCTTACAAATTTTATGTTTATAAGATTTTATAAGATTTTTATTTACAAAAGCTCTTATAAAATGCTCTTACGTTGCGCTTTCCACCAACGCTCAGGAAACTCTTGGTTGCAAGCTGCCAAATAATCTTCATGAGAACATGGTAATAACGTATTCTTTTTTAATTTATTGTGAGTATTTGCAAAAAATGGTATTTCAATCCACCAACGCTCGGTTTTATCACTTTTAAAAAACACAATATCCTCATCTTCAAAAGGAACTGTATATTTTATGTAATTTTCTTTGCTTCCAAATGGATACTCATTAGAACGATAATGTATACCTTCAATAAAATACCAAATTATTTGAGCAATTAAAACTGATTCTTGCTTAGTATCATTGTGATTAAAAATACCCAAACACGAAACTTTATCGCTTATTCCAGCGTATCTAGACAAAGAACATATTTCTTTACCATTAAAACCGTTTGGTTGAAAATTGGTGAAATTTCCTGAATCAGATGATTTTACAGAAGTTAAATCGAAACTTACTAAATCGGCATCACGAAAAACTGGTTCTGCTATTGCTATATTATTACAAACTTCTCCTAAACGATAAGCATCAAAAAATAATTTTTCCATCAAATCTATTTCTTCTTGAGAATTATAATAGGTTTGATAGCCAATATTACTATAGTTGAAAAGATTATTTGGCTCTTCAATAATTATTTTAGACAAATAAGACTCGGAGCTGATTAAAGTTTCCTGTTTTCCTAAATCAAATTTATTATCAATAGAAACCAAATTTACCATTTGCTCCAAGTCATCATAACCACGATACATTGCATAGGTTAAATCTTGTGATCCACCAATAACAATAGGAATAACTTTATTCTTGATTAGTTTAGAAACTACTTTTTGCAATGCAAAATAAGTGTCATCAGAAGAATTTCCAGCTAGAATATCACCTAAATCAGCAATAGTTTTACTCCAATTACCAGGAAATAAGCTATATAATTCTCTTCTTACATTAGATAAATCAACTTCTTTCGAATCTTTTCCACGATTTTCAAGAACACCAATTATAGCAATATTAACTTTAGAAATATCTGGAAACTCAGCTTCAGTATGAAACACAACTTTACTAGACAAATGCTGAGATGACAATTGCATAATATCAATTATCAAATCATTATCTAAAGGTGCAAGAAAATCGAATTCCATTTATTATTTCTTTTTGGTAGTTGTTTTTTTGGCTGGTGCTTTTTTAGCTGCAGGTTTTTTTGCAGGTGTTTTTTTGGCAATCATTTCTTGAACTTCAGCTAAAGTCAATTTTGAAGCATCAACATCTTTACTCAATTCAATTTTGATTTTACCTTTAGTAATTTCACTTCTTCCCCAACGAGCTTTCTGAACCAAAATACCTTCATCTTCCCAATTGTGGATTACTTTATCGATATTTTTTTGAAGTTTATCTTCAATTAATTCTTCAATATCATTTTGAGATAAATTATCGAAATTATATTTTTTAGAAACGTTGATGAAAATTCCATTCCATTTAATAAAAGGTCCAAATCTTCCTGTTCCTTTCTGAACACCTTCGCCTTTATAAACAGCTATTGGTGCATCAGCTTGTGTTTTTTCATCAATTAAAACCTTTGCTCTTTCTAAATCAACATCAAGTGGCTCTTCTCCTTTTGGAAGTGAAACAAATACTTTTCCAAAACGTACAAACGGTCCAAAACGACCTAAACTTACTTCAACTTCTTCACCTTTATAAGTTCCTAATACTTTTGGAAGTAGAAACAAATTCAATGCTTCTTCTAAAGTAATGTTTCCGATATTTTGCTCTGGACGCAAACTAGCAAATTTCTTATCTTCATCATCACTATCTCCAATTTGAGCCATAGCACCAAATTTTCCTAAACGAACCAAAACCGTTTTACCTGATTCTGGATGTTTTCCTAGAATTCTTTCACCACTTTCTCTATCGGCATTGGCTTCGACATCTTTTACATTTGGATGGAATTTATCATAAAACTCTTGCATCATTGTTGTCCAATTGATGTTTCCTTCTGCAATTTCGTCAAAATCTTGTTCGACTTTAGCAGTAAAATTGTAATCTAAAATTGCATCAAAATTTTTAACCAAGAAATCAGTAACAATGTTTCCGATATCGGTTGGAACTAATTTACCTTTATCTGAACCTGTATTTTCTTTCAGAATTACATCAGATAGTTTTCCTGATTGCAATGTCAATTGTGTATATTTTCTTTCTTGACCTTCAAGAGTTCCTTTTTCTACATAACTTCTATTGATGATAGTAGAAATAGTTGGCGCATAAGTTGATGGACGACCAATACCAAGCTCTTCAAGTTTTTTAACTAAAGATGCTTCTGTATATCGACTTGGTGGACGCGAATATCTTTCTGTAGCTGTAATATAATTATTAGTCAATTTTTCATTGACTTTCATTGCAGGCAACATTCCTTCTTGTTCTTCCTCATCTTCGTCATTTCCTTCAAGATATACTTTCAAGAAACCTTCAAACTTGATCACTTCTCCAGAAGCTGTAAAAACTTCTGAATGATTGTTTGCCTCAATTCTAACATTAGTTCTTTCCAATTCGGCATCACTCATTTGAGAAGCTAATGTTCTTTTCCAAATTAAATCATACAAACGCGCTTGATCTCTATCAATATTTACTGTATGACGCGACATATCCGTTGGACGAATTGCCTCGTGAGCTTCTTGTGCGCCTTTACTTTTATTGGTAAACGTTCTCGGTTTTGAAAACTCTTTTCCGTAAGATTTTATGATTTCGGCTTGAGCAGCATCCATAGCATCTTTAGAAAGATTGACACTATCTGTTCTCATATAAGTAATAAGTCCAGCTTCGTATAAACGCTGAGCTAATTGCATTGTGATTCCAACTGGAAGATATAATTTACGTGCTGCTTCCTGTTGTAAAGTTGAAGTAGTAAATGGTCCTGTTGGAGATTTTTTAGTAGGTTTTGTTTCCAAATCGCCTACTTTATAATTGGAACCGATGTTTTTGCTTAAAAAATCTTCGGCTTCTTTTTTAGTGTTAAAATTCTTTGGAAGTTTTGCTTTAAATGCTCTTCCGGCTTCGTTTACAAATTCTGCCACTACAGAATAACTTGCAACTGGTTTGAAATTTTGAATTTCTCTTTCGCGTTCTACAATTAATCTCACAGAAACTGATTGAACTCTTCCAGCAGATAATCCACCTTTAATTTTACGCCATAAAACTGGTGATAATTCGTAACCTACTAATCTATCTAAAACTCTACGAGCTTGTTGAGCGTTTACTAGATTGTAATCAATTTCTCTAGGATTATCAATGGCTTTTAGAATGGCATTTTTGGTAATCTCATGAAAAACAATTCTTTTTGTTTTGTTTTTATCTAATTTTAATTCTTCTGATAAATGCCAAGAAATTGCTTCTCCTTCTCGGTCCTCATCGGAAGCTAACCAAACCATATCGGCATTTTTAGCTAAACCTCTAAGCTTTGTAACAAGTGCTTTTTTATCAGCTGAAACTTCGTACTTTGGCTTGAATCCGTTTTCGACATCTACTCCTATTTCTTTGGAAGGCAAGTCGGCAATGTGACCATAACTTGATTCTACTTGGTAGTCTGCTCCAAGAAATTTCTCGATGGTTTTTGCCTTTGCTGGTGACTCTACTATAACTAAATTCTTTGCCATTATGTATTTTGTTTGTTCGGCAAAAGTATAGGTTTTTTTTAAATTTTTAGTTTTTGTAATCATTTTTAAAAATTACAAGCATTAAAATGGAATTAAATTTAGCCCTGATTACCTCACAAAATGTTTGATTTTTAACGAAGTTCAGTGAATGTTTCACATTTGGAATGGATATCCTTTTCATTTGTTGCCTGAGGCAAACTCGAAGGCAACAAATGAAAAGATTGCAATGAAATGCGGAATATGGATTGCTGAAAATTCCCAAACCAATCGCTCCTTAATAAAAGAATGTTAAACATTATCTGCCATCTTGTCAGATTTTGTAATTTAGTATTATCTTTGTAGTCCGATTCAATCGAAGATTATTTTATGGAAAAAGAAATTGATGAAAAAGCACAAGGACAAAGTTTAGTTCTTGAGAATAAACCCGAAAACACAAAGAAACTTTATATTGAAAGTTATGGTTGCGCTATGAATTTTTCTGACAGTGAAATTGTAGCTTCTATTCTTACTAATGAAGGTTATAATACTACTCAAATATTAGAAGAAGCCGATTTGGTTTTGGTTAATACTTGTTCTATTCGTGATAAAGCCGAACAAACGGTAAGAAAACGTTTAGAAAAATACAATGCAGTAAAACGTGACATTAATCCGAAAATGAAAGTCGGCGTTTTAGGTTGTATGGCTGAACGATTGAAAGAGCAATTTCTAGAACAAGAGAAAATTGTTGATATGGTTGTTGGTCCAGATGCTTACAAAGATTTACCAAATTTACTTGCCGAAATTGAAGATGGTCGTGACGCCATAAATGTAATTTTGTCTAAAGAAGAAACTTATGGTGACATTTCGCCTGTGAGATTGAATTCTAATGGCGTTTCTGCATTTGTATCTATTACTCGTGGTTGCGATAATATGTGTACGTTTTGCGTTGTGCCATTTACTCGCGGTCGTGAAAGAAGTCGTGAACCTCAAAGTATTATGACAGAAATTCAGCAACTTTGGGATACTGGTTATAAAGAAATTACGCTTTTGGGCCAGAATGTGGACAGTTACCTTTGGTATGGTGGCGGATTGAAAAAAGATTTTGATAAAGCAACCGAAATGCAACAAGCTACAGCAGTCAAATTTGAACAGTTGTTAGAAATGGTGGCTATTGGTTTTCCTAAAATGCGTATTCGTTTTTCGACTTCCAATCCTCAAGATATGCACGAAGAAGTGCTGCACATCATTGCAAAATATCCAAATATTTGTAAACATATTCATTTACCTGTACAATCTGGAAGTAATAGAATATTGAAAGAAATGAATCGACTTCACACTCGTGAAGAATACATGAAATTGATAGACAATATAAAATCAATTATTCCGAATGTTTGTATTACACAAGATATGATTGCTGGTTTTCCAACAGAAACTGAGGAAGATCATCAAGATACGTTATCATTAATGGAATATGTAAAATACAGTTTTGGATACATGTATTCGTATTCAGAACGTCCTGGAACTTTGGCTGGTAGAAAATTAGAAGATGATGTTGCTGAAGAAACTAAAGCTAGAAGATTACAAGAAATAGTTGATGCTCAAAGAATTCACAGCGCTTTTAGAACACAAGAGTTTTTAGGTCAAACCGTAGAAGTTTTGGTTGAAAAAACCTCTAAAAAATCGGAGAATGATTTATCTGGAAGAAATTCACAAAGCATTACAGTTGTTTTTCCGAAAGAGAATTATAAAGTAGGCGATTTTGTTAATGTAAAAATAACTAAATGCACAAGCGGAACATTGATTGGTGAAGCCGTTGGTTATAGTGAAATGAATTAAAATAAAAGTTTAGGAGTTTAAAGTTGTTGAACTATGGATAAAGAAATTGTTATAAAACCAAATTTTGTTTTTAAAGATTACTTCAAAGTTTATTTGTATTTATTTTTCTGTAAAAAAATATTTAAAGCTATTTTGGTTTTTTATGTTATTCTAGTTTTAATATTTATTTTCCAATTTGGAATAAGCAACTTTAATTTAATGGAATTATTTTCTGCATCCTATCTCTTTCTATTGCTTTTCCCTATTGCATTAATATTTGCAATATATAGATTTACAAAAAAAACGCTCTCTAACATAAAACTAAAAGAAAACATAAACATTAAATTCAACAGTGAAAGTTTTGAAGATATTGGAGAAACATTCAATATGAAATATTTTTGGAAAGACATTTTCAAAATTGTTGAAAAAAGAGATTGGTTTTTAATTTATATAACTAATGATGTGGCGAAAGTGATTAGAAAAGCCGACTTAAAAGACAATCAATACAACGAATTAAAGGAACTTTTTGGTTCATTAAATATAAAAAAGAGTTTGAAATAAAAAATTAGGAGATTTTTCCTTTGTCAAAATGACAAAATTGCAAAGTAACTTTTAAACCAATAAACATTTAAACTCTTAAACCTTTTTCAAATGGAAACAGTACAATCTATAAAACAACGATTTGAAATTATTGGAAATGATCCAAAGCTCAATCGTGCGGTAGAAAAAGCCATTCAGGTTGCTCCTACAGATATTTCGGTGTTGGTAGTTGGAGAAAGTGGCGTTGGAAAAGAAAGCATTCCAAAGATTATCCATTCGCTTTCACATAGAAAACATGGAAAATACATCGCTGTAAACTGTGGAGCAATCCCAGAAGGAACTATTGACAGTGAACTTTTTGGACACGAAAAAGGATCGTTTACTGGTGCAACAGGAACGCGTGAAGGCTATTTTGAAGTTGCTGATGGCGGAACCATTTTCCTTGATGAAGTTGGTGAATTACCTTTAACCACTCAAGTTCGTTTGTTACGTGTCTTAGAAAATGGTGAATTTATAAAAGTAGGTTCATCACAAGTTCAAAAAACGAATGTTAGAATTGTAGCTGCGACTAACGTTAATATGTTTGACGCTATCGAAAAAGGAAAATTTCGTGAAGATTTATATTATCGTTTGAGCACTGTTGAAATTGGACTTCCACCATTGCGTGAACGAAAAGACGATATTCATTTGTTGTTTAGAAAATTTGCTTCTGACTTTGCTCACAAATACAAAATGCCAGCCATAAAACTAGATGATGATGCAGTAAAATATTTACTGAATTATCGTTGGGGTGGCAATATTCGTCAGTTGCGAAATTCAGCAGAACAGATATCGGTTTTAGAGACTAAAAGAGATATTTCGCTTCAAACATTGATGTCTTATTTACCTCAAGAAGGAAGTCAATTACCAAGTGTTATTGGTGGAAAAAAAGCTGAAAATGATTTTTCTACCGAAAGAGATATTTTGTACAAAGTGCTTTTTGATATGAAAAGTGATTTGAATGATTTGAAAAAATTGACTTTAGAATTGATGAAAAACGGAGCAAAAGTGCAAGACATCAATCCAAATTTGATTCAGAAAGTATATGGAAAATCTGATGAAGAAACGTTTTTTGAAGATCAACCGCGAAATACAATAATTCCAAAAGCAGAAGAAGTTGAGCAAGAAGAATTTGAAGATGACGAAGATGACAATAACTATTTATTTGCAGAAACTGTTGAAGAAGAAGAAATTTTGAAATTGGAACAAAAAGAAATTGAGCTCATCAAAAAATCTTTAGAAAAAAACAAAGGAAAAAGAAAAGCTGCAGCTGATGAATTGGGGATTTCTGAACGAACTTTATATAGAAAAATCAAACAATATGATTTGTAATTCATTATAATAGGATTAACAATTATTGAAATAAAAAAATATATCTTTGGCTTTTTAAATTCTGATGAATAAACTAAAATACATAGTATTCCTTCTTGTTGCACTAACTTTAAATAGTTGTGGACCCTACAATTTCACTGGTACTGGGCCAATTGATGCAAAAACTGTTCAAGTAAACTATTTTCAGAATAATGCTCCATTAATTGAACCAGGAATTGAAAGAACTTTTACTATCAAATTACAAGAAATATTACAAAACCAAACTAACTTAAATCTTACTAATACTGGTGGTGATTTACTTTATGAAGGTGAAATTACTCAATATAATATTACACCAATGACAGCTACTGCCGATCAAAAGGCAGCACAAAGTAGACTTTCAATTACAGTTAATGTCAGGTTTGTAAATAAAAACAAAGAAGCTGATAATTTTGAAAAGACTTTTTCATTTTTTGTTGATTTTGATGCTTCTGAAAATCCAACAGGTGCAAAATTGAATACTTATTTAGATGAAATTTTCACTAGAATTACTCAAGATGTATTTAATGAATCTCTTGCAAAATGGTAAAAAATAGTACGAAGTAAAGAAATGAACTTAACTGACTATACATACTTAATCAACAAACCCGACGCCATTAATGAGCGTCACAATGGTGCTTTGGAAAAAATTATTGAGGAATTTCCTTATTTTCAAAGTGCTCGAGTTTTGCGATTAAAACATTTGTACAATCAAGACAGTTTTAAATATAATTATGCCTTAAAGGTAGCAGCAGCATTTACTACAGATAGATCTATTTTGTTTGATTTTATAACATCAGACAATTTTGTAACAGTTCAAAATGGTTTATATGACCAAAAAGTTGCCGAATTATTAAATATTGATGTAGTTGGCAGTGAAATTGTTGAATATTCAAGCACAGCTGAATCTGTAAATTCTTTAGAGCAATCTATATTATCATCTATAGCTAAAGCATCTCCTGAAGAGGAAAATATTAAAGAAAAATTAGAGATTGGAAAACCTTTAGAATTCACAAAAGAAGAAAAACATTCGTTTCAAGAATGGTTACAACTTTCAAGATTGAAACCAATTGAAAGAAAAGAAACACCAACAGAAGCAGAAATTGTTAGGAAGAAAAAATTGGAAATGATAGATAAATTTATTGAATCAAATCCAAAAATACCACCTGTAAATAAAGAAAGTAATTCAGTAATAACAATACCTGTTACAGAGGATAAATCCTATTTAATGACCGAAACTTTGGCAAAAGTTTACTTAGAGCAAAAAAAATATCAGAAAGCAATTCAAGCTTATGAAATATTAATTTTGAAATATCCAGAAAAAAGTAGTTTCTTTGCAGACCGAATTTCGGATATTAAGAATTTACAACAAAACAATAATAGTTAAGCAATGAGCACATTTTCAATTTTTTTAGTATTAATAACAATCGTTTGTTTCTTATTAATCATAGTAATCATGGTACAAAACCCTAAAGGTGGTGGTTTATCTTCAGCTATTGGAGGTTCACAACAATTAGGTGGTGTACAAAAAACAACAGACTTTTTAGACAAAAGTACATGGGTATTAGCAGGATCGTTAATCACATTAGTTTTATTATCTAGTTTAAGTTTCACAGGAACTTTAAGCGATAACAAAAGTTTAATTGAACCAGCTGCTCCACAAACAGAAGCTCCTAAAACTGACAAAGCAGAAACTCCAGCCGCTAGCACTACTACAACTGCTACAAAACCTGAAGCTACACCTGCAACTCCAGTGAAAAAATAAGAAATACAGTATTATAAAAAAATCCCGTCTCGTACCAAAAACGAAGTCGGGATTTTTTTTGCTTAAACTTTACTGAGGATTATTATTTACAGTTTTCATATGATTAAATTTTTAAGTTTAAACCACAATAAAATCATCTTACAATCTGTCAACTTTCATTACCTTCGCTGAAAAATTGTCAGTTTTTAACCAATGGCACAATTTCTGACTATAAAATAGCAATCTTAAAATTTTAATTAATACAAAATATACGAATTATGGCATTAAACATTAAACCGCTTTCAGACCGCGTAATCGTGGAACCAGCTGCTGCCGAAACACAAACAGCTTCTGGAATCATTATTCCTGATACTGCTAAAGAAAAACCTCAAAAAGGAACTGTTGTTGCAGTTGGAAACGGAAAAAAAGACGAGCCAATGACTGTAAAAGTTGGTGATACTGTTCTTTACGGCAAATACGCAGGAACCGATTTAAAACTTGATGGAAAAGATTATCTAATCATGAGAGAAGATGATATTCTTGCAATAATTTAAAAGTAAGAAGAACGAAGTTAGAAATACAAAGTATTAAGTTTTTAAAAATAAAATAAAATGGCAAAAGATATAAAATTCGATATTGAAGCACGTGACGGTTTAAAACGTGGTGTCGATGCATTGGCAAATGCAGTAAAAGTAACACTTGGACCAAAAGGAAGAAATGTAATTATTTCAAAATCATTTGGTGGACCAACAGTAACTAAAGATGGTGTTTCTGTAGCAAAAGAAGTTGAGTTAAAAGACCCTTTAGAAAATATGGGTGCTCAAATGGTTAAAGAAGTAGCTTCAAAAACTAACGATTTAGCTGGAGATGGAACAACAACTGCAACCGTTTTAGCACAAGCAATTGTAAAAGAAGGATTGAAAAACGTTGCGGCTGGAGCAAATCCAATGGATTTAAAACGTGGAATTGATAAAGCAGTTGAAGCGATAGTAAAAGATTTAGGAAAACAAGCTCAAGAAGTTGGTTCTTCTTCTGAAAAAATTAAACAAGTTGCCTCTATTTCTGCAAATAATGATGAAGTAATTGGAGATTTAATTGCAACTGCTTTTGGGAAAGTTGGAAAAGAAGGTGTTATTACTGTTGAAGAAGCAAAAGGAACAGAAACTTATGTTGATGTGGTTGAAGGAATGCAGTTTGACAGAGGTTATTTATCTCCATATTTTGTAACCAATCCAGAGAAAATGAATGTAGAATTAGAAAATCCTTACATTCTTTTATACGATAAAAAAGTATCTTCTCTTAAAGAATTACTTCCTGTATTAGAACCAGTTGCTCAATCTGGAAAACCATTATTAATTATTGCTGAAGATGTTGATGGAGAAGCTTTATCAACTTTGGTAGTAAACAAATTGCGTGGTGCCTTAAAAATTGCTGCGGTAAAAGCGCCAGGTTTTGGTGATAGAAGAAAAGCAATGCTTGAAGATATTGCAATCTTAACTGGTGGAACTGTAATTGCAGAAGAAAGTGGTTACACACTTGAAAATGCAACATTAGAAATGCTAGGAACAGCCGAAAAAATTGCAATTGATAAAGACAATACAACGATTGTAAATGGTGCTGGAAATGCTGATTTAATTAAAAATAGAGTCAACCAAATCAAAGGTCAGATGGAAACTACAACTTCTGATTATGATAGAGAAAAATTGCAAGAACGTTTGGCTAAATTAGCTGGTGGAGTTGCAGTTCTTTATGTTGGAGCTGCTTCTGAAGTTGAAATGAAAGAGAAAAAAGACAGAGTTGATGATGCTTTACACGCTACTCGTGCTGCTGTAGAAGAAGGTATTGTTGCTGGTGGAGGTGTTGCTTTATTAAGAGCAAAAGCATCTTTAGCATCAATTAAAGCTGATAATGCTGATGAAGCTACTGGAATTCAAATTGTTTTCCGCGCGGTTGAATCGCCATTGAGAACTATTGTTGAAAATGCTGGACTTGAAGGTTCTGTAGTAGTAGCAAAAGTTTCTGAAGGAAAAGGTGATTTTGGTTACAATGCCAAAACTGATGAATACGTAGATATGCTAAAAGCTGGAATTATTGATCCTAAAAAAGTAACTCGTGTAGCTCTTGAAAACGCTGCTTCTGTTGCTGGAATGATTCTTACTACTGAATGTGCATTAATCGACATCAAAGAAGAAAACGCTGGTGGTGGAATGCCAATGGGCGGAGGAATGCCAGGAATGATGTAATTTATAAGTGCGAAATACAAAGTACAAAATACGAAGTACGAAGTAATAAAAATAAAAAATCCGTCTTGTTGAAGAACTTGACGGATTTTTTTATTTGATAAATTTAATTTCTCTTTTTCAAAAATTTCATTAAAACAGGAATTGTTGTTACTAAAACTATCCCAATTACAATATATTCTATGTAATGTTTTAAGTCAATATTAAATTGTGTTAAGAATAACTCATATAAATAGTGACCTGCAAAAATCATAGTGAACGACCAAAGAATTGAACCCAAAATATTGTAAAACATGAACTTCTTCTTTTCCATTTCTACAATTCCAGCTACTACAGGAGCAAACGTTCTTACAACAGGTAAAAATCTTGCAAAAACAATTGCTTTTGTTCCGTACTTATCAAAAAAATCTTTTGATTGAAACAAATATTTTTTCTTAAAAAAGAAACTATCTTCTCTTTTAAACAAATAACTCCCACTCTTCTTTCCAAACCAATAACCTACCATGTTTCCTACAATTCCCATTACTGAAACTAAAGCTGCTAAAAAAGAAACATCCAGAAAATCACTTCCAGTTGATAATTCTTTCATCAACAACTGACTGTAAATTCCACATAAGAAAAGCAAACTGTCTCCAGGCAAAAAGAATCCTGCTAATAGTCCGGTTTCGGCAAATACTATAAATAAAACAACGTAAAGTCCAATTTTAATTCCACCAAATTCTAATAGAATATAAAATTCTGGGTTAAGTAGTTGTTTCCAATCAAAATCATTCATAAATATGATAAATAAGTTAGTTTAGTTTGAGCACGTGAAAGTAACGATTATTTATTTATAAGGCAATCTTATTCGCTTTTTTGACTTAAATATAACATAATCCTCATTCTTTATAGAGAATTAAGTTTTGAAGTAATGTTAAAGAAAAAGTATGATTCATAATGTCATTGTTGGTATTTGGATTGATAAAATGATTCATATAAGCAACTTCAAATTGGATACTCTTTTTGTAGTTTATCCCAAATCCTATTAGAAATCTATTTTGATCCAAAAATTTATTATTTACTTTATTAGTTCCAAGATTAAGAAAAACTTCATCTTGAACAACTAAATAAAGTTCTTCATTGCCCGATTTAAAGTCCATGATATGAAAAAGATTCCTATTTAAATATCGCAATCTATTTTGATAGTTAGTTTCCGATTTTCTAACAGAACCATCTACAAGAGCCAACTTATCTACAAACCGCTGTTCAAGACGAAATCGATTTGTGTTTATATTTTGCTTCCATTTATGATTATATTGAAATTGCTCCCATATTCTATCTTCATTGAAATAATCATTCAAATTTGAATTTAAAGTATTAATCAACCCATAACCTATGGTAAACTTTGCTCTTTCATTTAGATTGTAAAAACCGCCTAATCGAAATAAATTTTGATTACTCCTATTTAACTCATCATCCAATCTAAATTGCGCTTCAATATGATAACCCCATTTTTTAGAAACATTATATTGACCAACATAAGCAAACCAATTTGCTTGATTGTGTGTCACGTCTTGTGCAAAAATGACAGATGAGAAAACAACTAATAATAAAACACTAAATCTTGATTTGTTCTTTTTCATTGCATAAAAATACAAAATAAAAACTCTCTAATTTCTTAGAGAATTTTTTATAATCTATTTTCTTTCATAATGACAACACCCATGAAGACTTTCATAATCCTTATCAGCAGCTTTTACTTCATCGGTATCGTGACCAACACTAGCAATCGCTTTTTTAATATCTAAAATTGAACATTTTTCTTCATTAATTATTAAATGCAATGTATTATCATCTAAATGATAATCGGCACTTTTAACACCTTTTACAGAAAATGCTGCCTTCTCAATTATTTTTTTGCACATATCGCAATTCCCTCCTACCTCAATATCGTATTTGGCATTTTTATTTTTTTTGTCTTGAGCTTGTGTTGAAAGTGTTACAAATAGTAGCATCATTCCAATTAATATGTTTTTCATAATTTAATATTTTTTATAATTATTTTATTTTAAATCTTAATCCTGCATAATACATTTGTCCAAAAATTGGAGCATACACTATAGATGTGTCAAAATGCGTTCCAAAAGGATTATGCTCACCTAATATTGCATTTTGTTGTCGGTAATTTCCAATATTTTCACCTCCAATATAAACTTCAAAAACACTTGAAAATGTTCTTGTAATTTGTGTATTCATAACAGAAAATGATGGTGAAAACTCTGGTAATCTATCATCAACTGGATTTGTAGCTGTTGTTGGAAGTTGCTGTTTTCCTAGCCAATTCCAAGTAAAATCGATTTTCCATTGCTTTCCTTTTTCCCTGATGTGAGTTTCATATTCTAAATTACCAAAAAACCTATGCTTTGCCTGAAGTGGTCTTTGAAAACTACCAGACAAATAATCGGTAGAGATGTCATAATACTTATAAGCAGTTCTCAAATTGAAATGTTTAATAATCTCATAATTAAAATCAATTTGCAAACTATTAGCATAAGAAGCACCTTTTAAATTGTAGAATAATACTTGTTGCGGACTTTGCATCACATCAACTATAGCTTGATTTTGAAAATCGGTTCTATAGAAATCCAAAGTCATATCGGCACTTTTACCAAATAATGTGAAGTTTTGAGTAAAACTTATTCCGTAATTCCATGCTATTTCAGGATTTAACCCGTAGATTTTTCCATTGGTATCTAAAACAGAAAAAACTCTTGAACTTCCAAATAATTGCTGATTTTCCGCATAAATATTTGCAGCACGTTTACCTCTTCCTGCAGAAAATCTGAAAACAGATTTTTCCCATGGATTATATCTAACGTGAAGTCTTGGTGTAAAAAAAGCTCCTAACCTATTGTGATAATCAAATCGTCCTCCTAAAATATAGCTAAACTTATTGTTGTTATCAAAAGTATATTCGAAGAAAGCACCAACGGAATTATCAATTCGACTCACATCAGATAAGTTCACAAATTCAGAATATTTGTCATAAGTAAAATTCAAACCAGTTGAAAACTTATGCATGGTATTATCAATAATCGAATTTAAAATTAAATTAGAATAATAGCTTTGTTGCTTTATGTTGTATTGATTTAATCCGAAATAAGATTGTTGATTGTGATTGCTAAACGCATTTTGGAAACCAATGCTTTGATAAGGCATATCTTTAAAAACATAACCAATTTTTGAAGTGAAATCAAAACGTTCTGTATTAATTTCTGAACCCCAATGATTGGTTGTGAATTTATCTTTTTTGGGATCGAAATCTAAATCGCCAGTCTGTTTTTCATCTTTCATAAATTTGAAATTAATAAATGAAACCCAACCAGTCTCTGGATTTGTATATTGCCAACGATTCACCAAGTTAATTTGTTTTCCTAATGGATTATCTAAAAAATGGTCATGATTCATATCGTTTTTGGCAACTCTTGCATTTCCATGAATGTAGAAACTTGTAGCCCATTTATCAGTAATCTTTCTGTTGAAATGTGTATTCAATTCGAATCTAGAATCTGTTGAACCATAAGCATTAAGATAAAAAGGAATATCTTTCATTGGCTTAATAAGTTCTGTGTTAATCTGTCCTGAAATACTTTCGTATCCGTTGACAACACTTCCGGCGCCTTTTGTAATTTGAATACTTTCTACCCAAGTTCCTGGCGTAAATGACAAACCATAAGCTTGAGAAGCACCTCTTAATGAAAGAATGTTTTCCTCTGTAATCATTAAATATGGTGAAGTTAAACCTAACATTTTTATCTGTTTGGTTCCTGTCAAAGCATCAGAAAAATTCACATCAATTGATGGATTTGTTTCAAAGCTTTCTGCCAAATTACAACAAGCTGCTTTAAGTAATTCTTTACTTGTAACTACAGAAGTATTGGCTGTTTTGGTAAGTGATTTTTTTATTCCTTTTTGCTTGATATCAATTTTTACTTCGTCTAATTTTTCTTGTGAAAATGTAGCAGCAAAAACAAACAACATTAGGAATAATGTTATTTTTTTCATTGTTTAAAATTTAATCTATGTTCATTTAAAGTTTTGATTTCCTATAATAAAATAAGAAACCTAATGAATTTAGATTAAATCAAGCGTAAAAAGTGTATTGACAATAGAGTTGATACAATGGCGGCGCATTTGCATCACAGTAATAAGTAAGATATTGAGATTTTATACTACTTTCAACTGAGTCAAAATAAATTTGTTTGAAAGAAGTTTCATAAAAAAACATATCAAAATCAAAAGAAATTGATTTGAAAGCAAATTTTTCAGAGTTGTCTTTAAGATTTAATTCTTTATCAGAACAACACTTTTTATGCGTAACTTCTTTTTTTGCGCAACAAGATTTTTCCTCTACTACAGGCATCTCGCAAACTTCCTCATCAGAAAACACAGAAGATATTGCCGCTATTTTCTCGCCACAATAATGCACATTAAAAGCCAATCCCGAATTGGAAATTAACAGGAAGAAAGCTAAAAGTAACGCTATGTGCTTTTTAATTTGCATGGTACAAAGTTAATCAATAGTAAATAATTATCTGTAAAAGTTTGTTAAAAGTTTACAATTCAAACTCTTGTCCCATTAATGGAATAGAACAATTAAAGCCAAATCGCTCCTTAATTTTAATTCTAAGTTCATCTGCTGGCTGATTTTCTCCATGAACTAAAAATACTTTTACTGGTTTACTATGCAATTCTGAAAGCCAATTCAATAAACCCTGTTGATCGGCATGGGCTGACAAACCTTCAATTTCAACAATATTTGCTTTTACATCATAATATTTTCCTCGAATTTTTATATCAGTAGCTCCATCTAATAATTTTCTTCCACGCGTTCCTTCTGCTTGATATCCAACAATAATTATTGTTGTTTCTGCTAAACTAACATATCGTTCTAAATAACTTAAAACTCTTCCTCCTGTTATCATTCCACTTGCAGCGATAACAACTTTTGGTTGTTTATCATAAATCATGTTTATTGTTTCTTGATAATCCGAGTTCATAAAAAACATTTTACACATTGCAACACAATCTTCATCAGATAGTTTGTGCCACTTTTTATTGTTTTCAAAAACATCCAAAACGCTAATTCCCATTGGAGTATCTATAATATAAGGAATATTTGGAACTCTATCTTCCTCTTTTAATTGCCAAAGTAAGTACATAATAGTTTGAGCACGTTCTACAGCAAAACTCGGAATTATTACTGTTCCTCCTTTAGAATATGTATTATTTATATATGCTTCGAGTAGTAACTTTACATCTTCTTCTGGATGAATTCTATTACCATAAGTACTCTCTAAAAAAATATAATCTGCTTTTTGTGGTTTAGTTGGTGCATACATTAACACATCATCATCACGACCAATATCTCCAGAAAAAACTAAGGTTTTGCCTTCTAAGATTAAAGTAATTGAACAAGCACCAAGGATATGTCCTGCATTAGTAAAAACAGCAGAAATTTCAGCATCTAAACTAATCGTTTCATTTTCTTTTATAATTCTAAAATATGGAAAAACACTTTCTGCATCATCAATATTATATAAAGGTTCAGCAATTTCGTGTTTTGAATATTTACCTTCATTAGCTCTATTTGCTTCTTCCTCTTGAATTTTAGCACTATCTAATAAAATTAATTTTGCAATATCTTTAGTTGGACTCGTGCAATAAATTTTACCATTAAATCCTTGATTAACCAATCGTGGTAACCAACCACAATGGTCTAAATGACCATGGGTCAACAACACAAAATCTATTGTTGATGGTAAAATAGGAAGTGGTTCCCAATTGAGTTCTCGCAATGGTTTTATTCCTTGAAATTGACCACAATCTACTAAAATTCTAACTCCATTGCTTTCTATTAATGTTTTAGAACCTGTTACAGTTCCAGCACCACCTAAGAATGTTACTTTCATAATTATAAATATTTACATAATTCTGTGACTTCTTTTAAAACATTTTTTATTCTATTAGTACTTAATCCTATTCGCTCTAAACTTTCAGAATTATTAATTAAATCTATTGCCAAAATAATCCCCAAAATCAACAACTTGTCTTTTTCTACTAATGAAAGAGTTGTCAAACAAGTTATAGGATATAGTTTTTTGTTATCGATTTTTGATCGTAAATTATCGTTTTTGGGGAAATCCCAACTCAACATGTTTATTCCCGTACAATTTCCGAAAGTAATTGCATCTGCGCTAAATCTATTGTTGGTAACTAGCCAACATTTTGAAATTTTATCATTATTTGTAAAAATAGAATGTTTTCTATCTTTCAAATCATTAAATCTAGATAAAATATACATTGGAACTTTTACATCAGAAATCGCATCCCTTCCAGCATGAAACTTACATTCAATCATGCTGATTTCATCATTTTTTTTAACAATAACATCTATTTCATGGGAAACGCATTTTCCTTGAAGAGTTTGATTTGTAATGGTTTTATAATCTTCAAATGCAAAAAGTCTAGCAACATACTTTTCAAAGAAAAATCCAGCTGGACCAAGCATTTGTATTGCGGGTCTTAAATTATACTGAGCTGCATGAGAATTAGACGCTTTCTTAAGCAATCCAAAAGCCATTTTGTAGATTTGTTTGGTTGGAATTCCATCATAAATCTGGCCTTTTATTTCGTTTAAAATAACATTAACAATCGAAGAATCTGCACCTGATTTTAATAAAGATTTTTTAAGTTTATCAGGTTCAAAATCAACGACATCTCCAGAATGTTTTATTACTTTCATTGTTTATTATTTACCTACATAAAGATACAAAAAATAACAACTACTTCATTTTTTTCTGATAATAAAAAGCTGGGATAAAGAGCATTATAAAAATAGGTTGTATAATAAATCTTCTAATGTAAAAAAGATTCATTTTGTTAGTTTCTCCAAATTTTAATAGAACAAAAAAGAAACTCACCATTAAAATGATTCCCAAAATAGAATACAGAAAAATGGAAAACTTAATGATTTTTGCATCATTAAAAATCAATCGAAGTAATCCCAAGGAAATAATGGAGTTTAAATAAAATCTAAATCCTAAACTAAAAAATAATTTTATTACATCAATTTTAGGCAATGGTAGATTATTATAATTCAATTTAAAATAATCTAAAAATGGATCATAAAAAATTGTGTCTTCAAATGCTCTAATGGCAATTAGAAGAATAATTAAAAACAAAACAGCCGACAACTTCAGCTTATTTTTCAATAGATTTTGTAGCATAAGAAGAATATTTATTAACCCAAATCACCCAAAGTAAAAAAACAATTCCGTAAATAAATAGCGGAAAGATTACACCATGAAGAATATGCTCATACTCCGGAAAGTGAAATATTGCCATACAAAGCAATGCAATTCGCAACACATTAAATAGGTGAATTATTATTGTTCCCATTATTACAAAAACTAATGTTTGCTTTAATCTTCCAGTAAATGCAATTACAAAACTTATAAATAAAATTACAACACTCACAGCATTACAACCTTCGATAATTCTTGCAACCCATTTATCGTGATAAAAAAGTTTTACACTTGCTTCTTTCAAATTGGGCATGGTATAGGAATTATCATCAAAAACTGAAAGCATCATTTGAGATTGCTTAGCAACCATTTGTGTGATTTTATCTACCTCAAAATTCTTCTCATCAAATTGATTTAAATAACTTTGATACAATAGCGTCAACACCAAATAGGAGAGCAAAAACTTAGTTAAGAAAACTAAAAATGGTTTAAACTGAATAATGTATTCTTTCAAAATATAATTTTTAACAAATTTTAGGTAAAAGTAAGAAATTGCATTGGTTACTTTTGCAAAAAAAATAGAATATGAAATTTGATGAATTAAAACCAGAAGTGATTAGCATTCTGTCAAGTGAAAATGCTGATAGAGATGAAAAGCTTAAAAATCTTTGCCAATTTTTATCAGATAATGTTGATTACTATAATTGGGTTGGATTTTACTTTGCCAATCACGAGAACAAAACTTTACATCTTGGACCTTATGTTGGTGCCGAAACAGATCATACTGTAATTCCATTCGGAAAAGGAATATGTGGTCAAGTAGCAGAATCGAATGCAAATTTTGTAGTTCCAGATGTTGCAGCTCAAGATAATTATATTGCTTGTAGCTTTACAGTTAAGTCTGAAATTGTAGTGCCGTTGTTTGTAAACGGAATCAATATTGGACAAATAGACATTGATAGTCATGTGATTGACCCATTTACAGAAAAAGACGAACGTTTTTTAGAATTTGTAAATCAAGAAGTTTCAAAATTATTCTAATCTATACTTTTTTATTTGCCTAATCAAAAAAGAAGATTATCTTTGCACACGAATTAGGAAAATCCTTTTTCATACATAATAATCATTTAATATAATATTGGAATGTATTTAAGTAAAGAAACAAAAGCTGAAATCTTCGCTAAACACGGAGGAAAAGCTGAAAACACTGGATCTGCTGAAGGGCAAATCGCATTGTTCACATTTAGAATCTCTCACTTAACTGAGCACTTGAAAAAAAATCGTCACGATTACAACACTGAGCGTTCGTTAGTTCTTTTAGTAGGTAAAAGAAGAAGTCTTCTTGACTACTTGAAGAAAAAAGATATCAACAGATATCGTGAGATTATTAAAGAATTAGGTATTAGAAAATAATACATATCTTAAAGAGGTGCTTGCGCGCCTCTTTTTGTTTTATAAATTATAAGAATATAAATAAGAAAAGTTTCGGTTTTTCATTGGGTTACAGACAACTACTACACAACAACTACAACACAACTAACCTAATAGTTTAAACGAATTAAATTTTATGATTCCAAAAGTAACCCAAGAAACAATCGATTTAGGTGATGGAAGATCTATCACAATCGAAACAGGTAAATTAGCAAAACAAGCCGATGGTTCGGTTGTTGTAAGATGTGGCGACTGTATGCTTTTAGCTACAGCTGTATCAGCAAGAACTTCAAACCCAGCAGTTGACTTTTTACCTCTTACGGTAGATTACCGTGAAAAATTTGCAGCAGCTGGTCGCTTTCCAGGTGGTTTTTTCAAAAGAGAAGCTCGTCCAAGTGACAATGAAGTATTAACAATGCGTCTTGTTGACCGTGTTTTACGTCCGCTTTTCCCAGACGATTATCATGCTGAAACACAAGTCATGATTCAATTAATGTCGCACGATGAAAATGTTATGCCAGATGCATTAGCGGGTTTAGCAGCATCAGCAGCATTAGCAGTTTCAGACATTCCTTTTTACAATTTAATTTCTGAAGTACGTGTTGCACGTGTAGATGGTAAATTTGTAATCAACCCAAGTAGAACTCAATTAGAATTATCTGACATCGACATGATGATTGGTGCTTCTTTAGATTCTGTTGCTATGGTTGAAGGAGAAATGAAAGAAATCTCTGAAGCAGAAATGGTTGAAGCAATTAAATTTGCTCACGAAGCTATCAAAGTTCAAATTCACGCTCAATTGCGTTTACAAGAAGCATTTGGTAAAAAAGAAACTCGTACTTACGAAGGTGAAAAAGAAAATGAAGAAATCTACAAAAAAGTAAAAGCAGCAGCATATGATAAAATTTATGCTATTGCAAAAGTAGGTTCGGCTAAACACGAAAGAAGTGCTGCATTCGCTGAAGTAAAAGAAGAAGTAAAAGCTTTATTTACAGAAGAAGAATTAGCTGCTGACGCAGATTTAGTATCTAAATATTTCTATAAAACTAATAAAGAAGCGGTTCGTAACGTAATTCTTGAATTAGGAATTCGTCTCGACGGAAGAAAAACTACAGAAATCAGACCAATTTGGTGTGAAACTGATTATTTACCTTCTGTTCACGGTTCTTCATTATTTACACGTGGTGAAACTCAAGCTTTGGCAACAGTTACTTTAGGAACATCTAGAGAAGCTAACCAAATTGATTCGCCATCAGAACAAGGAGAAGAAAAATTCTACTTACATTATAATTTCCCACCATTTTCAACTGGAGAAGCTAAACCTTTAAGAGGAACTTCAAGAAGAGAAGTTGGTCACGGAAACTTAGCACAACGTGCTTTAAAAAACATGATTCCTGCAGATTGTCCTTATACAATTAGAATTGTATCTGAAGTTTTAGAATCTAACGGTTCGTCTTCTATGGCTACAGTTTGTGCTGGAACAATGGCTTTGATGGACGCTGGAGTTCAAATGGTAAAACCAGTTTCTGGAATTGCTATGGGATTAATTACAGATGGTCAAAATTTTGCAGTTCTTTCAGATATCTTAGGTGATGAAGATCACTTAGGAGATATGGACTTTAAAGTAACTGGAACTAAAGACGGAATCACTGCTTGTCAAATGGATATCAAAATTGAAGGATTGAGATACGACATTATGGAACAAGCTTTAGGTCAAGCACGTGATGGACGTATGCATATTTTAGGAAAAATCACTGAAACTATTGCTACACCAAGAGCTGATGTTAAAAAACATGCTCCAAAAATCATCACAAGAACAATTCCTGGAAACTTTATTGGTGCTTTAATTGGACCTGGTGGAAAAGTAATTCAAGAATTACAAAAAGCTACTGGTTGTACAATCGTTATCAACGAAGTTGACGAACAAGGTGTTGTTGAAATCCTTGGAACAGATCCAGATGGAATTGCAGCAGTTTTAGCTAAAATTGACTCAATTATCTTCAAACCAGCAATGGGTGAAGCTTATGAAGTGAAAGTAATTAAAATGTTAGATTTTGGTGCTGTTGTAGAATACACTGCTGCTCCAGGAAACGAAGTTTTATTACACGTATCTGAACTAGCTTGGGAAAGAACTGAGAATGTTGCCGATGTTGTAAATATGGGCGATGTGTTTATGGTGAAATATTTGGGTGTTGATCCTAAAACTAGAAAAGAAAAAGTTTCTAGAAAAGCACTTTTACCAAGACCTCCAAGAGAAGAAAATAAAATTACTCCAAAAGCGGAATAATTTACATTTATACAAATTTAAAACCCCAATTCATTTAGTTGAGTTGGGGTTTTTAAAAATATCTACAGTAATTATTACAAAATATGAGAAAAATCAAAAGTTTAATAGTTCTAGTTTTAATACTTATATCAGGCACTATTAATTGTCAAACTGTCGAGATTGGCACTAAGATTGGAACAACTTCATCAAGCATAGATGATTCTGATTTCTTTAATGACAAACCATCATTAGGAAAAAAGTTGTGGAGCATTAACTATGGCTTTCACACTATTTACTATTTTAAAAACCCAAAAGAGACAAAAACTGGAGCAATCGTTTTTGAATTTAACAATAGGAAACTTGGAGTTAGAAGCGAATCAAGCAATGCAACATATGAGATAGATTCAAAATCTATTGAAGTTGTTTATAGAATGTGTGCTAAACCAAATAAGGTTGGTAGATTTTTTCTAGATGTTGGGTTAGGTGTTAATTTTCTAAAAGAAAGCAATATCTATAAAGGTTCCGTTGAACCTACCATAGCTTTTGAAAAATTATCACAACCACTATTGATTAAAAATAAAGACTACAAATTAGTTTTAGGATTTGGTCACGATTTCATAATTAACAAGAAACTTGTAACCTACTTTCAATTGGATGCATGTGGAGGTTTCACCAATATCAATAAAAATGCAGGAAGTTATATAAACACGTACTTTTCGTTAAATACAGGCTTAAGATATACATTAGAGTTTAATAATAAATAACTTTTTTATTAAACCTTTTAACCCCAATTCATTTAGTTGAATTGGGGTTTTTGCATTTTCAAAAAAATATTTTAGTGTTAAAATTCAAATACAACATTAAAAATCTAAATTTTCTAAATACTTTTACGTAAGAACATTCTTAAAATTATATTATATGTCTTCAAGAAGATTTAATCAACTTAAATTTAGTTTTTACACCATGTTGTCTCTTGTAGCTTATACAACACAAGGTCAAAACGACGCATCAACTTCTATACATGATTGGTACGATTCTAAAGTTGGTAAAGAAAATTTAGACATTAATAATGGCAAAATACTTTTAAACTACGATAAAATTCTAAAAAACAACGACCGGTTTTATTTTCAAAATTACACTTTAGGTTCTATTGTTTATGACAACCAACTTTATAATAACGTCTTATTAAATTATGACATCAATAATGATGATATAATAATAAAACCAAATGGTGAAAATGACAAAATGCCAATTGTGTTGAATAAATCTAAAGTAAACTCCTTCAACGTCAATGGTAAAAACTACATCAATCTTGGTTATAACAAAATCTCAAATGATGAAGTAATTTCTGGGTTTTATGAAGAAGTATTACTAAATAATAAAGTTAATTTTTACGTAAAACATAAAAAAGACAGAAGACAAATAATCAATGATAATCTGGTTTTTGATGATTTTACTAAAATTACTTCCTATATAATTTTATATAAAAATCAATATTACAAAATCACAAACAAAAAAAGTTTGACAACAATTTTTCCAGAATTAAAGAAAAACATCAACGAATATTATTCTAATAATAGTTCGTTTGAAAAGTCAAATAAAACTAAATTTTTAGAAGACCTATTTAAATATATAAACACAATCATCAAGTAACTTTTTGCATGAGAAAAATAATATTCGCCTTTATGCTGTTTTTTCAACTTATGGTTTTCTCCCAAGAAAATGGTAAGAAATATTCGTTTGAGTTTAATTCCGTTGATTTAAAAACTGCAATTGAATCCATTGAAAAAGAAAGTAATTTCAAGTTTTTCTTTCAAAAGGAATGGCTTGACAACAACAAACAACAAATTACAGGAAGCTATAAAAATATAACTATTGACGAACTTTTAAATCAAATATTTAACCCAACTGAAATCAATTTTTTCATTGATAAGAATAAAATCATTCTCTCTAAAAATAACATTATTAGAGACAAACTTCCTGATGACTTTTTTGGAAAATCAATTGCAAATGAAATAGAAAACAGTGTCAACAAACCTGTATTTTATAAAGACAATGACACCTTAACTAACAAACCTAAGAAAAATGATTTTGTAACAGTAATAGGAAAAGAATCTAAAAAATCGGACAAAAAAACTTGCACTTTAACTGGCTACTTAAAAGATTCTAAAACTGGTCAAGCTTTGTCTAATGTTTTTATAAAAGTTCAAAATAAAAAAATAAGCACCACAACTGATGCTGATGGATTTTATAAATTAGAAGTTCCAGTTGGTATAAATTACATTGAAACAGATTTAGTTAGTCATAACAAAATTGTCAAAAAAATAATTTTATATAATGATGGTACGATGAATATAAAACTTGATGAAAAATTCAATGTTTTAGATGAAGTAGTAATCAATGCCAAAAAAAGTGAGAACGTTAAATCAGCAATTTCTGGCGTAACAAGTATCGATATTGAAGGAATTAAAAACATTCCATTAGTTCTGGGAGAAAGAGATATTTTCAAAGTAGCCACTATTCTTCCTGGTGTTAAACAAACTGGCGAAGGTTCTGCAGGATATAATGTTCGTGGCGGAAAGGAAGATCAAAATCTAATTTTACTAGACAATGCTTTAATCTATAATCCAGCACATTTTTTTGGTTTCTTTTCTTCAGTAAGTCCCTACACAACTAAAAAAGCAAACATTTATAAAGGAAGTATTCCTGCTGAATTTGGAGGAAGATTATCGTCAGTATTTGACGTCACTTCAAAAAATGGAAATCCAACAAAGTTTTCTGGCGAAGGTGGAATTGGTCCTGTAACAAGTAATTTAGCTTTGAGTACACCAATTATAAAAGATAAATCAAGCATTTTAGTTGGAGGAAGAGCTACTTATTCTGGATGGATTTTGCGTTCTTTAAAAGAAGAGTCATTAAAAAATAGTCAAGCTTCCTTTTATGATGGTATTGTGAAATACAATCATAAGTTTAATGCAAAAAACAATTTCGAATCAACATTCTATTACAGTCATGATGCTTTCAGTATTTCATCTGATTCTTTATTTAAATACAGTAATCGATTGGTGTCATTAAAATATGAACACACTTTTAATGACAAACACAAAGGAGCTTTGTTATTTACCAATAGTGAATACAGATTTTTTATTGATTATCAAGGAAATAATATTCTAACTGCTTTTGATTTTGGGTACAAAATAAACGAAAGTAATGTTATGGCTAAAATGAACTATACTTTAAATGATAAGCATAAAATTAATTATGGAATTTCTTCAAAAGTGTATGGCGTAAATCCAGGTTTTTTAGATCCAAAAAGTAATGATTCGCAAATTGTTCCTGTCAACATTAACAAAGAACGAGGAATTGAATCGGCTGCATATATATCGGATAGTTATAAAATTAGTCAGAAATTATTAATTGATTTTGGATTTCGATATTCTACGTTTTCAGCTTTGGGTGCCTCCTCCCAAAGAATTTATCAAGAAGGAGTGCCATTAAATGAAGGAACTGTCACTGAGATTAAAGAATTCAAAAAAAATGAAATAATTAAAACTTATGGTGGTTTAGAACCTAGAATTGCAGCAAGATATATTATTGCAGATAATCTATCTTTAAAAGGAGGTTATGACAAAACCTATCAATACATTCATTTACTTTCTAACAATACGACACAATCTCCAACAGACACATGGAAGTTGTCAGATTTGAATGTAAAACCACAAGTTGCAGAACAATTTTCTTTAGGATTATATAAAAATATTCCTGCAAAGGACATTGAAATAAGTTTAGAAGGATATTATAAAAAATCTGAAAATTTCCTTGATTATAAAGTCGCAGCACAACTATTGCTAAACGAAAATATTGAGACTCAACTATTACAAGGTAAAGGAAAAGCTTATGGAATAGAATTTCTTTTAAAGAAAAATAGTGGACGATTAAACGGATGGATAGGATATACTTATTCAAGAACCTTTGTAAAACTTGACAGTGAGTTTAATGATGAAAAAGTTAATGGTGGAAATTATTTTCCAGCCAATTTTGACAAGCCTCATGATGTTAGTGTAGTTTTGAATTACAGATTTACAAAAAGATATAGTTTTTCAAGTAACTTCATTTATCAAACTGGTAGACCAATAACATATCCAATAGGAAAATACACTTATGGAAATTCTGAATTCACCTTGTATAGTGATAGAAACCAATTTAGAATTCCAGATTATTACAGATTAGATATTGGATTTAATGTTGAAGGAACTCATAAATTAAAAAAATTAGCTCATGGTTTTTGGAATATTTCAATTTATAATGTTTTAGGTAGAAACAATCCTTATTCAGTGTTTTTTGTAACTGAAAAAGGCCAAGTTAAAGCTTACAAAACATCTATTTTCGCAATTCCAGTACCAACTATTACTTATAACTTTAAATTTTAAAAATTATGAAAAATTATGTAAATAAAATTTTCATTCTTATTTTATCAGCTACGTTTTTTGTAAGTTGTACTGAACCTTATGCACTTCAAACTAACAACTATGAAGAAGCTTTAGTAATAGAAGCTACAATAACTAACGAACTGAAATACCAAGAAGTTAAAATTACTAAAACCTATAAATTGGAAGAAAATTTTCCAACAACAGTGTCGGATGCTGTTGTTATTTTGAAAGACAATTTAGGTAATACTTATGACTTTGCCGAACAAGGAAATAAATATGTTTCTGTAAATGAATTTAAAGCCGAACCAAACAGACAATATCAGTTAAAAATAATCACTGACAATGGAAGAAGTTATGTTTCAACAACTGAAGTTCTAACACATGAAACAAGTATTCAAAGCATTGTGCCTACAGCAACTAATGTAAATGGAGTAAGAGGTGCAGAAATGATTGTAAATAGTTTTGATCCAACTAACAGTTCAAAATATTACAGGTTTGAATACGAAGAAACACACAAAATAATTGCGCCTAGATGGTTACCTGTAAAAGCGGTTGTTACTCCAACACCATCACCAGGTGTTATAGATTTAGTTCCAAGAACTGAAGAAGCTCAATTTTGTTTTACAACAAAAAAATCAGACAAAATAATTTTGACAAGTACTAATGATTTATCTGAAGATAGGGTTATTTTTCCAGTAAGATTTATTAAAGATAGTGACTATACAATTGCAAATAGATATAGTATTCTAGTTAAACAATATGTGCAAAACTTAGCTTCACATACCTTCTATAAAACATTGAAAGAGTTATCTGGTTCTGATGGAATTTTATCACAAAACCAACCTGGATTTTTCTTTGGTAATATAAAAAGTGTTGAAAATCCTGATGAAAAAGTGATTGGCTATTTTGAAGTTTCATCTGTTTCGACACAAAGAATCTTTTTTAATTTTGAAGATGTTTTCCCAAATCAACTACAACCAAAATATCCTTACAAGTGCAATCCAGATCCTCTACTGGGTAATGATGATCCAGAGGTCTTTTTAAAATATTGCTTTTCACCATTTGACTTTACTTGCGCTGGATATACTGTTTTGAGTGTTTTAAGCTCTGGTAATATGGTATATTTCAATTTTAGTAATAATATTTATGAATTATACCCTACTCCATGCGGAGATTGCACTTCATTTTCATCTAACATAAGACCTACATTTTGGATAGACTAAAAAAAATATTAATAGTACTCTTTATAATAACTAGTTCAAATATTTGGGCTCAGAAAGATGTGCCTACAATTTCAACAAGCGAAACTGTTTACTTGCATCTAAACGCTACTTCTTTTGTCTCTGGAGAAACTTTATTTTACAAATTATATTGTTTAAATCCAGAAGATTACAAACAAAGCAAAATAAGTAAAGTAGCTTATTTAGAACTTATTGGAGCAAACAATCAAGTACTTTTTAAGCATAAGTTATTTTTAACTACTGGAATTGCTCAAGGTGATTTTTTTATTCCATCTACAATAAAAACTGGAACTTACAAGCTTTTAGCTTACACCAAATGGATGCAAAACAAATTAGAATCAAAATCATTTGAATCTGAAATTACAATTATAAATCCATTTCAATCTGATTCTGAAAATAAAATAAGTTCTAAAAATAGCATTTTAAAAGAATCACCGGAAGTTTCCAATTCTGGATTAACTGTAGGTTTGGATAAGAAAAAATTTACAACTAGAGAATCGATAAACTTGAAACTTTCGATTCAAAATGAGTTACTGAAAAAAGGAAGCTATTCATTATCTGTTAGAAAAGTTCAGGATTTACCTGCTATTTCAAAAATCAACCCAACTGATTTTAAAAATTCAGATGCTGACCAAAAAATAATTCTTGACGAAAATAACTATATTCTACCAGAATTAAGAGGTGAAATTATAAGTGGAAAAATTTCAAGTAAAGACAATTTAAACTCCATTAGCAATATTTCGGTTTCGCTTTCAATTCCAGGAAAATCTTTTACTACCAAATTAGTTAAAACTAAAGCTGATGGTAAATTTTATTTTTCTATTGACAAAGCTTATTTTGATTCAAACATAATTATTCAAATAGCCGATAAATCAAAAGATGAGTTCACTATATATGTTGATGATTCATTTACTTTGAATAAATCAAATTTGAAATTTGAAAATGATTACACCTTATCGTCCGATTTAAAATCAGTTATTGAAGAACATTCCATTGCTAGTCAAATAGAGAATACCTATTACACAAAAAAAGCAGATACACTGGCCAAAATCAATTATCCTACTCTATTTTACGAACCTTTTGTAAATGAATATATCTTAGATAATTACAATCGTTTTCCAACTATTAAAGAAACCATTATTGAGGTAGTAAAAGAGGTGAACTACAATAAAAATGATGGTAAATATTCTTTGCGATTAAATGATTATGACCCTTACACAGATGTTGAGGAATCTCCATTAGTGTTAATCGATGGATTAGTTGTTCAAGATATTAATGAACTATTCGAATACAAAGCATCAGATATTTATAAAATTTGCACTATCAATAGTGGTTATGCTTATGGTAATAAGTTGTTTAGTGGTTTAATTAGTTTCATCACGAAAAAACAAGATTTTGAAAGTAAACTCAAAGGCAACTTTATTATAAAAAGAACAATAGATTTACCAGTATTAAAGAAAAATTATTTCAAACCAAATTATGCTGATAAATCAAGCTTAGACAGAATACCAGATTACAGATATCAGTTACTTTGGTTACCAGAATTAGATATAAACACATCAAATATATCATTTTATACTTCTGATAAAAATGGAACATTTGAAATTGTAATTGAAGGTTTTTCAGACGAAGGTATTCCTGTGTATTTGAAAGAATATTTTGATGTTGAATAACTATTTTTTATAATATAGAAAACCCCAATTCATTTAGTTGACTTGGGGTTTTGTTTTTTTGATTACAATATTAAAAATTCCAACTTCCAGACAAACCAAAATTTAGAGATGATGATCCAAAATCACTTTCTGCTTTAGAATTAAAAAGTGTGTAGGGAGAATAGTGATAACAACAATGCAAACCAAAACCATAAATCACAGTTTTAAATCCTTGCGAGAAACAAATTGTATTTAGAGCAGGTTTTAAATCTATGTTTTTAAATTCTTCGGTTTCTGGCTTACTATAATGCAGATATTTCCAACCTAAACCTGTATTAGATTCTATATGAAAATTTTTACCTTTAGATTGTACAATAAATCTGGCATATCTCAAACCTAATAAAAAACTAGACTTGCTCCCATCCAAAGAAATAATCTCATCATTAACTTTATAATCTATTGCTCTTCCATTAATAATACCACTTAGCTCAGCACCAAAATCTATAAACTGTCGTTTAGCAATTTTTGTTCTCATATAAAACGCAGTATTAATCGAACTTTCATACTTGTCTGATAACTGTCCTAAAGGCTTTCCATAGCTTACCTCAATTATATTTCTTTTATACAAATCAATTTTAGGAAAAACAATCGTGTCTTGAGCATTCATCTTAAATGCTATCAAAACTAAAAACATCATTTTATTCATTATTTATAAGTTTAAATTTATAATCTTTATTAGAAGAACTACCAGCGCCAAATAGTAACAACATGCCTTCGTTTACATTATGATTTTCAAAAATTATTTCGTCTTCTTTTGATAAATAAACTGAATATTTTGACATTTCTTTTCTAATAAAAAGAATTGGAAATGTGATTGTTTCATAGTTTGTATAAAAAACAAACTTTCGCTTTGAATATTTTCCAAAAAACTTTAAAACATAGTCTTTGTTATTTTTATCACTGAATTTTAAATACAATTCGTTATCGATAATTTGAACTTGAATTGGTTTTGTATAATCTACATTGTCATTATTTGTAAACTCTTTTGTTAAACTTCTAGTAAAGATCCTATTATCATATTGTACATTAACAGTATCCAACTTGTCATAAAATTTAGCAGAAAATGTCTTAGAAATATGGTGGTAATCATCTTTATTTACCTCATTTTGAACACTACAAGAAGAAATTAGAAACAGTAATAAAAATTTCGATTTCCTTCTTAAATAAACATTAATAATCTTTGAATATCTTTTTAAATCCATCCTATTGAAAGATTCTAAACTTTTTTTCATTGTTTTTTTCATAATAATAGTTTTAAAATTACAGTTCAAAATTATTGTGATTAATACAAGTGTATTGGCGATATTTAATAAATAAAATTTATATATTTGTGATTATCGCAAACTATGACGAATCAAGAACTACTTTTAAAAGAAATTAGAAAGCAACTTTCAAGTTCAGCTTCCTTAAATGATGAAATTTCTGCTATTCTAAATAGTAGTTATGATGCCGCACACCGAAGAGTTTCGGGCAAGAGTAAATTTTCTATTGATGAAACATTGCTATTGGCAAATCATTTTAACATTTCGCTAGACAAATTGTTTTTAAAAAACGATAAAGTAATTGTTGAAAAAACCATAGAAATAACTTCACTAAAAGACATGCTTTCCTATTTTAAAAAATCGGCTGAGCGCATTGAACAATTAGCAACTAACGAAAACGCAACTTTATATTATTCAGCTAAAGATATTCCGCTATTTTATTTTATGGAAGGAACTATAATGTCAAAATTTAAAGCCTACGTTTGGTTGACGTTGTTAAATCCGAATCAATCTAACGTATCTTTTGAGAACTTTGTTATCGACGAATCGTTTATGGAACATACTCAAAAGTTGAAAAAAATATATGAAAAAGTTACTGTAAAAGAAGTTTGGAACGATACAACAATCAATAGTAGTTTGCAGCAAATATTATATTTTTACGAATCTGGCTTGCTGAATTTTAAAAGTGCAACAGCATTGTATTTAGATTTAAAACGGATTTTGAATTTGATAAAAGACAAATCAAACAAATTCAATTCGAATTATTCTATATACTACAATGAGTTGATTTTGCTCAACAACAATATGTTAATTGAAACTGAAGAAAAGCTCACGATGTTTATTCCTTATACATTGTTAGGTTATTTTATTACAGATAATAAAGAAAGTTGTAAAAATGTACACCAGTTTTTTAATCAGCAAATTCTAAATTCTAAAGCATTGAACCAATCTGGAATTAAGGAACAAAATTTGTTTTTTAATCGTGCCAACCGAAAAATTGATTATTACATCGAGCAATTAAACAATCAGGTTGATTTACTTTTTTAAAAATAATTAATGATTTTGTAACTTTTTTGTAACTCATAACGTATAACTACCTGAACACTTTAAAGTAAAGGAAAAAAAATACATGAGACAACTTAAAATCACCAAGCAGGTAACTAATCGTGAAACTGCTTCTTTAGACAAATACTTACAAGAAATTGGTAAAGTTGACCTTATTACTGCTGACGAAGAAGTTGAGTTAGCACAACGTATCAAAGCTGGTGACCAACGTGCTTTAGAAAAATTGACTAAAGCTAACTTACGTTTTGTGGTTTCTGTTGCTAAGCAATACCAAAATCAAGGACTAACTCTTCCTGATTTAATTAATGAAGGAAATTTAGGTTTGATTAAAGCAGCACAACGTTTTGATGAAACTCGTGGTTTCAAATTCATTTCTTATGCGGTTTGGTGGATTCGTCAATCAATTCTTCAAGCGCTTGCAGAACAATCTCGTATCGTTCGTTTGCCATTAAATAAAATTGGTTCTATCAATAAAATCAACAAAATGTATGCTTTATTAGAGCAATCTAACGAAAGACCACCTTCTGCTGAAGAAATTGCAAAAGAACTTGATATGACAGTAAATGATGTAAAAGAGTCAATGAAAAACTCTGGTCGTCATTTATCAATGGATGCACCTCTTGTTGAAGGAGAAGATTCTAACCTATACGACGTTTTACGTTCTGGTGAATCTCCAAATCCTGATAGAGAATTAATTCACGAATCATTACGTACAGAAATTGAGCGTTCGTTAGAAACTTTAACTCCAAGAGAAGCAGACGTAGTTCGTTTGTATTTTGGATTAGGCGATCAACATCCAATGACTTTAGAAGAAATTGGAGAAACTTTTGACTTAACTCGTGAGCGTGTGCGTCAAATTAAAGAAAAAGCAATCCGTAGATTAAAACATACATCAAGAAGTAAAATCTTGAAAACATATTTAGGTTAACACTTCGATATTTCGACAAGCTCAATATAAACCGAGCTCAGTGTAACACTATAAACGCAACAACAGTTTCAAAACTGTTCGTTTTTTGATTGATGATTGAAACTCCGGCTGATTACCGGAGTTTTGCTTTTTAATCTGAACTCGTTTCAGATTCTATTGAACTCGTTTCAGATTCTATTGAACTCGTTTCAGATTCTCAACAAAGTAGTTTCAGATTCTTTAAATATAATTTACCTTTGCAAGTACAAAAGATTCTGAAATAAATTCAGAATAAACAACACAAACTACAAAATGAAGAACACACTTATTGCACCATCAGTTCTTGCTGCTGATTTTGCCAACTTACAACGCGACATCGAAATGATTAATAATAGTGAAGCCGATTGGTTTCATATTGATATTATGGATGGTGTTTTTGTTCCGAATATTTCTTTTGGAATGCCAGTTTTGGAAGCTATTTCTAAACATGCTAAAAAAACAATCGATGTTCACTTAATGATTGTCGATCCTGACAGATATATTAAAACTTTCGCTGATTTAGGTTCGAATATACTTACTGTTCATTATGAAGCTTGCACGCATTTACACAGAACATTACAAGCTATAAAATCCGAAGGAATGAAAGCTGGAGTTGCTCTAAATCCTCATACCAATGTAAGTTTACTTGAAGATGTGATTAAAGACATTGACATGGTTTGCATAATGAGTGTAAATCCTGGTTTTGGTGGACAATCATTCATTGAAAACACCTATAAAAAAGTAAGACAACTAAAAGAGATTATAACTAGAAACAATGCCTCAACTATCATTGAAATTGATGGTGGAGTAACTAGTAAAAATGCTGTTCAATTAGTCGAAGCTGGCGCAGATGTTCTAGTCGCAGGAAATTTTGTTTTTAAAGCCGAAAACCCTACTGAAACTATAAGCGCTTTGAAAAAGTTAACTAAAGTGTAGCAGATTATTTTCTGTAAAAAAATACCACTAAGTTAATTTAGTGGTATTTTTTTGCTTAATATTTAGCTATTTTAAAGTTACTATTTTTATTTCCTGATTGCACTTTTACAAAATAATTTGCTGTATTTAGTGATGTTAAATCAATTTCAATTTCAGAACCAACTGTTTTTTTATTTAAAACAATTTGTCCTAAAAAATTATATACACTTACTTCATTAATAACTTCATCACTCTTTATTTTGAGAATATTAGAAACCGGATTAGGTGCAAATACCAATCCACTCAATTCAAACTCAGCATTAGCCAAAACAATTTGTGCTGTTACTGGAAGTCTAGTTGTACTTTCATAACCTCCAATTTTTTGAGAAGCAAAATAGGTTGTGCCATCTACTAAAAGAGTATTTGTTGGCAATGGTAATGAAACTGCATTTTTATTAGCTCCAGAATACCACTGAATATTTTGACCAGTAACTTGCATATTTGCTAAAGTTGCTCCTTGATTAAATGATTGAATAGCATTTCCAGTCGGTGGTGGCGTTGGTGTTAGATTGACATTAACATTGGTAATATTAATTGGATTACAACTATAATTAACACCTCCTTCAATATCATAAACCGTAATCGTATGAGTTCCAAGAGTTACATTTGAAAACACATTACTGCTTTGTTGTGGTCCACTATCTAATTGATATTCGTAAGAACCATACCCTTCAACTTCTACTGTAATAACTTGATTTCCTGAATTGTTTACAATGGAGTAACCTATTCCAATTGGAGATGCTGGTCCTGATTGAACAATACTGAATGGTGCAGAAACTCCATTACAACTTAAAATCGAATTACTAATCATTACAACAGAATATTCACTCGAACCTGAATCTGGTAATGGTGAGCTAATTGTATAAGTTGAACCTACTCCAACAGGAACTCCATCATTATACCACTGATACGAATAAGATGTTGGTGGATTTTGAATCAAGTAACTAGTTGTATTTACTGCCGTTAACGTTTGTGACGTTAATAAATTATTAGTAGCATAATCTACACAAATAACATTAGAATTTGCTAAAATAATTGGTTGTGGTAATTGCTCAACAGTTGTGTTAAAGCTACTTATAGTATAACATCCTGTAACAGGATTAGTAACTCTAATCCAGATGTTATGTGTGTATGTTTGGTAGAGTCCTAGATTTGAAATAGGATTTGTATTACTTTGAGCATTTGCCAAAGTATCATAAAAAGTTACTATGCTTGATGCGTTCCCACCTACTATAGATGGAATTAATGAACTCAATGAAAACGAATAAAAACCATCATTAACACCATCAGTATCACAAGTTGAAAAATTCGGTGGTGTAATAAGTGTAGGCAAGGGATTTACAATTAACTGAAAATTACCAACTTCAAACTGTGAAGTACTATTATTTTGAACTCGAGCATATATAGTTTGTGAATTAGATAAATTTATATATGAACTTGTATTAGAGATTGGATTAGCACCTGTAACTGCATCTGTAGCCGTAATATGATAACTAACAGAATAATTGGAAGCTGCAGTTGATTGAGATACTAAAATAATTGGAGTTTGAGTATTAAGATTAAAAAATGCAATTCCATCGTTATTGTCATCACATTCGTGTAAATTAGGTAATGGCGGAATAACTGGGTCATTCACTTTTTCTTCATACGATGAAAACCAAATAACTTTGTTTTCAACCCCATTGGCATTTGAAAATTGACCACTAAACACTAACAACAAAACCAGATAATATTTAATTTTCATAATTTTAGATTTATAGTTACCAAAAATAGAAAATTTTTTAAAGAAAATGACTTCAATATAAATATTAAATGCTCCAATTGGAGCATTTATTTTTAGTATTGGTCTATTAAATACTTTATTAAATCGGTTGTGGTTACTATTCCTACCAAAAGTTCATCGAGAACTACTGGCAAAGCATGAAACTCTCTTTTAGACAATATTTCTGCTACTTCTTTTATTGTGGTGTCTGGAGAAACTTTTACTAAATTTCTTGCCATAACCTGTTCTACAGAAAACATATTGTAAACGGTTACATCAACTTCTAATTCATCATCATCAATAGCATCTGCAAAGGAAATTCGCAATAAATCGGTGTAACTTAACATTCCAACAATATGATTTCCGCTAACAACAGGAATATGTCTGATATGATGTTTCTTGAATAAACTTTCTGCTTTGGTTAAATCATCTGATAGATTTAACTTTATTACATTTGATGTCATTATAGTTGACACTGGTACATTTTTTTTCATGACATTTAACTTTAAAATAATTGATTAAAGTTACCACTTGATACAAAATATAAACATGACAAAAATCAGATAGTTGATAAAAGATTATTAAGTTTGCACAACATCAAATTTCATGAGTTATACCTTATTATCTTCACCCTTACAAGGATTTACCGACTTTCGTTTTAGAAACGCCCAAAACAAGTATTTTGGCGGAATTGACACTTTCTATTCGCCTTACATTCGCTTGAACGGAAAACTAGTTATTAAGTCATCTTATGAGCGTGATTTACTTCCTGAAAACAATAACACGCTAGAATGCATTCCGCAAGTAATAACTAACGATGCTGACGAATTTTTATTTGTAGCAAAATATGTTCAGGAATTAGGCTATAAAGAATTAAATTGGAATTTAGGTTGTCCTTATCCGATGGTGACAAAATGTGGAATGGGTTCGGGATTAATAAAAGAATCCGAAAAAATTGATGCTATTCTAAATAAAGTTCATTCCGAATCTGACATTATTGTTTCTATGAAAATGCGATTGGGTTATGATACTACAGATGAAATTCTAGATGTTTTACCAATTCTTGATAAATATCCAATTAAAAATATTGCCATTCACGCTCGTATTGGAAAACAACTTTACAAAGGTGGCGTTCATTTAGAAGCTTTTCAAAAATGTATTGACACTACCAAACACAAATTATATTACAATGGCGATATTACTTCGGTAGCAAAGTTTAGAGAAATGCAAGAATTATTTCCTACAATTGACCATTGGATGATTGGAAGAGGATTGATTTCTGATCCTTTTTTGCCAAGTATGATTAAAGAAAACACTTTAGAATATCCTAAAAACAAAATGGAATTATTCTGTGATTTTCATGAAACACTCTATCAAGGTTATAGCGAATCGTTATCTGGTGCGACTCATATTTTATTGAAAATGCACCATTTGTGGGAATACTTTTCAACCACTTTTGACAATCCTCATAAGGTTGAAAAAAATATTAGAAAAGCAAAAAGCATTCGAAATTATGAAGAAACCGTTAAAGCTGTTTTTAAAAATGGTTGATTTTAAATGCAATAATTTTATGGCGTTTTAGCTCATGTCAAACTTTAACTCCAAGATGATTTGGTCTTATTTTCTAGTTTTTAAATCAGAAATAATGTATTGATATAAATCACCTCCACCATTTTTTTTATCAATTTCATCTGCTATAAATAAGGTGTTATTGTCCTTAAAGCAAATGGCTTCTTTTTGAGAAAAATTATCAAGTTGATAGGATGTTACTTTTCCTTCAAGGAAATTGTCACCATTAAAATTTTCGAAAACCCAAACGGTATCATGACCTAAAATGGCTACTTTTTTATGGTCTTGACTTATTGCAGCACTTGTAATTACGCAAGAATCATAATCGCTGCACGTTTTAAATTTTCCAAGTAAAACAGCTTGATGATTTCCAGGGATATTTGGAATTTTATACAGAAAAGTTGTTCCGTCAAAGTTTTTACTTCTGTTTTTTGTTACCAAATAAAAGTGATTGTCCATTTCGAAAAAACCTTCGCAATCATAAAATAATTCCTTTTTATTGGGCGGAAAGTCGGTTTGTTCAGGATAATTAAATGTGATGGAATAATCTGATGCTACTTCAGATTTCCCAAGGTTTTCATTATTTATTTTAAAAATTGACAAGTCTTTTCGGTCGTTATCATTATTTCCAAAATCTCCGACATATAAATTTCCTTTGCCGTCAGAAGTAATATCTTCCCAATCGTTGTTTACAGCGTTAGTTATTGTAATTGTTTGTAAAGCTTCTCCATTTTGGTCAATTCCGTATATTTTATTAGGATTTCCGCTATCTTGGATTGCCCAAATTAAATCAGAATTAGGCACTGTTTTTATTCCCGAAACTTCCTTAATTTTTTTAGGAAATGAGAATAACAAGGCTTCTTTTTTAGTTGCAGTTGTACATGAAACAAAAGCCAAAAGCAATAAATAATTTACTATTTTCATATATGTAAAAGTTGTTTTTTAGCGGTCATATATGTTATCGCTTTTTATTTATTGGTGTTTGCTTATGCAAACTTGTGTTAATGAGCGATTTCATATGTTTAAATTTTAATTTAATAAAGCTAGTGCTTATGATTCAACATTTTGCTTACATTTTCGAAAAGTTTTGGAAATTCTTGTTTGAATAAATGAGGTGATTCAAAATAATGTTCGATAATTACAGCTAAAAATTCAAACGGATTGGTGTAAGCATAAATCCTGAAATAATCAGAATTGATTAATCGTTCTCTGTTTACAGGATGGTCAACTTCTCTTCGAATTCGATCATACATTCTTGAAAAAATTATGGCACTTGTGTCTTGACTGTTCATACCGTGAAGATGAAGAACGTGAGCAAATTCATGGATTCCGAGATTTAAATTATCGTTTTTAATTTCGTAACCTGCTTTGAAATCTTCCCATGAGAAAACAATAGCCTTCATTCGCGGATTGTATTCTCCTTTGTGATAAGCATCATTAATTTCTGAGTAATAAACCGATGGATAAACGATTACTTTGTCAATATTGGTGTACAAATAATTCCTCAAACCAAAGGTTAACATTACAGACGTCGAGGCAATCAAAACCTGAACTTCATCAGTTATTATAAAATCTTCTTTACCTATGAATTCGTATCGTTCGATGAAAGTTGCAACTCGATGTTCGAAGTATTTTTTCTTTTTATCTGAGAGTGAATTGTAATAATCAAATTGCTTGTTTAAAACATAGGATTGATTAGCATCTAATGTTTTTACAGTTGGATAAAAATGAATGTAAAATGGTTTATTGAAAAGCACACCATATTTTTCCTCGATTACTGAGTAAACAACAAAGAAAAAAAATGCTGCTACTCCAGCAAAAAGAAGGTATAATATAATCAAATGATTTGGTTGTTAGTGACCTCGGCAGGGTTCGAACCTGCAACCATCAGAGCCGAAATCTGATATTCTATCCAGTTGAACTACGAAGCCAATTTAGTGAAAAGTGATTAGTGAAAAGTGAATAGCTAATTACTAATCACTTTTTACTAATTACTTATAAATTAAACTAATAATTTTTTAACTATAGCTGAAATCGTTTTTCCTTCTGCTTGTCCGCCGATTTGTGCTGAGGCTAATCCCATTACTTTTCCCATTGATGCGATTCCTGACGCTCCAGTTTCTGCAATGATTTTAGAAACGATTGCTTCTACTTCAGCTTCTGAAAGTTGTGCTGGCAAGAATTGTTCGATTACAGTAATTTGCGCTAATTCTGGTTCAGCTAAATCAGGACGATTTTGCGTTTTATAAATTTCGGCGCTATCTTTTCTCATTTTTACAAGTTTCTGTAAAATTTTGATTTCGTCAGCTTCAGAAATTTCTTCTTTTGAACCTGTTGCAGTTTGTGCTAACAATAATTCTGATTTGATAGCTCTTAATGCTTCCAATGCCACGGTATCTTTAGAACGCATGGCATCTTTCATTACGTCCATTATTTTTGATTGTAAACTCATAGTTTATTTATGATTTAAGATTAACGATTTTAGAATTTTGATTTTATTTAAATGGTTTGCTAATTAGCCCTGATTGAAGAGAAAATACTTGCTTTTTTTGCAAGTATTGTAACGTAAAGCAGGAAAATGGATTACAAAAATGCGCAAACCATTCGCTACTGAAATTCTTCAGCATGCATCCAAAAAGCCACACAAAGGTAAAAAAAATAACCCGAAATTTCAATTGAACTTTCGGGCTACCCATTTTTAATTAACTTATGATTAATCTACATTATCGTGTAAGAATGAATTGTTAGAACGTAACTGAATATCGTCGTTACTATCGGTTCCTAATGACATTCTTGAATTGTTGTTTAGGTTTTGATTTTCTGTTAAATCTACCCCTAATCTTTTGTATGCTGGTTCTCTTTCAAGTTCGTCAACTCTAGATGGATTGTTGTGAAACTTGTAATTGAATTCTTTTAATTTACGTCTTCTTTCGTCGGCACGAAGTTTTAAAGTTTCTTCGATAGTCATTTCCATTGGAGAAATATCATCTGAATGTGTAGCGTAAGTAGGTTTTGCTGGCTCAGCTACTTTCATTGTGAAATTTAATGACTCTTCAATTGGTTCTTCCAACTTAGCAGCTGGTTTAGAACTCAACAAATCGTTTTCAATTTCCATATATTCTTCAAGAGAATATTTGATAACTCCGTTTTGATTTACTTCAGTTACTGGAACAAATTCTACGTGCTCATTAACTTTAATATCTTTAGTTTCGGCAGTTAAATCGAATATAATTCTATCTTCTTCAATTGTATTTTCAACTGGTTTAGCAATTGGCAAATCGAAAGAGAATGTAATTTGCTCTTCTTCTTTAGCTACAACTTGTGGCTCAACAACTTTAATTTCGTTTACAGCAGGAGTTGTAAAAGTAAAATCAATATCTTTTATAGGAGAAACGATTTCGAAAGTTACATCTAAATTACGTATGAAGTCATTCATCGCAATTAGTTCGTTTTCGTTAACTTTTGCTACAACAGGTTCTGGTTTTACTTCATCTTCGATTAATTCGAAAACAATTTTTTCTTCTTTAACTTCGGCAGTTACTTCAATTGGAGTCTCTACCTTCGGTTGAAAAAAATCAACTGGCTTTTGAGTTAAGTCATGAACTAACTTTTGCTCATCTTCTAGTGAATGAATGATTTTTTTAACTTCTGTATTTACGATTTCGTTTTGTTGTTCTACGTTGAAACCTGTTGCAATAATTGTAACTGCAATAGCATCACCATGAGCTTCATCTTCACCAACACCCATAATAATATTGGCGTTGTGACCTGCTTCTGCTTGAATGTGGTCGTTGATTTCTCCAATTTCGTCAATAGTAATTTCATTAGTACCCGAAACGATAAGCAACAATACGTTTTTAGCACCTGAAATTTTATTGTCATTCAATAATGGAGAATCTAAAGCAGAAATAATAGCATCTTTAGCTCTATTTTCACCACTTGCAATCGCAGAACCCATAATAGCTGTTCCACTGTTTGCCAATACCGTTTTAGCATCTTTTAAATCGATATTTTGTGTGTAGTGATGTGTAATTACTTCAGCAATTCCGCGTGATGCAGTTGCTAAAACTTCGTCAGCTTTAGAGAAACCAGCTTTGAAACCAAGATTTCCGTATACTTCTCTTAATTTATTATTATTGATAACAATTAATGAATCTACTTGCTTTCTTAATCTTTCAACACCTGCTAATGCTTGGTCTTGACGTACCTTTCCTTCAAATTGAAAAGGAATTGTAACAATACCAACCGTTAGTATGTCTCTTTCTTTTGCTAATTGAGCAATTACTGGAGCTGCACCTGTTCCTGTTCCTCCACCCATTCCTGCGGTGATGAAAACCATTTTAGTGTTGCTATCCAACATTTTTTCGATATCATCGATACTTTCGATTGCTGATTGTTGTCCAACATCTGGATTTGCTCCTGCTCCTAAACCTTCTGTTAAGTTTACACCTAACTGAATTTTATTTGGCACAGGACTGTTTTGTAATGCCTGAGAATCAGTATTACAAACGATGAAATCTACACCTTTGATTCCTTGTTTGAACATGTGGTTGATTGCGTTGCTTCCACCGCCACCAACTCCGATAACTTTAATAACATTTGATTGATTTTTTGGTAAATCAAATGAGATGCTTCCAAATTCTGAGTTGCTTATCATACTATTTTGGTTTTGTTTGATTTTATTCTGTATTCTAGTTTTGTTTTTCTATTTAAATCTAATATCTGATATTTTAAATCTAATATTAAATTACTCTGCGTTGTCTAAGAAATCTTTGATTTTATCAACATACTTATCAAAAAATGATTTTCTGATTTTTCCTTCTGTTGTTTCCACTTCTTTTTCAACTTTATTTTCAATTTGTTCTTCTTGTTGTTGCGTTACCTCTTGCACTTCTTCAACAACTGGTCTAGCAATTGGTCTTGGCTGCGGAATAGCTTGACTTACTTCTAATTTGTAAGCACTTTGCGTATTGTTAGCTACACTATTCATTACTAATCCAACCGCTGTTGCAAACAATGGACTTGAAATATCTTCGCTAGAATTTCCTGCCAAATGTTCGTTAGGATAACCAATTCTAGTGTCCATACCTGTGATGTATTCCACTAATTGTTTGATGTGTTGCAATTGTGCTCCACCACCTGTAAGAACGATTCCTGCAATCAATTTCTTTCTTGGATCTTCGTGACCGTAAACTTTGATTTCTGTAAAAACTTGCTCTATAATTTCAACCACACGTGCGTGAATGATTTTAGATAAGTTTTTCAAAGAAATTTCTTTTGGTTCTCTACCACGTAATCCTGGAATTGAAACAATTTCGTTGTCTTTATTTTCTCCTGGCCAAGCCGAACCAAATTTTACTTTCAGTAATTCTGCTTGCTTTTCAATGATTGAACAACCTTCTTTAATATCTTCTGTAATCACATTTCCTCCGAAAGGAATTACAGCTGTGTGACGAATGATTCCGTCTTTAAAAATGGCTAAATCTGTTGTCCCACCACCAATATCAATTAAAGCAACACCTGCTTCTTTTTCTTCTTGACTTAAAACCGCATCAGCTGAAGCTAAAGGTTCCAACGTTAATCCTGACAATTCAATTCCTGAACTTTGGATACATCTTCCTACATTTCTGATAGAAGCTGCTTGTCCAACAACAACGTGAAAACTTGCTTCCAATCGTCCACCATACATACCAATTGGTTCTTTGATTTCAGATTGTCCGTCGATTTTAAATTCTTGTGGTAACACGTGAATAATTTCTTCACCTGGCAACATTGCTAATTTATTCACTTGATCAATTAGCAATTGAATGTCTTTACCGCTAATTACTTCTTCTGGATTACTTCTACTGATATAATCCGTGTGTTGAATACTACGAATGTGTTGTCCGGCAATACCAACAACGCAATCATTGATTTTGTATCCTGAGTTTTCTTCCGCTTCTAAAACTGCTTGTTGGATGGATTGAATGGTTTGTGTAATATTATTTACAACACCACGAGCCACGCCTAAACTTTTGGCTTTTCCAAGACCTAAAATTTCAAGTTTGCCGTATTCATTTTTCTTACCAATCATCGCTACGATTTTCGTAGTTCCAATGTCTAAACCAACTGCAATGTTTTCTCTGTTCTCCATATTGTCAACTAATTTGCTCGATACAATATTTATTCTATCTCTACTTTCTTGATTTTCTTCTAGAAGTTATTTTGTGCAAACAACTTGATGTGTAAATCTCAAATTTATTTTCTTGTAATTATTTAGCATCGTATCTGAAACTGCTTTCTGAAAAAATGCTTTATAATTTTTAAATTTCTTTTCTTCATTCATCATTTTGCCAAACTCGATTTTAAAATCATAGTTCCTGTTGGTCATCATTAAGCTCGCATCAGGCAAAACTTGCACACCAATGATATTTTTTTTCAAAAATTCATCGTTGTAAATCATCTTCAAAACTTCGGATAATTTCTTCTTGTTTTTGTTGTCAATAACCCCCGAAATTAGCGGTACTCTAGCTGTACTTATTTCAGAAAGTGGCATTCTATTTCCCTCATAATCAATATAGAACGAACCTTCCTCACTAAACACTCTTGCTATGGGTGTTTTTTGTTTCACCACCGCCTTTAGAACACCATCAACACTTACAAAAACTTCTGATTTTTCAACCATAGGATGTTTGTTGATAGAATTTTCCAATTTGTTCAAATTTAAGTCCGATTTTTCAATGGTTTTTACATCTGAACTATTTTCTATTAACAATTTATTAACCGATTCTTGTTTAACAAAATTGTTATTATCTCCAACAAAAATCACTTCTGATTTCTTTAATTTACGATGTGAATTTCTATTTGACGTAAACGAATACAGAAAAACTACCAATGCAAACATTAGTATTAATCGGATATTGTTCCATTTTAGAAATTTCATAATTGTTTTAATTTTTTAATATTTCTTTTTTTGTTTTTTTATTCTATTTTTATTTTTTTCATCGGACTAAAGTCCGAAGCTATTTAGCTAAAGCGGTTTTTATTGATGGTACTAATTCGCCTATATCTCCTGCTCCTATCGTTACAATTATCTTCGCATCACTTTCTAAAATCGTACCAATTAGCGACTCTTTTGAAACTAATTTTTTATTTTCATTAGTCATTTTAGACATTAACCAAGAAGTTGTAATTCCTTCCATTGGTAATTCTCTTGCTGGATAAATATCTAACAAAAGAACTTCGTCAAATTGTGATAAACTTTTAGCAAAATCGTCTGCGAAATCTTTTGTTCTACTAAACAAGTGAGGTTGAAAAATGGCCAAAACTTTTTGATTTGGATACAATTCTCTCACTGCTTGATGCACCGCATTAATTTCTGTTGGATGATGTGCATAATCATCTATATAAACGCGATTTTCTGATTTTATTTGATACGAAAATCTTCGTTGTACACCTTTAAATGTAGCTAAAGCATTAGCAATGGACACGGTTGGGGTTCCATAAGTTTTGGCCATTGCTAAAGCCATTAGCGCATTCATTAAATTATGATGTCCTGGTAAACCAAAAGCAATATCTTTTATTATTTCTGTTGGTGTTTGAACGTCAAAAACATAAGCACTATTTTCTATACGAATATTAAACGCTTTAAACGTTGCTTCTTCATTAATTGCTATGGTCAAACCTTCTAAATCCAATCCTTTTGGAACAAATATTTTGGTTTTATCTTGAACTTTATTTGCAAATTCTCTAAACGATTCTTCGATTGCAGAAGCATCTCCATAAATATCTAAATGATCCGCATCCATTGAGGTTACGCAAGCAATATTAGGATGTAAATGCAAGAACGATCGGTCAAACTCATCGGCTTCAACCACGGTTATTGTTTTTCCACTACCGATTAAATTAGAATGATAATTTTCTACAATTCCACCAAGGAATGCTGTAACATCTGCTCCACTTTCATACATAATATGACCTAGAATACTTGATGTAGTTGTTTTTCCGTGTGTACCTGCCACTGCAAAACAGAACGTATCTTTTGTAATCAAGCCAAGAACTTCGGCTCTTTTTTTAATTACATAATCTCTTTCTACAAAATAATTCCATTCTGAATGAGAAACTGGAACTGCTGGCGTAACAATTACTAAGGTATTTTCGACAAAATAATCCGAAGGAATTGCAGCAATTGAATCTTCAAAATGAATGTTCATTCCGCCAGCAATCAATTCGTCGGTTAACATCGTTGGCGTTTTATCGTAACCCGAAACATTTTTCCCAATGTTTTGGAAATAGCGAGCCAAAGCACTCATTCCGATGCCTCCAATTCCGATGAAATAGACGTTATGTATTTGATTTAGATTCATATTAAATTTCAATTTCAAAATTCAACTTCAAAAATCAATCTCAAAATTCAAAATGTACAATTGATTTTTGAAATTGCTATTGACATTGCTATTGTATTAGTTTTACTATTTGTTCAACTATATCTTTTGTTGCGTTTGGCTTGGCTAATTTCTTCATGTTTTCGCTTAGACTTTTTTGCAAATTCTCATCGTGAATTAGTTTGTTGAAAACTGATTCGAATTTTTCGTCTAACTCATTTTCTTTAATTAGTAAAGCACCATTTTTATCTACAATTGCTTTCGCATTTTTGGTTTGATGATCTTCGGCTACATTTGGTGATGGAATAAAAATTGTTGGTTTTCCTACCAAACATAATTCTGAAACTGATGAAGCACCAGCTCTAGAAATCACGAAATCTGCTGCAGCATAAATCAAATCCATTCTATCAATAAACGAAACTACTTGAACATTCTCTATCTCAGAAAAATGTTTGTAATCTGCCATATATAAATTACCACATTGCCAAAATATTTGCAAGTTATTGTTTCGTAAAAAATCAAGTTCTTTTGCAATTAATTGATTGATTCTTCTTGCGCCTAAACTTCCGCCAATGATTAGTAATGTCTTTTTGCTTTCATCCAAATTGAAATAAGACAACGCTTCACTTCTTTTTGAATCAATATCTAAAATATCTTGACGAACAGGATTACCTGTAAATACAATTTTATCTTTTGGAAAAAATCGTTCTAAATTTTCATAAGCAACACAAATGGCATTAGCTTTTTTACTCAATAATTTATTGGTAATTCCAGGATAGGAATTTTGCTCTTGTATTACTGTTGGAATATTCAAACTGTTGGCAACTTGCAATAATGGTCCGCTTGCAAATCCGCCTGTTCCGATGACAACATCTGGTTTGAACTTTTTAATTATTTTTCGAGATTTCCATAAACTATTAACTAATTTTAATGGAAACATGGCATTCTGTAACGTCAACTTTCTTTGCAAACCTGCAATCCAAAGTCCTTCAATAGCATAACCTGATTGAGGCACTTTTTGCATTTCCATTTTATCTTGCGCGCCTACAAAAAGGAACTCCGCATCTGGAAAACGCGATTTTAATTCGTTGGCAATAGCAATTGCAGGATAGATATGTCCACCTGTTCCGCCACCACTTAATATGAATTTTAATTTTTTCATTTTTATCTTATTGCCTTAAAAGGCAGTTCAATTTTTTTTTTTCGCATTCCTTTTATGGCTAGCATTGGATTTTCTTCAATTGAAAAATCTTCCTCCATTATTTTGCCTTTGATAGATGCTTTCATTTGGTTAACCTTTTCTTGATTTTCATCAACTTCCTCTTCTACTCCATTCAATTCTCTATCAATAATTCTTTGTAAAACTTCGTCTCTTTTTTTCTTCTCTTCAAGTTCTTTCTCGGCTTCTTCTAGTTCTTTTGCAATTTCTTCTTCTTTTTTGGTAACGCTTAGAATAATTCCGAGAGCGATACAAGTCATCCAAACAGAACTTCCTCCTGAACTAATTAATGGTAAAGTTTGTCCTGTAACTGGCAACAACTCGACTGCAACTGCCATATTGATTAATGCTTGAAATATTATTGGAAAACCGAGTCCGACGACGACTAATTTTCCGAAAAGCGAATTGGCTTTATGCGATGCTACAACAAATCGGAACAACAATAAAAGGTAAATTGAAATAATTGTAAAAGCACCAAATAGTCCAAACTCTTCCACAATAATGGCGAAAATAAAATCAGAAGAAGATTGTGGTAAGAAATTCTTTTGAACACTTTTCCCTGGTCCAAGTCCGTAAATTTCACCTGAAGCTATTGCGATTTTCGCTTTTTCAATTTGATAATCATCTTCATCTGGTTTGTCGCTTGTAAAATTATCAATACGACTAATCCAAGTATCCACACGATTTGGGAAAGCATCTGGAAATTTTTTAGCAATTAGTATAAAAAACAATCCGCAAAGCAATCCTGTTCCTAGAATAATTCCGATATATTTTAATGGGTATTTACCAATAAAAGTTAGCATAATAACCATTGAAAAAATCAATGCTGCTGTAGAAAAGTTCGCAGGAAAAATCAATCCGACAGTTACAAATACTGGCAACCAAAGTTCTAGAAGCGATTGTTTAAAATCGGGTGCAACTTCTCTTTTTTTGGATAAATACCTTGCTACAAAAATATACAACACAATTGCTGCAAATGTTGATGTTTGAAAAGATATTCCAATGAATGGAATTTGAATCCAACGACTGGCATTTGCGCCGTCAATTACGGTTCCTTTTACCAAAGTATAGACTAATAAAACCCAAACAATTGGCAAAGCAATTCGTGAAATCCCTCTAAAATAATGATAAGGAATTTTATGAACTTGATAAATTATTACAAATCCAATTGTGATGTGAATGGCATGCTTTAGCAAATAGGTCAAGGCATTTCCTGAGCCATGTCGCATGTAAGCCAAATTACTACTCGCACTAAAAACAGGCATAAAAGAGAACAACGCCAAAAGAGCAACAAATGCCCAAATGACTTTATCTCCGTGTAGTCTGCTTATTAGTTGTTTCATTTTAATATTAGATATTTGATATTAGATTTTAGATATTCTTTACGTTGATATTTATCTTTTATTTATTATTTAATCTGTTATTTACAGTTTTGAGAGTTGAAACAAAAATTGCAACTAATTCATTAGCTTCTTTTTGCAAAACATCCAATTCTGTTTTATTAATCCATTTCATTTCTTCAATTATTTCTAGCCAAAATTGAGTTTCATCTGCTTCTTCTAAAACAATATTTAACTTCGCAACAAATTCTTTATCACTTCTTGCTCGACAAACTGCTCTGTAATTTGCTCCAACAGAAGTTGCACTTTTAGCAATTTGATTAATAACAACTCTTGTTGACATTGAGTTTGGCATTTTTTCAATTAGATTTAGAATAGATAATGAAAATTGCTTTGTTCTATTTTTAAGCTGATCGTTTGTCATATCTAATATTTAAAATCTAATATCTAATATTAAAGATTCCTTACTTCTCTTTTAAATTGGTTTCCTCTGTCTTCATAGTTTTGAAATAAATCGAAACTTGCGCAAGCTGGTGATAGTAAAACAGTGTCACCTTTTTCTGCGATGTGTCTTGCTGTATTTACTGCATCTCTCATATTATCCACTTCAACCATCATATCTACAACATTTCCGAAAGCGTCAATTATTTTCTTGTTATCAACACCAAGACAGATAATTGCTTTTACTTTTTCGTGAACTAACGGCATTAATTCGGCATAATCGTTTCCTTTGTCTACGCCTCCAACAATCCAAACTGTTGGTGTTGTCATGCTATCTAAAGCGAAGAACGTTGCGTTTACATTGGTAGCTTTACTATCGTTAATGTATTGCACATTGTGAATTTTCAACACTTTTTCTAAACGATGTTCAACACCTTGAAAGTTTGACAAACTCTCGCGAATGGTTTGTTTTCTGATGCGTAAAATATTCGCTACAGAAGTTGCTGCCATTGCATTTTTCATGTTGTGTTTTCCTTCAAGTGCGATGTTTGCCGTTTCCATTAAAAACTCTTCTTGGTTGATGTTGATTTCCATAGTGTTGTTGTTTAAAAATGCTCCGTTTTCAATTGATTTTGATATTGAAAATGGAATTAATTGTGCTTTTACTTTGTTATTTTTTAACCAATTTCCGATAGCTTCATCATCTGCATCATAAATGAGATAATCCTCTTCGGTTTGATTCATTGTTATTCTAAATTTCGATGCGATGTAATTTTCATATTTATAATCGTATCGATCTAAATGGTCTGGACTTATGTTTGTAATTATGGCAATATGTGGCTTATAATTTATGATTCCGTCTAACTGAAAACTGCTTAATTCTAACACATAAGAATCATAATTTTCTTCGGCTACTTGCCATGCAAAGCTTTTTCCAATATTTCCACCTAATCCTACATTCAATCCTCCTTCTTTTAGCAAATGATAAGTCAACATTGTTGTAGTTGTTTTACCATTACTTCCAGTAATTCCGATGGTCATTGCTTTTGTGAAATTATTAGCAAATTCAATTTCAGAAATCACTGGAATTCCCTTTTCGATAAGCTTTTTTACAATTGGAGCTTTTTCTGGAATTCCTGGACTTTTCATTACTACATCAGCATTTAGAATTTTATCTTCTGTATGCTGTTCGTCTTCCCATTGTATTTCATATTGATTAAGAACGTCTCTATAATTGTCTTTAATTTTTCCGAAATCAGATACAAAAACGTCGTATCCTTCTTTCTTTCCTAGAATTGCTGTTCCAACTCCACTTTCTCCTCCTCCAAGAATTACTAATCGCTTCATTATCTCAATTTCAATGTTACAATTGCTACAATCGCTAACAAGATGGTTACAATCCAAAAACGAGTTACAATCTTACTTTCATGATATCCTTTTTTCTGATAATGATGGTGCAATGGCGACATCAAGAAAACTCTTCTTCCTTCGCCAAATCGTTTTTTCGTATATTTGAAATAAGTGACTTGAATAATCACCGAGGCGCTTTCGGCAAAGAAAATGGCACATAAAACAGGAAGTAGCATTTCTTTTCTAACCGAAATTGCTAAAACCGCTATAATTCCGCCAATAGTTAAACTTCCTGTATCACCCATAAAAACTGATGCTGGATAAGAATTATACCAAAGAAATCCGATTAAAGCTCCAACGAAAGAAGCTATAAAAATGGTCATCTCACCTGAGTTTGGAATGTACATCACATTCAAGTAATTAGACAAAATGATATTACCCGAAATAAAAGTGAAAATACCGAGTGCAAGAACGGATATTGCTGATGTTCCTGCGGCTAAACCATCAATTCCATCGGTAAGGTTAGCTCCATTTGAAACTGCTGTAATGATGAAAATTACAATTGGAATGAATACCAACCAAGCCCAATTTTGATAATCGTCTGTAAATGGTTTTAGGATTTGAGCATAATCCAATTCGTTATTTTTTGTAAACGGAATTGTAGTTGTTGTTGCTTTAATTTCCTTTGCTGGTTGCGAAATTGTATTTCCTGTTTGGTTGAACGTAATTGGTGTAGATGACTTTTCACGGACAGTAACTGCTGGACTAAAATACAATACCGAACCTACTATAATTCCTAAACCAACTTGACCTATAACTTTAAAAATCCCTTTTAAACCTTGTTTGTCTTTTTTAAAGATTTTAATATAATCGTCAATAAAACCAATAGTTCCCATCCAAAGTGTGGTCACAATTAGAAGAATGATGTAAATATTATTCAACTTAGTCAATAACAATACAGGAATCAACGTTGCAAAAATGATGATTAATCCACCCATTGTTGGCGTACCTGCTTTTTGCGTTTGACCTTCTAAACCTAACTCACGAACCGTTTCACCAACTTGTTGATTTCTCAAAAAAGTAATGATTTTTTTTCCGTAAATAGTTGATAGTGTTAATGATAAAATTAACGCTATAGCCGAACGAAAGGTGATATATTGAAACACTCCTGTTCCGGGTATGTCAAGTGTTTTGTCTAAATATTCAAATAAGTAGTATAACATATTGGTTAGGTATATTGGGTTATTTGTTCATTTGTTCTAAAAATTCTTTAACAATTTTCATATCATCAAAATCATGGCGAACACCTTGAATTTCTTGATAGGTTTCGTGACCTTTTCCTGCAATTAGAATGATATCATTGGCGTTTGCTAATTGACATGCGGTTTTTATGGCATTTTTTCTATCTTCAATAGAAAGTGATTTTTTGAAGTTTTGTGGTTCAACACCTGCTTCCATTTCGGCGATAATCGTTGACGGATTTTCAGTTCGTGGATTGTCAGAAGTGATGATAACTTTATCGCTCATTTGTGTTGCGATGTTTGCCATTATTGGTCTTTTTGTTTTATCTCTATCACCACCGCAACCTACAACGGTTATTAATTGCTCATTTTTTGTGCGAATATCATTGATGGTTTTCAAGACATTTTCTAAAGCATCTGGCGTATGTGCATAATCTACAATGGCTGTAATTTTATCATTTGAAACAATAAACTGAAAACGACCTGAAACGCTTTCTAATTCGGATAGTAATCTCAAAACTTCAAGACTTTCTAATCCTAATTCAACAGCCGTTCCATAAATTGCGAGTAAATTATAGGCGTTAAATGTTCCGATAAGTTTTACCCAAACCTCATTTTCATTAATTTTAAGCAACAATCCTGAAAGTTGATTTTCTAAAATTTGAGCTTTATAATTAGCATAAGATTTTAAGGCATAAGTCAATTTTCTAGCATTTGTATTTTGAAGCATCACGGCTCCATTTTTGTCATCAACATTGGTCAATGCGAAAGCAGATTTTGGCAAATGATCAAAAAATGATTTTTTAACATCACGATATTCTGCAAAAGTTGGATGATAATCTAAATGATCGTGCGATAAATTGGTAAAAACGCCACCTTCAAAATGCAATCCTTCTGTACGTTTTTGATGAACACCATGTGAACTCACTTCCATAAAACAATAGTCGCAACCGATTTCAATCATTTCATTTAAAAAATAATTGATGGTTAAAGAATCTGGTGTTGTATGTGTTGCTTTATGTTCAACATCATTCACCATAATTTTTACCGTAGAAAGCAAACCAACTTTGTAACCTGCTTTTTTGAATAATTGATACAGAAGTGAAGCAATAGTCGTTTTACCATTGGTTCCTGTGATTCCAACTAAACGTAATTTTGAGGATGGATTATCATAATAATTGGAAGCCATAAAAGCCAAAGCCGAATTAGTATCTTTTACTTGAATGTAAGTAATTCCTGTGATGATCACTTCTGGTAATATGTCACAAACAACTACAACCGCACCAAGATTAATTGCTTTTTCGATAAAGTCGTGACCATTAGAAACTGTTCCACGGATGGCTACAAAAACGTCATTCTCTTGAATTTTTCTCGAATCGAATTCGATTTTATTCACAGCGATTTCCGTTGACCCTTTTACAGCTTCAATAGCAACTTTATATAATATGTCTTTTAAAACGATCACGATAATTCTAGTGTTATAATTGTATTTTTGATAATAGGTTGTCCGGCTTGAATCGATTGATTCTTCACTTTTCCAATTCCTTTTACTTTTACTTTAATTCCTAAATTTTCCAAAAGAGCTACTGCATCCATTCCTGGCATTCCTTTTAGATTAGGTATTGTATTTTTTACATTTTGTGCTTTTATAAAATACTCTTGATATTTAGTTTCCTGTTTGGCTACTTTTTTATCAAGATTTTTTATTTCATTTGTTGATGGTGCGTCGGTAAAAATCTTTTGTGCGATTCTCTTGAAAACTGGTCCAGCAACGTCTGCACCATAATAATTATTCATAGAAGTATTGGGTTTATGAACTACTACAATGCAAGAATACTTTGGCTGATCTGCTGGAAAATAACCTACAAATGATGAAATATAATATTTATCACTTCCACCATTAGTTCCATAACCAGCCGCAGCAGTTCCAGTTTTTCCTGCCATTGAAAAATCTTTAGAATACAATTTTGCAGCCGTTCCTCTTTTTACGACATTGGCTAAAAGCGCTTTTAATTTTTTGATGGTAGCATCAGAACAAATCTTCGGATTGATAATTTGTTTATCGTATTTCTTGATGGTTTTATTCCATTCTTTAATTTCAGAAACGAATTGTGGCTTTACCATTACTCCGTTATTTGCAATAGCATTGTATAATGTCAAAGTCTGTAAAGGCGTCACTGCAACGTTATATCCAAAAGCCATCCAAGGCAATGTATTAGGATTCCAACTATCATCTGATGGCTGATGAACGATTGGTTTCCCTTCACCTTGAAATGGTAATCCAAGAGGTTTATTTAATCCTAAATTATTGATTCTGTTTACGAATTGCTCTGGATTATTTTTATAATTCTCTACAACAGCTTGAACCAAAATGGTATTGGAGGAAACTTCAAAACCTTTTCCAAGAGAAATTTTTCCGTAACCACCTTCATGAGAATCACGCACTTTTTTTCCTCTATAAATAATCGTTCCACCGTTACTATCATAAACCTTAGAAGTATCAACTTTGTTATCATCTAAAAGCGCAATCATATCAACCAATTTGAACGTAGAACCTGGTTCGTGAGATTCAGCTACAGCATAATTTATAGTTTCATAATAATTACCTGAAACTTCGTCTCTTCCTAAATTAGAAATCGCTTTAACTTGACCTGTTTTGGTTTCCATTACAACAACGCAACCGTGTTCAGCGCCATATTCTTCTAATTGTTTTAGCAAAGCATGATGAGCAATATCTTGAATATAAACATCAATAGTAGAAATTACATCGTACCCATCTTGTGGATCAACTTCATTTTGGTCACGAATAGGTTTCCATTGTCCTTTGGCAATTTTTTGCTTTAAAACTTTTCCGTCTTTTCCGTTTAAATACTTACCAAAAGCTCCTTCTATTCCGACTCTTTTTTGAATACCATTTTCATCGATTCTATCGTAACCGATTGTTCTTTCGGCAATTTTACCGATTGGATGTTCACGAACTGTTTTTTGCTCCACGATAATTCCACCTTTGTATGCACCTTTGTTGAAAAGTGGAAATTTTTTAATTTTTGAATATTCCGTATAACTTAAATCTTCTGCAATTAGAGTGTATCTGCTTTTATTTGCTCGAGCTTTTCTCAATAATGATTGATAATGAGAAGTTGGTTTTCCTAATAATTTTGACAAACTCATTGCTAAAGAATCGGCTTTGCTTTCGAAATCTTCTGATTTTGGAGCAACAGCATCAAAACGAATAGTATAATTAGGAATTGAAGTCGCCAATAAACTACCATCTGATGAATAAATATTTCCTTTATTCGCTGGAATTACAAAAGTTTTTACTGTTCTATCTTTGGCTAATTTTCTGTAATAGTCACCTTCTACCCACTGTATATTAGTAAGTTTTATGGTTATCGCCAACGCCATCAAAAAGATGATGAACGCCATCAGATAAATTCTGTAAGAGATATTTTTATCTTCTACTGCCATATTTTTTTAAAAAAACTTTTCTCTTCTGGTTGTTTAACTTTTATTTTTTGTGGTGGAACCTGAGACGGAAATATATTTCTAGCTTCCATCTTTTTTGAAACCGTAGATTCCATTTTTAATTTCATTAATTCCGAACGCCTGTCAACAAATTCGGAACGCAATTCTTTTACTTCATTTGTTAAATCAGCGATTTTGAATATTTTTTGTTCAAATCGGTGTGTGTTAGCAATCATGATTATGGCTAAAACAATTAAAAACACAATGAAACGCCAATTTTTAGTAGCGTCTTCATTGACAAGAAATCTTGCTTTTAATATGTTGTAAATTCCAATTTTCATTTTCTCAGTTGTCTGTTTTCAGTTTTCAGTTTTCAGTTACTTTGCAGTCTGAATTCTGACATCTGAATACTATTTCTTTTCTGCTATTCTTAGCTTTGCGCTTCTTGCGCGATTGTTGATTTTTATTTCTTCTTCGGTTGGAACAATTAATTTTCCTATTAATTTGAATGGAACTGAAAAATTTCCGAAGAAATCTCGTTCTGGTTCGCCTTCAAACATTCCGTTTTTCATGAATCTTTTTACCAATCTATCTTCAAGAGAATGATATGAAATCACGCTTAATCTTCCTTCGGGTTTTAAAACATCAAGAGATTGTTCTAAAAATTCTTTCAAAGCATCCATTTCTTGATTCACCTCAATTCTAATTGCTTGATAGATTTGAGCCAAAATTTTATTTTTAAATTGTTCTGGCAAAAAACGTTGCAAAATCAATTTCAATTCATCTGTTGTATCAATTGATTTTATTTCTCTTGCCTCAATAATTGTTCTTGCTAAAGCTGGAGCAATTTTTAACTCACCATAATCAAGAAAAACTCTTTTCAAGTTGACATCATCGTACTCATTAATTACCTTGTAAGCATCCAAATCGTTTTTCTTACTCATTCTCATATCCAAGTCGGCATCAAATCGAGTTGAAAAACCTCTTTCTGGAACATCAAATTGATGCGATGAAACTCCCAAATCAGCTAAAATTCCATCTACTTGCTTGATTCCATGAAATCTTAAAAAACGTTTGATGTATCTAAAATTTTCTTGAATCAATGTGAATCTTTCATCTGGTAATGCGTTTTCCCAAGCATCTTCATCTTGATCAAACGCAAACAATTTTCCGTTTGAACCAAGGCGACTCAAAATTTCTCTTGAATGTCCACCACCACCAAAAGTGACATCTACATAAACACCATCTGGAATACAATTTAAACCGTCAACTGTTTCTTTTAATAATACTGGATTATGATATTCCATTGTCGTCGTCATTTACATTTCCCATTACATCTTCTGCCAAATCAGCAAAATCTCCAACAGAATCATCTATAGCTTTTTCGTATAAATCTTTATCCCAAATCTCAACAATATTTACTGTTGAAGACAATACAATATCTTTAGTAATTTGAGCAAAATTGGTTAAATCTTTAGGAACTAGAAGACGTCCTAAAGCATCGATTTCAACCACTTTTACTCCGGCTTGAAAACGACGAATGAAGTCGTTATTTTTCTTTACAAATCGGTTGAGTTTGTTCACTTTTTGCATCATTAAATTCCACTCTGCCATTGGATAAAGTTCCAAACATGGCTGAAAAACAGAACGTTTCAAGACAAAACCGTCTTGAAGCGAAGCAGCAAGTTGTTTCTTCAAAGGTGCAGGCAAAAGCAGCCTTCCTTTGACGTCAACTTTACATTCGTATGTCCCGATTAATGAGTTCAACTAATTAGTTTTTAATGATAATGAGCAAAAATATAAAATAATTCTCCACATTTTACCACATAACTCCACTTTGTTAATAAGTTTTACCACTTTTAGATTTTTGTTAATTACTTTAAAACCAAACCAACTTTGAATAATAATTAACAAAACATTTAGAATCGTTGATTTAACGCAATAAATTGACAGTCAAACAGATTTAGTTGCGAAATATTTAATAAAAAGTTAGTTTTATAAAATTTGAAAAGAACGTAAAATGATTTGTTGAAATGTTGATAATTGTAAAAATTCATGAATAGAGAAAGCATTAAGAAATTGACAAATTCATCCAAATAAAAGAGGATTAGTTTTGAATTAATATTTAAAAACTTATATTTGTAACAATTGAAAAAATGAGCCAAAGAATATGGATTTAAACGCAGTAAAAGACAAAAAATACAATTACATTGAAGTTGGAGAAGGAACTCCAATTGTTATTTTGCATGGCTTAATGGGTGGATTGAGTAACTTTGAAGGAGTTGCCAAACATTTTTCACAAAAAGGATATAAAATCGTTATTCCTGAATTACCACTTTACACACAAAATATTTTAAAAACCAACGTTAAAGCTTTTGCAAAATATGTGAAAGACTTCATCACTTACAAAGGTTTTGACCGAGTAATTCTTTTAGGAAATTCACTTGGTGGACACATTGCCTTATATCATACAAAAATGTATCCTGAAAAAGTTGCTGGCCTTGTAATTACAGGAAGTTCAGGGCTTTATGAAAGCGCAATGGGTGATAGTTACCCAAAAAGAGGTGATTATGAATACATTAAAAAGAAAGCAGAAGCTGTTTTTTATGATCCAAAAGTAGCAACAAAAGAAATGGTTGACGAAGTTTTTGGCGTTGTAAATGATAGAATTAAAGTAATAAAAACACTTACCATTGCTAAAAGTGCTATTCGTCATAATATGGCAAAAGATTTACCAAAAATGCATGTGAAAACCTGTTTGATTTGGGGTAAAAATGATGCTGTAACTCCTCCAGAAGTAGCTGAAGAATTCCATAAATTAATGCCAAATTCAGATTTATACTGGATTGATAAATGTGGACATGCAGCTATGATGGAACATCCAGACGAGTTCAATAGATTGCTTGAAATTTGGTTGACAAAAGAGCATTTGTAAGATTAAATGATTCTGATTGAATCAAAAAAAATATCATGAAAATTAATACCGCCGAATTTATAATTAGTAATTCAGATGTGAGTAAATGTCCTTTAGAACGTTTGCCTGAATATGCTTTTATTGGTCGTTCTAATGTTGGAAAATCATCTTTGATTAACATGTTGACCAATCATAAAAATTTGGCAAAAACATCAGGAAAACCAGGAAAAACTCAGTTGATAAATCACTTTAAAATTAATTCTAATTGGTTTTTGGTTGATTTACCTGGATATGGTTATGCAAGAGTTTCTAAAAAAACAAAAGAAGTTTTTCAGGAATTTATTACCGATTATTTTGAACAAAGAGAACAATTGGTTTGCGCTTTTGTATTAATAGACATTCGACTTGAAGCACAAAAAATTGACTTAGAATTTATAGAATATTTAGGCGAAACAGAAGTTCCGTTTTGTATTATTTTTACTAAAGCAGACAAAATTAGTAAAGGAAAAGTCGCTGCTCATATTGCTGCTTATCGTAAAGAATTGCTAGCAAACAATTGGGAGGAAATGCCACAACATTTTGTAACCTCATCTACAGAAGGAACCGGAAAAGAAGAACTTTTACAATTTATTGATGGTGTAAATCAAGATGTTTTTAAAGAAATGAATGAGTTTTAAATAAACAAAAAATGGTTCGCAAATTGCGAACCATTTTTTTATCCTTTTAACTCTAATTTCTCAGCAAAATAATCAGTGAAATCTCTCATGGTTGATGCCATTTTTTCATCTTGTGTAGCTCTTTCAAAAGTATCAGCCATTGCTACTAGCGTTTGATGGAAAAAGATTTTCATCTCATCAACAGGCATGTCTTTTGTCCATAAATCAATTCGCAAAGTTTCTTTGGCGTTGCTATCCCAAATAGACAAAAGCATAGCTTTAGCTTCTTCAAGCTCTACGCCACCATCTTGTGCTGTCCATGTTAGTTTATCCGGAACACGATTTTCATCAAGTTCGACTACAAATTTTATTTCTGATGTGATTTTATTACTCATTCTTTTTTGGTTTGTATTTTGATAATTCGAAAATATCTTTTTCGCTCATTTTAATTAAATCTTGGACGGTTACCTTTGGATTGTTCTCCATAAAAGAGCGAACAATTTGCCATCCAACCCATTGTCCAATTCTACCTGGAGACTCGTTATCAATTTCTAAATAAAATTTAGAAAAAGGAGCTACATTTATAAAACGATTAGCCAATTTAGAATCGGTGCTGTATAACAACTTATCGTTTACAAAATATTCCCAAATATAACTTTCATTTTCTTTACTCCATTTTATTTGGTCTTCAGAATAGCCAATTCTTTCGGCATCTGAATATTCTGGAAGTAAAATATCTTTTAAATAAAGTTCTTTTCCAGAGCTTATCATCATTGAAAGCAAATCTTTATCTTTTGGATTAGGCAAAACGCCAAAAGCAAAACTAGAAACAATGTCTGGAAGCATTTGTCTTTGTTCGAAATTTTGTCTCAAGTACGCTGGAAACTCACCATAAAACTTATGGTCTTTTCCTAGGTATAATTCTAAAGCAATTACTAATTTATCATTTGCATAAATCGCTTTACTATTATTATCCATTTCAGAAATTACCGTGTAGATTGTTGGCGTTTTGATTGTTGGAAAATAATATTTGATATGTTTAAATAAATCTTCGATTTCAGATTGCTGCGTACCAAAATTTTTATATTTTTTCTCCACTTCTTGATACAATTCTCTCCATTGTGGATGTTGCATTTTATCAATCCAAACCGCATCTGGCGTGCCTTCAGGAAAAAAATCTGGGTATTCGGTTTTTATATCAGCCAAATTTTCAGGCTTTGCATCAAAGAAAGCCTGTTCGAAACGAACTACTTTCATTTCGACTGGAATTTCTTCAACAGCACTTTCGATTTTACTTTTTTTATCGCATGAGAAAAATAAAACTCCAATTAAGGTGATATAAATATATCTTTTCATTTTTTAATTTAATATTTTTGCAAATATACATTACGTATTCTTAATTCATCTCTAAACTATGCCTAAAAAAAGTACAATTCAGGTAGAAAAAGTAAACGAACACATTGTTAGTTGGTTAAAAACTTATGCTAATAACGCAAAAGTAAATGGTTTTGTTGTAGGGATTTCTGGTGGAGTTGATTCTGCGGTAACTTCTACGCTATGCGCGCAAACTGGCTTAACAACATTATGTATTGAAATGCCAATTCATCAAGCTGAAAATCAAGTTAGTAGAGGACGTGAACATATTGAGCAATTGATGAAACGATTTCCGAATGTGAGTCGTGCTGAAGCAAATTTAACTCCAATTTATGAGAGTTTTAAAACAGAAATGCCTGTTGGAGAAAGTGATACAAAATATCATTTATCTTTAGCCAATACTAGAGCAAGATTAAGAATGACAACTTTGTATTATTTTGCTGGAATCCATGGCTTATTGGTTGCTGGAACAGGAAATAAAGTAGAAGATTTTGGTGTTGGATTTTATACAAAATATGGCGATGGTGGCGTTGACTTGAGTCCGATAGCCGATTTGATGAAAAGTGATGTTTATGCACTTGGAAGCTATTTAGAAATTCCAAAATCTATACAAAATGCAGCTCCAACAGATGGTTTATTTGGTGATAATCGAACTGATGAAGACCAACTTGGCGCAAGTTATGACGAATTGGAATGGGCAATGCTTGAGGAAGAAAAAGGAAGCAAATCGGAAGACTTTACTGGTCGAGAAAAAGAAGCCTTTGATATATATAAACGATTAAATTTCTTAAACCAGCACAAGATAAACCCAATACCAGTTTGTGAGGTTCCAAATGCCTTGAAATAATATTTTAACATTGATTCACAATTGTTTGCATTTTTTTTGTAACTTTACAATAAGATTTTAAATCTTTTATTAAAAAATTAAAATTATGATAAATGTTTGTCTTGCCGATAATTACCCAGTGGTTCATTATGGCGTAAAATCATATTTTAAAGATCATCCAGAAATTAGTGTGGTCTCAAATGTTGGAAATTTCTTTATGGTTCCGGATGCTTTAAGGAATAAAGAAATCAATGTTTTAGTAATAGATCTAGAACTTGACGGATTGAAAAGTATCTACGAATTAAAAGCAATAATTAAGAATTTTCCTAACACTAAAGTTTTAGTTTTTACGAGCTTAAACGAGCAAATTTATGCTCCCAACGCTATAAAAGCTGGTGTTGCTGGATTTGTGCACAAATCTTCCAAATTAGAAACTCTAGGAACTACAATTATTAGAGTTCACCAAGGAATTGTAATGCTTAGTGATAGTATTAAAAGAAATTTAGCTTTGATTGCTAAACAAAATAAAAGCGAACGTCTTTACAGAAAATTATCTAACAGAGAAATTGAGGTACTGCGTTACTTGTGTGACGGAAAGAAAAATAATGAAATCTCTAAGGTTTTAGGACTAAACGAAAAAACAATTTCAACATACAAACTAAGACTTTTACAAAAGCTAAATGTTACTAATTTAGTAGATTTAGTTAATAAAGCGAAGACTTTGGATATCGTTTAATTTTATATTAGATTTTAGATATTAAATATTAGATACAAAGCTCAAATTTCAATAAGAAATTTGAGCTTTTTTAATTATGTCTAGAAATTACTCTTCCTAATTTTTTAGAAAACATATTGGTTAATCCTAAATAGTCAACTACCATAGATAGTGTTTCTGAATTATCAACTTCGGTTTCTTGCGTTACAGATGATTTTAATTCGTCTATAATTTTATTTACTAAAAACCATCTTAAGGTTAGAATGGTTTCGGAAACGTATTGACTTATAGTTTTGTCTTTTGCTTTTACAAAAATGTTTTTAGCTTCCCAATTGTGCAATGATTCTCGCTCGTCATTCATAAGAATTGACGTTACTTCTTGCGATAATTCTGGCGGTAATTGTGATAAATATTTCTCCAATTCAAAGGTTTCATTCTGATTAAAATAGGTAATCAAATCATCATAAATATTCTTGAATAAAGGATTAGCAAGTTCGGTTTCATCTTCTTGTAAACTTAGAAAAATGCGTTGATACACTTTATATCTGTTCATTTCTTTTACCTCAACCATTTCACCTTTCTCATTTGCTTTAAGCAAAACATCTTCAAATTCATCTTCTACATTGCCATAAATTAAAAGAATTTCGATGATTTTGTGTTCCAATTCAAATTGAATATCAATGTTAGCAGCAACGACAGGATTTTCATTTTTTACGACTTCAAAAGCGGTTTGTTCTTCTTTTAGTTTTTTGCCTAAATCGGAAATGTCTTTTTTTACTAATTGTGCCAAAGTATTAAAAAGCACATCTTCAGAAATATCCATGATTCTAGAAGTTTCTTTGATGTAAACTTCTCTTTTAATTCTATCTGGAATTTTGGAAATACTAGCCACCATATCTCGAATTAAATCAGCTTTCTTGATAGGATCATTCTTGGCATCTTTCATTAAAAGTGACGCTTTGAATTGGATAAAATCCATAGCATTATCTTCAAAATACTGAATCAAATCTTGCAAAGGCGTTTTTTTGGCAAAACTATCTGGATCTTCACCATCTGGAAAAGTACAAACTCTTACGTTCATTCCTTCTTCAAGAATTAAATCGATTCCACGAATAGAAGCGCGCAAACCTGCAGCATCACCATCAAAAAGAACGGTAACATTTTTAGTTAAACGATTAATTAATCTAATTTGATCTGGTGTTAAAGCGGTTCCAGAAGAAGAAACTACATTTTCTATTCCAGCTTGATGCATTTGAATTACGTCGGTGTAACCTTCTACTAAATAGCAATTATCTTGCTTGGCAATAGCTTGTTTGGCGTGAAATATTCCGTACAAAACTTTACTCTTGTGGTACAAATCACTTTCTGGTGAATTGAGGTATTTTGCAGCTTTTTTGTCGTTAGTTAAAATTCGACCACCGAAACCCAAAAATCTTCCACTCATGGACTGAATTGGAAACATCACACGACCTTTGAATCGATCAAATTGCTTGTCTTCTCCAACAATTGTTAATCCGGTTTTCTCTAAAAATTCTAATTTGTAGCCTTTTCCGAGAGCTTCTTTTGTAAGCGCATCCCATTGATTTGGAGAATATCCTAAGCTGAACTTTTTTATAGTATCATTAGTAAATCCACGTTCTTTAAAATAAGAAAGCGCAATTGCTTTTCCTTCTTCGGAATTAAGCAACATATCTTGAAAATATTTAGAAGCAAATTCTGATACTAGAAACAAACTTTCTTTTTCGTTTGCAACGACTTTATCTTCTTCAGAAAGTTCAGTTTCTTCAACTTCAATATTGTATTTTTTTGCTAAAAATCGAATGGCTTCAGGATACGTAAATTGAGAATGCTCCATCAAAAAAGCAATGGAGTTTCCTCCTTTTCCTGACGAAAAATCTTTCCAAATTCCTTTAGCAGGCGAAACCATGAACGAAGGCGAACGCTCATCAGAAAACGGACTCAATCCTTTAAAGTTACTTCCGGCGCGTTTTAATTGTACAAAATCACCGATAACTTCCTCTACTCGAGCAGCTTCGTAAACTTTATCTATGGTTTCTTTGGTTATCAATTTTGGATTTTTAGATTTTTAGATTTTTTGGGAATCATAAAAATTGTATTGTGTAAAAATACATATTTTTTTAAATAAAAGAGACGCGATAAATCGCGCCTCTACAAATATAACTAACCCAACAAATTTTTAATTAAAATCGAAACGTACTCCTAAAGAAACATTATTTTGTTTTACAACATTATCCTGAAATATTGGATTCAAATCGTATTTCAAATATAAACTTGTTTCTCCGTAACCTAAATATGTACTCAATCCGTAGATGAAATTTGAGGCATTAAAGTCGCCTTTTGCCTTTTCATCATAGTCAATATCGTCGATTTTATATTCTGTTTTTTGTTTTGATTTAATTCTAACTCCTGCATAACCTCCAATTCCAAAACGAAGCCTTTCATGAGTTCTAAAATAAGTTTTCCCATCTTTTTCTTTTTTCTTAGTAAAATCAAATTCTAAATGCAATGGCGCTACTAAGTACACATTTCTAAATCGAGAACTTTTTAAATCAATTGTGCTGGTTTGCAATGTTGTTTGATTTCCATTTACAGCAAAAACTCTATTTTCTGTTGGTCTCAAATCGTTATACATTACTGATGCTCCATATTTTAAATGTAATAAGTTGTCATTTTTAAATAATCTTGAATTATAAGAGAAACCCCATTCGTAAAAACGTGAACCAGCAAATTTAAAATCTGAATTCTCTACAGAACCATCAGTAACTACATTGTTTAAACCTAGAGCAAAAACAAATTGTGAAGTTGTTCTTCGTTCTCTATATTCATAATGTTTCTTTCTTTTAACAGAATCGTTTTCATAAGTTAGAACCAATCTTTTACCTATTCTTACAGTTGATGAATCATTGGTCTTTGATTCTGCTATTTTCCCATTTACTTTCTGTTGTACTAAATCTTTTAATTCTTCTTGAGCAACAGCAATGCGGTTTTCAATAATTGTTGCTCTAGCTTGTGCTAAATCTTTCTTTTTTGCATCGGCTTGTTCTTTGGTAATAGAACCATTTTCTAATTGAACATTGACTGCTTCGACCTCTGATTTAAGAGTTGCTTTTTCTTCTTTTGTAATGTTTTCGATTTTGTCAGCAATAGCTTTTGCTTTGCTTTCAAAAGTTTCTTGTGCTACCATTTTGCTTGCAAAAAGGCATAGTGATAGTGCTAAGTAAATTGTAAAATTCCTCATGATTTCTAATTTGTTAAGTGATTAATTGATGATTTTATTCTTGATTTCTATTGGCAAGTGCCACTTTTACTTCTTGGTAATTTTTACCGATTCTATTGATTACTTTTTGTCTGAATGTTTGTTCTAATTCTCCGTCGACTTGAGATAACAAACTGTTGGCGTTTACTTTAACTTTTGCGTTAGCTTCTTTTTTTGAAGTTTTTTCTACTGATGCTAATAAATCATCCACATTGACAGCGACTTTTTTTGGCATTTCAATTTTCTCTTGAGAAATAATTCTTGGCATATCTTTCTGAGCGATGACTTCAGTAGCTTGATATTCGATTTCTTTCTCTTTGTTGATGATTGGATTAACTCCTGTTTTTTGATTATTTTGATTGAAACTCTCTGATGATTTTTTGTTAATTATTTGTGGTTTATTGTTTATTGTTACTGCAACTTGTTCTTCTTGCTGATTTGTTATCTCGTTAGTGAAATTTTGCTTTGTTATAATTGAATCTTTTTGTTCTTTATTTTTTTCAACTTCTTTAGTAACAATTTGGTTGTCAGTTCCAGAAACTTCTTCTTTTTGATTTATAAAAAACAAACCAACAGACAGAAAAACCAAAATGCTTGCAGCAATTCCAATAAACTGGAATGACAGAAATGGGAAACGTTTTGTTTTTTTTTCTTCTGCAACAGAAAGCATGGCGTCAAGTCTATCCCAAGACATTTCGCTGGGTTGAATTTCACGAGAATTTAATTTTTCTCTTATTTGATTTTCTATATTATTCGGTTCCATTAGTGTAATTTTTTAATTTGCTTATGTTGTTTTGCAACATTTTTCTAGCGTGTGATAATTGCGATTTTGATGTTCCTTCATTAATTCCGAGCATTTCTGCAATTTCTTGGTGCTTATATCCTTCAATCGCATAAAGGTTGAACACCATTTTATATCCGTCAGGTAAATTGTCTATCAAAAATTGAATGTCTTCAACTGAGAACTGACTTTCTATATTATTGAAACTTTCTTCAAAATAATTCTCATCTTCAATAAACTTTACTTTTTTCTGAACTCTGATATAAGAAATACATTCATTTATCATTATTCTTCTTATCCAACCTTCAAAACTTCCTTCGTGTTTGAAATTTTTTAAATTGGTGAAGACTTTCATAAAAGCAGTAATCATTATGTCTTCAGCTTGATGTAAATCTTTAATATACTGCCTACATACACTTAACATTTTTGGAGAAAATTTAGAATAAATCTTGTGTTGTGCATGACGATTATTCTCGACAGCCAATTCGATTACTTCTTTTTCTTCTTGATGTAAGTTGATCACTTTCATTTTAGATTATTAGACTTCTTAGAATATTAGATTTTTAGATTACTTAAGTCTTCTATTAGCATAGACGAATGTAGTTGCAAAATGGTTGCATCAAAAGTAAATTTTTTTGAAAAAAAATAATTGTAAAATTGTAAATACTAGTAAAATCAATACTTTACAAATGAAATAAAATTATTTTTTTCTTTCAATAACGTAGTTTACCATTAAGGTCAAACTATCTTTATAAGTAGAATTCGGGAAGTTTTGTATTAAAGCAAGAGCTTCTTGTTGGAATTGTGCCATTTTTTGTTCGGCGTAAGTAAGTCCGTTTTTGTCTTTTACAAATTGAATAACTTCTTTAACTCGCTTTTTGTCTTTATTGTGGTTTTTAATGGAATTGATACACCAACTTTTTTCTTTATCAGAACAATTGTTCAATGCATAAATCAGTGGCAAAGTCATTTTTTGTTCTTTGATGTCAATTCCTGTTGGTTTTCCAATAGCTTCATCAGTATAATCGAATAAGTCGTCTTTTATTTGAAAAGCCATTCCGATAAGTTCACCAAATTTTCGCATGGTTTCGACTTGAGCTTCATCTTCTGAAACCGAACGAGCTCCAAGTGCACAGCAAGCTGCAATAAGTGTAGCTGTTTTTTGGCGGATGATTTCATAATAAATATCTTCAGTAATATCGAGACGTCTTGCTTTTTCAATTTGAAGCAATTCGCCTTCACTCATTTCGCGAACTGCAACAGAAATTATTCGAAGTAAATCAAAATCACCATGGTCAATTGAAAGCAATAAACCTTTTGAAAGTAAATAATCTCCAACAAGGACTGCTATTTTGTTTTTCCAAAGTGCGTTTATAGAAAAGAAACCTCTTCTTCGATTACTATCATCAACAACATCATCGTGAACCAAAGTTGCGGTGTGAATCAATTCAATTACACACGCACCTCTATAAGTTCGCTCTTCAACACTTCCACCAGAAATCATTTTTGCAGTTAAAAAAACAAACATTGGTCGCATTTGTTTTCCTTTTCTGTTTACAATATAATAGGTGATTCTATTTAACAACGCTACTTTAGAAGACATCGATTCGTAGAACTTTTTCTCGAAAAGCTCCATTTCTTGCAGAATAGGTTGTTTTATTTGTGAAGTAATATTCATTGGTTTCAAAGGTAGTTAAATTGAAAATACTTCACAAAAGATGGTGTTAAGCTTATAAAAAATTTATGATTTGTTGGCTAATTGACCACAAGCGGCATCTATATCTTTACCACGACTTCTTCTTACTTTTGCAACAATATCATATTTAGAAAGCTCTTTGATGTAAAGATTTATAGCTTCATCTGATGCTTGTTGGAATTCGCCATCGTCAATAGGATTGTATTCGATAAGATTGACCTTACAAGGAACGTACTTACAGAATTTTACTAAAGCATCAACTGCTTCTTTATTATCGTTTATTCCTTTCCAAACTACATATTCGTAGGTGATTTTGCTTTTGGTTTTTTTGTACCAATATTCTAAAGATTCGCGTAAATCAGCTAATGGAAAATTTTTACTAAAAGGCATGATTCGCGCACGAACCTCATCAATTGCTGAATGTAAAGAAACTGCCAATTTGAATTTCACTTCGTCATCAGCCATTTTCTTAATCATTTTAGGAATTCCTGATGTTGAAACCGTGATTCTCTTTGGTGACATTCCTAAACCTTCATCAGAAGTAATCATGTCTATGGCTTTGATTACATTATTGTAATTCATCAAAGGCTCTCCCATTCCCATAAAAACTATATTTGAAAGAGGTCTGTTATGATAAATTTTACTTTCATTATCAATAGCTAGAACTTGGTCGTAAATCTCACCTGGTTCAAGATTTCGCATTCTTTTTAATCGAGCAGTCGCACAAAAATTACAATCCAAACTACAACCAACTTGCGATGAAACACAAGCCGTAGTTCTGGTATTTGTTGGAATCAAAACCGACTCTACAATTAAACCATCGTGAAGTCGGACGGCATTTTTAACTGTTCCATCTTCACTTCGTTGCATCGTATCCACTTTGATATGATTGATTACAAAATTTGCCTCAAGCATAGCCCGAGTTTCTTTGGAAACATTAGTCATATCTTCAAATGAATGTGCTCCTTTGCTCCAAAGCCATTCATAAACTTGATTTCCACGAAAAGCTTTATCGCCATTAGCAACAAAAAAATCACGAAGTTGTTCTTTAGAAAGTGTTCGAATGTCTTTTTTCTCAATCATGGTGCAAAGGTAAAACAATTTACGGAATAAGAAATTTGCTAGTATAGATTGAATGCTTTACTTTTAAATTTTATTTTGAATATATGAAACAACTTTCATTTTTACTTATAATCATACTGTTAATTAGTTGCAAGTCAACAGAAAAAACAAATGGTTATGGAGAACAAGACACAACTTGCAGAAAGTATGAAAACAATATTACCTTTGTTCACAATCGATTCAATCCTATTTTGAAAGTTGTAGGCAAATGGAGAGAGCTTTCTATGAATTCAGAATTTTATGTAAATTCAAAAAACAAGATTGCTATTTCTAATGAAAAAAATGAAGTTTTACATCTCATTGTAGCTAAACATCATTCTTGTAAACTTTGTAAAGAAGGAAATAAAGATATGCTTCACAAACATGATCCATTTTTATCGAGTCTCAAAAGAAAAATAGCTTTTTGGAAAAACTATGAAAAATATTCAATCGAATTGTTAGAAACAAATGATGAAAATTACGCAATTTATTTACTTTCGAATGAAAACGAAAAAAGAACAGTCCTTTTTGGGTTGAAAAACGAAACGTTTTATGATTTTATATTATTAAACTCTAAACAAGAAAAACAATCACAAGCTAAATTATTAATGGACTCTTACATATTAAATTAAAATCATGCATTTCATATCTGAAGAATTAGAAAATTACGTTGAGCAACATTCACAAAATGAACCTGAATTGTTGGTAAAACTATTTAAAGAAACCCATCAAAAAATATTACAGCCTAGAATGTTGAGTGGGCATTTTCAAGGTAGAGTCTTGAGTATGTTATCAAAAATCATTAATCCAAAAAACATTCTAGAAATTGGAACTTATACCGGTTATGCAGCTTTATGTTTAGCTGAAGGAATGCAAAAAGAAGGCACATTAGACACTATAGATGTAAAAGAAGAATTAGTAACTATACAACAAAAATACTTTGACTTATCACCTTGGAAAGGACAAATCATAGCACACCTTGGTGATGCCTTAGAAATCATTCCTACGTTAAATAAGAAATATGATTTGGTTTTTATTGATGCTGACAAAGAAAACTACATCAATTATTTCAATATGATTGTTCCGATGATGAACAAAGGCGGAATTATTTTATCTGATAATGTGCTTTGGAGTGGAAAAGTCTTAGAAGAACTGAATCAGAAAGATATGAGTACCAAAATACTTTTAGAATATAATCAAATAGTTAATAAAGATGCAAGAGTTGAAACCGTTTTACTTCCTATACGCGATGGATTGACTGTTTCTAGAGTACTTTAATCCTTTAGAATATACTTCTGATATATTTTATAGAAAACAAATCCGAAAGTAGCTCCAAAAGCGTATCCTGTTAGAATGTCTGTTGGAAAATGTAGTCCGAGATAGATTCTACTGAATGCAAATATTAGCGGAAATAAGAATAGTAACAAGGCATATTTGTAATATCTTCTAATTATTAAAAATACAAAAACAGTTGTAGCCATTGAATTCGTAGCATGACCTGAAAAGAAACTATAGGAATCACTTGGTTTAACAATTCTAATAATATTTTTCAAATCTAAGTCATTACAAGGACGTAATCTTTGAAAATGATTTTTAAATAAATTGGATGTTTGATCGCTTACTAAAATCAACAATGTGATGAATACCAATGCGATTAGAAAGTTTTTCCAGCCAATTTTCTTTGCTAAAAAATAAAAAACTAGAAGAAAATAAGGCGTCCAATAAACTTGTTTGGTAATTATTAACCAAAATCCATCAAACGATTCTGAGCCTAATCCGTTTAAGAAAACCAATAAATCTTTGTCTATCGCAATGATTTTTTCGAGCATTACCTTTGTCTTTTTATTGGTCCGGTTAGACTTTCTAAATCTTCTTTAATTTCATTGATACCCGAAGTGGCATCAGTTAAAGTATTAGAAGTAAAATCTGGTGGAGTAACCGAAACGCTTTCTTTTACTTTATCTACTTCTTCAGTGAATGAAGAAGTAACTTGCTTAAAAGAGGAATTTATTTCTTCGACATCGGCGCTCTTTTGAATTTCAGTTTTAATTTCATTCGTGGCGTGCTTTAAATTGGCCATAACTTTTCCAAAGGTTCTTGCTGCTTCTGGTATTTTGTCTGTTCCAAAAAGCATAAGAGCTATAAAAATGATGAAAATTAATTCGCCTCCACCTATTCCAAACATATTCTTTTCTTTTTATTGATTTGCAAAGTTACAAAGTTCTTAGTCAAATTTAGATTTTACCTCAACTTTTGGCCAAGAATTATTTGCTGTATCAACATCTGCAGTTTCTAATTTTGGATCGAGAACAATTTTAGTAATTGCTTTTTGTGTTGCAAAAGTTCTGCTTACTTCTTTATCATTCATTCTCCAAATCTGAGCTGGGAATTTTTGAATTTCAGTTGTACCATCTTCAAAAGTTAATTCAACAATAATTGGCATTACTAATCCTCCTGGCTTATCAAAAGTTACTTGATAGAAATACTTTGGATCTTTTAATTTTGCTTTCTCTTCAGCAGAAAAATTTTTATTTACATACTCATCAAGAGCTTGAAAATCTTTAATTTGAAAAGGTTTGTTCATTTCTGGCTTGTAATCTTCACTACCGTCGGCAACCATATAAACCATTGGTCCAGTATTGGAATTTCTACGACGTCTTTTCTTCATGAACTCTTCTACTTCTTTTGTTGGTTCATTACTAACAAAGAATTTTTTAACTTCTTTTATTCCGATGTCATTATTATCGGTTGTATAGAACCATCCTCTCCAAAACCAGTCTAAATCAAATGCTGAAGCATCTTCCATAGTTCTAAAAAAATCTTCTGGTGTTGGATGCTTAAACTTCCATCTATTAGCGTAAGTTTTAAAAGCATAATCAAATAATTCTCTACCCATAACTGTTTCACGAAGAATGTTTAATCCTGCAGCAGGTTTTCCGTAAGCGTTATTTCCAAATTGGCGAATACTTTCAGAATTTGACATAATTGGTTCAAGACCTTTTTGATCGCCACTCATGTAAGGAACGATATTTTTTGCTGGACCTCTATCTGCTGGAAAGTTTGGATCCCATTCCATTAAAGCCATATATTCCATAAAAGAATTTAAACCTTCATCCATCCAAGTCCATTGACGCTCATCAGAATTTACAATCATTGGAAAGAAATTATGTCCAACTTCATGCACAATTACACTTATCATTCCGTTTTTAACTCTATCAGAATATTTACCATCTGCATCTGGTCTTCCCCAGTTCCAACAAATCATTGGATACTCCATTCCTTGATCTTGTGCGTGAACAGAAACCGCTTTTGGATAAGGATAATCAAACGTATGATTTGAATAACTTTTTAAGGTATGTGCCACTGCTTTAGTAGAATATTCACCCCAAAGTGGATTTCCTTCTTTTGGATAAACCGAAACTGCCATTGCTGTTTTAGAATTTAATTTGACAGCCATTGCATCATAGATGAACTTTCTAGAAGTTGCAATTCCGAAATCACGAACATTTTCTGCTTTGAATTTCCATGTTTTTTTCTTGTCAGAGAAACCTTTTTCTGCTGCTTCAGCTTCTTCTTGAGTAACTACTACAACTGGTTTGTCAAAAGTTTTTTCTGCAATTGCTAATCTTGCAAGTTGAGCTGTAGTAAAAACTTCTTGTCTATTTAATAACGTTCCAGTTGCTTCCATTATGTGGTCTGCCGGAACAGTTATATTAACTTCAAAATTTCCAAAAGGAAGTGTGAATTCTCCTGAACCCCAAAATTGTTGATTTTGCCATCCTTCTACATCATTATACACTGCCATTCTTGGATAAAACTGAGCTAGAATGTACAAGTTGTTTCCATCTTTATCGAAATGCTCGTATCCTGAACGTCCGCCATCTAACAAATAGTTATTGATGTTGTACCACCATTTTATTGAAAAGGTAATTTTTTCTTTATGCTTTAAAACCTTAGGTAATTCAATACGCATCATGGTTTGATTGATTGTGTATTGCATTGGCTTGCCTGTAGCATCCTTTACAAATTCAATATTGAAACCTCCATCAAATTTTTCTTCTAAATATTTTCTTGAAAACCCTTGAACTCCCATTGCAGGATCCGTTTTTTCTCCATTTACAAGAGGTGAAAGCGATTTTCTAGATTGTTGATTTTGATCCAATTGCAACCATAAATAATCTAATGATTCCTTGGCGTTATTTGTATAAGTGATAGTTTCTTCACCATATAATTTGGTATTTTTATCATCCAATTCAACATTGATTTTATAATCGGCTTGTTGCTGATAATATTCTGGACCTGGTGCTCCAGATGCAGTTCTATACATATTGGGAGTTGCCAATAAATCATACATTTGTTTGAATTTATCAGGATTTCTCTCAGAAGATGGAGTTGCTTTTGGAACTTCTTGAGCAAAGCTACCTACTGTGAACAACAATAAACCAACATTTAAAATAGCATAATTAAATCTCATATGTTTATATTTTATTTTTTAGAGGTAACATATGGTATCGCATTTTTATTAATTGGTGTTTGCTTTCGCAAACGTGTTGATAATAGCGATTTCATACCTAAAATAATTTAAGGCATAAAAGTAACTTTTTTTGATTTAAGTATAAGGTATTGGAATTATTTTAACATTCCTTTAAAGTTTTCTGAAGTTAGAAGCAAACTTTGTTTTTCTCCATTGATATTGGCTTGAATAATATTTTGTTGCTCCTCATTCAATTCCATTAAAGCACTATTTTCAATCGCTATTGAAGAAATTTTCGGCAAATCTTTTACACTGAAATAACATATTACAACATTGCCATCAATGTCTTTGCTTAGATAATTTAAAGCTTTAGAAACTCCATTTACTTTAATAATAAACTTTTCTGTAAAGTATTTTTTTAAGAAAACCTCATCTTCAGGAGTTTCGTTTTCTAAAGCAAAATAGGTTCTTTTTTTAAATTTTTTCTCCAAAGCATCGTTTACATCATCAATAAATAATCTGCTTGTAATTTGAATCATTTTCTTTTTTGGAGCATAATTCACTTGGTATATGGATACATAAAATTTATGAATTGCCATTGAAGACAAACCAAAAAATAAAACCAAAAATAAAGTAGTCCTAAATGCTTTTATCATAATTCAAAAGTAGTAATTTTATCGTTCTATTTTTCTGAATGCTTCACTTTTTGCAATCATAAAGTCTAATAATGATAACGAATTGCTAATTTCAAAAAGTTGCTTTTCATTAATTTCCTCTGAGAAGCAAAAATCTATAAATAGTTGTTTATCTGTTTTGGCAATTTTTAAAGTTTTTTCAAAAAAATCATCAGAAAATTTTTTCTTGATTTCGATTTGAAACTCCTCCAAATCAACTTTATGAACTTCAATTTTCTTTTTAGAACTTCCTCCAAATAAATCTGCTATAGCTTTTCCAACCTTAATCAAATCAACAGAAGCGACATTACTTGAAGTTGGTATAAACATATTGTCTACTCTAGGTTTCACTCCTGTAATTTCAACATTAGACCAATCAATTGGTGGCAACTCAACTTTAAAAGCAGGTTTTACCTTTATTCTTTTTGCATCATAAACCAAATCACCTGAAAGCTTGTATGGACCAATTTTTACTTCATCCAATTGATTCATTTTCTCGGAAATATGAATTTTCAATATCATTTCTTCAAAATCGGAAGATTTCACAACAATTTGTTTGGTTTCAAAAGCTACACCAGTAATCATAATAACATCGTCTTCTTTTGCAAAAATGGTAAACTGTCCTAAATCGTCTGTAATTACAACTGTTTCGGCAGTAATATTGGTAACAGTTACTCTTTCTACGGGAATTGAATCAGAAACAACTAATGCTCTCAATATTTTAACCCTTTCCTTTTGCGAAAAAGAAACTAGTGAAAATAAAAAGAATACAATTAGTAATTTATTTTTCATAGACATAAAATTATGGTTTTACAGCTATCAATTCTTTATAGGTAACGGCTAATTCATTCATAATAAAAGTAGCCATTGTTTTATTTTTAGCTTTTAATGCTTCTACAAATTTAGCATCTTCAACTATATAATATTGAAATCCTTTGACAAAATCTTTAGGAATCTTTAGCGTTTCTGTAAAATATTCTGCTTCATACAAATTTTCAATTTTTGATAACATTGTCTCTTTTTTCTCCACATCAACTTCCTTTTTAAGTTGTTTGGTTCTTCCTGTTATAGCATTCAATATTGGATTCAGAGGAACTAATCCTGAACCTGTTGTAGCTTCATGCAATTTTCTTTCTGCTGGAGTATAATGTTTAGTTTTAGAAGAAATTATACCCAATGAAACTGCATTAATATCTTTATACTCATTAATCTTAACTTCATCTAAAATCCTTATAAACGTTTCCATTTTTACAAATAGAAGCTCTTTATTAAAATCCTCTTCTTTCAAAGTAATTTTCAAACTCTTAAACTGTACTGCTGTAAACATTATCGTATCTCCAACACTCGCATTTATAGAAAAATAGCCACCTCGTTCCGTTAAAGTAGATTTTTCTGTCTTCAAATTAACAATGTAAATGCTTTCCAAGTCATTATAATCTGCCGTTACTTTTCCATTGATTTTTTTAAACACAGAAGTAACTTGTCCATTTGACAATTGCATCATTAACAAAAAGAGAAACAGTATTCTTATTTTCGACAAAACTATTATTTAACGTTAAATTCTTGGGTAAAAGTATTTTAAAGTCATCCAAAAAATTAGCCAACACTATTGTAAATTTATGTTAATTATTAATTTGTAAATTTGAGGAAAATTATTCTTTTTTAAAGAACCTATTCCAACAATAAACTTAAGTCAATATAATTAAAATACTATGAAAAACCTAATTATTGCAAGTACTTCAACGCTTCATGGAGGAGAATATCTAGAATATTTGCTCCCAACTTTAGAAAATCATTTTAAAAATTGTGATTCAATCATTTTCATTCCTTTTGCTCGTCCTGGCGGCATGACACATGATGAATATACAGAAAGAGTAGCGATTGCCTTTTCAAAAATAAATAAGAAAATTATAGGATTACATACTTTCAAAAATCCAATAGAAGCTTTAGAAAATGCTGAAGGAATTTTTACTGGTGGCGGAAATACATTTCTTTTGGTTACGCAATTATATGAAAACGATGTTATGCAAACTCTTTCCAATGTTATTGAAAGCGGAACACCTTATTTAGGCTCGAGTGCTGGTAGCAACATAACAGGAATATCGATGCAAACTACCAATGATATGCCTATTATATATCCACCAAGCTTTAAAACTTTGGGAGCAATTCCATTTAATTTAAATCCACATTATTTAGATGCTAATTTACAAAGTAAGCACATGGGTGAAACTCGTGAAACACGTATAAAAGAATTTCATGCTTTCAACACAACTCCAGTATTAGGATTAAGAGAAGGCAGTTGGCTTGATGTAAAAGGTGAAAAGATACTATTGAAAGGGAATTTAACTGCTAGATTATTTAGACAAAACCAAGTTCCTGAAGAAGTAAATCCTGAAACAGATTTGGCTTTTTTAGGAAATTAAAAGAATAAAAAAAAACCTCTAACGTTAATTAGAGGTTTTACAGAGCGGAAGACGAGGCTCGAACTCGCGACAACCAGCTTGGAAGGCTGGAGCTCTACCAACTGAGCTACTTCCGCATTACAAAAACAGAATATGATGTTCTTATTTTGTGAGTGCAAATATATAGCATTTGTTTGTTTTGATGCAAATTTTTTTTGAAAAATTTTTGTGTAGAAAAAATTTTACAAATCTAAGCTAGCCTAAAAGTTTTATTATTAATTTGTTATCATTTAATTTGCATTGAAATTTTTTATGAAAGAGATTAAAAAAATTAGCTCAAGAGATACTTTTTTGGTTCGTCATCCTATTTTAAGAGAAGGAAAACCAATTGAAAGTTGTCAATTTGATGGAGATGATTTAGAAACAACAACTCATTTTGGATTATTTATTGACAAAAATATAATAGGAGTTCTATCTGTTTTTAAAAATAATAATGTTATATTTAATTCTGAAAATCAATTCCAAATAAGAGGAATGGCTATTCTAAAGGATTTTCAAAGGAAAGGGTTTGGAGATGAACTAATAAAACATGCTGAAGAATATATTAAAAGTCAGTTTGGAAAATTAATCTGGTTTAATGCTCGTGAAAGTGCTGTTCCATTTTATGAAAAATTGGGTTACATTAAAATTGGAGAGCCATTTTATATTGCCGATATTGGAATCCATTATAATATGAAAAAAGAAATTGGCTAATGCCTATGAATAAATTTTACATTTTAATTCTACTTATCGTTTTTTCAAGTTGCAAAAGAAACATTTCAAACGAATCTTCTGCAGAGGCCTCTTTTATTGACTTTTCTTTTTTTGGAGATGATAGAATTAAAATTGACTCAACTTTAATTAATACTTCTAAAGACGAAGATTTTAAAGCTTTTTATAAAAAATTCAACTACGAAACTGCTTGGAATACAAAAGAACACAGAGATTTCATTATTAATGAAATTAGCAAAGCCGAAAATGAAGGTTTAGAATCAAAAGACTATAATTATGAAACTTTAAAGTCATTTGAAACTAAATTTGAAGACCTTCCAGATTCAACAATTGTAAAATATGATTTACTTCTAACTTCTAGTACACAACTTTATGTAAATCACATCAGTAAAGGAAAGTTAAATCCGAAAAAACTTTATAAAGATTGGGATTTAGAAGAAAAAAAAGTAAATATAAATGAGATACTTTATGATTGTATTGACAACAACAACTTCAGTAAAGCCATTGAAAATTGTAAACCCAATCACATCGTTTATAAAAAACTTAAAAACTGTTTAAAATTATTACAACAATTTCCAGAGGAAAAAACCTATGAATTGATTGATCTTAGAGAAAGAATTGTACCAAATAAAAAAAACAAATACGTACCTATCGTCAAGAAAAGATTAATGTATTGGGGAGATATAGTTGAAAAAGATACTGTTTTATCTACTGTATATGATAAAAAAACTCAAGAAGCAGTAAAAATATTTCAAGCTAGACATGGGCTAAGACCTGATGCTGTAATTGGAAGAAGCACTATTGATGCTCTAAATTATTCTAGAAATCAAAGAATAGAACAAGTCGTTGTAAATATGGAGCGTTGGAGATGGTTTGCTCACGATTTTGGAAATCATTATCTTTTGATAAATATTCCAGATTATAGTATTGTTGCCGTAAAAGAAAATGACACTACACAAACACAAAGAATTGTAGTTGGAAAAGACACTCGCCCAACACCAATTTTAGAATCTAAAATATCTAATATCAATTTAAACCCTAATTGGACAGTTCCTCCAACAATTCTAAAAGAAGATATTTATCCCGAAGCCGAAAAAGATAGAAGTGTTTTCAGAAAAAAAGGATTGAAAATTTTTGACAGAAAAAATAATGAAGTAAGTCCTTGGTCTTGGAAAAAAGAAGATGCAAACAAATATAAATATGTTCAAGATCCCGGAAGAAACAACTCACTTGGATCAATGAAAATTAATTTCCCAAATAGATATTCTGTTTATCTTCATGATACTAACCATAGAGATTACTTTGCTTTCTCATATCGTTCTTTAAGTTCTGGATGTGTGCGTTTAGAGAAACCATTAGAAATGGCAAGTTACATAATAAATGACACTACAAAATGGTCGTTAAAAAGAATTAAAGACACTACAGATATTAAATATTACTATAAACTACAAAAAGCTAAACAAAAAGAAATTGACAAAATCAATGCAAAAATACTAGCTAAAAACCCAAGTTTTGTTATTGAAAAGAAAAACCTTCCAAAACCAGAATTAAGAACAATTGTTATTAAAATTGATGAAGATATTTTTATTCATCAACTATATTGGACTGCATGGGAAACAGATGGAATTTTAAATTTTAGAGAGGATATTTATTGTCTTGATGCTAATTTGTACTCCAAATTACGATATTAATTTAGAATTGTTTACATAACTTCTAGAGGGATGATAAATAAACAGACACGATTTGTTCTTTATTGTCTGAATAATTTTTTTACTCAATTCAACAGGAACTGCAGGACAACCTTGACTTCTTCCTAGCCTTTTGTGATTTCTAATAAAAGTTTTAGAAACATAGTCTGCGCCATGAATTACTACAGCTCTTTTTCTAGCATTGTCGTTTATTCCTTTTTCTAAACCATCTAATTTTAAGGACAAGCCGTGTTTTCCTCTATAAACTTCTCCAGTTGAAAAAAAACCTAAACTACTTCTGTAAGATTCATTCTTATTTGAAAATTTGCTAGCATAATCATCACCTGAATTCTTACCATGCGCTACCAATGTATTTAGTAAAATTTCATGAGTATTCATATCAATAATCCACAATCTCTTTTCCTTTGAACTCAGGCTAAAGTCAATAATAGTCAAGATATCTTTTTTGATCATTCCTTTACTTTTCAAAAGTTGATATCCTTCAAAAGCCCTAGAAAAACTTTCTAAATTTGGCAACTTAAAATTATTTGTTTCTAAAGAATTATAGACACTGGTAACTTTATTGACTCTAGAAATTTTCGCATATTTTTTGGGTGCAATTTCTTTTTTATGGGGCGATAAAAAAGAAACAACAACAAACAATGCTGTGTAAAAAACAGTAATAAAATTCATTCTTAAGTAGGTTATTTAAAAAGCAAACATACTAAACCTAATTTCTATTATCAAATTAATTTGACAAAAAATATCGATTAAATGCACTTTTTAACGATTAAAAAATATTTTAATAATAATTTGTAGTATTTTTCTTTTATTTATAAATTTTTCAAAATTAATATTTAATTAGATAAGAATTCTATTACAATTAGTATTGCGTAATAATTATAAAGATTTATATTTGCCTAATTAACAAGAATATAATGTTTAAAGAAAAGTTTACTTTTTCCTTTATATGTATACTAGCAACTTTTTTGAGCTTCTCGCAAGTTCAAAAAAAGACTTTGCAAACAAATTTTAGTGAAGAAAAAATAAGCATAGACGGTAAATTTGATGAACCAATTTGGAAAACAACTCCAATTGCAACTGACTTTGTAATGTTGGCTCCTGATAATGGGAAACCTGAGCAAAAAGAAAGAAAAACAGAAGTTAAAGTTGTTTACAATAATGACGCGATCTACATTGCTGCTACTTTATATGACAATGAACCAACTAAGATTAGAAAAGAACTAACTACAAGGGATAATTTTGTTTCCGCTGATCATTTTGGAGTTTTTATTAATGGTTATAATGATGGTCAACAAGAATTTCGATTTTTTGTTAGTGCTGCCGGAGTTCAGCAAGATGTTTTATATACTGATGGACAAGGTGAAGATTCATCATGGGACGCAATTTGGAACAGCCATGTTGAAATTAAAGACTTTGGATGGGTTGTAGAAATGAAAATACCTTATGCCGCGATACGATTTTCATCAGAGAAAAAACAAACTTGGGGTTTAAATTTTTATAGAGAAATCTTCAGAGACAGATTTCAATATTCATGGAATTTAATTGATAATAAAATTTCATCCGAAAGTAATCAAGCCGGAATTCTTGAAGGAATTGAAAATATAAAAACTCCAACAAGACTTTTTCTGATTCCTTATATTTCGCAATATTTAAACACTAATGATTATACTAAAGCTAAAGGTGAATTTAAAGGTGGATTAGATATCAAATATGGTATCAACGATGCTTTCACATTAGACGCCATATTAGTGCCTGACTTTGGTCAAGCAGCATTCGACAAAGTAGTTTTAAATCTTGGACCTTTCGAACAACAATTTAATGAAAACCGACCTTTTTTTACCGAAGGAACCGACTTATTTAACAAAGGAAATATTTTTTATTCAAGAAGAATTGGCGGTAGACCATCTTTAAGAGGAAGCGAATTGAATGCTAAATTAGAAGCCGATGAAGAAGCTGTTGAAATTCCAGGAAAAGTTAATTTATTAAATGCTTTGAAAATTTCAGGTAGAACCAAAGGTGGCTTAGGAATTGGAGTTCTCAACGCAGTTACAGAAAAAACCTATGCTGATATTACAAATACAACCACAGGAAACACGAGAAGAGAAGTCATCGAGCCACTTGCAAATTTTAATATATTAGTTTTGGATCAGCGTTTTAGAAAAAACTCTTCTGTAAGTTTTATCAATACAAATGTTACAAGAAATCAAGAATTTCGTGATGCCAATGTTTCTGCTCTGGTATTTGATTTAAATACCAAGAAAAATACTTACAATTTGAACGGCGGTTTCAAATACAGTTACATCAACGAATACGGAGATAAAAAAGACAAAAAAGGATACAATACCGACCTATATTTTGGAGACACCAGCGGAAAATACCGATATGGTGTTGGAGGACAATATGTTTCTGATAAATATGACCCAAACGATTTAGGTATATTTTTTCAAAATCATTATCAAGCTTATTATGGAAATGCAAGTTATAGAATCTTAAAACCTTCTAAAAAATTCAACTCCTTCAGTACTAACATAAATTACTACACAGAATTTGATAATAGAACAGGCCGAATTCAAGAACATAGTGTCAATTTAAACTACAATTCAGTAAATAAGAAAAATAATTATTTTGGTTTTGGTTTCAACGGAAGACCAACTGATGTGTACGATTTTTACACGCCTCGTTCTCTAGACCAAAGAAAATATGTAACACAACCTAAAAGATTTGGTGGAAATATTTTTATTTCAACCAACTATGCTAAAAAGTTTGCTATCGATTTTAGTCCTTTTATGAATTATCTTAACGAAAAAGGAAGAAAGAACTATGGTTTATTTTTTGCACCACGGTACCGATTCTCTGATAAACTTGCTTTGGTTTATGAATTTAGTTTTGATAGACAAAATAATGATAAAGGATTCTTAACCACAGATGGATCAAATACCATTTTTGCAAGAAGAGATGTTATCTCCTATAGCAATTCAATTTCTGGGAAATATTCTCTAAATAATGTTATGAATTTGAATTTAGTGGTGAGAAAATATTGGTCATATGTAACTAATCATCAATATTATTTATTGCTTTCTAATGGAGAATTACTTGATGGTGTATCAACAACTACCAACACCGACGAAAACTTTGCTACTTGGAATTTAGACCTTTCTTATACTTGGTGGTTTGCGCCAGGAAGTCAACTATCAGTTTTATACCGAAACAATTCATTTTTGAGCGATTATGGTACTGATTTTAGCCGCAGTTTAACCAAAACAGCAAACAACTTAATTAATCACGAAAAATTAGATCATATCTTTTCGATAAGTATTCGTTATTTTATAGACTATAATTCAACCAAAAACTGGTTTTCTAAAAAATAATTTCTTCTGAAAACACTAAATCGTTTTCGTTATTTTTCAAATAAATTTACCCATAACTTTTCATTTCAGCTATTGCAAATGCTTATCTTTGTGTAAAATACTATCGCAATGAACAAAAAAGTAATTCTTATGATTCTTGATGGTTGGGGAAAATCTCCAGACCCAAAAGTATCGGCAATAGATAACGCTAATGTGCCTTTTATAAACAGTTTATATACAAAATATCCAAACGCACAACTTAGAACTGACGGATTAAACGTTGGCTTACCCGAAGGTCAAATGGGAAATTCTGAAGTTGGTCACATGAATCTTGGCGCAGGACGAATTGTATATCAAGATTTAGTAAAAATAAACTTAGCTGTTGAAAATAAAACATTACACAACGAACCAGAATTAGTTGCTGCATTGCAATATGCTAAAGAGAACAACAAAGCTGTTCATTTATTAGGATTACTATCTGATGGTGGAGTGCATTCGCATACTTCACACTTGCGCGGATTAATTGATGCTTCGCAAGAATTTGGTTTAGATAAAGTTTACATTCATGCTTTCACCGATGGTCGTGATGTTGACCCAAAATCGGGTTCTTTGTATCTTGAAGATTTGAATAATTATATTTACAATACCAAAGCAAAATTAGCTTCTGTTGTAGGAAGATATTATGCGATGGACAGAGACAAACGTTGGGAAAGAGTAAAACTTGCCTACGATTTATTAGTTAACGGAACTGGAAAACATTCAACAGATGCTGTTTTGAGCGTTTTAGAAAGTTATAAAAATAATATTACTGATGAGTTTATTGACCCAATTGTAATGGTTGACAGCGATGACAAACCAGTTGCTACCATTCAAAATGATGATGTTGTAATTTTCTTCAACTTCAGAACCGATAGAGGTCGTGAGTTAACCGAAGTACTTTCTCAAGAAGATTTCCATGAACAAAATATGCATAAATTGAATTTGTACTATGTTACAATGACCAATTATGATGATACCTATAAAAATGTACATGTGATTTATGACAAAGATAATTTGACAGAAACACTTGGAGAAGTTTTAGAAAAAGCAGGAAAAACTCAAATACGTATTGCGGAAACTGAAAAATATCCTCACGTAACCTTCTTCTTTTCAGGCGGAAGAGAAATTCCGTTTGTTGGCGAAACTAGAATTTTAAGAAATTCACCAAAAGTAGCTACTTACGATTTACAACCAGAAATGAGTGCTTTCGAATTAAAAGATGCTTTAGTTCCAGAACTTAAAAAAGGTGAAGTTGATTTTGTATGCTTGAATTTTGCTAATGGTGATATGGTTGGACACACAGGCGTAATGGAAGCTGCTATAAAAGCTTGTGAAGCTGTTGATGCTTGTGTAAAAGAAGTGGTTGAAACTGCTTTAGAAAACAACTATACTACTATTATCATTGCAGACCACGGAAATTGTGAAACCATGATTAATCCTGATGGATCTCCAAATACAGCTCATACAACGAATCCAGTGCCAATTATTTTAGTTGATAAAGAATTAAAAACTATTCATAATGGCGTTTTAGGTGACATCGCTCCTACTATTTTAGAATTAATGGAAATTGAAAAACCTGCAGTTATGACACAGCATTCGTTACTATAACAATAAAAAAACATCGTTTTTTAAATAAGAGATTCATTTTTTGAATCTCTTTTTTTTATGCCAAATGTTATAAATAAAAGTTAAAATTTCATAATCAATAGTATTACTATTATATTTGCAATTATATTTGTTGTTTTAAAACTAAAACACAGTATTATGAAAAAGATATATTTTACTTTAGCTTTGTTAATTACACTATCTAGTCTTTCTTTTTCTCAAAATAACGATAAGATAAAAGAATATACATCTTTGTCTGAAGCGCTAAAAGAACCAGAAAAAGTATTAAGATTAAATCTTAGTAATCAAAATATAAATTTATCTAATGAGAATTGGTCAAAATTTATCAACTTAGAATATCTAAGTTTAAAAAATGATCATTTAAAAGAAATTCCATCAGCTATATCAAATATTAAATCATTAAAAACAATTGATTTAAGTAACAATGAGTTTACAAACTTACCGGAAGAATTTTCAAATTTGACCAATTTAGAAGAAATCTATTTGAATGATGAAAAGAACATAAATCTTCCTAAAACACTTACAATATTATCTAAATTACCAAAATTAAAAACACTTCATCTTGAAAACGATAACTTATCTGTTTTACCAAGTGAATTACTACGTTTTAAAAATTTAGAATCATTGTATTTAAACAACAATAAATTTAAAGAAATTCCAAAATTGGAATCGTTAGACCATTTGAAATATCTGGATTTAAAAGACAACAACATCAATCCTGAATTACAGGACATGAAAAACCTAAACTTCGGATTTAAAATAAATTTCTAAAATTCAACTATATGATAGACGCTTTAATACCTTTAATTTCATTAATTGCTCTCGAAGTAATCCTCGGAATAGACAACATTATTTTCATTTCGATTCTTGCTGATAAACTTCCAGAAAGTCAAAGAAACAAACTTCGCTTTTGGGGAATTGGTTTGGCTATGGTAATGCGATTAGGACTTTTAGCATTTATTTCGTGGATTTTAAAACTTGATAAAACATTATTTTCACTTTTTGAAATTGACTTCACAGGAAAAGGTGTTATTTTAATACTTGGTGGTTTATTTTTAATATATAAAAGTACCAAAGAGATATATCACAAAACAGAAATCGCCAATTCACATGAAGCCGAACTTCCAAAAAAAGGAAATTTTAGTAAACTTCTTGGTGAAGTGATTATTCTAGATTTAGTATTCTCGGTAGATTCAATTATCACAGCTGTAGGGATGGTAGATGAACTTTGGGTAATGTATACTGCTGTAATTGTAACCGTTATAATTATGCTATTTGCATCAAAACCAATTAGTGAATTTATTTCTAAACATCCTTCGTTTAAAGTTTTAGCACTTTGCTTTTTAATGATGATTGGAGTTTCACTTATTGCTGAAGGCTTTCACTTTGAAATACCTAAAGGATATATCTATTTTTCAATGGCATTTGCTTTTTTAGTAGATGTAATCCAAATGAAAACAGTACCAAAAAACGCAACAAAACAAAATTAATAAAATGCAAAATATATTATCTAATATCATCATTTCAGTAAACGATAAACTCTACGTGAAAAATCCAGAGACTTCTGAATTGGGCAAAAAAATTATCGAACAAAGTATTCTACTAATTAACGAAATCGGTTTTGAAAATTTTACATTCAAAAAATTAGGCGAAAAGATAAGCTCGAATGAAAGTTCTATTTATCGTTATTTTGAAAGCAAACACAAATTAATGTTATATCTTTCATCATGGTATTGGGGTTGGATAGAATACAAATTAGCATTTGCAACAACCAATGTTTCCAATCCAATGGAACGATTAAAAAAAGGAATTGCAATTGTTACAGAAAAAGTAGAAGATGACACCACTACTTTACACATTAATGAAGCAATATTAAACAAAATAATAATTCAAGAATTTACAAAAACTTTACTTACTAAAGAAGTAGATGAAGAAAATAAAGAAGGCTTTTTTCTTGTTTACAAAAGAGTAATCAACCGAATTATTGAAATGATTAATGAAGTAAATCCAGACTATGCTTTTGCAAAAAGTTTAGCATCGTCTATTGTAGAAGGTGCTTTGCATCAACATTTTCTAAAAGACCATTTAAAAACGATTACTAATTGTAACGAAACAGTTTCTCCTACAGATTTTTACATTAATTTAATTGAAAACACATTAAGATAATTATGAATCAATCACCATTACAACGTTATTTTAATTTACTTAAACTAGACAGAAGAGATATATCACAAATTGTCTTCTATGCTATTTTTGCAGGATTAGTAAGTTTATCATTACCATTAGGAATTCAAGCAATTATTAATTTAATTCAAGCGGGTCAAGTAAGTATATCATGGATAGTTCTTGTGGTAATTGTGGTAATTGGTGTAGCTTTAGTTGGTATATTATCATTAATGCAACTACGAATTACAGAAAACTTACAACAAAAAATATTTGTTCGTTCCTCTTTTGAATTTAGTTATCGTTTACCTAAAATAAAATTTGAAGAACTCTACAACCAATATCCACCAGAATTAGCTAATCGCTTTTTCGATACTATTTCTATTCAAAAAGGAACTTCAAAATTATTAATTGATTTTTCAACAGCTCTATTACAAATTCTATTCGGAATAATTCTCTTGTCATTATATCATCCTTTCTTCATTTTCTTCGGAATTTTGTTGATAGTATTACTTTATTCTATTTTTAAATTCTCATACAATTCAGGACTCTCTTCAAGTATGAAAGAATCAAAATACAAATATAAAGTTGCAAGTTGGCTTCAAGAAATTGCTAGAAATAATTTCAGCTTTAGAAAACAAGACAACTTTGATTTTGCTTTAAATAAAAATAATATTTTAGTAGATGAATATTTAAATTATCGAGAAAAACATTTCAAAGTAATCAAAAGACAATTTTCACAACTAATTGTTTTTAAAGTAATTATTACTGCTTGTTTGTTATTTATCGGTGGATATTTAGTTTTGAATCAAAAGATGAATATTGGACAATTCGTTGCTGCTGAAATTATAATTTTATTAGTATTAAATTCTGTTGAAAAATTAATTGTTGGTTTAGAAAGTCTATATGATGTATTGACATCTGTTGAAAAAATTGGTCAAATCGTAGATTTGAATATCGAAGAACCGCAAACAAAAAATCAAGATTATTGTTTTACTAATATTACCTTAGAAGCAGAAAATCTTAGATTCAAATTTCCAGATTCTATGGATGATGTTTTGGACAAAATAAATTTAAAAATTGATCAATCAGAAAAAATATACCTTGAAGGTAGTAATGGTTCAGGAAAAACAACATTAATACGAGTTTTGTCAGGTGGAATGCAACCAACATCAGGCTCCTTTTTTATAAATGACGATACCTATCGTAAAATAGATTTGGCACAATACCGTTCTCAAATAGGAACTATCACTCAAGGTGAAACACCATTTGAAGGAACTATTTTAGAAAATATAACGTTCAACAATCCATTAGTTTCGCATGATGACATAAAATGGGCAATTGAAAGCGTAAAATTAGGAACGTTTATCAAAACATTACCAAACGGATTAGACACACACATTTTCCCTGATGGACGTCAATTATCATCATCAAATGCACAGAAAATTATATTAGCTAGAAGTATTGTAAATAAACCAAAAATATTGTTTTTCGAGGATCCTTTAGACAAAATGGACGAAGAAGCAACCAAAGAAATCATCGATTTTATTACAGATTCCAAAAACAAATGGACTGTAATTGTCTCTTCAAAAAATGAGTATTGGAAACAAAAATGCAATAGAAAAATAAAAATGAAAGACGGAAAAATAATTGCTGACACAAAACAATAATTGCCATGCTAAATATTTCTAAAAAAAATCCGATAACCGAAAATATTGATCAGTATAGTACTGTAAAAAGTCTTGCCAATAGACCGCATTACAAAATATTGAACAAAATAATCCTATATGTATCCTTACTTGGAGTTGTAATTTTATTTCTTCCATGGACACAAAATATCTCAGGTTCTGGAGCGGTAACAACGTTAAAACCAAATCAACGACCACAAACTATCCAATCTGCAATTGCAGGACGAATAGAAAAATGGTACGTTCAAGAAGGAGATTTTGTAAAAAAAGGCGACACTATTCTTTTCATTTCCGAAATTAAAGAAGATTATTTCGATCCCAATTTAGTTGAAAATACTAAAAGTCAAGTTGATGCTAAAAAAATGGCAGGACAATCTTATGGCGGAAAAGTAACTTCGCTTTCAGCACAAATCAATGCCATTGAAAACGAAAGAATCTTAAAATTACAACAAGCCCAAAATAAAATCCGTCAAGGAGTTTTGAAAGTTCAAAGTGATAGTATGGATTTGGAAGCTGTAAAAACACAAATAAAAATCGCCAACACACAATTCAATCGTTCGGTAACATTGAACAAAGAAGGTCTAAAACCATTAACCGATGTCGAAGAAAAAAGATTGAAATTACAAGAAGTAGAAGCTAAAATCATCACTCAAGAAAACAAACTTCTAGCGAGTAAAAACGAATTAATAAACGCCAAAGTTGAAATAAATAGAATCAGTGCAGAATATGCTGAAAAAAGTTCTAAAGCAAGAAGTGACCAATTCACGGCTTTAAGCAGCCAATATGATACCGAAGCACAAGTAAATAAACTTGAAAATCAAGTGGTAAATTATCAAATTCGTAATGGAATGTATTACATAAAAGCCCCACAAGATGGCTATGTAAACCGTGCCATTCAATCGGGAATTGGGGAAACTATTAAGGAAGGAACTCAAATTGTAAGCATCATGCCTGCAAAATACGATATTGCAGTAGAAACTTATGTTTCACCAACCGATTTACCTTTAATTCACAAAGGCGAAAAAGTTAGAATTTGGTTTGATGGTTGGCCTACAATTGTGTTCTCGGGTTGGCCAAATATGAGTTATGGAACTTTTGGTGGAAAAATTGTTGCCATTGAAAATTTCATTTCTCCAAACGGAAAATTCAGAGTTTTAATTGCACCAGACGAAAAAGAAGAAGCTTGGCCAAAACAAGTCAGCATTGGTTCAGGCGCACAAACATTGGCTTTGTTAGATAATGTACCTATTTGGTTTGAATTATGGCGAACATTAAATGGTTTTCCACCTAATTATTACAAACCAAAAGGCGAAACATCAAAAGAGAAAAAGTAATTTTTTTTAGGAACGAATGGTTTGCGCATTTTTACTTTCCATGTTCCTGCTCTCGCCAGTCGCTTTTTTATAATGTTGACTTCGAGAGCCTCAGTCAACATTATAAAAAGAGCTCCAACAATGACGAGATCAGGGTTAAAACACAATCTAAAGGTTACTAAAAATGAATTTCAAAACACTATTATTTATATTTTTCACTACTTGGGTTACAGCTCAAAATAAAAATCTTCAAGAACTCACTTATAATGAGTATTTGGGTTACGTAAAAAAGTACCATCCAATGGTAAAAAGTGCCAATCTTGAAGTCAATAGTGCTCAAGCCAATTTAATGATGGCACGTGGTGGATTTGACCCAAAAATTGAAGTCGATTTTGACAAAAAACAATTCAAAGACAGCCAATATTATTCACTTTTAAACAGTAGTTTCAAAATCCCAACTTGGTATGGTATCGAAGTAAAAGCAGGTTTTGACAATAGCGAAGGCGTTTATTTAAATCCGCAAAATACACTTCCTAATCAAGGACTGACTTCACTTGGAATTACGGTACCACTTGGTCAAGGATTATTGATAAACCAAAGAATGGCCGATTTGCGAAAAGCTAAAATTCAAATCCAATTAAGTCAAGCGGAACGAAAATTACAAGCTATTGAAGTTTTATACAACGCATCTGTCGCTTATTTCAATTGGAAACGAAATTACAGCGAAGTACAACTTTACACCGAGTATTTAAAAAATGCCGAAATACGTTTTAATGGTGTAGCAAGTTTAATAAAAAATGGTGACAAACCAGCAATAGATAGTGTTGAAGCTGGAATCATTGTAAGAAACAGAAAACTTAGTCTTGAAGATTCACAATTGAAATTGATAAAATCTAAATTAGAATTATCTAACTTTTTATGGCTTGAAAACAATGTTCCTTTGGAATTACAAGACACTATTATTCCAGAGATAAAACTTGAAAACACAATAAAAGAAACTTTAAAAACAAACGAACTTTTAGTAGAAAACATTTCGATAGAAAACCATCCAAAAATTAATTCACTTCAAAGTAAATTGGATATTTTAGAAGTAGAACGCAAACTAAAAGCCAACAGTTTGTTGCCAAAAATTGATTTAGGGTATCATTATTTATCTGAACAAAGCGCTTGGAATAACACCAACTTCAATAACTATAAAGTAGGCGTAAATTTTAGTTTCCCTATTTTTTTAAGAAAAGAACGTGGCGGATTGCAATTGGCAAAATTCAAAATTCAAGACACCCAATATTCACTTGATTTAGAACGTGTTCAACTTAAAAACAAAATCAACGCACAACAAACCGAAATCAATTCGCTAGAAAGACAACGAAAATTAATTTCAGATTTAGTGAAAGATTACAACACGATGTTGAGTTCAGAAGAACGTTTGTTTTCTTTTGGAGAAAGTTCGATTTTCTTAATCAACTCAAGAGAAAACAACTTGGTCAGCTCACAATTATCAGAGTTGAGTTTGGAAAATCGTTATTTAATTTCGAATGCCGAATTATTTAAAATAATGGCCAATCCAGATTAATAATTCAATTGCCTCGAGCTTAAACTCGAGGCAATTGAAAACTACATATTATTTAGCATTTCATAATACTGTCTATCAATACTTTCTTGATGATTTGGATGTGCAATTCGAACCATTTCGCCAACTCTTTGACGAAGCGTTTTACCATATAAATCTGCAATTCCGTTTTCAGTAATTATATAATGAACGTGAGAACGAGTAGTCACAACTCCAGCTCCTTGTTTTAAATAAGGAACAATTCTACTTTCTCCTCTTTTAGTAATTGATGGCAATGCAATAATCGCCTTTCCACCTTGACTTAAAGTGGCACCACGAATAAAATCCATTTGACCTCCAACACCAGAAAACATTTTTGCACCAATAGAATCGGCACAAACTTGACCAGTTACATCAACTTCAATAGCTGAATTTATAGAAACCATTTTTGGATTTTTTCTAATACGAGCCGTATCATTTACCATTGAAGATTCTTTCATTTCAATAAATGGATTGTCGTTTACAAAATCATACAAACGTTTTGAACCCATTAAAAATGTAGCTAAAACTCTTCCGCGTAAAGTTCCTTTGTAGTTACAATTGATAACGTCATTTTCAATTAAATCAATAACTCCATCGGAGAACATTTCTGTGTGTAAACCTAAATCTTTGTGGTTTGTAAGTTTGCTTAAAGCAGCATTTGGAATAGAACCAATTCCCATTTGAAGTGTACTTTTATCTTCGATTAATGAAGCAACCAAAGAACCTATTTTTTCTTCTTCTATTGAAAATGGAACTGGATCATGACCATAAATTGGCACATCAACCTCAACCAAATAATCAATTTCAGACACATGAAGAATTCCGTCACCAAAAGTTCTTGGCATCTGCGGATTCACTTGTGCAATTACAATTTTAGCGTTTTCAATGGCTGCAACTGTGGCTTCTACAGAAACTCCTAGCGAACAATAACCATGTCTGTCTGGTGGCGAAACGTGAATAAACGCAACATCTAATGGTAAAACATTTTTACGAAACAAATGAGGTAGCTCACTTAGAAAAACTGGTGTATAAGAACCATTTCCTGCTTTTAAAGTGTGACGAACATTGGCTCCAATAAAAAACGAATTTACATGAAAACTTTCTGCTAATTCAGGGTTTGCGTAGCGCGCTTCTCCTTCTACATGAAGATGACAAATTTCGACATTTCTTAACTCAGATGCTCTTTCGGTTAGTGCGTTGGCTAATATAGTTGGTGCTGCTGCGGCAGCTTGAAGATAGACTCTATCTCCAGATTTTACGATTTTTACAGCTTCTGCTGCAGTAACATATTTACTCATACCTAATAAATTTTGTACAAAGTTAAAATTGGAATTTTTTAAAAAATATGATAAAACTCATGATTAAATAATTTTTCAAACGTAAAATTCAAAGTTCAAACGATAATGCTAAAATACAATAATTTAAGTTTAAAAATTTCTGCAAACTGAATACTGAACACTGAACACTTTTCACTATTTTTGCGGTCTGAAATTTAGAAAAATGATTATTCCAAAAACAAGAGAAGAAATTGAATTAATGCGCGAAAGTGCGTTATTAGTTTCTAAAACATTGGGCGAAATTGCAAAAGTGATTAAACCAGGTGTAACTACTTTACAATTAGATAAATTAGCTGAAGAATTCATTCGAGATAATGGCGGAGTTCCAGGATTTCTTGGACTTTATGGTTTCCCAAATTCGTTGTGTATGAGTCCTAATGCTCAAGTTGTTCATGGAATTCCGAATGCAAAACCTTTGGAAGAAGGCGATGTAATTTCAGTAGATTGTGGTGTTTTGATGAATGAATTTTATGGCGACCACGCTTATAGTTTTGAAATTGGTGAGGTGGCTCCAGAGGTAAAAAAACTATTAAAAGTTACCAAAGAAAGTCTTTATGTTGGAATAAGAGAATTTCGTACAGGAAATAGAGTTGAAGATGTTGGAAATGCAATTCAAAAATATTGTGAAGGTCACGGATATGGTGTCGTTCGCGAACTTGTAGGTCACGGATTAGGAAGAAAAATGCACGAAGATCCAGAAATGCCAAATTACGGAAAACGTGGTAGAGGAAAAATGTTTGTGGAAGGCATGGTTGTTGCTATTGAACCAATGATAAACATGGGTACAAAAAACATAAAACAACTAAAAGATGGTTGGACAATTTTAACAGCCGACGGAAAACCAAGTGCTCATTTTGAACACGACGTTGCCTTAATCGACGGAAAACCAGAAATTTTATCGACTTTCAAATACATTTATGATGCTTTAGGAATTGTAAGTGATGAAGAAAAGGAGTTTAGAAATCATTACACATTATAAAGTTTATACAAATTTGCATCCAAAATAAATGAAAAAAATATTCAAGTTCATATTAAACACCATTCCTCGTCCGATATTGATTCGTTTGAGTATTGTCGTGCGTCCAATTTTGGCTTTTTTATTAAAAGGAAGTCGTTTCACAGATCCAATTGATGGAAAAAGTTTTCGAATGTTTTTACCTTATGGATATGGAAATCAAAGAAATAACGTGCTTTCTCCGAGCACCTTGTCATTAGAAAGACATCGTTTATTGTGGTTGTATTTACAAAACGAAACTGATTTTTTTACTTCAAAAGAAAAGAAAAAGGTATTACATTTTGCTCCTGAACAAGAGTTTTACAAACGTTTCAAGAAGCAAACTAACATCGATTATACTACAACCGATTTACTTTCGCCGTTGGCAGATGTAAAAGCTGATATTTGCAATTTGCCGTTTGAAGATAATCAATACGATTTAATTCTTTGCAACCACGTTTTAGAACACATTCCAGATGACACTAAAGCCATGCAAGAATTGTTTAGAGTTTTAAAACCCGGCGGAATGGGAATCTTTCAAATCCCACAAGATTTATCCCGTGCAACAACTTTCTCTGATGATTCAATTGTAGATCAAAAAGAAAGAGCCAAAATTTTCGGGCAATACGACCACGTTCGTGTTTATGGAAGAGATTATTTTGATAAATTAAGAAGCATCGGTTTCAAGGTAACTGAAGAAGATTACACTTCAAAACTTTCACCAGAATTAGTTGAAAAATATTGTTTGGCAAAAGGCGAAATTATCCCAGTTTGTTTTAAATAATTTATTGGCATAATTGTAGATAATAATATTTAGTATCTTTACGTTTGATAATAAAATGATTATGTTGAAAAAATATTTATCTATTGTACTTTTTTTATATGCAATTTCAATCTCCTTTTCACAAGAGAAAGAAGTTAATCCTCCATATCATATCAAAACGATATCATTTGTTCAAAACGGACAGAATGCAATTCCGTTGTTTCAATTAGGAGATTCTTTTCAATTGCAGTTTGATGATTTACATGGAACTGAAGACAATTACTACTATAAGATAATGCATTGTGACTACGACTGGAAACAATCCCAATTATCCATCAATGAATATCTAACAGGTTTTGATAATCAACGAATTCAGGATTACACCAATTCCCTAAATGCACTCCAAATATATTCGCATTACAGAATTCCATTTCCTAATAAATTGACTCAATTAAAAGTTAGTGGAAATTATGTAATTAGTATTCTTAATGAAGACCAGGAAGTTGTTTTCTCAAGAAAATTTATTATTTATGAACCATTGGTTTCTGTACCAATGCAAGTTAAAAGAGCTAGAAATGTTAAAGACGTTGAATACAAACACAACATTGATTTTGCAATAAAATCTAATACTATTACGTTTCAAAGTCCGCTTAAGAATGTGAAAGTACTTTTAATGCAAAACGGAAAATTCAACAACGCTATCAGTGATATAAAACCAATGTACACCATTGGTAATGATTTGATTTATAAATATGATTCCGAAACTCAATTTTGGGCAGGCAACGAATATCTATTTTTTGAAAATAAAAACATAAGAGCAGCTAACAATAGTATTGCTAGAATTGATACTGAAGGTGGTTTGTATAATTGCTTTTTGTACACTAGCAATGCAAGAGCTAAAAACCCTTATACCTATTGGCCAGACATCAATGGTAATTTTAGCATTAAAAATATAAGCGCAGAAAATGATGAGATCGAAGCTGATTACGCATGGATATACTTCTCATTATCTGCTCCATCATTTTATCAAAATAAAGATATTTTCATCACTGGAATGTTTAATAATTACGCACTTACAGATGAAAACAAAATGGAATATAATGTTAAAAAAGGGATTTATGAAAAAGCCTTGATGATTAAACAAGGTTTTACCAATTTCAACTATACTATAGCAGATAAAAGTGGTAAGGTAGATGAAGCAAGCGCTATTGATGGTAATTTTTATCAAACTGAGAACAATTATTTTGCTATAATCTATTATCGAGAAAACAATCAAAGATATGATAGAGTTATCGGAAAAGGAGTTGCAACTTCAACAGACATAATCAATTAAAAAATCTTTAACATAAAAATCACATTGGTTATTTTATTAATTTTGTAACTTTACAAAAAGTTTTATTATGGTTTCTCAAATTACAAGAGGCATAAAAATATCGGTCGTAACTAGTTTTGAAGGTACCTACTTCAAGAACTACAAGATTCATTTTGCCTTTTCTTATGAGATAACTATCGAAAATCATAGTAAGGATTCGGTTCAATTGACCTCTCGTCATTGGGAAATTTTTGATTCACTAAATGATGTTGAAGTGGTTGATGGCGAAGGAGTTATAGGAAAAAAACCAGTACTAAAACCTGGTGAGTCACATACTTATAGCTCGGGTTGTTTGCTTTCTTCTCCACATGGAGCAATGCGTGGTTTTTTTAACATGATTAACTTTACTACAACCAAAAATTTTAGAGTAATCGTGCCAACATTTCGTTTGAGTGCACCTTACGCTCTAAATTAATAAGCTTTTATTTCTTAAAAATATATCCGAAATTTCTCTCGAAAAGTTTCGTAACATTTGTTATCAAAAATTTAAATTTTCCTTTGTACTTTTGTTACAAATTAAATAATTCGCATTATTTGAATTATCTATTTATCAAATTGTCTAATTTTCAAAATATAAGATATGCCTAAAGGATTCTTTCACGTACCAAAAGCGGTTAATGAACCTGTAAAATCATACGCTCCAAATTCTCCAGAAAAAGCAGCTGTTTTAGCCGCCTATAAGAAAATGTGGAACGAAACAATCGATGTGCCAATGTATATCGGTTCAGAACAAATTAAAACTGGAAATACTCGAACAATGTCTGCACCACACGATCATAAACATATCGTTGGTACTTATCATTTGGCAGAAAAATCACATGTTGAAAAAGCCATAGCTTCAGCATTAGAAGCAAGAAAAAAATGGTCGCAAATGCCATGGGAACACAGAGCAGCCATCTTTTTAAAAGCAGCTGAATTAATTGCTGGACCTTATCGTGCAAGAATCAATGCCGCAACAATGATTGCTCAATCGAAAACCATTTTTCAAGCAGAAATTGATGCATCGTGTGAATTGATTGACTTTTTACGTTATAACGTAGAATTCATGACGCAAATTTATCAAGACCAACCAACTTCAAATTCAGATGTTTGGAATAAAGTAGAATATAGACCGTTAGAAGGTTTTGTTTATGCAATTACTCCTTTTAACTTTACTGCTATTGCTGCAAATCTTCCTGCTAGTGCCGCTTTAATGGGAAATACAGTTGTTTGGAAACCAAGTGATAGCCAAGTTTTTTCTGCTAAAATTATTATTGATGTTTTCAGAGAAGCAGGTGTTCCAGATGGAGTTATTAACGTAGTTTTTGGTGATCCAGTAATGATTACTGATACTGTTTTAGCTTCACCAGATTTTGCTGGAGTTCACTATACAGGTTCAACCTTCGTTTTCAAAGAAATTTGGAAGAAAATTGGAACACAAATTCATTCATACAAAACGTATCCTAGAATAGTTGGAGAAACTGGAGGAAAAGATTTTGTCGTAGCTCATCCATCAGCAAATGTAAAACAAGTAGTAACCGGAATTACTCGTGGTGCCTTTGAATTTCAAGGTCAAAAATGTTCGGCTGCTTCAAGAGCTTACATTCCTCAAAGTTTATGGCCAGCCATAAAAGAGCAATTAATTATTGATGTAAATTCAATGAAAATGGGAAGCCCAGAAGATTTTTCAAATTTCATTACAGCAGTAATTCACGAAGGTTCATTTGATAAATTAGCAAGTTATATCGACCAAGCAAAAAAAGATGCAGATGCTGAAATTATTCTTGGTGGAAATTATGATAAATCAAAAGGATATTTCATCGAACCTACAGTTATCGTTACCACAAATCCTAAATATACTACAATGGAAACAGAACTTTTTGGTCCTGTAATTACTATTTATGTATATGAAGATGCTAAATGGAACGAAACTTTAAAATTAGTTGACGAGACTTCAGAATATGCATTAACTGGTGCAATTTTTAGTCAAGACCGATATGCAACAATTGAAGCAACAAAAGCTTTAGAAAACGCTGCAGGAAATTTCTATATCAACGACAAGCCAACTGGAGCTGTTGTTGGAATGCAACCTTTTGGTGGCGCAAGAGCTTCTGGAACAAACGATAAAGCAGGTTCGATGCAAAACTTATTGCGTTGGGTTTCTCCAAGAACCATAAAAGAAACATTTGTAACTCCAGAAGATTACAGATATCCGTTTTTAGGAGAATAGTCTTAAGCACGAAGTAAAATTTTAAAAGCTCAATCAGAAATGTTTGAGCTTTTTTTTTATTTGACTGATTACTAATTTTTTGTATCTTCGAAATTCAAAACTAACAAACTATGAAGTCAAAAATTACTTTATTATTTATTTTTCTTTTTTCAATATTTGGCTATAGCCAAGATAAGACTTATGATTTATTGAAAGAAAAAACCGAAACTAAAATCCTACACGATAGAGTTTTTGATTTGTCAAAAGCAGCAACAATTGGCTCTAAACCCATTGATGCAAATACTTTCAATCAGTTTTACCATGAAATTCAAAGAGCTGATTTCTTACAACGCTTACCAAAATATGAAGTTTTAAAAAATGAAGCCAACTTAGGAAAAGCGACTAAACAAATTCCGTTAGCTATTTTAATTACTGAGTATGAAACTCTAAAAAGAACTTCAATTGATAAGGGCGATGTTTTTCTTCAAAACAATCAATATAATTTTAAACCAAATGCTACTGATGTTTTTGAAAAACATACTATTAGTCTTCTATCGCCTTTATTAAGCAAAACAAATAGTAACACATTTCTACTTAAAGAAGATTTTATTCTAAATTCTACCAATAAAAAAATTCTTTCTATTGAACTAAAACTAGAAGATTCTAATTGGGTAAAAATCAATTTTAACAAACCTTTTCAACTAAATTTCAAAGAAACTGGCAAACAAATAGTTAATTATAAAATTGAATTTACTGATGGAAGCAAAGTTCAAAATTCATTTGAATTTGAAATCACATCAATTGAAAATATTCAAGGGAAAAATAATGAAGCCCAAGCGCCAAATGTAGTTTTACCTATTACCTCAACCATTTCTTATCAAGGTTATAACGAAACTGCTCCTTATTTTGGGCAAGGTGAATATGAACTTTTTATGGATACCACAAATGGAGTTTTAGACAAACCAATTTTTTTAGTAGATGGTTTTGACCCAGGTGACTCAAGAAACAGTACAATAATTTATCAATCATTAAATTATGGAACTGGTCAAAATTTGGCTACCGATTTAAGAGCACAAGGATTTGATGTAATTATTTTAAACTTTCCAGTTTATACAAGAACAGGTACAACTACTGTAGTTGATGGTGGCGTTGATTACATTCAACGAAATGCAATGATTTTGGTTGAATTAATAAACCAAATAAATGCACAAAAAGTAGGCAGCGAACAAAATGTAGTTATCGGACCAAGTATGGGCGGATTAATATCGCGTTATGCTCTTCGCTATATGGAAATGAATAATTTATCTCATCAAACAAGATTGTACATTTCTTTTGATTCACCACATCTTGGCGCAAATGTTCCAATTGGTTTTCAACATTTATTTAATTATATGGCTTATGGACCACTCGGAAGCACAGCAGTTCAGCCAGTGGTTGATGGTTTAATTAAAAGTCCAGCCGCTAAACAAATGTTGATTGATCATTTTGAAGGACACCTGCAATCGGGAAGTGTATTTGAATTTAACACAGCTTCAAACTCTCTACTTCCAACTGGAGCACCTAATTTTAGAAATGCATTTCAAACTGAACTCAACACTATGGGATTCCCTGTTAACACAAGAAATGTTTCTATTTCAAATGGCGCAGGAAATGGCACTATGAATTATTCTCCTAACTTTGAAGCGATGAACCATACGTTTAACGTAACTTCAACACAGAGAGCCATAATTAATTTGAGATTTACACCAGCTGCGAATCAAACTAATGAAGTTAGCCGATTTAGAGGTCAACAATATTTTTTATTTTTCTGGATAACTGGTTATGAAAGTGCTGCTAACTCAAAATCGCCAACTTATACAGATGGTTTAGACTCTGCACCAGGAGGAAGATTTGATATGGCTGGTTTTCAAGCTGGAGCTGGAACAGATCCTTTACTTACAGAGTTTTTTGATAATTTATTAGTTGACTACTTTTGTTTCATTCCAGCATGGAGTTCCATGGCAGTTTCAAACTCAACAAATCTTTATGCTCCAATAAATAGTAGTTCAACTACGCCATTTGCTGCCTCTTCAATTCCAACAGTAAATGAAAATCACGTTACTTTAAACGCTCAAAACACAGCATTTGCTTTAGCAGAAATTTTAAATCCAGTTTTGACAAATAATGAAAATTTTGCTTTAAATAGTTTTTGGATTCAAAATCCGATTCAGAATAGTTTACAAATTAACTCAAACTATACTATAGAAAACGCATCAATAGTTGTAAAAGACATACTTGGAAAAACTATTGTTGAAATGAAAAATCAAACTATTAATGGTTTACTTGAAATCCCAATTTCACTATCAAATGGTGTTTACTTAGTAACTTTAAAAAATAGTCAAGGAAGTGTCACTAAGAAAATAATAAAAGGTTAAAAACTAAAAAGTCTCCAAATTTGGAGACTTTTTTTATTTCAATGGTAAATGAACTACTTTTTTGGTTTCAAAAAATTCATCAGAAAAATAATCCGATAAATTGTATTCGGTTGCTTTTGGAAAATCTTTCAACTCTTCAGACAAATCACCACCTTTTAAATATAAAATTCCGTTTTCTAATTCGTGTTTCGATTTGGTTTTCATTTTTCCTTTCACCCAACTAACAAAATCAGGCATATTGGTTACGGCGCGACTTACAATAAAATCGAAGTCGTGTTCAACTATTTCGGCTCTTTTTTGTTCGGCTTTAATATTTTTTAATCCTAAAGCTTTAATTACTTCATTAACTACTTTTATTTTTTTGGCAATAATATCAATGGCATAAAAATTTGCTTCTGGAAATAATATTGCTAAGGGAATTGCAGGAAAACCTCCACCAGTTCCAACATCCATAATTTTAGAACCCGATTTGAATTCTAAAATTTTAGCAATCCCTAACGAATGTAAAACGTGACGTGTATACAATTCGTCAATGTCTTTTCTCGAAATTACGTTGATTTTAGCGTTCCAATCTTCATATAAATTTTGCAACATTTCAAATTGTTGTATCTGATTATCAGTAAGATTTGGAAATTGCTTCAGAATTTCTTCCATAAATTGAATTTTCAACAAAAATAGTCTTTTTGGTTAATAATTATGATTTGTTTTTACTTCTAAAAAAAATATAATATTTACCTTTGAACAAATTATTAGAATTCCAAATTTATGAATACCACAACACCTGTCTTTTCAAAAAACGACAATCTTAAATTTTTTAGAACTTTAAATAAAAGAGTAAACGATTATTTTAAAGAAAACAACATTGATAAAACTGGAAACTGGAAATTACATCTAAAGACAGTTGTAATGTTTACCATTTTCTTGACACCATATTTCTTTTTGCTAGCAATGGAAATGCCTTTTTGGGCTTATCTTTTACTTAACGTAGTAATCGGAGTTGGAATGGCTGGTGTTGGAATGAATGTAATGCACGATGGAAATCACGGTGCCTATTCTAACAAAGGTTGGGTAAATAAATTCATGGGAGGAAGCATTTATATTCTTGCTGGTAACGTTTACAATTGGCAGGTTCAACATAATGTTTTACATCATACTTACACTAATATTCTTGGTCATGATGAAGACTTAGAAGCTGGAAGAATTTTACGTTTTACCAAAGAGGCAAAATGGTATAGTCATCACAAATTCCAACACTATTACTCCTTCATTCTTTACGGATTGTTGACTTTCAATTGGGCAATTACAACCGATTTTCAACAAATGAGACGTTATTTAAAGAGAAATTTATCTTACGGAGAATTTAAAAAACCTGTAATTCGTTGGACAACATTAGTGATTACGAAAGTGATATATTTTTCAATGTGGATTGTAATTCCAATTCTTGTTGGGCACGTTAGTTGGTGGCAAGTATTAATCGGATTTTTTATTATGCACTACACGGCTGGAGTAATCTTGAGTGTTGTATTCCAATTGGCTCACGTAGTTCATGAAACGGATAATCCAATTCCAAACGAAGAAGGCGAAATAGAAAACACTTGGGCAATTCACCAATTATATACTACTGCTAATTTTGCACCTAAAAATTGGTTAGTAAACTATTACACTGGTGGATTAAATCATCAAATTGAGCATCATATTTTTCCAAATATCAGCCATATTCATTACAATAAAATAGCTGAGTTTGTAAGAGAAACTGCAAAAGAATGTAATCTTCCTTATTATGAATTCAAAACAACTAGAGCTGCAATTTATTCGCACTTTACTCATTTGAGAGATTTAGGAAGACAACCTCAATTATCGTAAAAAATTTAAAATGAAGATTTTTTTAAACCATTAAGATGTTAAGTTTCATTAAGCAAAGCCTTAATTATCTTAATTCCTTAATGGTTTAAATTTTTATAATTAGTATAATCAACAACACAACAATGAGCAACCCATTATCAGACAGAATTAACCAACTATCTACATCACAAACTCTTGCTATGGCAGCATTGGCAAGAGAATTAAAAGCACAAGGAAAAGACATTATCAGTTTAAGTTTGGGTGAACCCGATTTTAACACACCTGATTTCATAAAAGAAGCGGCTAAAAAAGCAATCGACGAAAACTACTCAACTTATTCTCCTGTTGATGGTTATATGGAATTGAAAGAAGCTATTTGTAGAAAATTTAAACGTGATAATAATTTAGATTACAAACCTGCAAATATTGTGGTTTCTACTGGAGCAAAACAATCTTTATACAACATTGCTCAATGTATGATTAATGAAGGTGATGAAGTTATTCTTCCTGCACCATATTGGGTTTCTTACTTTGAAATTATAAAAATGGCTGGTGGAATTCCAGTTGAAGTTCCAACTTCGGTTGAAAGTGATTTCAAAATTACACCGGAACAATTAGAAAAAGCTATTACTCCAAAAACTAAAATGATTTGGTATAGTTCACCTTGTAATCCAAGCGGTTCTGTATATAATCGTGAGGAATTGACGGCTTTATCAAAAGTGATATTGAATCAACCAAACGAAATTTATGTAGTTTCAGATGAAATCTATGAACATATCAATTTCTCTGGAACATTTTGTAGTATTGCTACTATTGATGGAATGTTTGACAGAACGATTACTGTAAACGGTGTTGCAAAAGCATTCGCAATGACTGGTTGGAGAATTGGATACATTGGTGCTTCTGAAATAATCGCAAAAGCTTGTACAAAAATGCAAGGACAAGTTACTTCTGGAGCGAATTCTATCGCACAAAGAGCTACAATTACCGCTGTTGATGCTGATCCAAGTGTGTTGAACGAAATGGTTTCTGCTTTCAAAAACCGTAGAGATTTAGTAGTTGGTTTAGTTAAAGAGATTCCTGGATTCAAACTAAATGTTCCTGAAGGTGCTTTTTACGTTTTTCCTGATGTTTCTTATTATTTTGGAAAAACTTTACGTGGAAAATTAATCAATAATGCTGACGATTTTTCTATGTATTTATTATCAGAAGCTAATGTTGCAACTGTAACTGGTGATGCTTTTGGAAATCCAAATTGTATTCGTTTTTCGTATGCAACTAGCGAAGCATTATTAGCTGAAGCTATGAAACGTATTAAAGAAGCAGTTTCTTAAAAAAATAAATTTAATTAAAAAAGACCTCAAAATTCAAACTTTGAGGTTTTTTTATTGGTTTAACTTCCGAATCACTTTTGCAGGATTTCCAACGGCGAGTGAATTGTCAGGAATATCTTTTGTTACAACTGAACCTGCTCCAATCGTGCATCCGTTTCCAATTTTAACACCTGGACAAATTACAGAGTTTCCTCCTATCCAGCAATCGTCACCAATAGAAATAGGTTTTGAAAACTCAACTGTTCGTCTTTGAACAGCGTCAAGTGGATGCGTTGCTGTGTAAATATGAACATTTGGACCAAAGAAAACATTGTTTCCGATTTCTATTTTCATAGTATCTAAAACGACACAATTCACATTAAAATATACATTTTCACCTGAATGAATATTATAACCATAATCACAATGGAATGGTGGCTCGATATATAATCTCTTATGAGCATTGGGTATCAATTCACGCAGAATATTTCTTGAATTTCCATTCATTACGTATTCGGCGACATTTAATCTGTGAAGTAACTTTTTGGCTCGTAATCGCTCTGCCATTAAGACTTTATCATTAGCAAAATAGATTTCTCCATCGAGCATTTTTTCTTTTTCGGTTTTCATATTTGCAGAATTTATTTTTTAGAGGTCAAATATGGTATCGCTTTATTTAAAGGTGTTTGCTTAGCAAACTTTTTGTTGATGCGATTTCATAATTCAATTTTAAACAATCAAATATACTATTTTGCCACAGATTTGCACAGATTAAACGGATTAGAAAAATATTTGTTAGAAAAACTATTTTAATTGTATTTTTGAGCTGATGCAATCTATCCTACAAAATATCGCTAAGCATGTTTCTTTAACTTCTAATGAAGAAGCTTTGTTTTTATCTAAAACCGAAACCAAACACTTAAAAGCTAAAACTATTTTATTGAATTCGGGCGAAATTGCTGATTGTACTTACTTTGTGAATTCGGGTATTTTAAGAAGTTTCAACATTAACGAAAATATTATCGAGCATGTTTTGCATTTTGCTTGCGAAGGTTGGTGGATTGGCGATATGTACAGTTATATTTCAGGAAAACCTGGTAATCTTTTTATTGAAGTTTTAGAAGATGCGGAAGTAGTAGTAATTTCAAAAGAAAATCATCAAGAGCTTTATAAAGAAATTCCAAAACTTGAACGTTTTTTCAGAATTCTAGCTGAAAACTCATTGGTTTCACACCAAGAACGCTTAATGGATAATTTAAGTTTATCTGCAGAAGAACGCTTCGAAAAATTCTGTTCTAAATATCCAACACTAATTCAAAAAATACCTCAAAAGCAAATTGCTTCTTACATTGGTGTTACTCCTGAGTTTTTTAGTAAAATGAAAGCACGATTACTAAAAAAATAATTTCTTAATCTACATTAAGTGCTCCACGAATCTTATCGCTGTAAATTTGTATCATAATAATTAATACATTTATAAATTATGACACCGAAACAAAAATCATTAAATTTAATTACATCTTTTGTTTCGGCTGCATTTGACAATTAAAAAACAAATAAAAAAGACAAATGAAAAATATAGTTTTACACAAAGCAGATTCAAGAGGTCACGCCAATCATGGTTGGTTGAATGCTTACCATAGTTTTAGTTTTGCAAGTTGGTACAATCCCGATAGAGTTCAATTTGGAATGTTACGTGTTTTAAACGACGACACTGTTGCTGCAGGAATGGGTTTTGGAACTCATCCACACGACAATATGGAAATTATAACTATTCCATTAGAAGGAGATTTAGCTCATAAAGATAGCATGGGAAATGCCGCAACTATCAAAACTGGTGATGTTCAAGTTATGAGTGCAGGAACAGGAATTCAGCACAGCGAATTCAATCCGAATGCTGACCAACATACTAAATTATTTCAAATTTGGTTGTTTCCTAAAGTTAGAAACGTTGAGCCACGTTATCAACAAATTACTTTAGATGTAACCGAGCAAAAAAATAATTTTGCACAAATTCTTTCGCCAAATGCAGATGATGCTGGAGTTTGGATTCATCAAGATGCTTGGTTTTATTTGAGTGATTTTGACAAAGGTTTTTCAAAAAAGTTATCGCTTAAAAAAGAAGGAAACGGATTTTACATCATGAACATTGAAGGTGAAATTGAAGTAAATGGCGAAAAATTAGAAAAAAGAGATGCAATTGGAATTTGGGAAACTTCTGAAATTGAAATTAAAGCAAATACAGATTCAAAGTTTTTAGTAATGGAAATTCCGATGGAACAATAAATAGCAGATTTCAACATTCAAAATTCGTTATTGAATATTCCAAGTTAAAAATGTTGAATATTCAATTTTGAGTAACGAATGTTGAAGTTTTTAAAACATAAAAATTATGAACGAAGTACAATTAAAAATCAATGACAAAAACGGTGTTTTTTATATTGATGTTGATGGGAAACATGAAGCCATGATGACTTTTGTTTTTGCAGGCGATGACAAAATTATCATCGACCACACCGAAGTTAATCCCGGAAATGAAGGCAAAGGCTTTGGTAAAAAAATGGTTGTAAAAGCAGTAGAATATGCTCGTGAAAAAGGAATCAAAATTATTCCGCTTTGTCCATTTGCTAAAAGTGTATTTGACAAAACCCCTGAATTTAGAGACGTTTTATAATTTAAAAAATCAATTATGAATTCAAACGACTTAACAAAAGAATATACTAATGGCGAAGTTACCATTGTATGGAAAAATAGTTTATGCAAACACGCGGCTGAATGTGTAAAAAACAATCCAGATGTTTTCAAACCCAAAGAAAAACCTTGGATTATTGCAGAAAATTCGACTACTGAAAAAATTATTGAAACTATAAAAAAATGCCCTTCTGGTGCACTAACCTATTTTATAAACAATGAAACAACCACCTAGATGGAAGTTTGCTGTAATGGTTTGGATAGCAATTTATCCAACAATTACACTAGTTTCTCTTTTAATTGGAGATTACATTAAAAATTTACCGCTACCTTTAAAAACATTAATCATGACTGGAATTTTAGTTCCTTTAATGGTTTTTGTTTTACTTCCTTTTTTAGGAAAAATATTAGGTAACTGGTTAAAAAAATAAACTATGAAAAAAATCATCGCTTTTGGAGCTTCATCTAGCAAGGCTTCAATAAACAAACAATTAGCAACCTATGCTGCTAATCAATTTAAAAATGCTACAGTAGAAGTTCTAGATTTAAACGACTTCGAAATGCCAATTTATTCGGTAGACAAAGAAAAAGATAACGGAATTCCACAATTAGCTCAAGATTTCTATGCTAAATTAGGAACGGCAGACGTAATTGTTATTTCTTTTGCCGAACATAATGGTGCTTATTCAGCAGCTTTTAAAAACATTTTTGATTGGACTTCGAGAATCAATGCCAAAACGTTTCAAGAAAAACCAATGCTTTTACTGGCAACTTCACCAGGACCACGAGGCGGAAGTTCGGTTTTAGAAATAGCAAAAAATCGTTTTCCTTTTCAAGGTGCTGTTGTAAAAGGAAGTTTTTCTTTGCCAAGTTTCAATGATAATTTTGATGCTGAAAAGGGAATCACCAATGAAGATTTAAAGAATCAATTGTTAGAAATTATAAGTTCTGTAGAATTATAACAAAAACGCCTGACTAATATCAGGCGTTTCTTTTTACTTTTATTTTGTTTTTTTCTTCATTGTTGTGTTTTCAAATGTTGCTACATCAATGACTTCTTCGCTGTCAATATCAAAAGAAATTTTTACACTATCACCAACAATTGTTACTGGTAACTGATTGGATATTTGCGAAGAACCTACAAAAATGTTCGGATAGTCTTTTGTTGTAAAGTAATAAAAACTATTACCGTTTTTAACATCATTAGTTATTCTTGTTACAACAGAATTCAGTTGTTTTTTATTAGTCAAACTGGAGGCATTCAATTTATTTCCGGTCATATTATAAGCGCTTTTGAAAGAAGTTAAAGCTTCTCTCATTGAATTCCCAACACCTACAATTGTGTAATCACTAATAGCAACCATAGCATACATTTTTACCAATCCGCCATCATCTTTTAAAGTCATAACATAAGTTGGTATCGAATTGATATTGTAAGGAATTGGCAACGATGATTTGTATCCTTTTTCTTGAACTTTTCCTTCTGCTGAACCTTGAGCTGCGAATTCTGTTGCTCCACTTTGTTTATAAAAAGTAGTTTCTTTTGTTCTTGTGTCAACTAAAACAAAACCTACTGCTGATTCGTCTTTCCCTACAGAAGTTAAACCCGTATACCAATAGGATTTATTGTCTTTTCCATAAACTAAAGTTAAGCCTTCTGTAATCTGTAATTTATTAGCATTTGAAAAATTCCAATAACCATGAACATATTCACCCCAATCGTTTAGTTGTTCTTCAACAAAATCTATAGGTTGAACTCTATCCACCCATTTTGGAGCATCAGCAATTTTAAATTCGGTCATTGTTCCTGTTTGGGCATCAACCACTACAATTCCTCTTGCGTCGTTTCCTGCAAAACCAATTTTTTTATCATAAACAGTTGCCACCCAAAACGGATTTCCTGAATCGTCAATTTCAAAAGTATAATCGGTTAAACCAACGGTTGCAAATCCGTTAAAATATAAATGTCTTTGAATTTGACTTCCAAAAAAAGCTTCCGTTTGGTATTTTATTTTAATGTCTTTTCCTCCAATATTTTGAACTAATTTCACATCACGTTCGTTGGTTGCCGAAACCATTACATAACCTGCAGTTCCTTCTTGATTGTTGAACCATTTAAAAAACCCTGAATGTAATAGTGGAGCCACCCAATACAAATCTTCACCTACTTTTTGAATACAAAAATGTCCTAACTCCACTTGACTTCCTAAAGCAGGTTGTGAACCAAGAATTTTTTCACCAAGTAAATAAGCCAATTCTTCATCAACCACTCGTATTTCATCAATTGAAATTGGAGCAATATGATTGGCAATAGATTTACCATCGGCTACATTACCTATTAAATTTTTAAAAGATTGACTTCTAAACATTGGAAGACTTGTAAATAATGGAACAATGAGCATGTAAAATAGTAGTAATCCAATAATTATAAAAAACAGCTTGTTAGGTTTTTCAATCACTTGTATTTTCTTTTCGTTCACCACTTTGAATCGAGTGAAGATAAAAACTCCAACGATAGTTACTATTAAAAGAATTATTGGCAATGCAATGAATCCATAATTTAGTACCGGCAGATTAAAATAAAACAATAAAAAAGCAACGATAACAAGTAGTAAAATAGCTTTAATTTTTTTCATAAGTTTATGATTATTTAGTACCTAATTAGACGTGATAATAAAATTAAAGTTACACAATTTAAATAAAATAGTATTTTTGCTAAAGTTTTAGGTAATCCTTTTAAACTCTTAAACTTTTTAAACTTTTAAACTACATTTATGAAAGCATACATATTTCCGGGTCAAGGCGCACAATTTACAGGAATGGGCAAAGACTTATATGAAAACTCTCCACTAGCAAAAGAGCTATTCGAAAAAGCAAATGATATCTTAGGTTTTAGAATTACTGATATTATGTTCGAAGGAACTGCAGAAGAATTAAAAGAAACAAAAGTTACCCAACCAGCGGTTTTTTTACATTCGGTAATTTTAGCTAAAACATTGGAAGATTTTTGTCCAGAAATGGTTGCAGGTCATTCGTTAGGTGAATTTTCAGCTTTGGTTGCCAATGGAGCTTTATCTTTTGAAGACGGATTAAAATTGGTTTCACAAAGAGCAATCGCAATGCAAAAAGCTTGTGAAATTACTCCATCAACTATGGCAGCCGTTTTAAATTTAGAAGATAAAATCGTAGAAGATATTTGTGCTTCAATTGATGGTGTAGTAGTTGCTGCAAATTATAACTGTCCTGGACAATTAGTTATTTCTGGAGAATACAAAGCTGTAGAATTGGCTTGCGAAAAAATGAAAGAAGCTGGTGCAAAACGTGCTTTAATTTTGCCTGTTGGCGGAGCATTTCACTCACCTATGATGGAACCAGCAAGAGAAGAATTAGCTGCTGCAATTGAAGCTACTACATTTTCAACTCCAATTTGTCCGGTTTATCAAAATGTGACTGCTAGTGCGGTTTCAGATGCTAACGAGATTAAGAAAAACCTAATCATCCAATTAACTGCTCCTGTAAAATGGACACAATCTGTTCAACAAATGATAAAAGACGGAGCAACAAGTTTTACAGAAGTTGGTCCAGGAAAAGTATTAGTTGGATTGGTAAATAAAATTGATAGAGAAGTTGAGACAATCTCGGCTTAACAACTAGTTTATGCAAAATTTTGTAGACTTTTTATCTCATTTAGAATCAGCTAAAGTCATCGAGCCTAGTATTGATTATTGCGATTATGTTGCTTTAGATTTATCTGTTTCAAACACAGAATTGAATAATCATAAACTTGAAACTGCAGCCGATTATGAAGTTTTTATTCAGAATCACTTAGATAAAAACAATGCAAAAATTGCTTATGGTGGCTATTTAGAAACCAGAAACTTATATAAAAGAAGTACGGTTTTTAATAACGAAAACACCGAAGAACGCAACATTCACATAGGTTTAGATTTATGGATAAATAAATCAGCTACTATTCATGCAGCGTTAGATGGTATAATTCATAGTTTTCAAAACAATACCGCTTTAGGCGATTATGGTCCAACAATAATTTTGGAACATAAAAAAAACGAATTCAAATTTTACACCTTGTATGGTCATCTTAGTGAAGACAGTTTATTAGACAAAAAAGAGGGACAAGAAGTGTTAAAAGGAGAGAAAATTGCAAATCTAGGTTTACCACCAATAAATGGGGATTATGCTCCACATTTACATTTTCAAATTATTCTTGATATAGAAGAAAAAATTGGTGATTATCCCGGAGTTTGTTCTGAAAATAATTTAAGTTTTTATAAAAATAATTGCCCTAACCCAAATGTATTATTAAAAATTAATTAGTTAAGAAAAAATAATCTTATCCTTAGCTTTATTAAAAATTTCAAATGAAACTTTATCAATATTTTTTGCTTTTATTTTCTTTCTTCTCTTTTTCTCAGGGAAGTTATAACCTTGAACTAAAATTTAAAACTGAAATAACAGCATTTGATTTTAATTCTGAATTAGAAAATCAAAAAAACAGATATGGTGATGGTTTAAAAATGAATTATCTTGGTGATGGAAATTTCATTAGAACTTATCTGAATAGTGGGAAAAAAGGGAACAAAACACAATCTTATAATAACTTGACCGGACAATTAATTATTAGTTATAATGATTCTCTTGCTGTTGACACTTTAGATGTAAAACAAAATACTATTCAGTTAATTTATAAAAAAGAAATTGAAGGTGAATCTATTTTAAAATTAAAATGCAAGTGTATTGTATATAGTGGAATTTTTAAACAACAAATTCCTGTAAAAATTACTTATTGTTACAGTGAAGACTCTCCTTTTTTAGACGGAAATCTTTTCAGTAATCATAACGATTTTTTTATGGCTGATTTTTATAAAAGTACCAATAGACCCTATTTAAAATTCTTGATGGAAACATCCGATTTTAATTTGACATTTACCGCCATTGAAATAAAGAAGTTACCATTGTAAAAATATTTAAAAATCATAATATTAATAATTAAATCATGAAAAAAATAATTTTATCCTTAGCATTAGCCACATTACTAATTTCATGTAAGGAAGAAACTAAAGAAAAAGTAAAAGAAGCTTCAAAAGCCGTTGGCGCTGATTTAAAACAAGCCGCTGATTCTGCAAAAGTAAAAGCTAAAAAAGTTTTAGACTCTTCTAAAGTTGGTGAAAAAGCTAAAGCAATAATTGCAAAAGGTGCAGAAAAAGTAGAACAAGGAGCAAAAAAAGTTCAAGAAGCAACAAAAAAATAATTTTAAGCATTATTTAAACTATTTGGCATCTAATTTGTATTACTGAAATTGTTATTAATTTTAATCTTTAAAAAAATGAAAAAAACAATTTTAGCAGTAGCATTTATGGCTGTTGCAATGGTGTCTTGCGGAGACAAAAAAGTAGAAGGTGAGCCAACTGTGGGTACAGAAATTGGTGAAAAAATTGACACTGTTGCACAAAAAACAGAAGAAGTAATTGACACTACTCAAGCTAAGGCAGGTGAAGCTCTTGAAGAAGGTGCAGAAAAACTTGATGAAGCTGGCAAAGAACTTAAAGAAGCCGCTAAGAAGTAAAAAAAGAAATCCTCATAAAATTTATGAGGATTTTTTTATTTGTATAATTATATAATATTTAGTTTCTTATCTTCTGTTCCCATTTCCAAGCACTAGCCAAACTATCTTCTAAAGTTGATTGTGCTTTCCATCCTAAAACATTATTAGCTTTATCAGTGTTTGCATAAGCTGAAGTTATATCTCCTTCTCTTCTACCTACAATTTGGTAATTCAGTTTTTGCCCAGAAACTTTTTCAAAAGCAGTAATTACTTCTAAAACTGAACTTCCTGTTCCTGTTCCAAGATTGAAAGTTTCAACTTTATCTAAATTTTGTTTGTTTAAAAGTCGTTTCAATGCTACAACATGCGCTTTAGCTAAATCTACCACATGAATGTAATCACGAACTGCTGTTCCATCAGGTGTTGGATAATCATCTCCGTAAACAGATAATTTCTCACGCATTCCAATAGCAGTTTGTGTAATAAACGGAACTAAATTTTGAGGAATTCCTAGAGGTAATTCACCAATTTCAGCACTCGGATGCGATCCAATTGGATTAAAATATCTTAATAAAATGGAATTAATATTGGTCACTTTCGCAACATCGGTGATGATTTCTTCACCTATTTGTTTAGTATTTCCATATGGTGAAGCGGCAGGTTGTACAGAAGCATCTTCAGTAATTGGCATTTTTTCGGCTTGACCATAAACAGTACAAGAAGAACTAAAGATAAAATTCGGGTTGGACAATTCTTTCAATTCCTGAAGTACATAAACCAATGCGTTGATATTGTTTTCATAGTACAACAAAGGATTTTCGACACTTTCTCCAACAGCTTTTGATGCAGCAAAGTGAATCACTCCAGCAACATCATTATGTTTTTTAAAGAAATTTTGAACCGACGCTTTATCACGCAAATCCATTTTTTCAAAAATTGGTTTTTTACCTGTAATTCTTTCAATACCATCCAAAACACTTTCCGATGAATTCGATAAATTATCAATGGCTACAACCTCAAAACCTTCGTTTTGCAATTCAACAACGGTGTGAGAACCAATAAAACCTAAACCTCCTGTTACTACTATTTTCATATTTTTATGTTAATCTTTAAGTGGTTTTATAATGAAATCAAATAAGAAATTTTGATTTTTATCTTTGTAATAGTACTGTATTGTAAATTTATTTTTCCTAAAAAGAATCATAGATTTATCTTTATCATAATAATTTTGACTGTTTTTTTGGAAATCATACTTTAAAGCATCCAAATATATTTGAGTAGTATTTTCATCAACGTTTAATATTGTAAAAACATATCTTAGAGACCTATTATTCTCATTTACTATCACTACACTATCAGCTCTTAAAAAATTCTCCTTTAATATAAAAGGCATAGCTCTATTTAGACTATCAATCTTTTGATTAGCAATCATACTTTGCTTTTCTTTATCCTTGTTTATAGTATGATTTACACTAAAATAAATTAGAGAACTAACAATGATAAAAACTATTATCCTTCCATAAGTTTTATCTTTAGATGATTCTACCATTATTTATTTTAAATATTCTAAAACCGTATCTGTTATAAACTTAATTTGCTCATCATCCAATTCGGTATGCATTGGTAAAGCAATTACTTCTTTACATAATTGGTTGGTTACCGGAAAATCTTCTTCTTTGTATCTAGAATCAGCATAAGCTTTCTGACTATGCAATGGAATTGGATAATAAATCGCACATGGAATACCTTTTTCTTGCAAATGAGCTAATAATCCATCGCGCTTTCCATTCATAATTCTGATAACATATTGATGAAAAACATGGCAATCGCAAGTTTCGCAAATAAACGGTGCCCAAATATTTTTATTCACACTCAATGCAACAGAATATTTTCTTGCTGCATCTTGACGTGCTTTGTTATAAGTATCTAAATGTGGCAACTTCGCTTTCAAAACTCCAGCTTGAATACTATCCAAACGCGAGTTCACTCCTACTACATCATGATGGTATCTTTCATACATTCCGTGATTTACAATTCCGCGTAACTTGTGAGCTAACGCATCATCGTTTGTAAAAATAGCTCCACCATCACCATAACAACCTAAATTTTTAGATGGAAAAAAAGATGTCGCTCCAACATGACCAATCGTTCCTACTTTCACTTTAGAACCATCTTTTGAAGTATAATCTGCTCCAATGGCTTGTGCATTATCTTCAATTACATAAAGGTTATGTTCGTTTGCAATTTCCATAATCGCATCCATATTAGCCGCACGACCAAACAAATGAACCGGAACAATCGCCTTAGTTCTTGGAGTAATTGCTTTACGAATTCCATCCAAAGAAATGTTCATATTATTCATATCAACATCAACTAAAACCGGAGTTAATTGCAGTAAAGCAATTACTTCAACAGTTGCGGCAAATGTAAAATCTGCAGTAATAACTTCATCACCAGGTTTTAAATCTAATCCCATCATGGCAATTTGCAACGCATCGGTTCCATTGGCACACGGAATAACGTGTTTTACACCCAAATAATCTTCTAAATCTTTCTGAAATTGATGAACCAAAGGTCCGTTTATGTAAGTATTATTTTCTAAAACATCTTGAATTGAAGCATTCACTTCCTCTTTTATTTTTTCGTATTGACCTTTCAAGTCAACCATTTGTAATTTCTTCATCCTAAAAAATTTGAAATACAAAAGTATAACATTTCTTATAATTTGGAGAGAATGGTACGTGCTTTTTTTGTCCCGAAACTTCGGGACCGTTTTCCTGCTTTACGTTGCAATCTTTTTTCAATTGTTGCCTTCGAGTGCCTCAGGCAACAATTGAAAAAAGGATTTCCTCTCCAATCAGGGCTAGATAGTAATTGTCTTTTGCGAAATCAGTTTATCAAAACAACGCAATAGTAAAATCTGAAAAAATCCGTCCAATCTGTGGCAAAAAATCTTATTTTTACCCAACTAAAATTAAACAATGCTTTTTCTATACAATTTAATTATAATTTTTGCTTCACAAGTTGTAAAACTATTGGCACTTTTCAGTCCGAAAATGAAACTTTTCGTTGACGGAAGAAAAGAAGTTTTTTCAATTCTAAAAAGCAAAATCAAACCAAACGAAAAAACAATTTGGTTTCACGCAGCATCGTTAGGTGAATACGAACAAGGTTTACCAGTTATAGAAAAAATAAAAGTTCAATTTCCCAACCATAAAATAGTTGTTACTTTCTTCTCTCCATCAGGTTATGAAGTAAGAAAAAATAATACTGTTGCTGATGTCACAGTTTATCTTCCATTGGATACAAAATCGAACGCACAGAAATTCATAAAAACCATAAATCCAGAACTCGTTTTCTTCATCAAATACGAATATTGGCCAAATTATTTGAATGAATTAAAAAAACTTCAAATTAAAACCTATTTAATTTCAGGCATTTTCAGAGAAAAACAAGCCTTTTTTAAATGGTACGGCGGATTTTACAGAAACGCATTAAAAACATTCGACTACTTTTTTGTTCAGAATGAAAGTTCCAAAAAACTATTGCAAAGCATTGGCTTTAATAACGTGAAAATTTCTGGAGATACTCGTTTTGACCGCGTTGTTTCCATTTTAGAAAGAGATAATTCTTTGGATTTTATAGAACAATTTAAAGACAACAAAACCACAATCGTCATAGGAAGTTCGTGGCCAAAAGATGAAAATTTATTGGTGAATTACATTAATAATGCGCCAAGCAATTTAAAATTCATAATTGCACCACACAATATCAAATCGGAACAAATTGCAAATCTGAAATCACAAATTACAAAATCAACCATTTTATTTTCGGAAAAAGAAAATCAGGATTTGAAGAGAATTCAGGTTTTCATTATCGATACGATTGGAATTCTGACCAAAATATATTCCTATGCAGACATTGCGTATGTTGGTGGTGGTTTCGGAAATCCTGGCGTTCATAATATTTTGGAACCTGCAACATTTGGTGTTCCGATTGTAATTGGTCCTAATTATTCCCATTTTGCTGAAGCAACTGCATTAGTGCATCAAGAAGGTTGTATATCAATTTCAAATCAAAATGAATTGAATGACGCATTCAACTTATTAATAAACAACGAAGACGAACGTAATGAAAAAGGGCATATTTGTTCGACTTTTGTTCAGATGAATAAAGGTGCGACGGATGTTATTTTGAATCATATAATATGAAGAAGACTTTAGTTTTTTACTTTTTAATTTTTTCATTTTGTTTAAATGCTCAAACATATGATGAAGTAAAAGCTTGCGAACTTAAGTATCAAAATTGTCTGGATTCTGGACTTGACATGAAAATTTGTGCTATCACTTTTTATAATGAAGCAGATGAATTACTTAATTTATCTTATAAAAAACTCAAACTTCAGTTAAATACTTCGCAAAAAAGAAAACTTCTAAACGAACAAAGAAATTGGTTAAAGAAAAGGGACAAACATTTTGAAGAAGCTTTTGAAGAAGCAAAAAATGATAATGGCGGAAGTACACTTTCTGATGATTTTAAAATGATGTATTTTGATAAAAAAGCTGAATTTGTAATTGAAAGAGTTAAAGAATTAATATCAAAAATTAAATAATTGATTCATTATAATATTTTAGAACTTTCACAAATCGAAACCATCACTTCCATGATGCAAGATTTCTATGCAATAGACAATTATCCGATAGATATTGAGGTTTCTAAAAAATTATTCCAAGAATTTATTTCCAATGAACATCTTGGAAAAGCTTGGTTGATTTATTCGGAGGATGAATTGGTTGGCTATGTAATTCTTACTTTTGTTTTTAGTTTTGAATATGGCGGTAAGATTGCATTTCTAGACGAATTATACATTAAAGAAATTGCACGTGGAAAAGGAATCGGTAACACAACAATTCAATTCATAAAAGAACAAGCTAAACAATTAAATGTTAAATTACTTTATCTAGAAGTTGAAAACCATAATGAAAATGCACAAAAATTGTATCTTGCAAACGATTTCGAAGTTCACAATCGGAAACTATTAAAATTCAAATTCTAACTTTCTAAAAATCCAATAATCTAAAAATCTAATTATGAGATTCATTAAATTACTACTCTTATTATTTGTCATTCAAACGCAAGCGCAACAAGGCGGAATGTGGATTCCATCGATGCTAAAAGGAATGAACGAAGGCGAAATGAAAACCTTAGGAATGAAAATTTCTGCCGAACAAATTTATTCTATTAATAAATCGAGTTTGAAAGATGCCGTTCCTCATTTTGATGGCGGTTGTACTGCCGAAGTAATTTCAGACAAAGGATTGATTTTAACCAATCACCACTGTGGTTTTGATAATATCCAAAGTCATTCAACAGTAGAACACGACTATTTAACCAATGGTTTTTGGGCTTACAAAATGGAAGAAGAATTGCCAAACAAAGATTTGGAAGTAACTTTTGTGGTAAAAATTGAAGATGTAACTTCCAAAATAATAGAAGGTATTGCAAGTTTGACTTCAGAAGCTGAAAAACAAAAGAAAATTCAACAAAACATTTCGGAATTAGTTAAAAATTCTCCTAAAGAAGCTTGGCAAGAAAATCGTGTAAAAACATTTTATGACGGAAATCAATACCTATTATTTGTTGTAGAGAGCTATAAAGATGTACGTTTGGTTGGTGCACCACCAAGTTCTATTGGTAAATTTGGTTCTGATACAGACAATTGGGTTTGGCCAAGACACACTGGAGATTTTTCTTTGTTCAGAATTTATGCCGATAAAAACAATCGTCCAGCAGCATATTCAGCTGATAATATTCCATACAAACCAAAACATTTCTTTCCAATTTCTATTACAGGTTTAAAAGAAAACGATTTTACAATGGTTATGGGTTATCCAGGAAGAACTACAGAATATTTACCATCGGTTGCTGTTAATCAAATTGTTGAAACCTTAAATCCTGCAAAAGTTGAAATTCGTGATGCGGCTTTGAAAGTACAAGATCGTTTTATGAGAAAAGATCAAGCCATCAAAATTCAATATGCTGCCAAATATGCTTCTGTTGCCAATTATTGGAAAAAATGGATGGGAGAAACTAAAGGATTGAAAAAAGCCAATGCAGTTGCTGCCAAACAAAAATTTGAAAAAGACTTTCAACAAAAAGTAGCAAAAGCAGGCAAACAAGCTGAATACGGAAATTTATTATCAGAATTTGAAAAAAATTATACAGAAATTAAAGACTATGCTTTAGCACGAGATTATTTTTCTGAAGTTGCTTTAAGAAACACTGAATTACTTTCTGTTGGATATAAATTATACCAATTGGAACAAATTTTAAACACTAAAGGAGAACAATCTTTTACAGATAGAAAAAACACATTATCGAATGGAATTGGAGATTTTTATAAAGATTATAATGCTGAAGTTGATAAAAATGTATTTGAGCAACTAATCAATTTGTATGCTACTAAATCTCCAAAACAGTTTTTACCTGAAAGTTTGAACAACATTAATGCATCTCAATTGACAACTGATGTTTTTGCAAATTCAAAATTAACATCATTAGAAAAATTTAGATCATTACTTGAAGGGGATTCTAAAACAGTTATTGAAAAGATTAACGCTGATAAAGGATATCAAGTAATAAAATCAATGGCGGATGCCTTTACTAAAAATGTAGCTCCAAAATATGACGAGTTGAATTTGAAAAACATTGCATTGCAAAGAACTTACATGAAAGCCATTTTAGAGTTAAGTCCTAAATCGGCTCGTATTTTCCCTGATGCTAATAGTACTTTACGTGTAACTTACGGAAAAATTAAAGGATACAAACCGAATGATGCTGTATATTATGAGCCATTTACAACATTAGATGGAGTTATGGAAAAATATGTTCCTGGTGATTATGAGTTTGATGTTCCTCAGAAATTAATTGATTTGTACAATGCCAAAGATTATGGTATTTATGGAGTAAAAGGAAAAATGCCTGTTTGTTTCATTGCTACTAATCATACAACTGGAGGGAATTCTGGAAGTCCAGCATTAGATAAAAATGGAAACTTAATTGGCTTGAATTTTGATAGAGTTTGGGAAGGAACAATGAGTGATGTTTATTACTCTCCAGACATTTGTAGAAACATAATGGTTGATTCACGATACATTCTATTTATTATAGATAAGTATGCTGGAGCGAAAAACATCATTAACGAATTGAAAATCATACAACCAGCAAAGAAAAAATAATTTTAGCTAAATTTATAGTTTGGCATGAAATTTGTAAAGTAATAAACCGGAATTCAAAGTTAGAATTTTTAAAAAAAGTTAAATAAAAGTTTTTTCGATTAAAAAAATTTATATCTTTGCTCCGAATTAATAATTAACCTTTTATATTAAATTAAGATGAAAAAAGTATTTTTAAGTTTAGCTGTTATCGCTGCATTAACTGTAGTATCTTGTAAACAATCAGAAAACGCTGCTGAGCCTGCTGCTGATACAACTGCTGTTGAAGCTCCTGCTGATACAACTGCTGCTCCAGCTGATACAACTGCTGCTCCAGCTGATACAACTGCTGCTCCAGCTACTGAAGCTCCAGCTACTGAAGCTCCAGCTAAAAAATAATTAGAACCCAGTTTCTAATTAAGCAAAAAATAAGCTCTGCAATGCAGAGCTTTTTTTTGCTTAATATTTTTATATTGACCCGAATATTTCTTCAGCAGGAGGAAAAACATCATTTTGATTTGAAAAGTCTAGAACTTCAGAGTTATGTAAAGAACGTTCTATTTCTGATATTCCTTTCTCCATCAATAATTGCGTTGTATATTTTCTACTTACAGCAATTTCTTTTTCATTTAAAATAATTTTAAAATACAGCTTGCCATTTTTTGATTTGAACTTCATAAAAAACAAGTTAGCCACTGATTTTTTTAGCAATTCGATGTTCTCTTCACATTCAAAACGTAATTCAAAATCATTGCTTAGCAAAATTGCTTTACCTTTTCTAGAAGTAAATTCATATTTATAATACCCATTCAATCTTTTACTAATAACAAAAGTACCCATATCAATTAAAAACAGAATCAAATTAAAACAAAAAAGCTCCAAACATTATGTTTGAAGCTTTAGTACTCAGAGCGGGACTTGAACCCGCACGAACATTACTGTTCACTGGATTTTAAGTCCAGCGTGTCTACCAATTTCACCATCCGAGCGTATAGGTGGTTGAGCGAAAAACGGGGCTCGAACCCGCGACCTCGACCTTGGCAAGGTCGCGCTCTACCAACTGAGCTATTTTCGCATTATCAGATTTTGTATGAACGACAACACTTGTTCCGTATTGCGGATGCAAATGTAATATTAAAATTCAATTATACAAACGTTTTTTATAAAAAAAACTTCACAAAAACATAACCTACTGAAAACCTATTTGTTACTTTTTTAGCAACATTCGTTTTATTTCATTAAGTTTCATTAATGCCTCTACAGGAGTTAAGGTATTTATATCTAATCCAAGGATTTCTTCTTTAATTTCCTCCAATAATGGATCGTCTAAATTAAAGATACTCAACTGCATCTCATCCTTAGCTGATTTTATTCCATGCAACGCATCACCTGAATGATCTTTTTCGAGCTTCTTAAGCAGTTTTTGAGCTTTTTGAATTACTGTTTGTGGCATTCCAGCCATTTTAGCTACATGAATTCCAAAACTATGTGCACTGCCTCCTTTTACTAATTTTCTAATGAAAAGAACATTATCTTTTAACTCTTTTACCGAAACATTGTAATTTTGAATTCTCGGAAGCATTTCACTCATTTCATTTAATTCGTGATAATGTGTTGCAAAAAGTGTTTTTGGTCGTGCAGGATTTTCATGCAAAAACTCTGCAATTGCCCATGCTATAGAAATTCCATCATACGTACTTGTTCCTCGACCAATTTCATCTAAAAGCACCAAACTTCTATCAGAAATGTTATTCAAAATAGAAGCTGTTTCATTCATCTCTACCATAAATGTAGATTCACCCATCGAAATATTATCACTCGCTCCTACTCTAGTGAATATTTTATCGACAACTCCCATTCTAACCGCTTCTGCCGGAACAAAACAACCCATTTGAGCAAGTAATACAATCAAAGCTGTTTGACGCAAAATAGCTGATTTACCCGACATATTTGGTCCGGTTATCATAATTAATTGCTGTGTTTCTCTATCTAAATAAACATCATTAGCAATGTAAGGAACTCCAACTGGTAATTGCTTTTCAATAACAGGATGACGACCGTTGGTAATTTCTAATTCAAAAGTTTCGTCTATAATTGGACAAACATAATTGTTCTCAATTGCTAATTGCGTGAAAGATGTCAAACAATCTAACTGAGCAACCAAATTAGCATTTAACTGAACTGGTTTTATGTAAGTTGCAATCCAATTGACCAATTGTTCGAAAAGTTGACTTTCAATTTGATGTATTTTTTCTTCTGCACCAAGAATTTTGGTTTCATATTCTTTTAATTCTTCTGTAATGTATCGTTCAGCGTTTACCAACGTTTGCTTTCTAATCCATTCTGTCGGAACTTTGTCTTTATGTGTATTTCTAACTTCTATATAATATCCAAAAACATTGTTGAATGATATTTTCAAAGAAGAAATTCCTGTAGCTTCCGATTCTCTTTTTTCAATTCCTTCTAAAAACTCTTTACCAGAAAAGGCAATATTTCTTAATTCATCTAATTCGGCATGAACTCCAACAGCAATAGCGTTTCCTTTTGAAATAGCAACTGGCGCATCTTGATTTAATGTAGATTTTATCTTTTCACGAAGTAAATCACAACTATGAAAACTATCACCAATTATTCTTACTGCATCTTGCTTACTTTCTAAAGCCAATGTTTTTATTGGAATTATTGCATCCAAAGATTCTTTCAAATAAATAACTTCTCTTGGAGAGACTTTTCCTGTTGCAATTTTAGAAATCAATCGTTCTAAATCGGAAATCTGCTTTATTTGATATTGTATTTTTTGAAGTATTTCTTGATTTTCTTTCAAATAAGTAACCACTTCATGACGACTTCTAATTTTGCTAGCATCTTTCAAAGGCAACGCCAACCATCGTTTCAACAAACGTCCACCCATTGGCGAAAGCGTTTTATCAATTACATCTAAAAGCGTAACAGCATTAGGATTATAACTATGATATAATTCTAAATTTCTGATTGTAAATCTATCCATCCAAACATAAGCATCTTCCGCAATTCTTTGAATACTTGTAATATGCTGAACACGATTATGCTGAGTTTCTGACAAATAATATAAAATCGCTCCTGAAGCTATAATTCCATCTTGTAATTCTTCAATTCCAAAACCTTTTAATGAATTGGTTTGAAAATGATTGGTCAATGTTTCAAAAGCATAATCTTCCTGATAAACCCAATCTTCAAGATAAAAAGTATTAAAATCTTCTCCAAAACTTTCTTTAAATTGATTTCGATTGTTCTTCTGAATTAGAATTTCACTTGGATTAAAATTCTGAAGTAACTTATCAATATATTCTTCATTCCCTTGAGCCGTCAAAAATTCTCCTGTTGAAACATCTAAAAAGGAAACTCCCAATTGTTTTTTTCCAAAATAAATGGAAGCTAGGAAATTATTGGATTTAGATTGTAAAACCTCATCATTCATTGCAACTCCTGGAGTAACTAATTCGGTAACACCACGTTTTACAATAGTTTTAGTCATTTTTGGATCTTCAAGTTGATCACAAATGGCTACTCGAAGTCCTGCTTTTACAAGTTTCGGCAAATAGGTATTTATAGAATGGTGAGGAAAACCTGCCAAAGCCGTTTCTGTTTCTGAGCCAGCTCCTCGCTTTGTCAATGTAATACCAAGAATTTTTGAAGCACGAATAGCATCCTCCCCAAAAGTTTCATAAAAATCTCCTACTCTAAACAATAAACAAGCATCAGGATACTTCCTTTTAATCTCATTGTATTGCTTCATTAATGGCGTTTCTTTCGGGCTTTTATCTTTAGATGACAATGGTTTTATTATTTTAATTTTAGCTTACGAATTTAATTATTTAATATTAAATTTTATCATTAACAATTCATTTAATAAAAATTTAAGTTTCATTGTGACTCTTGAACTTTTTTTTATATAAATTTGTCTTGTTAAATTATTAATTTTATAAAAAATGAAAAAAATATTACTAGTAGCAGTTTTAGCAGTTTTCAGTTTAACTTCTGCAAATGCTCAAACAAAATCTAAAGCAAAAAAAGCTAAGAAAGCGGTATCAACTAAAGTTGAAACTCCTAAAGTTGATGGTGCAGGAATGGTTTTTGAAAATGAAACTATTGATTACGGAAGTATTCCACACAATGCTGACGGACAAAGAGAATTTGTTTTCACAAATAATGGAAACAAGCCTTTAGTTATTGAAAATACTCAAGGATCTTGTGGTTGTACGGTACCATCTAAACCAGAAAAACCAATTCAACCAGGAGAAACAGGTAAAATTGGAGTTAAATACGATACTAGCAGAGTTGGTCCATTTACTAAAACAGTAACTGTAACTTCTAATGCTGTAGGTTCAAATGTTACTCCAGTAACTACTCCTTCAACAACTCCAGGTGCTGCTCCAGTTCCAACAGGAAAGTCTACAAAAATTATTACTATTAAAGGTAATGTTCTTCCAGATGCTCCTGCTGCTCCTGCAACAGAGACTAAAAGCTAATATTTTTTCCTCATAAAAAAAGAGCTTCCGATTTTCGGAAGCTTTTTTTTTGAATACCTTTACCAAAAAAATTAGAAATGCGAAAATTAGAAAACAGCGAACTTGAAAGAAAATCGGTTGAAGATTTTAAACAAGCTGAAAAAACACCAATAATCATTGTCTTAGACGATATTAGAAGTCTTCACAATATTGGCTCGGTATTTAGAACTTCTGATGCATTTCTAATTGAAAAAATTTATCTCTGCGGAATAACTGCAACACCTCCAAACAAAGAAATTCATAAAACCGCACTTGGAGCAACTGAAACCGTCGCCTGGGAACACAATAAAAGTGTTATTGAAGTTATTGAAAAACTTAAAAAAGAAGGCGTTTCTGTTTATGCTATTGAACAAGTTGAAAATGCTATATTCTTAGATGATTTTAAACCTGAAAAAGAAAAAAAATACGCATTAGTATTCGGAAATGAAGTTTTTGGAGTTTCACAAGAAGCTATTGATTTAAGTGATGGCGTTATAGAAATCCCACAATTAGGAAGTAAACATTCATTAAATATATCGGTAAGTACAGGAATAGTAGTTTGGGATTTATTTCAAAAAATAAACACTCTTTAATCTTGTGAAAATAAAAAACATAATTAAAATATTTGTTTTATTTTTATTCCTAATTGGGCCTTCTACCAAAGCTCAAACATCTAATGTAGCACCAATTTTAACTGCAGCCGGAAACCAAATATACTGTCCTGGAACTTCAATGAAGATAGTTACAAATATGACTATTGTTGATCCAGATGACCCTGGTGTAACAGCTATTTACATTCAAATTTCTTCTGGATATGTTTCTGGACAAGATGTATTGACTCTTACTGGTTCTCATCCAACGATTAATAGTAGTTGGGATAGTAACACAGGAAAATTAACTTTGATTGGTCTTTTTGGTCAACCCACATATACTGAACTGGAAGCTGCAATTGAAGATGTTGAATATTTCAGCAACGTTACTAATCCAAGTGGCGTTAGAACTTTTTCTATATCAATTGGACAAGCGAATTATCTGCCTTCTAACGGACATTATTATCAATATATTCCCAATATTGGAATAACTTGGTCTGATGCTAAAATTGCGGCAGCTACCAACTTTTATTACGGAATTCAAGGCTATTTAGCTACAATAACCGCAGCGGACGAAGCACAAATTGCTGAAGAACAATCGGAAGGCGCTGGTTGGATTGGAGGAAGCGATGAACAACAAGAAGGTGTTTGGAGATGGATGACCGGACCAGAAACAGGAACTCTTTTTACCTATACACTTTGGAATACAGGTGAACCAAATAGCGCTGGCGATGAAGATTATACTCATATCACTGCTCCAGGTGTAGGAATTCCGGGGTCATGGAACGACATATCAAACACAGGAGCAACTAGCGGATTTTATCAACCAAAAGGATATATAGTAGAATATGGAGGAATGCCTGGTGATCCAATAATTCAAATTTCTACAAGCACAACAATAACTATCCCAAGCATTACCTCAACAACAGCCGCAGAAATTTGCAATCCTGGAGTGGTAACTCTTGGAGCAACTGCAAATGTTCCAGTAATTAATTGGTATACTTCTGCTACAGGAGGAACGCCAATTGCAACAGGAACAACTTTCACTACTCCTTTTTTAAATTCAACCACAACATATTTTGCAGATGCCTCTCCTGTTGGATGTACTTCAAATGTTAGAACTGCCGTAACTGCTTCTGTTAATACAACACCTATTTTAACTACTAATACTAATGTAAGTATTTGCGAAAACACAGCAACGACACTTAATGCTTCTACTTCAGCAGGAGTAATAAATTGGTATTCGTCTTTAACTAGCACAACTCCTTTAGTTACAGGAACCAGTTTTACAACTCCAGCATTATCACAAAATACTACTTATTATATTGAAGGAAATAATAATGGATGTCTTTCAATTGGAAGAATTGCTATAAATGTTCAAGTAATTACAAAACCTATAGTTGTTGATGAAAATCTTACACTTTGTGAAAACGAAACACTTACTTTAAACGCAGGAATTAACAATGTTTCTTATTTGTGGTCAACATCTGAAACTACCAATACAATTACGATTACTTCTCCTGGCATTTATTCTGTTTTAATTACAGATTTAACACCACAAGGTTGTTCTAATACTAAAACATTTACTATAACACAAAATGACCTTCCTGTTATTGATGACGTATTGATTAATGGCACAACTGCAACAATTATCGTTTCAACGTCTGGAGATTATGAATACTCTATTGACGGTGTGAGTTTTCAAACATCTAATGTATTTACTGTTTCTGAAGGCGGATTTTATACTGCTATGGTTCGAGGGAAAAACAATTGTGGTTTTGATTTCAAAGAATTTGCAGTAATTACAATCCCTAGTTTTTTTACTCCAAAAGGAGATGGATTTAATGACAATTGGACAATCAAGGGTTTAATCTATTATCCAAAAGCAAAAGTCACTATTTTTAATCGTTTTGGAAAATTAATAAAACAATTGAATGCTGTAGATAATTATTGGGATGGCACTTTAAACAACCAACTTTTACTATCTGATGATTATTGGTTTACGTTTAAAAAGGATGAAAACACTCCAGAAATAAAAGGTCATTTTTCCTTAAAGCGCTAATTAAGTTTTTTCTTAATTTCTTCAAGGATAAAAATATAATCTTCTTGATTTTTTACAAAATCTCTTTCAGAAACATCTACTATAAGTACGTTTAAATCTTTCTGAGTTTTGATATAATCGAGATAACCATTATTGATTTTTTCTAAATATTCTGCCGGAATTTCTTGCTCGTAACTTCTTCCTCTTCGCTTTATATTTGCCAATAATCGTTCTGTATTTTGGTATAAATAAACATACAAATCTGGTTTTGGCATTTCTCTATAAATGATATCGAAAAGGGTTTTATACAAACGATATTCATCTTCAGCTAACGTTACTTTTGCAAAAATTAAAGATTTAAAAATATGATAATCGGCGATTATAAAATCTTTAAACAAATCAAATTGCGCTAAATCATCTGATATTTGTTGGTATCTATCGGCTAAAAAAGACATCTCTAGCGGAAAAGCATATCGGTTTTGATCTTTATAAAATTTAGGCAAAAACGGATTGTCTGCAAATCGTTCTAGAACCGTTTTAGCATTAAAATCTTCTGCCAATTTAGAAACCAAAGTTGTTTTTCCTGCGCCAATATTTCCTTCAATAGCAATGTAATTGAAATCGTCGAAATTGATTTTTTGCAATGGTGCATTCAATTTTGAAATCTTTACACAATTTCCTTCATCCTTACATTCTTTTAAAATATCTGAAATTGATTTTTGAGAAATCGGATGTGTCCAATCGGAAACCACTTCCATCATTGGCAATAAAACAAAAAGTCGGTCTTGAAGATGTTTGTGTGGAATTTGTAATGATTCAGATTCAATAATTTCATCATCAAAAGAAATCATATCAACATCAATAACTCTTGGTTGATAATCGGAACTTTCTGTTCGAACTCTACCCAACTTTTTTTCAACTTTCAAAATATTTTTTAAAAGCTTTTGTGGATTTTTGTGCGTATGAATTAAAACCGCACAATTATAAAACGAATCACTAGAAAAACCCCAAGAATCTGATTCAAATAAAGAAGAAACCTTAACCACAGTTCCAACTTCTCGATGTAATAAATCAATACAATGCTCAATGTTTTCAAGGCGATTACCTTGATTACTACCTAGCGAAAGTATAACTTGATGTTGCTGATTCATATTTGGCAAAATAACTAAAAGAATTTTAGAATTGAAGTATATTTGTGCCTTGTGTTGATAACTATTTTTATTTTACATTTAATCAAATGGTTTGTAACAAATTATCTTTTTTAACTACTAATTAGTAAAATTAACTACTATGAGATTTTTAGGAAATGTATTAGCCACTATTGTTGGACTATTTATTTTTTGCATGATTTTTTTCTTCGGAATTATCTTGATTGGAGCCATTGCTGGTAGCGGAGATTCTGAAACAGTTTCGGTTAAAAGCAATTCTGTAATCGAATTAGATTTATCTAAAATCAACCACGATTATGCTGGAAAAACCAATTATGACGACATGCCTTTTTTGAACGACAAGGACAAACATGATGGATTATTCGATATAATCAACGCTATCGAATACGCCAAAACTGATTCGGATATTAAAGGAATTTCGATTTTAAACAATTTTTCAAATTTAGGAATTGCACAAACCAAAGCGTTGCGTGATGCTTTAGAAGATTTCAAAAAATCGGGTAAATTTATCTATTCTTACGCCGATGTTTATTCGCAAAAAGATTACTATTTGAATTCGGTTGCCAATACCATTTATTTGAATCCTATTGGAGAATTAGAGTTTAAAGGTTTATCTGCCGAATTGATGTTCTTTAAAGATTTACAAGAAAAATCGGGTGTAAAAATGGAAGTTATTCGCCACGGAAAATACAAAAGTGCAGTAGAACCCTTTTTAGAAAATAAAATGAGTGATGCTAACAGAGAGCAAACTACGCAACTTTTGACTTCGGTATGGAATTCAGTTGTCACTGATGTTGCAGCTAGCAGAAAAATCTCTGTTGCAAGATTAAATCAAGTTGCTGACGGACTTTTAGCAAGAACACCACAAATGGCAAAAGCTGAAAAATTAATCGACGTTATTGCTTACGAAGATATTTATCATAACGACATCAAAAAAGCTTTAAAAGTTGATTCAGACGATGATTACGATAGAGTTTCAATTGACGATTATGCTGAAAAAGTTGCTTCTACATCAAAAGATTATTCAACTAAAGATAAAATTGCTATTATTTATGCTCAAGGCGAAATTGGTAGCGGTGAAGGTGATGTAAACCTTATTGGTGAAGGTGCGATGCGTCGTTCTTTGCAAGAAGCTCGTGCTGATAAAAATGTAAAATCGGTAGTTTTAAGAATCGATTCTCCTGGTGGAAGCGCTTTAACATCTGAATTAATTTGGAGAGAAATTGAATTGACTAAAAAAGTAAAACCTGTCGTAGTTTCTATGGGAAATTATGCCGCTTCTGGTGGTTACTATATTGCTTGTAATGCAAACAAGATTTTTGCTGAAGCTAATACAATTACTGGTTCGATTGGAGTTTTTGGAGTTTTACCAAACTTTACTATAGCAGCAGATAAAATTGGTTTAGACATCGAACAAGTAAAAACACATACTAATGCCGCAGGTTACAGTCCGTTTATGCCTTTAGATGAAAACTATCGCGGTTTTGCTCAAGAAGGTGTTGAAAAGATTTACTCCACTTTTGTAAATCGAGTTGCTACTGGAAGAAAATTAACTTTCGAGCAAGTTGATGCAATTGGTCAAGGTAGAGTTTGGAGTGGTCAAGATGCTTTAAGAATTGGTTTGGTTGATAAAATTGGAGGAATGGACGAAGCTATAAAAGAAGCAGCTAAACTTGGAAAAACATCAAAATATAGAATTCAAAATTTTCCTGAATTTGAGAAAAGTTTTGAAGATGTTTTAGCACAATTTGGATTTGCACAATCGCGTCAAGCTATTATAAAAGAAGAAATTGGAGAGCAAAATTATAAAGTACTTCAACAAATAAAACAAATGACCAACCAAAAAGGCGTTCAAGCAAGAATGGCTTATGAGTTGAAAATTAATTAATCAAAAAACGATTGGGTTAGTTGTTTTTATCCGTCTTATTGAAAAATGAGACGGATTTTTTATTTGTAAAAGTTGTTCTACATCAAGGAAATAATGAAACATTTTATGACAATTTTACAAACTAAAACCATCCTAAAACACTAAATTTGTTGATTGTTTTTAGAAAGGCAAGATATTTGCATTGAATTAGTTGAATAAATAGTGAATCATTATGGTAAAGAAAATTTTAAAAATCGTTGGAATTGTATTGTTGTTATTAGTTGTATCAGCTTTTGCAATTCCGTATTTATTTGAAGATCAAATAAAAGCTAAAATTTTAAAATCTATCAATGAAAGTGTTGATGCAAAAGTAGCTTTTACCGATGCCGATTTGAGTTTATTTAAAAGTTTTCCAAATGCAAATGTGGCTATGGAAAATTTATCTATTGTAAACAAAGCACCATTTGAAGGTGACACTTTGGTTTCATTCAAAGAATTAAATTTAAAAATGTCGGTGATGGAATTGTTTAATGGCGATAACGAACCATTAAATATCGATGCTATTTCTTCCAAAAACGGATTAATTAATATCATTTTCAATAAAGATGGCGTTGGAAATTTCGACATTGCTTTAAAAAATCAAGACCAAAAAACAGACGATGGAAAAAGCAAACCACTTTCTTTAAAAATTAAAGAATACGATGTTGAAAATTTTAAATTCAAATATTTTGATGAATCCTCTAAAATTTCGATGGTTCTTGACAGCATTAATCATTCTGGAACTGGCGACTTTTCTAATGATGTTTTAGATTTAGACACTAAAACAACAGCAAAAATTTCGTTGAATATGGACAAAGTTAATTATATGAATAATATCAATGTCTCTTTGGATGCCATTCTCGGAATTGACTTAAAAAACAGCAAATATACTTTCAAGGAAAACAAAGCAAAAATCAACGAGTTGCCATTAGAATTCAACGGATTTATTCAATTAGTGGATGCAGGACAATTATATGATTTGACATTCAAAACTCCAACTTCATCGTTTAAAAACTTCTTAGGATTGATTCCTTCAGCTTATGCTAGTAGTTTAGATAATGTGAAAACTTCTGGCGATTTTACCGTTGCTGGTTTCGCGAAAGGAATGTTGACAGACACTACTGTTCCTAAATTTAATATTGCTATTGCTTCTAATAATGCTTCTTTTCAATATCCTGATTTACCAAAATCGGTTAAAAATATTATTATTGACACTAAAATCATCAATGAAACTGGTGTAATGAATGACACTTATGTGAATTTAGACAAACTATCATTTTCTATTGATCAAGATGTTTTTAACGCTAAAGCAAACATAAAAAACGTGGCGACAAACGCATTGGTTGACGCAGCATTAAAAGGAACAATCAATTTGGCTAATTTATCAAAAGCGTATCCTATTAAATTAGAAAAACCACTTTCTGGAATTTTGAAAGCTGATGTAACTACTAAATTTGATATGGCATCGGTTGAAAAAAGTCAGTATCAAAACATCAATAATGCTGGAAATATCAACTTAACAGGATTCAAATATGTGGATGAAAACGGCAAATCGATGAATATTAATAGTGCAATTGTTCAATTCAATCCGAGTCGTGTTAATCTTCAAGAATTTAAAGCTACTACAGGAAAAAGTGATATGAACGTGACTGGAGTTTTAGAAAATTTCTACGGATTTATTTTCAGAAATCAGAATTTGCAAGGAAACTTTAATTTGAGTTCTAACCAACTTGCGGTTTCCGATTTTATGACTACTGCAGAACCAACTGCTAAAACAGAAACGAAAGCTAAAACAGAAGCCATGAAAATTCCTGCTTTCTTGGATTGTTCACTTACCGCAAAAGCCAATACGGTTTTATATGATAATTTAACTTTGAAAGATGTTTCTGGAAAACTGATTGTAAAAGACCAAGCCGTGACTTTACAAAATGTGAAAACCAATATTTTTGGCGGTTCGATTGGCGTAAACGGAATGGTTTCTACCAAAGCAAAAATACCAACTTTTAATATGAATCTTGGTTTGAATCAAGTTAACATTGCCGACAGTTTCACGCAATTGGATATGTTGAAAAAAATTGCACCAATTGCAGGAATCATCAACGGAAAACTAAATTCAACTATCAAATTATCAGGAAATTTAAACTCTAATGAGATGACTCCTGATTTAAAAACACTTTCTGGAGATTTATTAGGCCAATTATTATCAACTACTGTAAATTCTAGTAATTCTACTCTTTTGAGTGCTTTAGATTCCAATTTGAATTTTATCGATTTGAAGAAATTAAATTTAAACGATTTGAAAGCGGCTTTAACCTTTAAAGATGGAAAAGTTACTGTAAAACCATTTGATTTAAAATACCAAGACATAAAAGTAACAGTTGGTGGAACGCATGGTTTTGACCAATTGATGAATTACAATTTAAAATTTGATGTTCCTGCTAAATATCTAGGTACTGATGTCAATAATTTAATTGCAAAATTATCTCCGGCAAATGCAGCTAAATTGGAAAGCATTCCTGTAAATGCAATTCTTGGTGGTTCTTTTACTACTCCAAAAATCACTACAGATGTTAAAACTGCAACCACAACTTTAGTAAACAATTTAGTGAAACAACAGAAAGAACAATTGATTGGAAAAGGTAAAAATGAATTAGAAAATCTAATCAATAAAAACAAAAAACCTGGCGATACTACAAAAACTAAAGTTCCAGCAACAAAAGATGAAGTGAAACAGGAAGTTAAAACCAAAGCCAAAGATTTATTAAATGGTTGGTTGAAGAAAAAAGAAAAACCTGCAAACACTACAACAACTCCATAAATTAAGATGCCTTTCGATTTGAAAGGCATTTTTTTTACAAACTAATCTTCACTACATAACCTTCAAAAGTTCGAATATTAAAAACAGTTCCGTCTTCGAAGATTAAATATTGTCCTTTTATTCCGGTTAGTTTTCCTGAGAAGTTTGGAGATTTATCCAAATTTAAACTGGTTACCTTTTTAGGATATTCCAAAACTGGAAAATGCAAATCATATAAATCTTCTTTTTCTGGATGATAGAACTCTTGTACTTCTTTTGGAATTAGGTATTTCAAATTGGCACGTTCTTTTATTAAATCGGCTGATGGCACTTCATTTTTTAGCATTTTTTGCCAATTGGTTTTATCTGCAAAATGATTTTTCAAAGCTACTTCGGTAATTCCTGCCAAGTATCGATTTGGAACCTCAACAATAGGAATGGCTTGCACTGCACCTTGATCAATCCATCGAGTTGGAACTTGCGTTTTTCTGGTAACACCAACTTTCACTTCACTTGATAAGGCTAAATAAACAATATGAGGTTGCAATTGTACTCGTTTTTCATAGTCCAAATCTCTATCTTCAATATCTAAATGTGCTGTCGATAATTCAGGTTTCATAATCCAATCACCTGCAGAAGCACTACTCATAAAGCAATCATAACAAAATCCTTGACGGAAAATTTTCTTTTTCTTACCACACTCCAAACATTGATAGCCAAGAAAATTAATTTCTAACGATTTGTTTAACAACTGATTCAAATTCAAAAAACTGTTTTCAAAAACCAAATAATATTGAATTGGATTAGAAAACTCGGTTTGCATTTTGGTTAGAACTCCTTCGTACTGCATATTAAATATTAGATTTATGATATTAGATTTTAAATATTTTACTATTTTAGCGTAAAGTTATAACTCATAACTCACAACTCATAACTCACAACCAAAAAAAATGCCTTTTCCAATAATTAATTCTATCGCATCTTGGGTTTTGAAGCAACGCATTCATCAGATTGAGTTGTTTCTTAAATATCCTAATGAAGTTCAAGATGAGTTACTTATGAACTTAATTCGCAATTGTGAAGAAACCGTTATTGGAAAAAAATATGAGTTTGATTCCATAAGAAATTATAAAACATTTACCGAAAGAGTTCCGGTTTCAACCTACGAAGAATTGGAACCCATGATTGAACTCACTCGAAAAGGCGCACAAAACGTTTTTTGGAATACACCTATAAAATGGTTTGCGAAATCAAGCGGAACTACAAACGCTAAAAGTAAATTTATTCCGGTAAGCAACGAAGCTCTGGAAGATTGCCACTACAAAGGCAGCAAAGATTTGTTGTGTATGTATCTGAACAACAATGAAAATTCGGATATGTTTCTTGGAAAAAGTTTGCGTCTTGGTGGAAGTTCTCAAATTTACGAAAACAACAATACTTCGTTTGGCGATTTATCAGCAATATTAATAGAAAATATGCCAATGTGGGCTGAATTCAGTAGCACACCAAGCAATAAAGTTTCGTTAATGAGCGAATGGGAAACCAAATTAACTGCCATTATTAACGAAACCAAGACAGAAAATGTAACCAGTTTTGCAGGTGTTCCTTCATGGATGCTGGTATTATTGAATCGAATTTTGACTGAAACCAACAATTCTAATTTGATGGAATTATGGCCGAATTTGGAAGTATATTTCCATGGTGGCGTAAATTTCGAACCTTATCGTGAGCAATATCAAAAGATTATTCCGAATAGTGATTTTAAATTTTATGAAATTTACAATGCTTCCGAAGGATTTTTTGCGATTCAGGATTTGAATTATTCTAACGATTTATTGTTGATGTTGGATTATGGTATTTTCTACGAGTTCATTCCGATGGATACTTTTGGAACGCCAAATCAGCGCATTGTTCGTTTAGCCGATGTTGAATTGTTTAAAAATTATGCCATTGTAATCACAACTAATTCAGGATTATGGCGTTATATGATCGGAGACACGGTTCGATTTACTTCTTTAAAACCTTACAGAATTAGAGTTTCAGGAAGAACAAAGCATCATATTAATGTTTTTGGAGAAGAGTTGATGGTTGAAAATACTGATACTGCGATTGCTAAAACAAGTTCGGTATTGAATTGTGAAGTTAAAGATTACACGGTTGCTCCTATTTTTATGAAAGGAAAAGAAAAAGGCGCACACGAATGGATGATTGAATTTAAAAAACATCCCGAAGATATAGCTCAATTTCAAAAAGTATTGGACGAAACGTTGCAAACCGTCAATTCTGATTATGAAGCCAAACGCTACAACAACATGACATTAAACCAATTGAAAGTAAATGTTGCGCGTGAAAATTTATTTTATGATTGGTTAAAAGAACAAGACAAATTGGGTGGACAACATAAAATACCAAGATTATCCAACGAACGTGATTATTTGGAACAATTGATTGGGATGCAAACTAGTGTGAATTCCAAATAATGAAAATAAGAATTATTATACTTTTAATAGTGTCTTTTGGATTTATTTCTTGTGAAAAATCTAAACCAAAAAAAGAGTTTAAAACTGAATTGGATTCTTTAAAATATAATAATTACAAAAAACTAATCGAGTTAGGTGGAACATTCAACTCTTTCGTAGTTATTAATGTCAAAGATTTGAATACTAATGAAGTTAAAGAAATTTGTACAAAAAATAACTTTCTAATTGGCGCCTTAAATTTGGAATTGAAAAACAAAAAAGCAGATGAAGTTTTACTAAATAAAAATAGATATTTTGAGTTTAAAGATACTATTGCACTAAATAATATTGGATTCAAATCATATAATCTGACAGAATTCAAAAAATTTGAAAACGAAAAAAATATCGATTCTTTATTTTCTAGAATACAAAAAAAACTTCCATTAAGTTTAAATATAAAAACCGATAAAGAAATGATTTTTTATGCTCATTCTTTATTCAACAAGGGAATTATGAGTGGCGAATATAGTTGTTTTGGTGTATTTCAAATCATTAATGATAAATGGTTTGAAGAAAGAAATAACAGAATTAAAAAAAATAAATAATGAAAAAAACTGCAATCTTATTCCTTCTTGCGATATCCATAATTTCTTGTGGACCAAAAAGAATGAAATGTTATGGAAAACGTTGCGTGGAAACTTCAATTAAAAAAGAAAGTTCAGTACATTCGCATCGCAATTCGTAATTCCCAAATTCTTTTTTGAAAACAAAACTTTACTTAGCCTTATTCTGTGTTGCCTTCTTTTGGGGCACAACCTTTTTGGGCATTCGAATTGGTATTGAAACCATTCCTCCTTTTTTACTTGCAGGAATTAGAAATTTAATTTCTGGTTTTATTATTTTCTTTTATTTGTTATTTCAACGAAAATTAGAACCTGTAAACCCAAGGCAATTTCTTAGAGCTTTTATCTTATCTATAATGATGATTGTTCTAGCCAACGGATTGACAACCTATTCTGAAAAGTACATTACTAGTGGATTGGCATCGTTAATTTCGACTTTATCACCATTTTTTGTACTGATTTTGAATTTGATTTTAGGCAATGAAAAACTTTCTATCAAAACGACACTTGGAATTTTATTAGGAATGTTTGGAATTTTTCTAATCTACCAAAACAGTCTTTCCGATTTATTGAATCCTGAGTATCGCCAAGGTGTTTTTGCTATTTTAATTGCCGTTTTAATGTGGGCAATCGGAACCATTATTACCAAAAAAGGAAGTGAAAATTCGTTAACAATGCTCATGAATGTTAGTGTCCAAATGATAATTGCCGGAATCATTTTGACTGCAATTCAATTCATTTTAACTCCAACTATTTCTTCAGAAAACTGGAGTTTACGCAGTGTTTTAGCAATGGTTTATTTAGCCGTTTTTGGTTCGGTTGTTGGTTATGTTGCTTATAGTTATTTGATAACTCAAATGTCTTCTACCAAAGTTTCGGTTTTATCTTATGTTAACGTTGTGGTCGCTTTATTTTTGGGTTGGCTTATTCTAGATGAAATAATTACTTCTCGAATTATCATCGCTGCTTCATTAATAATTGGTGGTGTATTTATTGTAAATTATAAAAAAGCAAAATAAATCTTAAATTCATTGTAACATTTGTTGGTGTTTCAAGTCTTACTTGTAATCATCACCCGAGGCAAAGCCGAACTGTTTGGAGTGCAACGGAAAAAATCAAAAAATCAAATACAATGAAATCATTATTTTTATCTATTACCTTGTTAGTAGCAAATGCCTTATTTGCTCAAGAAACAGAAACACCAAAAGATACTGTAAAGAAAAAAATTGAAGTTCTTGACGAAGTAAAAGTTTCCACAAAAAAACAACTTATCAAAGTTGAATCCGACAAAACAACCGTTTCTATAAAAGATAACGCAATGTTGAGTACTGGAACAGCTTATGATGCTGTTAAAAAATTACCTGGAGTTATCGCTTCACCAACAGGAGGTTTGACTTTAAATGGTAAAGGTGTTGCAATTTATATCGATGGCTCACCAAGTACGCTAAGTGGTTCCGATTTGGAAAATTACTTATCTTCTCTTCCAGCAAATGCTATTGAAAAAGTAGAGTTGATTTATAATCCTGGTGCTGCTTTTGATGCTAATGCTAGTGGTTCAGTAATCAATTTAGTAACTAGTAACAAACGTTTAAAAGGTATCAATGCAACATTCAATTTAAATTATAATTTCAATAAATATCAAAAACCAAGTCCGCAGATATTATTGAATGGTAAAGAGAAAAATTTGAGTTGGCAAACTATGATTGGCTATAATTATATTGATCGTGAGCAAAGGTCAAAAAACGGACAAACTTTTACTTCTTTCGACCCAGATAAGTACATCGACCAACAAAGACTTTCTGTTACAACAAACCGAAATTTCTACATGAGAATTGGGACAAATTATAAATTGAGTGAAAAATCTAACTTGTTGTTTAATTACAATTCTACTTACAGCAATGACAGAGATGTTTTTGATGCTAAAACTACTGGAAGTGAAATTTCAGATTATTTGAATGACGGAAGTACCAAAACAAAGTCTAACAATCAAGAATTTAGTTTACAATACAAAACTAAGTTAGATACTATTGGAAGAACACTTGATATAATTGCTTTTGCAAATACTTTCAATAGAAATCCGAATTCTAAATCTAATGCTTTTGATGGTGTAACTTCTAGTTATAATAATTTTACCAATGACTTTGGTTTGCTAAATTATTATTTGAAATATGATTTTGCAATTCCTTTTGAAAAACTAAAACTTTCTATCAATACTGGTGGAAAATTAAATACTATCAAAGTAAATAATACTGGAAAATACAATTTGAATTCTCCAATTACAGACATTATTGATTTTGATTATGAAGAAACAAATTTGGCTTTCTATGCTGAGGCTAGAAAAAAAATTAAAAAGTTCAACTTTACCGTAGGACTTCGATATGAAGATTTTAATGTAAATAGAACTGGAATTGTTGACAACACAAGAACAGATATAGACTTTAATAACAAAAATTTATTCCCTAATGTAAGTGCTTTGTATGAAATTGCTCCAAGTGTAAATATGAGCGCATCCTATTCAAGAAAAATTGCTCAACCAAGTTATGGTGTTTTAGATCCGAATGGTTCCAATTTTGACCAATACAATTCTTCAACCGGAAATTTATTGTTGAATCCGTCATTTTTTGATAATTATGAATTCAAGATTTCGGCGATGGATTTCATTCAATTAGGAACAAATTATACCGTTTCTAAAGATCATAATTTATTTATTTTTAATGCCGAGCCAGGACAATTGGTAAGTACACAAACGTTCCAACAATTTGATCGTTTTAAAACTATGAGTGTTTTTGCCAACTTCCCAATTCCGTTAGATTACTTCTTTAAAGGAAAAGAAGAGTTCAAAAACAGAATGAACAACATTGATAAAATGAATTACATCTTTTTGAACATCAATTACATCAAAAACTTGACGGAAGGATATGACTTTTCATTCAAGTCTAAACCAATTTGGAACTATGCTGCTCAAGCCCAAATTATGTTACCATGGGATATTAAAAGTAGTATGACTTACTTCATTTTGCCTCAAGGTGGTGTTTGGGAAATATATAAAATCACAAAACCAATTCAACAATTTGATATTTCTTTGAACAAAGATTTCTTGAATAAGAAATTAAAATTAGGAATTAACGCATTTGATTTATTCAATCAAAATGAAATCAACGCTTTAGTTTCATCTACCAATTTGGAAACAAAATTCTTTGAGAAAAATGATTCTAGAGTTTTTAGAATTTCGTTAACCTACAGATTTGGTAATTTGAAATTAGAAAAAGAAAACACCGACATTCAAACAGAAAAAGTGAAAAGTGGCGGTGGATTAGTGAAGTAATTTAGAGATTAGTTGTAAAATAAAACCCGATTTTGAAATTTCAGAATCGGGTTTTTATTTTTTAGTTATGAAGCAATTTCCAATCGTTTCAATAAATTTTTATTCAAGGTATGCTCAGCGTATTCTTTATCAATTTCTAAAGACTTATCATCAGAACTTGGCAATTCATACATAGCATCGGTTAAGATTGCTTCACATAAGGAACGTAATCCACGTGCACCTAATTTGTATTCTAAAGCTTTTTCTACAATGTAATCTAATGCTTCGTTGGTGATGGTGAATTTTACATCATCCATAGCAAATAACTTTTCGTATTGTTTTATCAAAGCATTTTTTGGTTCGGTTAGAATAGAACGTAACGTTTCTTTATCTAAAGGATCCATGTGGGTTAATACTGGCAAACGACCAATAATTTCAGGAATCAAACCAAAATCCTTGATGTCTTTTGGGATGATGTATTGTAACAAATTATCCTTATCGATATTATCAACATTTCTTGAAGTTGAATATCCAACAGCGGTTCTGTTTAAACGTTTTGAAATGATTCTTTCAATTCCGTCGAAAGCTCCACCAGCGATGAATAATATGTTTTGAGTATTAACCTCAACAAATTTTTGGTCTGGATGCTTTCTTCCTCCTTTTGGTGGTACGTTAACAACAGTTCCTTCTAATAATTTCAATAAGGCTTGTTGTACACCTTCACCAGAAACATCACGAGTTATTGATGGATTGTCACTTTTACGAGCAATTTTATCAATTTCGTCGATGAAAACTATGCCTCTTTCGGCTTTGGTAACATCATAATCGGCTGCTTGAAGTAAACGTGTTAAAATACTTTCAACATCTTCTCCAACATAACCAGCTTCGGTTAAAACAGTCGCGTCAACAATGGCTAATGGAACGTCTAACATACGTGCAATCGTTTTTGCTACTAATGTTTTTCCGGTTCCTGTTTGTCCTACCATAATGATGTTTGATTTTTCAATTTCAACATCTTCGGCAACTTGTTGTTGCATTAATCGTTTGTAGTGATTGTAAACTGCAACCGACATTACTTTTTTGGTTTGCTCTTGACCAATAACATATTCGTCAAGAAATGCTCTGATTTCTTTTGGCTTACGCAAAACTAAATCGGTAGCAATTTTTGCATTGGAATTGGTTTTTAATTCTTCTAAAATAATTCCATGTGCTTGTTCAATACAGCGGTCGCAAATGTGCGCGTCAATTCCGGCAATCAATAAATTGGTTTCCGGTTTTTTTCTTCCGCAGAAGGAACATTCTAATTTTTCTTTTGCCATTATTTAGTGATTAGTGAAAAGTGATTAGTAAATAGCTCTTCAATATTTACTAATCACTAATTACTTAAATTTATCTTCTTAAAACTTCATCAATCATTCCGTATTCTTTTGCTTCATCAGCAATCATCCAATAATCTCTTTCAGAGTCTCTATGTACTTTTTCGAAAGTTTGACCTGAATGGTTTGAGATTATTTCATACAACTCGTTTTTCAATTTCAACATTTCTTTCAAGTTGATTTCCATATCGGTTGCAACTCCTGAAGCACCACCTGAAGGTTGATGAATCATTACTCTTGAATGTGGTAATGCCGAACGTTTTCCAGCTGCACCAGCACAAAGTAAAACGGCTCCCATTGAAGCTGCCATTCCTGTGCAAATTGTTGCTACATCTGGTTTGATGTATTGCATAGTGTCATAAATTCCTAGACCTGCGTAAACGCTTCCACCAGGAGAATTGATATAAATTTGAATATCTTTAGAAGCATCAACTGATTCTAAAAACAATAATTGTGCTTGAATGATATTTGCCATATAATCATCAACTCCTGTTCCCATAAAGATGATTCTATCCATCATTAAACGAGAGAAAACGTCTAATTGCGAAATATTTAATTGGCGTTCTTCAATAATATAAGGCGTTAAACTAGCGACCATTTTATCGTAGTACAAGCTATTTACTCCATGATGCTTAGTAGCGAATTTTTTAAATTCTTTTCCGTAGTTCATTTTATTACTGTTATATGTTATTTAATGTAAGTTTTAAAACTATTGCAAATGTCGTTCCTTTTATTTTAAGTGACAAACTGTCTGAAAACAAAAGCGTCAAAATCAATTGACTTTGACGCTCAAATATAATAAATTATCTTTTACAATTAGTGGTTTAGTTCACCATACATTGCTTTAATAAACTCTTCGTAATTAACTTCTTTTGTTTTAGCTTTTACTTTTTCTTTGTAAAGGTTCAACATTTTTTCGCTCATTACTTGCTCTGAAAGACGTTTTACCTCATCTTGATTAGACATAACTCTAGCAACAATTCCTTGAACATCTTCGTCTGTAGGATTCATTTGACCGAATTGTGCCATTTGTTTTTTGATTAAACCTGAGGTAAAATCTTTTAATTCTTCAAAAGTTATTTGAAGATTATTATCTGCCATTACTTTACCTTCAATTAATTGGTAACGCAATCCGTTTTCAGATTTTGCATATTCTTCTTCGGCTTGTTCTGCTGTTAATGGATTTTCACCAGCCGATTGAATCCATTTTTTTAAGAATGTTGAAGGTAAATCAAATTTTGTATTTACAATTAACGATTCAGTAACATCATTTAAGAACTTTTGATTCGCTTGTTGTTCAAATTGTTGTTCAGCATCTTCTTTGATTTTTGCTTTCAATTCTTCCAATGAATTTACAACTCCAGGTCCGAATAATTTATCGAATAATTCTTGGTTTAATTCGGCTGGTTCACTTGCAACAACTTCATCAATTGTAAAAGTAACTTCAATATCTAAACCATGAACATCATCGTGACCAATAGCCAAAACATCCATTAATTTATGGTCGTCGTTGAATAAACCTTTAGTTTTTAATGTCACAACATCACCAACTTTTTTACCTAAGAACAATTTTGCTGTTTTTGCATCAGCAAACAATTCCATATCTAAAGTTGTTCTGTTATTGATTCCTTTTTCTTCGTTTGTAAAAATTCCAGAAACATCATTTCCTTCTGCAACAACAGTTGCCGAAACTATTTTACCATATTGTTTTTGAATTCTTGCAACTTGAGCGTTCAACATAGTGTCGTCTGCAATGATTTTGTATTGAACCACATCATTTTTAGCTGCTAAATCAACAGTGAATGTTGGAGCTAAACCTAATTCGAAATCAAATTTGAAATCTTCAGCATCCCAATTAAAACTGTCTGTTACAACAGGAAGTGGATTTCCTAAAATATCTAATTTTTCTTCTTGTAAATATCTGTTTAGATTTTCTTGTAAAACTTTGTTTACTTCTTCCAATAAAATTGCTTTTCCGTATTGTTTTTGGATTAAGCTCATTGGTACAGCACCTTTTCTAAAACCAGGAATCGCTGCATTTTTACGATAATCTGCTAATACTTTTTCTACTTTTGGAGCATAATCAGCTTTAGAAACCTCTACAGTTACTACAGCATTTAATGCATCTACATTATTTCTTGTAATATTCATTTCTTCGTGTTTTATACATACTAAAATTGGGTTGCAAAATTATAACATTTCTACAACCCAACCAATTTTATTTTATTGATTTTTAAACTATTGTTTTCCTTCTCCGGTAAGTTGATAAACCAATGATTGTGAAAGCGATAAAATGATGCTAAAGAACAAGGCTGTCCAAAATCCGTTTACATCAAATCCATCTACAAAATGGTCGCACAATAGAATGATTATCGCATTAATAACCAATAAAAATAGTCCGAGAGTAAAAACGGTCACTGGCAAAGTAAACAACACTAGTACTGGTTTTACAAAAAAGTTCAACAATCCTAGCACAATTGCAACAATTAATGCTGTTGAGAATTCGTCAACCACTACTCCTTTCATAAGGTAAGATATAACCATAACAAGGATGGACGTTATTAATATTCTTAAAAGTAATTTCATATGTTTAAATTTTATTTTTTATCGGTAACATATGGTATCGCCTTTTTAATCATTGGTGTTTGCTTGCGCAAACTTGTTGTTAATGGCGATTTCATATTTTCTAATTAATTTTTATTTACAATATTATTCCAAAAAACGTGCCGTTTCCTCAAAAAACAACTGCGGATTTTCTGCATGAAGCCAATGTCCTACATTTGGAATTGTTGCTAATTCAAAGTTAGGAAAATGTTTTTTTATTTCAGGTAAATCTGTATCTAGAATATACCTTGAATTACCTCCTCGTATGAAAAGTGTTGGTTTTTCAAATTGAGCTTCTTCTGGTAAAGCCGTTCCAATTACTTCAATTTTTTCATTAAAAACTTTCAAATTAAAACGAAAATCTAATTGTCCTGGGGCTGCCCAATATAAATTTTTCATTAGAAATTGACGTGTTCCAAAATCTGGAATAAAAGGATATAAAGTTTCTTCTACAGAAGCTCTATCTGGTTTTGAAGTAAAATCAACTGCATTCAATCCTGCTAATATGTCTTGGTGATGTGGTGCATAATATTTTGGACCAATATCGGCTACAATTAATTTTTCTACCATTTCCGGATAATTGGTTGCAAAAAGCATGGCTACTTTTCCTCCCATAGAATGACCTATTATAGATACTTGATTCAAATTATGATTTTGACAATATTCTAAAACATCTTGAGCCATTATATCATAACTAAAATCTTCTGAGTGAAAACTTTTACCGTGATTTCTTAAATCTAGAATATGAACTTGAAATCCTTTGGAAGCATATAAAGCTCCAAAAGATTTCCAATTGTCAGACATTCCTAAAAACCCATGAATTATCAGCAATGGTTTTCCTTCTCCTTCTATTCTTGAATGCAACATTTTACTTTAATTTTTGCAAATACATATTAACAACATTATCCAATCCTAAATATAATGCTTCAGAAATTAGAGCATGACCTATAGAAACCTCTAATAATCCTGGAATATTTTCCTTGAAAAATTTGATATTATCCAAGCTTAAGTCGTGACCGGCATTGATACCTAATCCTAATTCATTTGCTAAAACTGCCGCTTTAGTATAAGGTTCAATACCTTTCAAATTTCCTAAACCATATTGATGCGCAAACTCTTCTGTATAAAGTTCAATTCTTTCGGTTCCTGTTTCTTTAGCACCTTCTACCATTTTTAATATTGGATCAACAAAAATTGATGTTCTGATTCCGTTACGCTGAAATTCTTGAATTACTTCTTTTAAATAAGATTGATGTTTTACAGTATCCCAACCAGCAGAAGATGTAATAGCTCCAATTGCATCAGGCACCAAAGTAACTTGCTCGGGCTTACATTCCAAAACCAAATCGATAAAATTGTGTTGTGGATTCCCTTCAATATTGAATTCTGTATAAACAATCGGTTTTAAATCTCGAGCATCTTGATAACGAATATGACGTTCATCTGGTCGAGGATGAATAGTAATTCCTTGCGCTCCAAATTTTTGAATGTCTTTTGCAACTTGCAACAAATCGGGAACATTTCCTCCACGTGCATTACGTAAGGTTGCTATTTTATTAATATTTACACTTAATTTTGTCATAACTTTTTTTTGAAAATTTCATTTTTGAAATTCTGTTCACAAAAATACAAAGTTAAAATAAGGATTTATGTCCTAAAATTTGATTATTTTGCAACAAATATTGATTAATTGCTATGACCGAAATTACAGATTATATAACTAACGATTACAAAGCCATTGATAGTCAGCAAACTATTGCTGATGTTCAAGACTTTTTTTTAGATGTTCCTTATTCTCACTTTTCTGTTTTAAATGAAGGTATTTATATTGGAAGTATTGCTGCAGATGATGTAGAGACTTTTGATACTGATAAAAAAGTAGCTGACTACAAATATACTTTGGAGGGATTTTTCGCTAGAAAAAATATGATATGGCTGGATGTTTTGGAAGTTTTTGCGAAAAACCACACCAATATTGTACCTGTTCTGGATGAAGAAAATTCTTATTTAGGCTATTATGAATTGGAAGATATTGTCAAATTTTTTCATGAAACTCCATTTCTTAAAGAACAAGGCGGCATCATTGTAGTAAAAAAGAGTCTTATAGATTATTCTATGAGTCAAATTGCCCAAATCGTTGAAAGCAATAATGGTAAACTTTTGGGATTATTTGTTTCTGAAGCAGATGTTGAAAGTGTTCAAATAACAATAAAAATTGCACTTGGAAGCATGAATGACATCATTCAAACCTTCAGAAGATATAATTACGAAATAGTTTCTGAGCATCATGAAGATAATTATTTGAACAGTTTGAGAGAGCGTTCCGATTATTTGGATAAATATTTAAACATCTAGAAAATGAAAGTTGCTATCTTCGGACAATATTACCAAAACGATACTCGACCAATTATTCGAGACATTTTTTTATTTTTCAATAATAACAATGTTGAATTGGTCATAGAAGAAAAATTTCTCAAAATATTGTATGATGAAGAAATTCTGAAAAAAGAGTATAAAACATTCAACGATTATAAATGTTTAAACTCAAGTTTTGATTTACTTATTAGTATTGGTGGAGATGGAACTATATTAAGAGCAGCGACTTATGTTAGAGATTCAGGAATTCCAATTCTTGGAATTAATGCAGGACGATTAGGTTTTTTAGCCAAAGTTCAAAAAGAAAATATTGAGACATTTTTACAAATTGTGTTAAAAAAAGAGTATACTCTTTCTGAAAGAACCTTACTTAGTTTAGAATGCAATCCAGAAAACGAACAAATTAATGAATTGAATTTTGCCATGAATGAAGTAACTGTAAGCAGAAAAGACACTACTTCAATGATTACAATTGACACTTCATTAAATGGTGAGCATTTAAATTCCTATTGGGCAGACGGATTAATTATTTCTACACCAACAGGTTCAACAGGTTATTCTTTAAGTTGTGGCGGACCAGTTTTAACTCCAGAAGTTAAAGGATTAGTAATTACTCCTATTGCGCCTCATAATTTGAATGCACGTCCATTGGTTATTCCTGATGACACAGAAATTAAATTGAAAGTTTCAGGTAGAGAGGAACAATATTTAGTTTCACTAGATTCTAGAATTGCAACTCTTAATAACAATGCAGAATTAATTATTAGAAAAACTCCTTTTAAGATTAATATGGTTGAAATTCCAAACGAAACTTTCTTAAAAACATTAAGAAATAAACTTCTTTGGGGTGAAGACAAACGAAATTAATACTCTTTTTAAAATACTACTTCCTACTTTTTTCCGTTAAATAGCAGTTCATTTTAAATGAATTTTATTTTAAACTTTAACTGTGTCAATTTTAATTTATTATAAATACTAATATCATGTTTTATTAGTGGCTATAATTGTTATATTTGCACGCTATTTTTCAATTAATGAAAAGAATATTTTTATTTATTTTTATTTTAGGATTAACAAAATTAAACGCTCAGATTCACGAAGTTGGAGTATTTCTTGGTGGTAGCAATTATATTGGTGATGTTGGAAAAGCAAATTATGTAAATCCAAATGAGTTAGCTTATGGTTTGATTTATAAGTGGAATAAAAGTCCGAGACATTCATGGAGAATATCCTACACACAATCTAAAATCACAGCAAATGATTTAGATTCAGATGTGCCAGGAAGATTTAAAAGAGGTTATGACTTTGAAAACAACATTAAAGAATTATCTTTAGGTTTGGAGTTTAATTTTTTCGATTTTAATCTTCATAATTTTGATAAATTAGTAACTCCATATGTCTATTCAGGATTGAGTTATACCAATTATGATGAATTATATGTAATTAATGGAGTTTCAAAAATTGACATCAATCATGGTACATTTGCAATACCTATGATTGTTGGTGTTAAATCTAATATAATGCCTAATTTAATTTTGGGAGTTGAAGTTGGAGCAAGATATACAATGACTGATAATTTAGATGGTAGCTTACCAAAAAATGAAGATTTGGAACCATTAAAATTTGGAAATATAAACAGTAAAGATTGGTATGTTTTTTCTGGTTTTACATTAACCTATACCTTTGGTGAAAAACCATGCTATTGTGCAGATTAAAAAAATATGAGTTTATTAGAATCAATAAATAAAGAGAATTTACCTAAACACCTTGCTATCATCATGGATGGTAATGGTCGTTGGGCAAAGCAAAAAGGTTTGTTGAGAACTCTTGGTCACGAAAGCGGAACCAAATCTGTAAAAGTAACCGTAGAAACTTGTGCAAAACTCGGTATAGAAAACTTAACCTTATATGCATTTTCAACTGAAAATTGGAATCGACCAAAACTTGAAGTAGACACTTTAATGAAATTACTAGTTGGTTCGTTAAGAAAAGAATTAAAAACACTTCAAGAAAACAACATACGCCTTAATTCTATTGGAAATCTATCCAAAATGCCAAAGTCAATTCTAAAAGAATTAAATGAGGTAATAGAAAAAACAAAAAACAATACTCGAATGACTTTAACCTTAGCATTAAGTTATGGTTCACGAGAAGAATTATTAAATGTTGTTAAAAACATTAGTGATAAAGTTAAAAATAATATAATTTCAATAGACGCTATTGATGAATCAATTATAAATGAGCATCTTTACACGCACAATCTACCTGATGTAGATTTATTAATCAGAACGAGTGGTGAACATAGAATCAGTAATTTTCTGCTTTGGCAAATAGCTTATGCAGAATTGTTTTTCACTGATGTTTTGTGGCCCGATTTTACAGAAGAACATTTATATGAAGCCATCATTAGCTATCAAAAAAGAGAACGAAGATTTGGAAAAACAAGTGAACAAATTAAACAATCCTAAAGTGTCAATCAATCATATTAAAACTTTACTAACACTTTTATTCTTAGGAGTTGTTTTTCAATCAAATGCACAAGATAGATTGCCGTTTGACCAAGGAAAAAAATACATTCTTGGAAATGTAAATGTATTAGGTAAAATCAGCTACAATCAACAAACAGTAGTAACTTTTTCTGGATTAGAAAAAGGTCAAAATATTTCAGTTCCTGGGGAAGAAATTAGTGCAGCAATAAAAAAACTTGGTAAATTAGGTTTATTTAGCGACATAGATTTTTATGTTAATGAGATTAAAGGAGATAGTATCTTTCTAGATTTAGAAATCGTAGAATTGCCTAAATTAAGTGAAGCTAAATTTGTTGGTGTCAAAAAAAATAAAGTTGAAGAGTTGATTAAAGAAAATTCACTTACAAAAGGTAAAATTGTAAATGAAAATTTAATTACAACTACCAAAAACTATTTAGAAAACAAATATAAAAAAGACGGATTTTTTAACACTAAAGTAAATATTAGAACCATAGCAGATACTACTTCAAACACTGTTAACATGGTTGTAAACATTGATAAAGGTGAAAAAATAAAAATCAAACAAATAGCATTTCAAGGCAATAAAGAGTTTTCTAATAAAAAGCTTAAAAAGTCTATGAAAAACACCAAAGTAGTTAATCCAATTAGAGTGTTTAAAGCTTCTAAATTCATAAAAACTAAATACGAAGAAGATTTAGTGAAAATTGTTGACAACTACAAAGAAAAAGGATATCGTGATGCTAGAGTAGTAAGTGATTCTGTTTGGTTAGACAAGAAAAAAAATAAGCTTGCAATAAATATTAAGGTAGAAGAAGGTAAAAAATACTACTTCGGAAATATTAAATTCTTGGGTAACTCCGTATATTCGGATCAACTTTTAAGCACCATTCTAGGTATTAAAAAAGGAGATACTTACAATGGTGTTCTTCTTGAAAAAAGAGTTGCTGATAAAACTAAACCAGACGGAGAAGATTTGACCAATCTTTATCAAAATAATGGTTATTTATTTTCTAACATAAATCCTGTTGAAGTAAAAACAGCTAATGACTCTATCGATTTTGAAATTAGAGTAACAGAAGGACCAATTGCTTATTTTAATAAAATTACCGTTGTTGGAAATGATAAAACAAATGATAAAGTAATTTATCGTGAGTTAAGAACAAAACCAGGTGAAAAATATAGTAAAGATGACTTAGTTAGAACTATTCGTGAAATTGGACAATTAGGATTCTTCGATCCTGAAGCAATCGATCCAAAATTCAAGAATGTTGATCCAACTGCAGGAACTGTGGATATTGAATATAATTTAGTTGAAAAAGGGTCAAGTCAAATTGAACTTCAAGGAGGTTATGGCGGTGGAGGTTTCATTGGAACACTTGGTTTATCTTTTAACAACTTCTCTGTAAAAAATATGTTCAAAAAAGACGCCTACAAACCTCTTCCAATGGGTGATGGACAAAAAGTGTCTTTACGTTTACAAGCCAGTACTTTCTTTCAAACCTACAGTTTATCATTTTCTGAACCATGGTTTGGCGGAAAAAAACCAGTAAGTTTTTCAACGTCATTATCGCAAAGTAAACAATTTTTATACACTGGTTCTTCAGCGAGTGTAGATAAAAGTAAAAGTTTCAACATTACATCATTATCTGTAGGTATTGCTAAAAGATTAACTGTTCCAGATGATTATTTTACACTTTCAAATGCTGTAAGTTTTCAATATTATGATTTAAATAATTATAACACAGGTTTATTTACATTTGGTAATGGTTCTTCAAGAAACCTTGCTTTTAATATTGGTTTAAGTAGAAATAGTAAAGGTAACAACCCAATATACCCAACAAAAGGATCAGAATTTAGTCTTTCAACAAAATTTACGCTACCTTATTCTCTTTTCAACAACATTGATTATGCTAATTTAGGAAACCAAGCAGAATACAAAAGAAGATATTCGGCTTCATCAATACAAGATTTAAATTTTGGTGCTGATGGTGTATTAATTAACGATGGAGATTATATTAAAGAAGCTACAGTTGTAAATCCATTAACTGGATTAACAACTACAGGTATTGTTAAAGTAAATGATTTCAGCGAAGCTGATCCAGATCAAGCAAAAATTGATCAAAAAAGATTTAATTGGTTAGAATATTATAAGGTAAAATTTAAAGCCGATTGGTTTACTAAATTATATGGTAACGATCAAAATGCACTTGTTTTAAGAACATTAGGAGAATTTGGTTATCTTGGAGCATACAATTCTGCTAGAGGAGTTGTTCCATTTGAAAGATTTTTTGTTGGTGGAGATGGTTTAGCTAACTTTGCATTAGATGGTCGTGAAGTAGTCCAATTAAGAGGTTATCCAAATCAATCATTATCTTCTGTAAATGGAGGTTCAATCTATAACAAATTTTCATTAGAATTAAGATATCCTATTACTTTAAAAGCACAAGCATCAATTTATGCCTTATCTTTTTTAGAAGCAGGTACATCGTTTGACAATTTTAAAGACTATAATCCGTTCTCTTTACAACGATCTGCCGGATTTGGAATTAGAGTTTTCATGCCTGCCTTCGGATTATTAGGAATTGACTTTGCTCATGGCTTTGATCCAGTTCCAGGTTTAACAGAAAAAAGTGGATGGCAAACACATTTTATTATTGGTCAACAATTTTAGTATATTTGCTTAACATTTCTAAAACTTAAGTTTATGAAGAAATACATTTTACTAGCATTATTTGTAACATTAGCTGTAACAAAAACTGTAAATGCGCAAACAAGAGGAATCAAAGTTGGCTACATCGATATGGAGTACATCTTAGAAAAAGTTCCTGATTATGCTGAAGCAAAAAACCAATTGGAGCAAAAAGCAGAAAAATGGAAGCAAGAAATTGAAACCAAAAAAAATGATATTGCTAAGTTAAAAGAAGCTTTAAAAACCGAAAAAGTTCTTTTAACTAAAGAACTTATAGCAGAAAGAGAAGAAGAAATTGCTTTTCAAGAAAATGAACTATTAGAATATACTCAGAAAAAATTTGGTCCAAATGGTGAACTAATTGTTCAAAAAGCCGTTTTAGTAAAACCAATACAAGATCAAGTATTCAATGCGGTACAAGATATTGCTGAAGCAAAAAAATACGATTATATTTTCGACAAATCATCTGATTTAACAATGCTTTTTGCTGCAAAAAAACATGACATTAGCGACAGAGTTGTTAGCGCACTTACACGTGCTGAGAAAAGAGAGCAAATGTCTAAAAAACAACTAAAACTTGAAGAAGAAAGAGAGCGTAAGCAAGAAATGATTGATGACAATCCTGCACTTTCAGAAAGACAAAAACAAGTTGAAGAAAGAAAAGCTGCTCGTCTAAAAATGATTGAAGACAAAAAACTTCTTGCTGAAGAAAAGAAAGCTGAAGCTGATGCAAAAAGAAAACAATTGCTTGAAGAAAAGAATAATAAAAAAAGTGGCACAGTTTCTGATAAGCCTAATACAGATAACAAAGATGCAGACACAAAAACAGATGCAGTAGCTGATAAAAAAGCAGAAGTTGAAGCTCAAAAGAAAAAAACTTTAGAAGAAAGACAAAAGTTAATTGACGATAGAAAAAAAGCAGCCGAAGAAAAAAGACTTAAAATATTAGCCGATAGAGAAGCTGCAAAAAAAGCAAAAGAAGACGCAAAAAATAATAAACCTTAAAATAAATAAAAACAATAATTAATACGAAGAATGATGAAACAATTTAGAACTTTTTTAATAGCAGCAGTAGCTTTATTTAGCTTTCAAACAGTAAGCGCTCAAACTAAAGTAGCACATGTTGATACTAACGAAATCATGACTAAAATGCCTGCTGTACTTGATGCTCAAAATCAATTAAAAAAATTGAATGACACGTATACTGCAGAATACAAAACTATGGTAGATGAGTACCAAGCAAAAATTAAAAAATATGATGCTGAAGCTGCAACTGTAACAGATGCTGTAAACCAAACACGTCAATCAGAAATGCAAGACATGGGAAGAAGAATTGGTGAATATCAAGAAACTGCTCAAAAAGATTTACAAAAGAAAGAAGCAGACTTAATGAAACCTATCACTGAAAAAGTAAAAGCTTCTATCCAAAAAGTTGGAAAAGCTAAAGGTTTTAATTATGTACTAAACGCTGGTGATTTATTATTAGCTGATGGAACAGACATTACAGCTGATGTAAAAAAAGATTTAGGATTTTAATCCAATTTAAAAATCTAAAATATTTAAAAACTGCTCAATTTATTTGAGCAGTTTTTTTTTACATTTGCTTTATGACAAACAACAATCCTATTGGGCTATTTGATTCGGGCATTGGTGGAACTTCTATTTGGAAAGAAATTCATCAACTACTTCCGAATGAAGACACTATTTATCTAGCTGATAGTAAAAATGCTCCTTATGGTCAAAAATCCAAAGAGGAAATTATTCATTTAAGTTGTAAGAACACAGAGTTTCTTCTTAACAAAAATTGCAAAATCATAGTAGTCGCTTGTAATACCGCAACTACAAATGCAATAAAAGAATTACGAGCTAAATATAATGTTCCTTTCATAGGAATCGAACCAGCTATAAAACCAGCGGCGTTACATTCTAAAACACAAAAAATAGGAATTCTTGCTACTAAAGGAACATTAAATAGTGAGCTGTTTTACAAACATGTTGAACAATTTCAAGACATTCAAGTCATAGAGCAAATTGGATTTGGTTTGGTTGAACTAATTGAAAATGGCGAAATAAATTCTAAAGAAATGAGGGCTTTATTAAAAAAGTATCTAAATCCTATGATAGCGTCTAATATAGATTACTTAGTACTTGGATGCAGCCACTACCCTTACTTGATTCCTCAAATAAAAAAAATTCTACCATCAAATATCAAAATAATTGATTCTGGTGAGGCTGTTGCTAAACAGACAAAAAAAATCTTAGATGAAAAAGTAGGTTTTAGAGAACTAAATGAGAAAAGTAAGCAACTTTTTTATACCAATACCAACCCAAAAGTACTTATTGAAATTCTTGAAAATAAGTTTAAAGTTATTGAAAAAGACTTCTAAATCCCTTTGCTTTCATAATCTTAGCAAAAGTTAAGCTCAAATAGAGTATCTTTGCAAAAAATATAAGCATGAATAATTCTAATAATAAAAAACGAACTGGACCAAGCAAACCAAGTGGTGATAGAAAAAAATCTACCACAACTTCTAAACCTGCCATGGACAAACGTTCTCAAAATAGAAAACCCGCAGTTAAGAAAGATTCCCCAAACGTACCGAAACCTATAAAATCAGATGAAATTCGTTTGAACAAATACATCTCAAATTCTGGTGCTTGCTCTAGAAGAGATGCTGATATTTATATTCAATCTGGGAATGTAAAAGTAAATGGAATTGTAGTTACAGAAATGGGACATAAAGTTAAACCTGGTGATGTTGTGAATTTTGACGGCTCAACTTTAATGCCTGAAAAGAAAGAATATTTTGTTTTAAACAAACCCAAAAACTTCACTACTTCTAATGATGAAGATGGCGATCATAGAAATGTTTTAGAGCTAATAAAAGGCGCAACAACATCTAAGATGCAACCTATTGGTAGAATGGACAAAAACACCACTGGATTATTAGTTTTTACAAACGATACAGATATTATTAGAAAATTTAGTTTGCCAAATCAAAAATCACCAAAAATCTATCAAGTTACTTTAGATAAAAACTTAAAATTTGAAGATTTAGAAAAAATTTCAAAAGGAGTTACCCTTGACGGACACAAATTATTTGTTGATGAAGTAAGTTATATTGAAAACGAACCTAAAAATGAAATTGGCATCAAATTAAGAACTCCAAATGTAAAAGTTGTTAGAGCCATATTTGAAAATTTCAATTATACTACAATAAAAATTGATCGAGTTGCCTTTGCAGGTTTAACCAAAAAGAATCTTCCAAGAGGAAATTGGAGACCACTTACGGAACAAGAAATAATTAATTTAAAAAATATCTAACCAGGCAAAAGCTTGGTTTTTTTATCCAAATGACAACTCAAAAAAACTTATCTATAGCACATGCTTGGTTTGAAGCATTTAATACTCATAACCTAGAAAAGCTACTATCATTATATGATAATGATGCAGAACATTTTAGCCCAAAATTAAAAATTAGACATCCAGAAACAAACGGACTAGTAAGAGGACAAGATGCACTAAGAACATGGTGGCAAGATGCTTTTGAACGATTGCCAAGTTTGCAATATAAAGTAACTTCTCTAACAGCAAATTCTGACAGAGTATTTATGGAATATATAAGAAATGTAGATAACGAAGAAGCAATGCTAGTTGCAGAAGTATTAGAAATAAAAGAAGGCCTAATAGTTGCTTCAAGGGTATATCATGGCTAAAATTATGCAAAACAGCTAATTGTCGCAATATTTCTATAAAACAAAATACTATTGTATTTATAAATTTTGTAATTTTATTCCTTTAACCAAATAAATAAATTATGGCAGTATTAAAAGTAATCGAAGTACTTGCAAGCTCAGAAAAAAGCTGGGAAGATGCAACACAAAAAGCAGTTGAACAAGCAGCAAAATCATTAAAACACATTCGTTCAGTTTATGTTCAAGAACATAGTGCTGCTGTAAAAGACGGAAAAGTAACAGAATACAGAGTAAATTTAAAACTTACTTTCGAAATTGAATAATCAATAATAATTTTAACCAAAACAAAAAATAGAAACTATGGGATTAGGAGGATTTTTTAAAAACCTATTTGGTTCGGCCAAAGAAAAAGTAAGTGAAGTTGCTGATAAAGCTGAAGATTTTGCTGAAGAAGCAATTGAAAAAGTAAAAGAAACAGCTGCACCTTTAGTAGAAAAAGCTGAAGAATATGCAGAAATTGCAAAAGAAAAAGTAGCAGAATATGTTCCTGCTGCAAGTGAAGCAATTGAGAACGCTGTTGATACTGTAAAAGAAAAAGCAGGTGAACTTGCTGATAAAGCAGAAGAAATGGCTGGAAATGCTGTTGATACTGTAAAAGAAAAAGTTAACTCGTTTACAAATGACGCAGAAGAAGCAGCACCAGTTGCTCCAGCAGAAGACGCAAATAGAGTTGAAGAAGATGCTGATTAATTTTGGAAAAAAGCTATCTTTGTAAAAATTTAAATCACACTTTTTAGTGTGATTTTTTTATTATGGAAAAAACACTTCACATCAACAGTTTAGAAGAATACACAAAGCAATTTTTTGATGTATTAATTAGTTATTCGCCAAAGTTAATTTCAGCATTCATCATTCTTTTTGTTGGAATTTATGTAATTCGATTTATTAATCGATTGGTTAAGAAATTAATGGTTCAACGTGAGTTAGACCCAACGCTTTCAAAGTTTTTAGCCGATATTTTAAATTGGGTTTTACGAGTTTTGTTATTTGTAACTTTCATTTCAAAACTTGGAATAGAAACTTCATCATTTGTAGCAATTTTAGGAGCTGCAGGTTTGGCTGTAGGTCTCTCACTTCAAGGTTCTTTATCTAATTTTGCAGGTGGAATGTTGATTATTCTTTTCAAACCATTTAGAGTTGGAGATACTATCGAAGCACAAGGTGTAATTGGAACAGTAACAGAAATTCAAATATTTGTAACCAAACTTATTTCAGCTAATAATCAAACCATTTTTATTCCAAATGGAATTTTATCGAATGGAATCATTACAAACTTTTCTGTTGAAGGAATGAGACGTGTAGATTTGGTATTTTCACTTTCTTATGAAACCAACATCAAAGAAGCTAAAGAAGTTGTCTTAGAAGTAATGAAAAGCCATTCTAAAGTTTTGAAAAATCCAGAACCTATAGTTGTTGTAAAAGATTTGTCTGATAGCGCCATTCACTTAGCAATTCGTCCTTGGTCTAAAAACGAAGATTTTGGTGAAGTTTCCTCAGATATTTTGGAAAATTGTAAAGCCGCGTTTGATAAAAAGGGAATAATAATCCAACCTTTTGTAAGAGAAAATTCTAAGTAGATTTGGTTTGTAACATGAAATCTTTCAAATAATAAGGTTCAAAATAAGCCACATCTTCAAAAGAATTATTTAGAAATTTCTTGTACGAAATCTCACTCATTTCCTTAGCTGAAGGATAAAAAATAGTATCAACAAAGTTAAAATTAGATTTTGATAATATCGTTTTTACTTTTTCATTACTATCGCCCACGAAATAAACAGCATCCTCAATATCTGAAAAACTAGAATCGGTAAGAATTTCAGCTTGAACTTCTCTTATCATTTCTTTTTTTGAATTAAAAATAGCGCTATAAACTTCCATTCTTCGTGCATCAATCATCGGAATGATAATACCTTTTTCTATTTGCAATTGATTTGCTAAAACCGTCAATGTATCAACTGAAATCAATGGTATTTCTAATGCGTAACATAATCCTTTAGCCGCTGAAACTCCAATTCGCAATCCTGTATATGAACCAGGTCCTTGGCTTACTGCAACAGCACTTAAATCAGAAAATGTTATACCAGCTTCCTTTATAATCTCTTCGATAAATAGGTGCAATTTTTCTGCATGAGAAAAGCCTTGTTCAGCCATTTCTTTACATAAAATAGTTTCACCGTTTTTGGCTAAAGCCACAGAACAGTTTTTGGTAGCCGTTTCAATATTAAGAATGTAACCCATTTAAAAGATAATCTTTTTAAGTTCTATTTTTTTGCTTCTTCTTTCTTAGCAGTGATTTTAACTTTATCACCAGAATTTAGATTTTTAGAAACAGTAACATAAGGACCAACGATTACTTCATCACCTTTTTGAAGTCCAGAGATGATTTCAATATTAGTATCATCTTGGATTCCAGTTTTTACCACTCTTATTTTAGCTTTATCGCCTACTTTTACAAAAACACATTCTAGTTTTTTATCCGACTTAGCTTTAACTTTATTATCCTCTTCTCCATCTTCAACTTCAAACTTTTTAGTTGCCGTTGTATCCGATTTTATAACCACAGAGCTAATTGGCACACCAATAACTTTTTCTTTTCTTGTAGTGATGATATCAACAGTTGCTGTCATTCCTGGTCTAAAAGGCGAATAAGTATCTGGCTTTCCTTCAATTAAATCTAAATATGATTCTTTCAAAATTCTAACTTTAACTTTGAAATTTGTTACTTGATCGGCAGTAGTTGTAGAACTAGCAGAGTTAGAAATACTTGTAACAATTCCTTTAAACTCTTTTTTCAAATACGCATCAACCTGAATATTAGTTTCGTCTCCTATGTTGATTTTAACGATATCATTTTCGTTGACATCAACTTCAACTTCCATATTGTTTAAATTGGCAACTCTTAAAATTTCTGTTCCTGTCATTTGTTGGGTTCCTAAAACTCTTTCACCCAATTCTACATTCAGCATAGAAATTGTACCATCAGCTGGAGCATAAATTGTAGTTCTTCCTAAGTTATCCTTTGCTTCTTTTACAGTTGCGTTAGCACTTTGAACGTTATAATAAGCCGATTGTTTACTAGCTTTTGCCACTTCAAATGAAGCAATAGCTTTATCCCAATCTGAACGAGAAATAATTCCTTTTTCGTACAACGATTTATTTCTATCATAATTAGCTTGAGCTTCTTTGAAAGAGGCATCGGCTTGACTTAATCCAGCTTTAGTTCCAGAATAATTTGAAACAGAACGATTCAAACCAGAAGTATATAAATCAGGATTAATTTTTACTAATAAATCACCTTTTTTAACCACTTGACCTTCTTTTACAGGCAAAGCGATAATTTCTCCAGAAACTTCAGAAGATATTTTTACTTCAATTTCTGGCTGAATTTTTCCAGTTGCAGATACTGTTTCTATAATAGTTATTTCGTCAACTTTGGCAGTTTCAACTTCTGTAGAATTATCTCTATCACCAAAAACACCAGCTTTTGATAAGGCTACTAATAAAACTACTAATCCTAAAATAACTCCAGTTATTATGTAAATTTTCTTTTTTGACATGATCTTATTTATTTTCAATTATTGGAATTCCAAAATAAAACTCCACTACTTTAACTTTAAAAATGTAATCGTATTTAGTTCTTATTACTTCTGATTGTGCATTGGCATATAATAATTGTGCTTGATTGTAATCAAAACTATTCATCATGCCCACAGCATACTTTTCTTTAGCGTAATTAAAAGCTTCTTTACGAGCATCAAGCGTTATAGTTGCTGACTCGTATGCATTAAGAGCTCCTTTAGCATCTGTAATTGCTGTGTAAACATTTCGTTCTAAATCTAATGTAGCTTGTTTTTCAACTGTCTTAGAACGCTCTAAAGCAATTTTTGAACGCTCAACATTATTCTTGATTGACAAACCATTCAGTATCGGAATATTCAATTGCATTCCAAAATTATGTCCTTTATTGTTACTAAATTGATCAAAGAAGGGAAGTGCACCTGCTGTATAAGGAAAGCCCGAGCTATCAAATAATACTCTATCTGCATAACTAACTCTTGAACTAAAACTATAAAATCCAGATAAACTTGGTTGAAAAGCTCCTTTAGCAATTTTTACATCTTTTTCGGCAATTTCTAGATTTGTTTTGGCTATTTTTAACTCTACACGTTCTTGTTTTGCTTTTGCAATGATAGCTTCAGGTGTTTCTAACATTGTAGCGCTAGGTTTTACTTCATAATCAGCATCAGCAATATCAAAATCTTTAAAATCATCTAATTGTAGCAACTGTGCTAAACTCAATTTTGATAAAAACAATGTGTTTTCAGCCGCAACAACTCTTTGTTTATCTGCAGCTACTGTTGCCTTTACATCTAATAAGTCACCTCTTGGAACAACACCAGATGCAACAAGTTCTTCACTTCTTTTTTGCTGCTTTTCATCATTTGCTAATTGTTCTTTTTGAACTTTAAGATTCTCTTTATTGAAAAGAATTTGAAGAAAAGCGTTAGCAACATTTAGAGAAATATCATCTTTCATTTTGGTCAGTTGATACTGAGAAGATAAAATTGAAAGATTAGCTCTACGAAGTCTGTTTTGATTTTGCAATCCATTATAGATATCAATACTTGAATTTAAACCTGCAGAGGTAAATTGTGTAGTTTGATTCTGTAGTAAACCTGTTGTAATATTTTGATTTAAACCAATATTCCAAGAGTGTGAAGCATTGGCATTAATTGTTGGTAAAAAATTTCCAATAGCATCTTTCTTAGAAATTGCAGTTGTTTGCGCATCTAAATCGGTTTGTTTTATGCTAATATTATTCTTTAAAGCATAATCAACACATTCTTGTATAGTCCATTTTTTTGATTGAGCTTGGGATGAAAATCCGAAAACTAGAGCAAAAAGGAAAATTATTTTAAAACCTACGTTTTTCATGTTTATTTTAATCAATAGTTAAAATACAATAATGCAAATTTAAGCGTTTTATAATCAAAACAATTAAATTAACATATTCTTATCTGACGTTAAATTACTTTTTTTGTTACATTCACACCCAAATTAATTTTGATTTAAAAATGAAAAACTGTTTTCTTATATTATTTTCGCTTATTTTACTTTCTGCTTTGTTTAGTTGTTCGTCAACAAATAATATAGCTACTATAAAACCAGAACCCTCTCAAAATACTCCAATGGCATACAAAACAACAACTTCATTCGTAAGCATGCCCATGGAAGTTTCATTAAAAGAAATCGAAAACCAATTAAATAAAGCCTTAACTGGATTAATTTATGAAGATAATAATCTTGATGATGACAAAACGGAAATGAAAATTTGGAAAACAGGCACCATAAAATTAATTGAAAAAGACGGAAAAATACAATCTGTTTTGCCTTTAAAAATTTGGTCAAAAATAAAATACGGAACGGAGTTCATGGGACTAAACGACACAAGAGAAATTGACTTAAACGGAACCATAACTTTACTTAGCACAGCCAAATTATCAAATTGGAAAATGAATACTAGCTCTGTTATTGAAGATTTTGAATGGAGTGAAAGCCCAACGATATTAGTTGCAGGAAAAAAAGTTCCTATAACCTACATAATCAATCCAACACTATCTATTTTTAAGTCTAAAGTGGCAAAGAAAATTGATGATGCTATTGAAAAATCTTGTGATTTCAAACCTTATGTCTTAAATGTTTTAGAAACTTTGGGCACACCTTTTAAAACAAGTGAACAATATGAAACCTGGTTTAAAATGAATCCAATTGAAGTTTATGTTACTGATGCACAATTGCAAAAAAGTAAAATAAAAATGAACTTAGGATTAAAATGCACCATGCTAACAATGGTTGGACAAGAACCAAAAAATGTTTTTGATAAAGAATCTGTGACCTTTAAACCAGTTGCTACTGTTCCAGATAAAACCACTGCTACTGTTGCAGCAATTTCAACCTATGAAAGTGCTTCACGAATAATAACTAAGAATTTTCAAGGAAAAGAATTTGCTTCTGGAAGTAGAAAAATAACGGTACAAAAAGTTGATTTATGGTCGAAAGATGGTAAAATGATTATTGCACTTGACATGACTGGAAGCATCAATGGATCAATTTATCTTTCTGGAATTCCAAATTATAATTCAGTTACAAAAGAAATTTATTTTGAACAAATGGATTATGTTTTAAATACAAAAGGTCTTTTGACAAAAACAGCTAATTGGTTGTTGCAAGGCGTAATTTTGAGAAAAATTCAAGAAAACTGCCGCTATTCTATAAAAGAAAATTTGGACGAAGGCAAGAAAAGTTTATTGCCCTACTTGAGCAATTACTCACCAATGAAAGGCGTATTCGTAAACGGAACTTTGAACGATTTTGAATTTGAAAAAGTTGAATTGACCAACGAAGCTATAATTGCATTTATAACTACATCAGGTAAATTGAATATTAAAATTGATGGAATGGAATAAAAACTATTGAGTTTTCTTTTTCGTATACATTCTATAAACCACTACTCCAACGATACCAACCAACACGTACGGAATAACCATTAGGTAAACAATTCCGTCATTTACTGCTTCAGCTTTCATAGTATTTCCTTCACTCTCTAATGATGCTCTACACATAGCGCATTGTGCTTGTGAAGGAAGAGAATAGAATATAGAAAAAAGTATAATGACAAATCCTTTCAATGTAGAAACTTTTCTTTTCTCTAGTCTATTTTCTATTTTCTTTACTCTATTTTCTATTTTCTTTACTCTATTTTCTTTAATTTGCATAATATGGAGAAATCATTAGATAAACAACAACACCAGTAACTGCAACATATAACCATAACGGAAATGTAATTCTTGCCAACTTTTTGTGTCTATCAAATTGTTGAGATAATGCTCTAACGTAGGTAAACAAAACCAAAGGAATAATAATTACTGAAAGTGCAATATGAGTTAGCAGAATAAAAAAGTAAACATACCTAATTACACCTTCTCCACCAAACTTAGTTGATTCTGAAGTCATGTGGTAGGCAACATACATTACTAAAAAGATTACAGAACATGCAATTGCAGAAGTCATTAATTTTTCGTGTAACGAACGATTACCATTTTTTATAGCTCTTACTGCTAAAATCAATAAAATAGCCGTAATACCATTAATTGACGCGTAAATTGGCGGTAAGAAAGAAAGTGGCTCCACATTGATTCCAAAATCTTTCAATTTAACCGAAAATAGTATTGCTACTACTATTGGAATTAGTATTGAAACAATTATGATTGGTGTTCTAAATTTTTTTTCTATTGTGTTATCCATGATTATTCTTCTAATAATAATTTAATGTCTTCTTTAATTTCCTTTACTCCTTTGGCTTCAAGTCCATCATAATATAGAATTGGATTTCCTTGATTATCCTTTCTACATCTTATTTTTCCTTCTTTATCTATAAGTGCAAAAAGTCCGGAATGTTCAAAACCACCATTTACTTTTTTATTCTCCGCAGCATATAGATTGAAGCCTTTGTTTGCCAAACTTAAAATATATTCTTTGTCACCTGTTAGAAAATGCCAATTTGGTGAAGTGATGCCAAGTTGATTTGCATGTTCCTTTAAAACTTCAACAGTATCGTTTTCAGGGTTTATTGTAATTGAGGCTACTCCAAAGTTGCTCTCTTTTGAAAACTCCTTTTGAATATCCTTCATGTTTTTGTTCATAATGGGACAAATTGAAGGACACGTTGAAAAGAAAAATTCAATTACATATACTTTACCTAAATAACTTTTATCTGATATTTTAGCATTGTTTTGATCTGTTAATTCAAACTTAGGAACTGGTCCTATTTTTATCAAATCATTTTCTTTTACAATTTCATTAGAAAGACTCATCCTGTCATTTTTCACAACAGAGCCGTCTTTAATGCGATTAATTATTTTTGGTATAAAAATAATTCCAAATATTAAAATGATAAATGAAATACCTATGTAAGATTTATTTTTCATGATTATTATATTTTTCTTGAAGCGTTGTGATTTCTTTTTAAAGCCAATCGATACTCTGCCAAAATAATTTTAACATCATCAATCATTTGGTTGTATAATTCAGAAACCAGAACTGTATTATAGCCTTCTTTATATTCTGGCTTACCTTTTTTATCTTGACCTTTTCTACCTCTAAGATTTCTCTTTTTATCTACAATATAAACATTTGGTGTTCCAAGCTTATCATCTAATTTACCAACTAATTGTAGTTTATCATAGAATGTTTGTATTTGCTGTGGCGAACCAAAAACAAAGTTCCATCCAGCTTGAGTTCCAAGTTTACTTATATCGTTTTTTAATGCTTTTACTTGCTCTTGAGTTCCATCTGGAAAAATCATTACCATTTGAAAATCTTTAAAATCTTTATTCCTAGTATAAATCTTTTCGTATAAATTAAAAAAGCTTCCTTTTCGTTTTTCAACATCAGTACCAATAAAGCCTAATATTGTAATTTTATTGGTAAGAGCAACTGGTTTATCATCTAGCGTTTTCCAAGTATTTATGTCTGGAATATTCTTAGTAATGGTTGGAAGATTAACAAAACTATTAACTCCTGATGCAAAAAAGAGATAAGTAACTAGTGGAAGAACAAACAATACAAACAGAACAATTTTCTTTTTCATTTTTTTTCATAATTTGAATATACAAAAATAAAAAAAAGGTACGCAATGCGTACCTTTTTATTGAATTAATATAGTGTTAAAAATTCCACTTAATTGTAGCGTCTTTAAAAACCCCAAAAATATAATTACCTTCAGTTAAAAGGATGAATGTTAAATATAAAACTAAGAAAATAACTGTCCAAACAACAGATCTTCTTAATGCTTTTGTTTCACCTTCCATATGCATGAAAGCCCAAACGATTCCGTAAGCTTTAACTAAAGTTAAAATTAAGAATATCCAATTTAATAGATTAGTTCCTAAAAAATTAGTCATATGTAGAGCTTCAGGCTTGAAAATACCTAAAATTACCTCTACAATTGTAACTGCAGAAAGAAACCAAAAAACCTTCCAAATTCTACCTGTATTCGATTCGTGTGCGTGTGCCATTATTTTTTTATCTTAAAATTAAACTAAATAGAAGAATGTAAATACGAAAACCCAAACTAAATCGACAAAGTGCCAGTATAGTCCAACTTTTTCAACCATTTCGTAACTTCTTCTTTTTTCATAAGTTCCTAAAAGAACATTTATGAAAATGATGATGTTAATGATAACTCCAGAGAATACGTGGAAACCGTGGAAACCAGTAATAAAGAAAAAGAAATCAGCAAATAACTTACTTCCATATTCATTGTGTTGTAAGTTAGCTCCTTCAACTACTAATGAAGCATCTGCTAATCTTTTTTCAGATTCTGCTCTTGAAAGGATAAATTTGTGTTTTGGTTTATTTAAAGACTTATCTTCGTTTAGACCTTGAACAGTTTTAAGAGTTTCCTCACTATTAATAACTTCAGTTCTTACTAATAAGTCAGGACGAGATTTAAATCCTTCTAAAACTTCATTTACAGAATACGTTGGTAAAGAACCTTCTTCCATAAACCATTTTCCTTTTCCTCTTGTAAGTTGTTCTCTTTCTTCAGGTAATACAACTGCGAAATCAGCTAAAGCAACACGTTTTCCTTTGCTATCAACAAATTGTAAAATACTTCCGCCTTTTGTTTCAACAGCACCATACTCACCATGAATGAAATTTTTCCACTCCCAAGCTTGTGAACCAACGAAGATTAAACCTCCGATAATTGTTAAAAACATGTAGAAAGCTACTTTTCCTTGCTTCATTTGGTGTCCAGCATCAACTGCTAATACCATTGTTACAGATGAAAAGATAAGAATAAAAGTCATTAATGCCACATAATACATTGGCATAGAAACACCGTGAGCAAATGGAAAGTGAGTAAACACCTCATCAGCCAATGGCCAAGTTTCAATAAATTTAAACCTAGAAAAACCGTAAGCAGCTAAAAAACCAGAAAAGGTTAATGCATCAGAAACGATGAAAAACCACATCATTAATTTTCCGTAACTTGCTCCTAATGGCTCATTATTTCCGCCATCCCATGATTTCCCTACAGTATTTGCAGTAGTAACTGTCGATCCCATAAAAAGTTGTTGTTAAAAAGTTCCCAAATTTACATTTTTTTCTTATTTAAAGAAATATAAAAACAAAAATAAATAAATCCACAAGAAATCAAGAAAGTGCCAATACATTGCACCTAGCTCAATACCAAGAAATTGGGACGAATTGTACTTTTGTTTAAAATGATTATAAATTATAATTAATAATGAAATTATCCCTCCAGCTAAGTGCGCCATGTGCACATAAACCAAAACATACAAAAATGAAATGGTAATAGAACCTGATCCTCCAACTGGATATAAATGATTTTGAAATAACTGTGCAAAACCTTCAAATTGGAAATAAATAAATCCAAATCCCAAGGCAAGAGTTGCTAACAAAAATAATGTCGTTGTGCTTCTATCATCTTTCTTTATTGATTTTTTCGCTAAGTGAATGGTTACACTACACAAAAGAATAATTGCAGTACTTATAAAAAAAGCAGTTGGCATTTGGAAATCTTTAAGCCAATCTGGTCTCGATTTACTAACAACCATTGCGCTTGTTAAACCGGCAAACATCATCACCATACTTATCATCGCAAAAATCAACAAGAGTTTGTATGACCTTGCTGTGCGTTCTTTATGTTCTTCAGTTGTCATCATAACTATCTTAAAAATTTATCTGTTATATATATTATTTGCAATAAAGTAATGTAAGAAACACTTACTAACATTAGTACCCTAGCAGCTTTTGGCGTTCTTTGTTTGTATAATTTAATAGCATAAATCAGCATCCATAATCCCAAAAGAAAAACCAATACTGCAGCAATTGGACTAATAAACAACTGGCCTGTAAATCCCAAACAAGGTAAAAGCGATGCCACAATTAACCAAAAGGTATACAATATAATTTGTGTTGCCGTTTTATTATCTCTTTGTCCTGTTGGCAACATAAAAAACCCTGCCTTTTCATAGTCTTCATACAAAAACCAGCCTATAGCCCAAAAATGAGGAAACTGCCAAAAAAACTGAATCATGAATAGCGTTCCTGCTTCTATTCCGAAATTTCCTGTTGCTGCAACCCATCCTAACATGAAAGGAATTGCTCCTGGAATTGCTCCTACAAAAACCGATAATGGCGTAACCGTTTTTAATGGTGTGTAAGCACTTGTGTATAAAAATATTGAAATCGCTCCGAACATTGCTGTTTTTGGATTGATTAAATAGAGTAAGATTAATCCAATAATCGTTAACAAACTTGCCACAAATAGAGCAACTTTAGGCGACATTCTTCCTGCAGGAACTGGACGATTCTTAGTTCTATCCATTAATGCATCCAAATCTTTTTCTATCACTTGATTAAAAGCATTTGAAGCTCCAACCATGCAATACCCACCGATAATCAACATTATCAAAGTTGTCCAACTAAACGGATGACTTTCGTCAAATCCTAATAAATAGCCAGCAATTGAAGAAAATAAAACACTTATTGCTAAACCAGCCTTGGTGATTTCTTTAAAATCTCTAAAGATTGCTTTGAGCGAAAGTGTATTAGTTGTAGAATTCAATGGAATTGAAAAATTGATTTTTTAATGGTGCAAAAGTAGTTTATCAAAAAGGATTTGACAAAAAACAAACCATAAAATTATTTAAAATTCTAATAATCGAAATACCAATTAAAAATATCGCATCTCAAACCAAGAGAAAACCATGTAGTACTTTGTTTTTTCAACGCATCTGTTTCAACTGTTGGACTAAAATTTCTGTAAATAATACTTCCAAAAGCTTTCAAATTTGTGGCTGGGTTTATCAAATAACCGGCTTGTAAATCGGCGATAAAAATATTCGTTTTATTTCCTTGTCCAACAGTAACTCCATTGTCAAAAGGTCTATTATCATTATAACTTAAATAAATATTTCCACCGTAATTCTTAGTAGCGTCAAAATCAAAACCTCTTACACCCATTGTTAATTTGGCATCAGCAAAATATCTTCCTTTGTGATAACGCGCAATTGCGATTAATTCTTTAGCATTTCCACCCCATTGATGTCCAAGACTTTGGTTGCTGTTTCCATAATTTGTTAACGCATCACTATGAGAATAAACGTAAGGTCTAATGTGATTGTATTCTACCTGCACCATCAGATTTTCTATATTAAACGCATTGAAATATTTTGCTCCAATTTGGTATGCAAATTTGTTTTTCCAACTTTTATTAGCATCTTTCACTTCATTAAATGAGAATTCATCAATTAGAAATTGTCCGTAAAAGTTAATTTGATTGTTCCATTTGTACTTAGTTGTTAAACCAAGTAATGCATTTCCACTTCTTGAAGATGATGCAAACTCAACAGCACGATAAAAGATAATTGGATTTACGAAACTCATGTCAAATCCTCTATCGTTTTGTTTAGACCAAACTACCGATTCGAAAAAACCTAAATTGAATCTTTTAGTAACATTCCAACTTAAATAATGGTTTGCAACAAACTTTGTCGCATAAGTTCCATCAACTGTGGCGTCATTTCTAACATCTTTCATCCACATATAATTGTTGGTATATTTAATTTTCCAGAATGTAGTGTTTATTTTAAAATAAGGAACAGGACTTACACCATCAGTTAAAAACAGCGAACGATATCCATCACCTAAAAAATTTCTTCCATAACCCAATTGTAAATCAATAAACTTATTTGGTGCGAAAGTTAAATTTGCCTCGGCCATAGGAAAATCAAAAGCATCTGATTTGAATTCTTTCGCAATTCCAACTCCAGGAATTATTGCAGGATTTCCTCCTGATGGTTTTATCGAAACTGCATAATTATTAAAATAATCAGCAAAACGACCTTGACTTTCAAAAATGGTTGTGGTAAAGTTCAATTGACTTCCCAAACCACCTCGTACTTGAATTCCGCGAGTATTTACGTAAGTATAATCTGCAACACTTGGATCGCTTTTACCCATTTGCAAATCGAAAATAGGATTCATAGTAAACCAATAATCATCTCCTTGAATGGCAACTGTATTTTCATTCCAAAGCTTTTTTCCCCACCATGAAGTTTTGTTCTTCATTAGCTTTTGATTTTCTGCTTCTAGATTGTAATATTTAGAAACTTCGGCATAAGTATAAGGTTTGGATGCCGTATGATTATTACTACCTACTTGATTCATCGCCGGATCAAATTGGGCATAAAAACTATGCGACAACGGAATGCTCAAATGACTTTGAAACTGAGGATTATTGAATTTTTTATAAACTATACTATCAAATTCTGTAAGTTCTTTATTTTTATCATTTGGCGAGTAAATTGTAGTTGGATTGCTAGCCTCAATTTCTTTCTCTTTTTCTGCTTGGATTTCTGCTGCACTTTGAAGTGGAATTGCTATTTTGATAGTATACTTTGCATAAGTTGGTTTTCCGTTATACGTTGGCGGACTCACTTTTGGCATAGCCGCAAAAACTCGTTTACTTTCTTTTACTAAATCCTCATCTATGGCATCAACATATTGCACTTTGAAAGTTCCTTTGTCGTCAACCTCAAACAAGACTATGATACTTCCTTTGTAGTTGTTGTCTTTTAACTTAGTAGGTACTTGAAAATTATTGTAAACAAAATTTTGCACTTCAGTATTGAAACAATTTTCAAGTTCTTTAGCTTGTAATTTCTCGCAGTTTGGAAAAATTGGCATTTGTTCACTTCCTTTTTGGGCGGTAACCAATAATGCATTTAATAGTAAAAAAGCTATCGTTATTTTATTAAACATCCTATTTGAATATAATTTAGTAATCGCTGTTTGTTGTTTGTCCGTTGGCAATGGCTTTGGCAGAAGATGTCCCAATTCTCTTAACTCCAAGATTAATCATTTCTACTGCTTCATCGTATGTTCTAACGCCACCTGCTGCTTTTATAGACAGAGGAGAGCCATTTTCTAACATCATTATTATAGTTGGAACCGTTGCGCCATTTGGCAAACCATTTTCTGTTTTGTAAAAACCTGTTGATGATTTTACATAAACCGAATGATAACATTCTTCTTTAAAATTAGACATCACAACCTTTTTAATCAAAGAAGAAATTTGGATAATTTGGTCGTTACTTAATGCTGCCACTTCAATAATCCATTTTACTATTTTGTGATGATCTAGTCCAAGTTTGGTTCCTTCGAGAACTTCTTTTTTTACAATATCGATCTCACCTCTTTTGAATGCTTCATAATTGCATACAAAATCTAAATCATCTACACCATCTTCAATAGCTTTTTTAGCTTCGGTAAGTTTATCTTCCAATGAATAAGTTCCTTCATGAAAACCAATTACAGTTCCTATCGTAACCATTGAATTAGCCTTACTAATCATTTTTCTAGCCATAGCTACCATATCAGGACGAATCATGATAAGTTTAAAGCCTTCATCTATAGCTTCTTGGATAAATCCTTGAACTACTTTGGTGTTTTCTTCAACAGAAAGTCCAGCTTGCCCGGGTGTTTTTAGATAAGTAGAATCTAAATAGTTCTTGATGTTCATTTTCTTGATTATTAGAAACGATAAAGGTACAAAAAATCTGCATCCAATTTATTGCTGCCAAAAATAGAAAATAATGAAGTAATGATGCTTAGTATTCTAAATAAACTTATTTATAAGAGTAAATTTAAATTGTTGCAATAAAACAACAAAACCACTCAATGAGTGGTTTTGTTATTAAATATCTTAGTAATTATTAGTAATCCTACTATTGCTCCTGTTGTATTGGCTATAACATCAAGAATATCTGCGCTTCTAGTTGTGGTGAATAGTTTTTGGCAAATTTCCATTACTATTCCGTAGCCGATTGCTGCAAACAGAATCTTATAATTGTATTTACTTTGTTTGAAAAACATCGACCACAATATTACAAACATCATATAGAATGTAAAATGCGCGAGTTTATCTTTAAAAGGAACTTTTATGTCGCTACTAACATCATCAAATGTAGCCAAACTCAAATACGTAACAACAAGTGTCCAAAGAATGGCTAATAGGAAAAATATTTTTTTATTATGCACCTATCAAACTTGCGTAAGCTTCGCTATCTAATAATTCGTCCCATTGAGAAACATCAGACACTTTTACTTTCACCATCCATCCTGCTCCATAAGGGTCAGAATTTACAGTTTCTGGATTGCGTTCAAGGTCTTCGTTGAATTCGATAATTTCACCAGACATTGGTAAAAATAAATCAGAAACTGTTTTTACCGCTTCAACAGTACCAAAAACCTCATCTCTTTCAAGTGTTTGGTCTAGTGTTTCAACTTCAACATAAACGATATCACCAAGTTCGCTTTGAGCGAAATGTGTAATTCCGATAGTTGCTACATCACCATCCATAGAAACCCATTCGTGGTCTTTTGTGTATTTTAAATTAGTTGGTATGCTCATTTTGTTTGTAAGTTTAAATTCAGGTCAAATGTATTGTTTATTCTTAAATTTTTAAAATGATTTTTATCACTATTTCAATTAATTTCCAAAGTTATATCTTAAAGTGAATCCACCTCTAATATTTGTCAATGGGAATGATGTTGAAATTACTGCTTTAGAGAACGAATGATCGTAATAGAAAATCGCAGTTAGGTTTTTGCTAAACGAATAATCGGCTGTTAATCTTGCTGACCAAATGTTTTGTCCTCCACCTAATTGATTGTTGTTATAATCTAAATAACGTACAATTGTTTTATTGTTTCTGTAAGAAAAATCTATTTTTAAATTGATATCACTTTTTATAACCCCAGAAGGATCATCAGCCAATTTAGTTGAAAAAATTACATCTTTAAAACGATAACCAGTTCCAATTACATATTCAATTCCCTTTACTTCTGTTAATAGATTATTATCAAAACTTAAAGATAATGCTCTGTCTTTTTTCATTTCAGCCAGGAACTTGAACGAACTTTTAGTTTCTAAATCTAAACGAATTAAAGGATTAAATTGTTCTACTAAATTCACATTTCCAACAAGAGTCTTTTCATATAAATTCCCATTTAGTGGATTTACACCTTCTTTATAATCTAAATTAGATCGGAATGAATTTATAGTATAAGATGCTTTATAATTGTGTTGTAAAGAGAAACGTTTGAATTTATCTTTAAAGTATTTATAACGCATTAATCCATTATATTTTACATTCCAGTTAGGAATTGGGAAATTTCTCAAGATTCCTAAGGAAACATCTGAAGCTCCAGCACCTGTGTAGGCAGCTAAGAATGCTGGCAATAGAACCGATTGACTATTTTTGCCAAAACCAGCAGGATATCCTTCAGCATCGACTGCATAAGGTGCGCCTCCGTAATAATTTGAGGCCAATCTGTTTGCTATTTTTAAACGATTTTCTCTAAAATCATCGAAAGCTTCTGAACCAAATTCGTCACTATTCTTAAATGCTGTTTTAATCAAAACAGTTGATATTGCAAAATTTCCTGTGCTGTAAGGCGATCTTGAATTGTAATTTCCATCAGGAGAAACATCGTACTGTTCTGAGAAATTATTAGCATACGTTCTGTTCGCACTTAAGTCGATTTTGAAATCTGGAAACAAATCCACATTCGCTGTAAAATCTAGTGTTCTAGTTAGAATTTGAGTATAATTTAAATTGAATTCTGGATAAGATGTTAACCAACCATTTTTAGCAGCTTCAAAACGAATATCATCCTGCGAACCAAAAGCAAATCCTAAAGAAGGTTTAGCTGTTCCAAAGAAACCAATACTTGGAAGGAATCCTGGTAAAGCAGTTCCTTGATTTTCGGTATAATTGATTTGAATGTTTTTCACACTTGTTAAAACACCTATTAAACCATCTACAAAAGGATTGCTATCTTTAGCCGGAGTAGCTGCTTGACTCGTTACTTTTTGACCAGGTTTTGGCGGACCAACTTGTGTTGTTTTGGTTTGTTTTTTAGTTTTATTCAATCCTAAATACTTGTAAAAAGTTTCCATATTGAATTGGGTATTCAATTTATGAGAACCTGCATTTTGAACTGTATTTCCAAGACTGTATTCAACTCCGTTAGAAATAACAGATGAGAATGCCAATGAAGAACGTTGCCAACTAAAATTACCTGTGTAAGTATAACTAGATTTCACAAAACTCAAGAATGGAATTTTGTTTAATGGCAATTCGTAGTTTACTGTTAACTGTTGGTTGTGTTGGTTTGGTGAACCAATATTCCAATAATCTGTCCAAATTGTGTATGAATTATCTGGAACATTGTTTTCGTCCATGTAATTTCTAACTATATTATTGGAAGTAGCATTAAAATTTAGTTTCAACGATTTAGTTAGATTATAATTAAATCCATATTGATAATTGAACAAGAAATTTCTTTGGTATAAAGCATCTAGACCAAGACCTTCTACATCAACTAATCTAAATTGCTGTCTATTGAATTGACGAATGATATTAGAACTGAAAGAGATATTTGCTGGTAAATAATTGAAATTAAAATCGCTCAATAATTTCCAATAGCTACTTTTCTTGAACGTTTTCACTTTTTTGAAAGGTTCAATTGGTTTAGATTGGAATGCAAATGTATAATCAGCAGTAGTGTTTACTTGTTGATCAGTGAAATTTTCTAATTCAAAATTGTGTCTATCAACTTGATTGTAAGAATAGGAAAGTGTCAAGTTTTCTGGATCGTAGAAATGTGGTTTTTGTTTTTCACCACGTTCTTTTTTCACACCAATAAAGTTGATACTTTTTCTTTTAGTATAATCAATAGCTCTATTTTTGATGTTACGTTTCTCTGCTTCATCAGCCGTCACATCAATTAATTGTTGCAATTCTATATCTTGATTGAAAGGATCATATTTTGGCGTAATAAACTCTTCACCAACAGCATAATTGAATGGAAGATTTATTCCCCATTTTTTAGGTAAAAGTTTACCCAAACTCATGTTGGTAACAACGTTATATTGTAAGATATCTTCACGACTTCTTTCGTTTGGTCCTTGTTCTAAAGTTCCAAAACCTATGGTACTTAATCTACCAGTAGCAGAAACGTTAGCAAAATCAGCAAGATTACCATCTAAATTAGCAACTGCTGCCATACCACCTTTGTTGTCCATTTCAGCAAGACGAAGTTCATTGAACCATACTTCTCCTTTAATACGTCTAGGATTTAAAGGATGTTGTGGTGTATTTAAATCATCTGTTTGGTTTTTTACACCAACCATTAATGTTCTCACTAAACCGAAATTAGGATTTCCTCGAATACCTAATCTTAATTTATTTACTTTACCAGAAGCTGAAGGATTCATGTCTGGATCATCTTCATTTCTATAGAAAATTTCACCTGGTGTATAAACATAATTTAAGGCTAAAATTTTCAGCTTGGTTAGTAATTCTGTAGAAATATCAATTCTATTGGATTCTGGCCAAACACCTTCAGCAGAATTATCTCCAAACTGCGTTCTTTTTAACGGAATTTCAACTTGATAAAAGTTTTCTGTAAAGTCATTACCAAAACGAATAAAAGCAACCATTTCATCATCTTCCAAGGAAGTAACATCATCAGCTGGTGCTTCAGCGTGCACAAACATTTTCAGTTTTTTAAACTGACGCATATCTACACTTACATTTTTGAACACTGCTCTAGAATCTCCTGGTTCTAAACCATCTCCATCTACTCTCAATGCTAATGATTGCTCGTTTTGTGGTATTAAAGTATTATTAAAATACAGTTCTTCCAATTGAACACCTGGAGGCGTTACATAATGAATAGGTAGTCTATCGCCGTTTTCTTGAATATTTATTGCTTGAGAATCAAAATCGGTACCATCATCAGATGTATCTGTATCTGTTGGATCTAAGGTGTTTTCAAATCTTCTCCATTCACCACGCACTAAATCTAAAGTTCCAAAACGCAACGTAATTTGACTTTCAAAACCTGTCATAAAAAGTCTCATGAATCTTATAGAACGAAAATCTGAAATACTTCCAACTGTATTTTCAGGTTGAGAAACTGGCACTTTAAACTGAATCCATCTTGCTTGAGTGGTTTCACCATTTGATAATGTTACCGTAGTTTCTCTAACATCGGTAACGTATCTAGTATTTCCTACTGCCATTCCTGGCCTAACATCAATACCATATTCATAATAAGCATTGATAGTATTCATGGTATTGTCTCTGTTGATGTCTTCAACATCTGGAACCGTTGTAGAACCACGATTGGTATCTGTTACATCAATTGGTGAATTGCCTTCTGTTCCATTATAATTTTTATAACGATCAAAAATATTTCCAGTAGTATTTAAGAAATAAGTAAAATTATCAACTGCTGGATCGGTAAAAGAAGAGAACGTTGGAAATTTAGCTGCTTCTTGAGCATCGTTCAATCCATTAAATCCAACATCTTGAGCCGTTCTATTTCCAGGATCAGAATCGAAAGCATAGATTAACGATTGTGAAGCTGGAACATCTCCCCAAAGCGGTTGCGGATTTACCACTATTTGATTATTACCAACTCCATTTTCATAGAATTTCCTTCCGTCTTTAAGAACATCTTCCGATATTTCACCAAGATTTAAATATACTTTACCAATGTTTGTACTTGGAGTTTGAGCAGTAGGATTTCCTGGATCAAAATAAGGATCTAGCATCCAAAATTGTACATATTCAACGTTAGATTGTTCAAAATTGGTTGAATTTAAAGCACGAACTATTCCACCAAAATTATCTTCTGGATTTGGTATTGTGTTATCTGGTGCAGTCGCTGTATTAAAATTGTATGGACCACGCTCATTTGGAAAATACGTTAAATCTAAAGTATTTACAACTTGAGTTTGTCCTTGAGCTATAACTGTATTTGGAAACAACTCTTGACTAAAAATTCTTCGTGTGGAATTTAGTGACAAATCATCTTCAGAAATTCCGGATGGTCTTTGTGTATAAAAAACTGGATCAATAGAATACCAAGCTAATTTTGCTCTTTTAAATCCATAATCTAATCCATTTGAGGTTCCACCAAAGTCAGGATAACTTGGTAATACTCCTGTTGTTGGTTTTTCTGGTGTAGAAGACAAGTACCACGAAAAAGGTGATTTTAAATCGATGGTTGTTTGTGAACCTTCAAAGTCGTCAACATAAATAGTTGCTTCGCCTTCAAAACGATCGGCTTTTGGAGAATTAGGTTGCAAGTAAGCTACTTCACCTCTAAAAGAAACCACAGAAGGAACGTCCGTATCTATATTTGGAAGTTTATTTACCAATCTAGTTAAGAAAGGTACTTCTGTTGAATAAGCAGTATTTATTCCGTAAATAGAATTGTTTACCGATTCTTGTCCGTAGTTAGATTTTTGAGTAAAAGGTCTTTCTGTCATTTTTAAGAACGTTGCTCCTAAAATGAATTTTTCAGAAAATTTATGCTCTACATTTACACCAAAGAAACGTCTTGTTTGTTGACCAAAAACAGAGTTGTTCTCTACAGAAACTTCAATTGGAGTATTCGAAGCCGATAATGCCGGATCAAGAATTTGAACTCTACCTGCTTGATAGTTTACAGTATAATCAACACCTTCAACAAGAACTCTTCCGCCAGCTGTAACTACTACAGAACCTTTAGGTACATTGAAAGCACCAATTGGAATTCCATCACCACCAGAAGATTTGAATTTACCTCGAAGTTGAAATTTATTTTTTTCACTGTCTTGTAAAGCTGCTGCCTGTGTACTTTTATATAAGGTTCTAAAAACGTATTTCGCTTGATTGGCGTTGTAAACTAAAGTTGGATCACCATTGTAATCTTCACCTACACCACTTCTTAACTTTTCAAATAAGTACTTACCGAAAGGTTCCACAGAGGTAAAAATCAATCTACCATTTTGTTGATCTACAGTTAATCCTGGAATAAAATCGAAGAATCCATCACCTCCGTTTTGTGGGTCGTTATTATAATTTAATTGATCTATTCCAAAAACTTTCAACAGAGGCGTTTGTTCTACTCCAGTAGGAAGTGGTGTAGTAGAATTAGCTTGTGTAATGTAGTTTAATGGCGATGGATCTGTATATAAGATATTGAATTTAAAATCTTCTTTTTGTAATTGATAACCACCAGGAATTTGATAAATGTTTTTCATCATCAATCCCCAAATTGGTTTTTGAACAGTGGTCAAACTACTTTTAAGCATTTTCAATATTAATGCTTGTGATGATGGAACTCCACTTGGGTCTACTTGCGTTGCTTCTACTCCATCATTACCAAATTCACCTACTTGGTATACTTGGTCTCCAATAGTATATTGATAAGCTACAGCAAGAACTTCGTCATTTGCTAAACGCTGTTGTAAAGAGATGTATCCCAATTGTGGATGATAAGTAAACTCGTTTGGGCTAAGTTTTCTTGCATTTTCTAGTTTTGCATAATCAATACCTTCACTTACTGGAACGGAATTATTAAAACCTGCATTTGAAGTTACTATTTCTCTAATATTTGTATTTAAGAAACCACCACCTAAAGTAATTAAAGCAGGATCATATTTATTATTTGAGTTTTTAGAAGGAGTATCAATAGGTGCTAAGAAAAAGCTATTTGCTAAGTCTGTTGGATTAATAGCTACAATTTCTGCTGGTGGAATTGGATTTAAAGTTCCAGATTCATTTAAAGCAGCTTCACCTAAATCTTGTAAGGCAATAATATTTCTTAAGTTATTATTGTTTGTTGTAACTCTATTTTGTCTGTTTGTAATCCAAACTTCAATACGTGTAATTTGAACTCTACTATCAATTTGAGGATAATTTCTTAGAGAGTAATCGTATTTGTTTTTGAAGTATTGCGATAAGAAAAAGTGTCTATCGGCATCATATTCTTGTGCAAAAAGTTCAAAATTTTGGATGGTTCCACCACCTTGAGAAGTAACGGTTTTTGTTTGTGATTTTTGTTCAGAGAAAACTCCGGTAACTGTAGTCTTTCCGAATTGTAATTGTGCTTTTACCCCAAATAAACTTTGTGCTCCTCTTATCAATGAACTGTTTAGAGGCATGTTTACGTTACCTACTTCAATTTTTTGAATAATATCGTCTTCTGTTGGAGCGTATTCTAACTTGATAAGATTTTGAAATGCAAAAGTAGATTGGGTATCATAATTGGCATTTACATTTAATCTTGTACCCACTTTTCCCATCAAACTCATACTGATTCTTTGGTCAAAATCGAAAGTTGTTGTAGCTCTATTTCTTGGCGAAAAGGATGGATTGTCTTGTTTTGTATGTCTAAAACCTAAATCAACTTCGACAGAACCTGTTGGCTTAACATCAATTGTATTACCCCCAAAAATGGTTTCGAAAAAACTTGAATTTACATAATATCTTGGCAACAAATTCTTTTTATCTTCTTCGGTACCTTTACCATCAACTGCTTTAGATTTGTTCTTAAAGTACTCATGCATTGACTCTTTTAATACCAATTTTTCATATTCTTTTGGAGTAAGAATGATGGGATAATTGATGTTAAAACCTTCAAAAGTTTTTGTAAGAACATACATATTAGTTATTGGGTCATAAGTATATGCCTCAACCACACTTTTAGGATTAGCCAGATTAATAGCTCCTGTATTATATCCTTTTATTGAATCGTTAACTTCATCGTCTTGAGCAAAAGAAAGTTGCCCAGTTAACAGCAAACTTAGAAAGCACGCTGTTTTAAAAATAAATGAAGTATATTTTTGGTAATATGTTTTCAACAATTATAAATTTTTTAATGCTTGTTTAATAATAACTTCAACGGTAGCATCGGGATTTTGACTTATCACTTTATCTACTATTTTTTCGGAAGCTTTTCTAACAAAACCTAAAACCTCCAAAGCAGATAACGCTTCATCTCGATTTGTATTGCTTTGCGACATAGAAACTTCGTCTAAATCGTAAATTTTTAACACTTTATCCTTCAAATCAAGGATAGCTCGTTGTGCTGTTTTACCTCCAATCCCTTTAATGGACTGAATAGTTGCAACATCTCCGCTGGCTAATGCTTGAATAATTTGTTTTGGTTCTAATGAGGAAAGCATTGTTCTTGCAATTCCTGCTCCAATACCAGAAACTGAAAGTAACATTTTAAATATTTCACGCTCCGATTTTTCTACAAATCCATACAATGAATGTGAATCTTCCTTTACCATCAAATGCGTAAATAATTTTACAAAATCGGCATTTGGTAATAAGGAATAAGTATGCAGTGAAATATTAATATGATAACCTACACCATTGCAGTCGATTACAACTTCTGTTGGTGTTTTTTCAACTAATTTACCTTGAATATGTGCTATCATAGTTTTTATTATGCTTTCCAAATATAACAAAAAAGTTTAATTGGCATAACTAATGCCGATTTTCTGCTATTTTTTTACGTCAAAATTCTTAATTCGTTTATTTTTCTCTTGTGCATCAACAACTGCAACTGCTGCCATATTAACCATTTCCTCAACACTTGCTCCCAATTGGAATATATGAACTGGCTTATCCATTCCCATTACAATTGGTCCAATAGAATCAACTTTGTATAATTCTTTAAGAAGTTTATAAGTAATATTTGCTGCTTCCAAATTAGGAAAAATCAAAGTATTTACTTTTTTTCCGGCTAATTTAGAAAATGGAAATTTCTTTTGAAGCATTTCAGGATTTAATGCAAAATCAGTTTGAATTTCACCATCTACAATCAAATCTGGGTAATAGTGATGTAAATAAGCTACCGCTTCTCTAACTTTATTAGCACTTTCATAGTTTGACGAACCAAAATTTGAGAACGAAACCATAGCAATAACAGGTTCAATACCAAACATTCTAACGGTTTTTGCAGTCATTAAAGCAATTTTAGCTAAATCATCAGCAGATGGATTTGGGTTAATTGCAGTATCTGACAAGAACATCGGACCACGATTAGTCATCATCATATTGGTAGAAGCAATTAGAGATATTCCAGGGGCTTTTCCTATTAATTGCATTAATGGTTTTACTACTGAAGGATAACTTCTTGAATATCCTGAAACCATAGCATCGGCATCACCTTGGTTTACCATCATTGCAGCAAAATAATTGCGTTCACGCATCCACTTTTGAGCATCGAGTTGTGAAATTCCTTTTCTTCTTCTTTCTTTCCAAAAGATTTCAGCGTATTCTAATCTTCTTTTATCTTCTTCTTTTGTTTTAGGGTCTAAAATTGGCACATCGGCATCAAAACCAATTTCCTCTTTTAACTCTAAAATATCTTCTTTTCTTCCCAATAAAATTGGATGTCCGATACCTTCCTCATAAACAATTTGGGCTGCTTTTAATACATCCAGTTGGTCAGCTTCTGCAAAAACAATTCTCTTTGGATCTGTTTTAGCTCTGTTGGTAAGCAATCTAACCATTTTATTATCAGAACCCATTCGTTCTAACAATTCACTTTCGTATTTTTCCCAATCCGTAATTGGATTTAAAGCTACACCACTATCCATTGCGGCTTTTGCTACAGCTGGAGCCACCATAGTAATCAACCTTGGGTCAAATGGTTTTGGAATTATATAATCTCTACCAAAATTTAATCTAGTTTCACCATAAGCAATATTTACTTGCTCAGGAACCATTTCTTTTGCTAAAGCGGCTAAAGATCTAACTGCTGCCATTTTCATAGCTTCGTTAATCTTAGTTGCTCTAACATCTAAGGCTCCTCTAAAAATATAAGGAAAACCTAACACATTATTTACTTGATTAGGATGGTCTGAACGACCAGTTGCCATAATTATATCTTTCCTTGTATCTATTGCAAGATTGTAATCGATTTCGGGAGTTGGATTTGCCATTGCAAAAACAATAGGATCTTTTGCCATTCCCAATAGCATTTCTGGAGTTAGAATATTTCCTGCCGAAAGCCCAAGAAAAACATCGGCATTTTGAAGCGCTTCTTTTAAATCAATTCCTTTTTCTCCTCTGCAATATCTTCTTTGTAAGTCGGACAAATCATCACGATCATCAGATAAAACTCCGTGACTGTCAAACATTATGATATTTTCTAATTTTACTCCTAGAAGTACATACAAATTAGCACAAGCTAACGCAGCTGAACCAGCTCCAGAAACAACTAATTTTACCTTTTCAATATCTTTTTCTGCTAATTCTAATGCATTTAACAATGCTGCAGAAGATATAATTGCAGTTCCGTGTTGATCATCGTGCATTACAGGAATATTTAATTCCTCAACCAAACGTCTTTCTATTTCGAAAGATTCTGGCGCTTTGATATCTTCTAGATTAATTCCGCCAAAAGTTGGAGCAATATTTTTTACTGTGGCAATAAATTCTTCTATATTTTTAGTATCAACTTCAATATCAAACACATCAATATCTGCGAAGATTTTGAATAACAATGCTTTTCCTTCCATTACAGGTTTAGAAGCTTCTGGTCCAATGTCTCCCAATCCTAAAACAGCAGTTCCGTTGGAAATAACAGCGACTAAATTCCCTTTGGATGTATATTTATAAACGTTATTAACGTCTTTTGCAATCTCTAAACATGGTTCTGCAACACCAGGAGAATAAGCTAAAGATAAATCTCTTTGTGTCGCATATTTTTTTGTTGGAACAACTTTAATTTTACCTGGAGTAGGTTTAGCGTGATATAAAAGTGCTTCTCTACGTTTATTGTCTTTGTGCATTTTCTTTTCTTTTTATTCTGACCTACAAAGGTAAAAGTCTCAATGGAAAATGGAAACTTTTAGAGAGTTTCTTTTGAAGAAAATAACAATCCTTTTTGGAATTTTTACTTTAAAAAATTAATATTCCTTTTGAATCCCTCAAATTTTGTTCTTTTAACTGCAGAGTTTTTAAAAACTTTATTGAAAGTATCATTTGTAATTTCCTCCCAATCCTTTTTTGAAAAAGATAAAAGTTCAAGATTTGGATTAAACAATGGTTCGTTATGAGGTTTTGAAAAACGATTCCATGGACAAACGTCTTGACAAATATCGCAACCAAATGCCCAATCGTCAAACTTACCTTTCATTTCAATTGGCAAATTATCTTTTAATTCAATTGTGAAATAAGAAATACATTTACTTCCGTCAACTACATAAGGAGCAACAATGGCATCGGTTGGACAAGCATCTATACATGCAGTGCATGTTCCGCAATGGTCAGTTGTTTGATTATCATATTCTAATTCTAAATCTATAATTAGTTCGGCAATAAAATAAAAGGAACCTACTTTTTGAGTAATTAGGTTACTGTTTTTTCCTATCCAACCTAATCCACTTTTTGCAGCCCAAGCTTTATCTAAAACAGGAGCAGAATCAACAAAAGCTCTACCAGAAACATCTCCAATTTTAGATTGAATTGTATTTAATAGTTCCTTTAGTTTTTCTTTGATTACAAAATGATAATCTTGTCCGTAAGCATATTTAGAAATTTTATAACTATCACTATTTTGCTCTTCAGAAGGAAAATAATTTAATAGTAACGATATAACGCTTTTGGAATCATCAACTAGAAGTTTTGGATTTAGTCTTTTGTCAAAATGATTTTCCATATATGACATTTGACCGTGATGGTTTTTATTCAACCAATTTTCTAATCTTGGAGCTTCTTCTTCTAAGAATTCTGCTTTAGAAATACCACAAGAAAGAAAGCCGAGTCTTTTGGATTCGGCTTTAATTAATTGTGAATATTTTTCTATATTATTTATCAAATTAAAATAATCCTCCTTGAATATTTGTTTTGATTTTACCTAAATGTTTATAGGCTTTTTCTGTAACTTCTCTTCCTCTTGGAGTTCTAATAATGAAACCTTCTTGAATTAAGAAAGGTTCATAAACTTCTTCTATGGTTTCACCACTTTCTGAGACAGCTGTTGCAAGAGTAGAAAGACCAACTGGACCTCCTTTAAATTTATCAATAATTGTAGTAAGGATTTTATTGTCCATTTCATCCAAGCCGTGAGCATCTACATGTAAAGCTTGCAGAGAATATCTTGCAATTTCTATATCAATCTTACCATTGCCTTTAATTTGAGCAAAATCACGAACACGTCTTAAAAGAGCATTAGCTATTCTAGGTGTACCTCGACTTCTTCCTGCAATCTCAATTGCAGCTTCCATAGTAATAGGCATTTTTAAAATGGCAGAACTTCTTTGTACTATGGTAGTTAATAGTTCTGTATTATAATATTGTAATCTACTTTGAATTCCAAAACGAGCACGCATTGGCGCAGTTAACAAACCTGATCTAGTAGTTGCTCCAACTAATGTAAATGGATTTAAATTAATCTGAACTGTTCTAGCATTTGGTCCAGACTCAATCATAATATCAATCTTGAAATCTTCCATAGCAGAATACAAGTATTCTTCAACTACAGGGCTTAGACGATGTATTTCATCAATAAACAAAACATCTCTATCTTCAAGATTTGTTAATAATCCTGCTAAGTCACCCGGTTTATCTAAAACTGGACCTGAAGTAATTTTAATTCCAACACCTAGTTCATTAGCTAAAATATTAGCTAAAGTCGTTTTACCTAATCCAGGTGGACCATGAAACAAAGTATGGTCTAAAGCTTCATTCCTTTGATTTGCTGCTTCAACAAAGACTTTTAAATTATCTAAAACTTGTTCTTGTCCAGTAAAGTCATCAAAAGATAAAGGCCTTAATTTCTTTTCAAGGTCTAGCTCTTCCGGATTATAATTAAAGTTAGTTGGGTCTAAATTTTCATTCATACTACAAATATATAACAAAGTTATATCTAAATAAAAAAGCCTCTCATAAGAAAGGCTTTTTTATATTTTATTTTAAAAATCTTAGTGATGTAAAACTTCTTCACCTAGTTTCATAGGAACATTTTGTGGAACAAAATCTTCATCGTGACCTGGTTTGCTGTAATCATATGGCCATCTATGAACTTCTGGAATTTCTCCAGGCCAGTTACCATGAATATGCTCAATTGGAGCTGTCCATTCTAAAGTATTTGATCTCCAAGGATTTTGAACTGTTCTTTTTCCGTAGAAAATACTAGAAAAGAAATTATAAATAAATACTAATTGGAATGCACCACCTACTAAAGCAAAAACAGTAATTATAACGTTTACGTCTTGTAAATCATCAAACAATGGGAAGTTAGTATTTGTATAATAACGTCTTGGAAGACCTGCCATACCAATAAAGTGCATTGGGAAGAAAACTCCATAAGCACAAACTGCGGTTACCCAAAAGTGCACATATCCTAAATTCTTGTTTAACATTCTACCGAACATTTTTGGATACCAATGATAGATTCCGGCAAACATTCCATAAAGAGCAGAAATACCCATTACTAAGTGAAAGTGAGCAACAACAAAATAAGTATCGTGAACATTAATATCAAGGGTACTATCACCTAAAATAATTCCAGTTAAACCACCTGTAATAAATGTTGAAACTAATCCAATAGAAAACAACATTGCTGGATTAAGTTGCAAATTACCTTTCCATAAAGTTGTAATATAGTTGAATGCCTTTACAGCAGATGGAATTGCAATTAATAATGTTGTAAAGGTAAATACAGAACCTAGGAAAGGATTCATACCTGATACGAACATATGGTGTCCCCAAACAATTGTTGATAAAAATGCAATTGCAAGGATAGACATAATCATTGCTCTGTAACCGAAGATTGGTTTACGAGCGTTTGTAGCAATAACTTCTGATGTAATACCTAAAGCTGGCAACAAAATGATGTATACTTCTGGGTGGCCTAAAAACCAAAATAAATGTTCGAATAAAACTGGAGATCCTCCTTGATAATTCAATACTTCACCTGCTAAATAAATATCAGAAAGGAAGAAAGATGTACCAAAACTTCTATCCATAATCAACAACAGAGCTGCTGACAATAAAACTGGGAAAGAAATAACACCAATAACAGCTGTAATAAAGAAAGCCCATATTGTAAGTGGCATTCTTGTCATTGTCATTCCTTTAGTTCTAAGATTAATAACAGTTACTATATAATTCAAAGAACCCATCAATGATGCCGCGATAAACACTGCCATTGAAACTAACCACAATGTCATACCTAGACCAGAACCAGCGATAGCTTGAGGCAAAGCACTTAATGGAGGATAAATAGTCCAACCAGCAGATGCAGGTCCAGATTCAACAAATAATGATATTACCATTATAACACTTGACAAAAAGAACAACCAATAGGAAATCATGTTAAGAAATCCTGAAGCCATATCTCTTGCACCAAGCTGTAATGGAATTAATAAATTACTAAAAGTACCACTAAGAGCAGCTGTCAATACAAAGAATACCATAATGGTACCATGTATAGTTATTAATGATAAATATGCTTCATTAGTCATTACTCCTTCTGGAGCCATTTTTTCACCTAAGAAAAAACTAAAAACTTTAAATGATTGTTCAGGCCAAGCCAATTGCAATCTAAAAAGCAAAGACATACCAACACCAATAATACCCATAAATATACCTGTCAAAAGATATTGCTTAGCAATCATCTTATGGTCTATACTAAAGATATATTTAGTAATAAAAGTATCTTTATGGTGGTGTTCATGATGATCGTCGTGGTGATCGTGTGCGTGATTATCGTGTGCGTGACTCATATTATAAAATATATTATATTTTTATTGTTTAGTTGGGGCTTCAGCTACTAAAGTAGTATCTTTTTTTACAGAAGTAGTATCAATTTTAGCTGGATTAGATTCAGCAAGTTTAGCAGCAGCTTCTTCAGCAACAGCTGTTTTAACAGACTGCACTAATTTCGTTTTCTCTTTCAACCATTTTTTATAATCTGCTCCACTTTCTACAACAACTTTCATTTGCATATTGTAATGTGAAGAACCACAGATTTTATTACATAATAGTAAGAAATCAAATTGATAAGGATCTAAAGCCGTTTTACCTTCAGCAACCAATTGTTTGCTTTTAGTCTCTCTAATTTTATTAATATTTGCAACTTTTTCAGTCATTTCTTTCGTTTCTCTCATTTCAGATGTAGTCAATGATGGAGTAAAAGCAAACTGAGTAACCATACCTGGAACACAATTCATTTGTGCTCTAAAATGAGGCATATAAAAAGAATGCAAAACATCTTGAGAACGAATTTTGAAAACTACTTTTTTACCTTTAGGTAAATGTAATTCATCAGTAACAATATCGTCTTGAGCATTAGGATCTGCTAAATCAACACCTAAAGTATTAACACCTTCAATTAATCTAACATTAGCCTTACCTAAAACATTATCATCGCCAGCATATCTTGCAGTCCATTTAAATTGTTGAGCATACACTTCAATTACAATTGGTTTTTCTTCTTTTTCATTTACAAACATGATATCTGTCCAAGAATACAATCCGAAAAAGATTAATACCGCTAATACTAATGCAGGAATAGAACTCCAAATAAACTCTAATTTGTTATTATCAGAAAAATATGTTGCTACTTGACCTTTTCTACCACTGTATTTATAAGAAAAATAAAATAATAATGCTTGTGTAATAGTTTGAACAATAAATATAAGAATCATTGAAATCCACATCAATTGATCTACATCTTTACCATGAACAGAAGCGGCATTACTCATTAATGGAAATTTTCCATAATTAACTAAACAAAATATTGTAATCAAATAAATAAACGCTAAAAATCCAAAAGATAAATAGCCATTTACTTTATTATCATTGTCGTCAGCTATCTGAGTATTATCAGATTGTTTACCAACTTGCGTTAGGTCAAAAATTTTAGTCAATTGCCAAAGGGCAACCGATAATAAAACTAAAACAAGAAGTACTAATAAACTTGTCATTTGTTCTTTTCTTTAAATATTAATAATGAAAATGTTTACTTTCTTCAATGAAAGGGTTACGTTTTGGAGTAAGTGGAACTTTAGATAAAGCTGTAAATACAACAAAAATAAACAATCCTAAAAAGAATAATACAGAAGCGATTTCAGATACACCAATGAACCATTGGTCACCAACAGTAGCTGGCATAACCATATTAAAGAAATCAATATAGTGTCCTAATAAAATAACAACACCTGCTCCTACAATAATTGGCGCTATACGTTTGAAGTCAGTATTAATTAAAACTAATAATGGGAAAACGAAATTCATAACAACAGCACCAAAAAATGGTAAATTATAGTGCTCAATTCTAGTTATAAAATAAGTAACCTCTTCTGGAATATTTGCATACCAAATAAGCATGAATTGAGAAAACCATAAGTAAGTCCAAAAAACACTTATACCAAACATGAATTTAGACAAATCGTGAATATGGCTTGAATTTACATTTTCTAAATAACCTTTAGATTTTAAATATAGGGTAACCATTGAAATTGTTGTAATACCACTTACAAAGAAACTCGCAAATACATACCATCCAAAAAGTGTACTAAACCAATGAGGATCAAAAGACATCAACCAATCCCAAGACATGATAGATTCAGTTACAATAAAGAAAACTAAAAATCCTGCAGAAAGTTTGAAATTCTTTTTATAGAAAGAATTATCATTTGATTCATCTTGTGCCAAACAATTTTTTCTTGACATATAACGATATAAATTCCATCCTATTAAGAAAACTGCAGCTCTAATTAACCAAAATGTAGGATTTAAATAACCAGATTTTCCAGCAATTAATTTATCATAATTAGGATTACCAACTTCTGTAACTCCATCTTGCATCCAAACAAAAATATGATTTAAATGTAAAGCAGACATAACTAATATTCCGAAAAATATAATAGAACCCACTGGTAAATAAGCCGTGATTCCTTGCATAACTCTAAACAATACTGGAGACCAACCTGCTTGTGCTACTTGTTGAATTGCATAAAAAGCTAAAACTCCTAATGAAATTAACATGAAGAAAATACAAGCAACATATAAAGCCGACCAAGGCTTATTTTGTAATTGGTGCAATACGTGTTCTAAATGCTCTTTATGCTCTTTATGCTCTTTTTCAGCATCAACTTTAGATTCTGAAACATTGCTAGCAGCATGATTATCATGATGATTATCTTTTGCTAAAGGAGCAACTTCAGTTTTTACCGAATCCATTTCATGAACCACAGAAGTAGTGTCTGTTTTAGATTCTTCATTTTTTGCTTCTTCTTTTACTTCATGATGATTCGCTACTACTTCATGTGTATTGTGAGCGTCAGCCTTAGTATCATGATTACCATGATGACTCGCGGCAACTATTTTTTCAACTTCTTCTATAGTCTTTGGAGTAGATAAAAAACCATACACTATACCAACTAATCCTAAAATCATTAGAACAAGCGCTGTGTTTTTTAAACCTTTTGAAAATGTGTACATATCTTTAACAATCTGTTTGTTCTACAATTATAATTCACTTTTAAGCTTCATCACATAAGCTGCAACCATCCAACGTTCTTCTTGATTTAATTGAGTAGCATAGGAACCCATTGAATTTAAACCATAGTTAATTACGTGATTAATACTACCTTCATTAATAACTCTATCTGCATAACTTGGTACTCCAAGAAATTTACCCTGAGTAACTAATTTACCCTTACCATCACCAGTGTTGCCATGGCAAATACCACAATATATTACATAAAGCTCTTCTGCCTTTTTCATATCAATTTTAGATGGATCTAAAGGAGATTTAAGATTTGCTGCTTTAACAGCTGCAAAAGATTCTGGCGTATCTGCATATTCATAAGGAACATAACCTCTTTTGATTGAACCAACAGCTGGTAATTGACCTTCTTTACCTTTTAAACCATTAACTGAGTTAAAAGCATTTGATTCAGAATATGTTTCATATGCAACTGACTCGTACATGTTTGGCATATACTGATAATTAGGTGATGCATTATCTTTACATGAAGAAAGAGATACTATTATACCTAATACTAATGTTATTTTTATTATACTTTTCATGTCTGTTTAGTGCTTATCAATTACTTTAACTTCAACTGCACCTGTATTTTTTAAGAAAGAAGTCAATTCCTCTTCATTATTATTTACAGCTACTTCCATTAAGAAGTGATCATCTGTTGTTCTCACATCAGGATTTTCTGCTTTTTTAAACGGCCACAATTTACTTCTCATGTAAAAAGTAATTACCATTAAGTGAGCTGCAAAGAAAACTGTCATTTCAAACATTACCGGCACAAAAGCTGGCATATTTTGTATGTAGCTCATACTTGGCTTTCCTCCAATATCTTGAGGCCAATCTTGTATCATAATGTAATTCATCATTGTTGTTGCAACACTGATGCCTATACAACCATAAATAAATGCGCATATTGCAAGTCTGGTTGGTGCCAATCCCATCGCTTTATCCAATCCGTGAACAGGAAATGGAGTAAAAACTTCTTCAATATGATGATGCGCTTTTCTTGTTTGCTTTACAGCATCCATTAAAATATCATCATCATTGTATATTGCGTGTATAACTTTATTACTCATAACAAATACTAATGTTTTTCTGAATGATTATGACCTTCTTTTTCTCTTTCTCTCTTATAATTCTCACCTGAAGATTTCAAGATTGTTTTAACCTCCGCTTGAGCAATAACTGGGAAAGTTCTAGCATACAATAAGAATAAAACAAAGAAGAATCCTATAGTTCCAATGAAGATACCAATATCAACAAATGTTGGAGAGAACATAGTCCAAGATGATGGAAGATAATCTCTGTGTAATGAAGTAACGATAATTACGAAACGTTCAAACCACATTCCAATATTTACAACAATTGAGATTATGAAAGAGAACATAATACTAGTTCTTAATTTTTTAGACCACATAAACTGTGGAGAGAATACATTACATGTCATCATTGACCAATATGCCCACCAGTAAGGACCAGTTGCTCTGTTTAAGAAAGCATATTGTTCATACTCAACACCTGAATACCAAGCCACAAATAACTCTGTGATATAGGCAACACCAACGATAGAACCAGTAATCATGATTACAATGTTCATCAATTCGATATGTTGAATTGTTATATATGCTTCTAAGTTAGAAACTTTTCTCATAATGATTAATAAGGTATTAACCATTGCAAATCCAGAGAATACCGCACCAGCAACGAAGTAAGGTGGGAAGATAGTTGTATGCCAACCAGGTACTACCGAAGTAGCAAAGTCAAATGATACAATCGTGTGTACAGAAAGAACCAAAGGTGTAGCTAAACCAGCTAATACCAAAGAAACTTCTTCAAAACGTTGCCAATCTTTTGCTCTACCGCTCCATCCGAAACTCAAAATAGAGTATATCTTTTTATTGAAAGGAGTAACTGCTCTGTCTCTTAACATTGCAAAATCAGGAAGTAAACCAGTCCACCAGAAAACTAATGATACTGAAAGGTACGTCGAAATTGCGAATACGTCCCAAAGAAGAGGTGAGTTAAAGTTAACCCAAAGTGAACCAAATTGATTAGGAATTGGAACAACCCAGTAAGCTAACCATGGTCTACCCATGTGGATGATTGGGAATAATCCTGCTTGAACAACAGAGAAAATTGTCATTGCTTCCGCAGAACGGTTAATAGCCATTCTCCATCTTTGACGGAAAAGTAAAAGTACTGCAGAAATAAGTGTTCCTGCGTGACCGATACCAACCCACCAAACGAAATTGGTAATATCCCAAGCCCAACCTACAGTCTTGTTAAGACCCCAAGTTCCGATACCAGTTGAAATGGTATAAGTGATACAACCTATTCCCCAAAGGAAAGCTGCTAATGCGATTGAAAAAACGGTCCACCATTGTTTGTTTGCTCTTCCTTCAACAGGAGCAGCAACATCGACAGTCACATCGTGATAACTTTTATCACCAATAACTAATGGTTTTCTAATGGGTGCTTCGTAGTGAGACGACATAATCCTTTATCTTGTTTCTTAATTAATCTTTTTTAAACTAGGTATTTCTAACTTTTACGTGGTAGATAACGTTTGGCTTAGTTCCAACATGCTCTAACAAATGATACATTCTTTTATCTTCAAGTAACTCAGCTACTTTAGATTCTTTATCATTTACATCTCCAAATATCATTGCTCCTGAAGAACATGCATTTGAACAAGCAGTTTGGAATTCACCATCTTTTATTTCTCTTCCTTCACGTTTTGCATCAAGAATAGTTTTTTGTGTCATTTGAATACACATAGAACATTTTTCCATTACTCCACGAGAACGAACATTTACATCTGGATTAACAACCATACGACCTAAATCATCATTCATATGGAAATCAAATTCGCTGTTATTGTTGTATAAGAACCAGTTGAAACGACGTACTTTATATGGACAGTTGTTAGCACAATAACGAGTACCAACACATCTGTTATATGCCATTTGATTTTGACCTTGACGACCATGAGAAGTTGCAGCAACTGGACAAACAGTTTCACAAGGAGCGTGATTACAGTGCTGACACATAACTGGTTGGAATGCCACTTGAGGATTATCCGCAGGACTTTCCATTTGACCAAATCCACCTAATGAACCTTTATCACCAAACAATCCGTCAAATTCTTCTTTTTTCTTGTTGTCACCAGCAAAAGTGTCTTCAGAAGAATAGTATCTATCAATACGCAACCAATGCATATCGCGACTTCTTCTTACCTCAGACTTACCAACAACTGGAACATTATTTTCAGCGTGACAAGCTATAACACAAGCACCACATCCAGTACAAGCATTCAAGTCAATTGATAAATTGAAATGGTGACCAGTAGAACGATCAAATGATTCCCATAAATCAACTTTTGTTGCTTCTACTTCTTTATGATCTAAAGATACCATAGGAACTGGGTTCCATTCTCTGCTATCTTTAGCTGTCCTGAAAATTTCAAGTGTAGTTTCTCTAACAATATCTCCTCTACCCATTAAAGTTTTTTGTGATTGAACACAAGCAAACTCATGCTCACCATCACCTTTAGTAATAGTTGCAGATTGAACATTATTAAAATTATTATATAAAGCGTAAGCATTAACACCTACTTGCATTTCTTCTTTCAATGCTGCTTTTTTACCATATCCAAGAGCTAAACCTAATGTACCTTTAGCTTGTCCTGGTTGAACAATTACAGGTACATTTTCTAATTTTACTCCATTAACAGTTAGAGTAGCATAACTTCCGTTAAGACCTCCATTAGCAACAATTTTGTTTTCTAATTTTAATTTATTAGCATCAAATTGAGAAACAGTAACATAATTATCCCATGAAACTCTTGTAATAGGATCTGGGAATTCTTGTAACCATGGGTTATTTGCTTGTTGACCATCACCTAAACCAACTTTAGTATATAATACTAACTCAAAACCTTGTGCAGGTTTAGATTGAGATAAAGCTGATGCAGCTCCGTTATAATCAGCAGTACCACCAGCTAAAGTGCTAACTCCTGAAACAAAAACACCATCATGAAGTACTTTATTCCAAGATGAACCTGAAATAAAACTCGCAGAATTTGCTTTTATATAATCGTAGTAATTTCCAGCTACTCCATTCCAAGACATTAATGATTCTTGGAATTGTTTTGTATTGAATAATGGTCGAATAGTTGGCTGAACTAAAGAATATGTTCCTTTTGTCAACATTAAATCGTTCCAAGATTCTAAATAATGAGGTGTTGCAGCTGCAATTGTAGTAAGCTCTGCAGTTTCATCTTCTTTAAGAGAAAAAGCAACAGATGTTTTTACTTTTTTCAAACCACTAACAAAAGATTTGCTATTTGCTAAAGTGTAAACAGGGTTAACACCACTCATGATAAGAGTATGAACCAAACCTGCATTCATATCTGAAATTAATTGAGCTACTTTTTCGTTAGATCCTTTTCTGATTAATCTTGCACCAGCAGTTAATAAAGCTTCGCTTTTTAAAACTTGATTAATAGCAATAACCAACAACTGAGCATTTTTATCTTGAATACCAGAAACCAAAAGACCTTTACTTCCTGCAGCATTTAATTGATTCGCAGCTTTTACAACTTCAGCTTCATTTTCAATTTTTCCTGTAGAAACAGAAGCACCAGTTATAATGTTATATATTTTTACTAAGGCTAATTTTTGATTAGCAATAGTCATCGGAACTCTTTTATCAGCAGCAGCTCCAGACAATGTCATGTTTGCTTCAAATTGAAAATGCTTTGACATTTTTCCTGCTTGAGGAATTCTTCCTTGTGCATATCCTTTATCAAAACCTCCTCCTTGCCAATCACCTAAGAAATCAGCATCAATAGAAACAATTGTATTTGCTTTTGAAAAATCATAATCTACTAAAGCTCTTTCTCCATAAACTGATTCGAAAGCATCTAAAGCAGCAGACTCAGAAACAGCATCATAAACTACATGTTTAGCTGTAGGATTTTTTGAGATAAAGTCTGAAATTAATTTTTCTGTAGAAGGACTCGCTAAAGTGTTAGTCAATAAAACAACCTGCTTACCAGATGATTTTGCATCAGCTAAACTAGCTTTAACTTTTGCATCAACTTCATTCCATGTTGCTGACTTAGAATCAACTTTTGGAGAAGTAAGACGCATACTATCATATAAAGATAATACAGAAGCATGAACTCTTGCATTAGCTGCAAACTTAGCTCCTTCAATTGTATTATTCTCAATTTTAATTGGACGACCTTCTCTTGTCTTTACTAAAAGATTTGCAAAATCAAAACCATCAAACATAGATGTTGCATAAAAATCAGCAACACCAGGAATGATTGTATCTGGTTGAACCACGTATGGAATTGATTTATGAACTGGTCCTTCACATGCAGCCAACGAAGCAGCTGCAGTTGTAAAACCAACGTACTTTAAGAAATCACGACGAGTAGTTGATGAAGATGATAATGATTCGTTTGATAAGAATTCATCCGTTGGGATTTGTTCTACAAACTCATTATTTCTAAGCGTCTCAACAATAGAACTATTTTCGTTTAGTTCCTCAACACTTTTCCAGTATTTTTTGTTAGATGACATCGTATATAAATATTAGCTTCTTAATAATTTGATTAATAGTGACACTTACCACATTCTAAACCTCCCATTTGTGCTGCAGTCAATTTGTCTACACCATATTTTTTAGAAAGTTCTTTATGAATTTTATCGTAATAAGCATTTCCTTCCATTTTAACATCAGTTTTACGGTGACAATCAATACACCACCCCATAGTTAAAGGAGCAAATTGTTTTTGTATTTCGTAAGTTTGAACTTCACCATGACATTTTTGACATTCAATACCTGCAACAGTTACGTGTTGAGAGTGATTGAAATAAGCAAAATCAGGTAAATTATGAATTCTCACCCATTTCACTGGCTCAGTTTTACCAGTATATTTTTGAGTACTTTGATCCCAACCTACAGCTTTGTATAATTTTTGAATTTCTTTATCATAGAACGCTTTTGAGTAATCCTCAGTAGCAGTAGTATCAGAAACTTCAGCAATATTTTTATGACAATTCATACAAACATTCAAAGATGGTATACCTGCATTTTTACTAACTCTTGCAGATGAATGACAGTATTTACAATCAATACCATTACTTCCTGCGTGAATTCTGTGAGAATAATGAATCGGTTGAACTGGTGCATAATCTTGGTCAACACCAACTTGCATAAAGAATCCATAAACAAAATAACCACTAGACAATAGCAAGAATATTGCAGAAACCAATACTAAAAACTGATTTTTAGCAAATGCTTTCCAAATTGGCATTGTTGGCTGCTTGTCTAAAGCTTCAATTCCATTAGATTTTGCAATTTTAGTAAGAACGTTGTTAACTAAAAACAACATTACAACTAACATTAACATCACTAAAGCTAAAGCACCTAGGATAACATCATTAGAAATACCTTCATTAACAGAAGTACTTGTCCCTGGAGGAGCAGCACTCACTACAGGCTCAGCTTTCGGTTCTGATGTGTACGCAATAATATTATCAATGTCTGCATTTGATAATTGTGGAAAAGCTGTCATAACAGCTTTATTATTTTCCTCAAAAACTTTTACAGCTTTAGCATCACCAGATTTGATTAATGCTGAACTATTATTTATCCATTTGTACAACCAAGGCATATCATATTTCCCTGAAACACCTCTTAGTGCCGGACCTGTCATTTTCTTATCTAAGTTGTGACATGCCGCGCAATTTGCATTAAATAATTCTTTCCCCTTCACCGCATCACCTCCTGCAGTTGCCGCTGGCGCAGCTACTGGAGCAGCATCAGATTTAGCTGCTGGCGCAGCTGCTTCTTGAGCAAATGTAGAAAAAGAGAAAGTTAGCAATAATGCTAATCCCAATGAATAAATTCTAGAAATCGAACTATGGTTACCCACTTTTTTCATATTATAAATGATTATCGACTAAATTTTGGTATGGTTTTTTCTTATGATTAAACAAATTACCAATACACTTTTTTTAAAACTTGAGCAAAAATACGATTTATGAACTATTCTCAAAACCTTAAATATATCTTAATTATCAATTTATATTAATTCTAAATAATTTTTTTATTTCGACATATTATTTTTAAACTACATTTGCATTAAAATCAAACCATTATGAATTATTTAACAGAAAAAAGATCTTTAAATCACTTACTATTTATTTTTTTATTTTTCAATTTTAACACCATAAAAGCACAGAATACGAATGTGAATCAAGACCCAAAATTTGAACAATTATTAAACGAAAAAAGAAAGGTAAACTCTTCAATAACAATAAATAACAGATATAAAATACAAATATTTAATGGTACAAGCGATGCCTCTAAGAAAACTCTAATACAATTTAAAAAAGAGAACAAAAACTATGATGCAACGATTATATTTAGCACACCTTTATATAAAGTATGGGTTGGCAATTTTAAAACAAGAATTGAAGCTGAAAGAAACTTAAATTTATTAAAGAAAAAATATCCTTCCGCAATTCTAATCAAGCCTTCAAAACAATAAACAAAAAATCCCGATTTCTCGGGATTTTTTTATTCTGTAAAATTATACTTATTTAAGTTTTTTCTTAACCTCTACTTCTTGGAACGCTTCGATTATGTCTAGTTGCTCTATTTCGTTGTAATTTTTGATTTGAATACCACAATCATAACCTTTAGAAACTTCTTTAACATCGTCTTTAAAACGTTTTAAAGCTGTAAGTTCTCCTGTAAATATTACAACACCCTCACGAATAATTCGTATTCTAGAATTCCTAAAGATTTTACCATCTGTAACCATACATCCAGCAATTGTTCCAACCTTAGAGATTTTGAATGTTTCACGGATTTCAGCAGTTCCAGTAATTTCTTCTTTCATTTCTGGAGACAACATTCCTTCCATTGCATCTTTCAAGTCATCAATTGCATCATAGATGATAGAATAATTTCTGATGTCGATTTCTTCTTTATCTGCAAGTTGACGTGCATTTCCTGCAGGACGAACATTAAATCCAATAATGATAGCATCAGAAGCTGAAGCCAACATAACGTCAGTTTCAGTAATTGCTCCAACACCTTTATGAATAATATTGATTTGAATTTCTTCTGTAGATAATTTAGAGAATGAATTTGATAATGCTTCAACAGAACCATCAACGTCTCCTTTAAGGATAATGTTCAATTCTTTAAATTGTCCAAGCGCAATACGACGACCAATTTCTGCAAGTGTAATATGACGTTGCGTTCTTACTGATTGTTCACGCATTAATTGTGTACGTTTAACAGCAATTTGTTTCGCTTCTCTTTCGTCTTCAAAAACATTGAATTTATCTCCAGCTGTTGGCGCACCATCCAAACCTAAAATAGACATTGGAGTTGAAGGACCAGCTTCTTTTACGCTATTTCCTCTTTCATCATACATTGCCTTTACCTTACCATGATTTTTACCAGCCAATACATAATCCCCAACTCTTAAAGTTCCAGATTGCACTAAAATAGTAGAAACATATCCTCTACCTTTATCTAATTGTGCTTCCACAACAGTTCCAACAGCAGGTTTATTAGGATTTGCTTTTAAATCTAATAATTCGGCTTCTAACAATACTTTTTCTAAAAGTTCTTTTACTCCCATTCCCATTTTAGCAGAAATGTCATGCGATTGGTATTTTCCACCCCAATCTTCAACAAGTAAATTCATTGCCGCTAATTTTTCCTTGATTTTTTCAGGATTAGCATGTGGTTTATCTACTTTATTTATAGCAAAAATCATTGGAACACCAGCTGCTTGAGCGTGACTGATTGCCTCTTTAGTTTGAGGCATGATGTCATCATCGGCAGCGATTACGATAATTGCAATATCGGTTACTTGAGCTCCACGAGCACGCATAGCAGTAAATGCTTCGTGACCAGGTGTATCAAGGAAAGTTATTTTTTGTCCGTTATCTAATTGTACAGCATAAGCTCCAATATGTTGTGTAATTCCACCAGATTCTCCAGCGATTACATTTTCTTTACGGATATTATCTAATAAAGATGTTTTACCGTGGTCAACGTGACCCATTACAGTAACTATAGGTGCTCTTGTTACTAAATCTTCTTCTCTATCTTCAACAATTTCTATTGCTTCCTCAAGATCAGTTGTAATAAATTCAACTTCGTAACCAAACTCATCAGCAACAATAGTTAATGTTTCAGCATCTAAACGCTGATTCATTGTTACCATAATTCCTAAAGACATACAAGTACCAATTACTTTAGTAATAGGCACATCCATCATAGTAGCAACTTCACCAACAGTAACAAATTCTGTAACTTTAATAGTTTTGCTTCCTTCGTCTAATGCTCTTTGTTCATCATCAGAACGCTGACGGTGCGTATCTCTTTTATCTCTTCTATATTTTGCAGCTTTAGATTTTGAACCTTTACCTTGAAGTCTTTCAAGAGTTTCTTTGATTTGGTTTTTAACTTCCTCTTCTGTAGGCTCAACTTTTTGAACTATAGCTGGTCTATTTCCTTTTTGGAAACCTCCGCCTCCTGGTTTGTTAGCAACAAATTTATTACCACCTGTACCTCCTGGTTTATTTTGACCTCCAGCAGCATTTCCTCCAGCATTCCCTGGACGAGCTTCACCTGGTTTTGGCGGAATTCTTTTTCTCTTATTTTTGTTTGGATCAACCTTATTAGCACTATTGATTTTAGGTGGAGTAGTCTTTTTAGGTTTATTAAATTGAGATAAATCAATTTTTTGACCTGTTAAAGTTGGTCCAGAAAGGTTTTGATACTGTGTAGTATGTGTTTCGTCCTCAACAGGCAGATTATCAGATACTTTATCAACTTTTACTTCTTCAACTTTTGCTTCAACAACAACCTCTTTTTGACTAGGCTTTTCCTCAGCTACTGCAGGTTTTTCTTTAGATTGTACAAGCTTCTCTTTTATAGGAGCAGGCTTTTCCTCAACTTTTGCTTCTGATTTTACACTTTCAGGTTTATTTGTAGGAACCTGTTTAGGTTCTAAATCAATTTTACCTACTTGTTTTGGCCCAGAAACGACAGCCTTAGCTTTAATTACTTCAAGACGATGACGTTCTTCTTCTTGTTTTCTTTTGTCTTCTATTTCTTTTTCTCTTTCAAGACGAAGTGCTTCTTTTTCTTTCTTAATTTCTTCGCTAACACCTTTGGACGCTTCCTTATTGCCTTTGTCGCCGGCAAATTGATTTTGTAGAATATCAAATTCTTTATCGGAAATCTTAGCATTTGGGTTTGCATCAATAGCAATTCCTTTATCCTTAAGATAATCGACAGCTCTTTCTAACGAAATGTTTAATTCCCTTAAAACTTTGTTTATTCTAATATTTCTTTCTTCAGACATAAAATCTTTTATAAATTCTTTTTTTTATTGGGGTGAAAAATTAGTCTTCAAACTCCTCTTTCAATATGCGCATTACTTCTTGTATTGTTTCTTCTTCTAAATCAGTTCTTCTAGCTAAATCGGCAACATCTTGTTTTAAAATACTCTTTGCTGTATCCAAACCAATTTTTGCAAATTCATCAATAATCCAACCGTCAATTTCGTCTGAGAATTCTGTTAATTCAACATCATCATCTTCCGCTGTACTTCCTTCTCTGATAACATCCAATTCGTATCCAGATAATTGACCTGCTAATTTAATATTTTGTCCTCCACGACCAATTGCTTTAGAAACTTCTTCTAATTTCAAAAACACTTCAGCATGTTTTGTTTCTTCATCAATTTTCACAGAAGAAACTTTTGCAGGACTTAATGCTCTTGTAATCAACAGAGAAGCATTAGTTGTATAATTTATTACGTCAATATTTTCGTTACCTAATTCACGAACAATTCCATGAATACGAGATCCTTTCATACCAACGCAAGCTCCTACAGGATCAATTCTGTCATCATAAGAATCTACGGCTACTTTTGCTTTTTCACCAGGAATTCTTACGACTTTTTTAATCATAATTAAACCATCGAAAACTTCTGGAATTTCTTGTTCAAATAATTTTTCTAAAAACTTCTCAGAAGTTCTAGACATGATAATTTGAGGTTTATTTCCTTTTAATTCAACGCTTTCAATAATTCCTTTAACATTATCTCCTTTACGGAAAAAGTCAGAAGGAATTTGTTTTTCTTTTGGTAATACAATTTCGTTTCCTTCATCATCAACCAAAATTACAACTCTTGGGCGAACATGGTGCACCTCTGCTGTATAAATTTCACCAATAATATCTTTAAATTGTTTGTACAAGTTAGTATTATCGTGTTCGTGAATTTTTGAAATTAAATTTTGGCGCAAAGCTAAAATAGCTCTTCTTCCTAAATCTATTAATTTAACTTCTTCAGAAACTTCTTCTCCAATTTCAAAATCAGGTTCTATTCTTCTAGCTTCTGTAAGTGTAATTTCTTCATTTTCTAAATCTAAATCATCATCGGCAACAACAATTCTTCTTCTCCAGATTTCCATATCTCCTTTATCAGGATTTATGATAATATCAAAATTGTCATCAGAACCATACTTCTTTTTTAAAGCATTTCTAAAAACATCTTCCAAAATCGCCATAAGCGTTACTCGATCAATAAGTTTATCATCTTTAAACTCTGAGAATGATTCGATTAATGCAATATTTTCCATTATTCTATTTAATTAAAATTTATTGTAACAACTGCTTCTATTATTTCTGAGTAAGGTAATTCTAATTTTTTTTGAACTGTTTCCTTACCTTTTCCTATTTTTTTCGGTTCTCTTGTCATCCAAGATAAAACTATTTTTTGCTCATCTGCATCAATCAATTCTGCCTCAATAGTTTCTTTTCCGGTTTTAACCTTTAAAGTCCTTCCTATATTCTTTATGTATTGTCTTTTTAATTTTAATGGCGAACCAACACCAACAGACGCTACTTCAAGCTCAAAATCATGCTCTTCTCTATCTAGATTATTTTCAATAATTCTACTTACATCTATACAATCTTGAAGATTAACACCCTTATCACCATCCAAAGTTACAATAATTTTGTAATTATCTGAAATTGATAAGTCTATCAAAAACATTTCTGGTTTTTCAGACAAACCTTCTTCTAAAAGTTTTGTAACTTGTTCTCTAAATGTCATAATCTTATAAAAAGAGGGAAGCAGTGCTTCCCTCATTATTCATTTCTGTTTAATAATGGTGCAAATATAGAAATTTTTTTTTATATTAATTTCATTGCTTTTTATATTTTTTTTATACCTTTATACTCTATTAATAGACAAACTTAAAAAATACATCATTTATACACAATCATGAAAAAAATCCTAATCCCTACAGACTTTTCTCAAAATGCTGAATATGCTTTAAAAGTTGCTGCACAAATCGCAAGAAAAAATAATGGCGAAATTATTTTATTACACATGTTAGAATTTCCAAATCAAGCAAGTGATGCTATTGGATCTGGTGCAGCTATTCCAGAAATCATGTTTTTCAAAAATGCCGCTATAAAAAAATTAGAAGACCTTATGGATGAAGATTATCTTGATGGTTTAAAAGTTTCTGAAATTGTGCAATTTGAATTGGCCTTTGATGGTATCTTAAAAATTAGCCAACTAAACAATGTAGATTTAATTGTAATGGGTTCTCATGGCGCAAGCGGCTACAAAGAAATGTTTATAGGTTCAAATGCCGAAAAAGTAGTTCGTAACTCTGAAGTTCCTGTTCTTATTATCAAAAAAGAAGAAAACGATTTTGCCGTTAATAATTTTGTTTTTGCATCAGACTTTAGTGACGAAGTAAAAAAACCATTTGAAAAAGTAGTTGACTTTGCAAACAAATTTGATTCAACATTACATTTAGTTATGGTTAATACACCTAACAATTTTAAATCAACTTCTACATCTGAAGAAACAATGAAAAGATTCCTTTCTAACTTCAATGTTCAAAAAGTTGAGACTCATGTTTACAATGAAACTAATGTTGAAAAAGGAATATTAAACTTTTCAAATAGCATTAATGCTGATTTAATTGGAATGAGTACACACGGAAGAAAAGGTCTTTCTCACTTCTTTAACGGAAGTATTAGTGAAGACTTAGTTAATCACGCAACAAGACCTGTTATAACATTTAAGATATAATACTATATAAAAATAAAAAACCATCAATTAATTGATGGTTTTTTTTAAACTTATTAAAATAAAAAATCCCAACATTTCTGTTGGGATTTTTTGTTGGTCTACAAGGACTCGAACCTTGAAAGACTGCACCAAAAACAGTTGTGTTACCATTACACCATAGACCAATAAGTGCTTGAATGCGGGTGCAAATTTAATACAAATTTTATTTTAAGCAAACATTTATTCAACTTTTATTTAAAATTTTGAAAAATGAATTTAATCCAAAACCTAATGTGCTAATTTTATTCGCATTACAAAAATATCATTTCCTCTATACAATGTCTTTGAAAGTTAATCGTAGGTTAAAGGAAGAATAAAAAATGATTTTTACAATAAATCGTGCTATTTTTGAATCTGATTTTATTATGAAGCAAAAAATAAACATATTAACTCTTTTATCAGGATTAGTTCTAATAGCGCTTTGCGTTATGCAATATTATTTGGTAAAAACCACTTACAACTACAAAGTAGCGCAATTTCGTCTTGAAGTAAAAGAAAAACTTGCTGAAATCACAAATGATTATAGCGACATAGACAGCACCTTATTTAATAATAAAGATTACATATACAAAGAGCTTGCAGAAAACTATCTAATCGATAGAAATTATCGAAGCCAGGTAAAAAAACAATTCATAGAAAATCATTATAGAAAACAATTAACTGATTTACTTCAAAAGAAGTTCGAAAAAGAGTTTCCAGATAACGAAATCGATTTTGCAATAATCTTAAACAAATTTGTAATCTACAACAACACTAAAAAAGCAGACACCTTATTTGCTGCAAAACCTTTTATTGAAAACAAAATGTATGGCAATTTAGCTTCGCTTGAAGACGCTTTTTTAGTTAGAAACTACGTTGGAACCACGAGTTCAAATACATCAAAATCAAATTATAAATTGCTTACTGAGGATAGCTTATATGTTTCTGTAAAAAACTGGGAATTAATTATTCTTAAAAGAATGTCATTATTACTGTTTTTTGCGATAGCCTCAATTATTACATTAATCTCGATATTTGTAGTAACTCTAAAATCATTAATAAAACAAAAGAAAATTAGTGATATTAAAACAGATTTTATAAACAACATCACTCACGAACTAAAAACACCACTTACAACTTTATCGGTTTCTACAAAAATATTGGAGCGTAAAGAAGTAAAAGAAAATGATTTAGTTTACAACCAATTGATTCAAACTATAAACCGTCAAAATGAACGTTTACAAAGTTTGATAGATCAGGTTATGAGTAACTCTTTAGGCTTTGAAGAAATTGAATTGCAAAAAGAAAAAACAAAAATTAATGCTTTCTTGGAAACCATAGTAAATGATTTCAAAATGGCTAATCCTACAATTGATATTAAAACAAATTTTAATTCAGAAACACAATTAACTTTAGACAGATTTCATCTCACAACTGCAATAATTAATGTTTTAGACAACGCTGTTAAATATGGCGCCAAAACCATTTTCGTAACTACAAATTTGCAAAATAATGAATTCAAAATTTGTATTGAAGATGACGGAATAGGAATTGCAAAAAACAAACAATCGTTACTTTTTGATAAATTCTATAGAGTTGAACAAGGAAACCTTCATAACACAAAAGGTTTAGGACTTGGACTATATTATGTAGACCAAATAATTAAAGCGCACAAAGGAACTATTAATTTGGTGAGCGAATTAGGAAAAGGAACGCAATTCATTTTATCAATTCCATCTTAGTATTATGAAAAAAATACTTTTAGCCGAAGATGATTTTGATTTTTCAAATGTATTAATTCAGTACTTACAGCTTCATGATTTTGATGTTGTTTGGGCAGAAGACGGAGTTAAAGCATTAGAAATTTTTAAAAAAAATAGTTTTGACATTTGTATTCTAGATGTTATGATGCCAAAAATGGATGGTTTTGTACTAGCCGAAGAATTAATAAAAATAAACCCTGAAACACCTTTCGTTTTTCTCACTGCAAAACAATTAAAAGAAGATAGAATAAAAGGATTACAACTAGGAGCAGATGATTATATCGTCAAGCCTTTTGAAGTTGAAGAATTAATTTTAAGATTAAATAACATTTTAAAAAGAAGTGAACTCAATTTCAAGACACCAACAGTTCAAGAAATCTTAATAGGCAAGTACATTTTTGACACCAAAAGGTTATGTTTAAAAAAAGATAATAGTACACAACAACTAACTGAAAAAGAAGCACTACTAATTGAATATCTTTATCAAAATAGAAATCAATTAATTAAAAGAGAAGCTATCTTAAAAAATATTTGGAAAAATGACGATTACTTTTCAGGAAGAAGTATGGATGTTTTTATAACTAAAATCAGAAAGTACTTTCAAGAAGACAAAAATATTTCAATTGAAAGCACAAGATTTATTGGATTAGAATTTAAAATAAAAGAATAATTAATAAAAAACTTTTAGCAGCAAGTAATTAAGAAAATTTTATCAACCTCAATTTATGTGGTTTCGATAAAAAAATAGTTTCTTTGCATCTGAATTAACATCATAATTATATATGACAACATTTGATTTCAAAAAGTGGAATAACATTTTAGGTTGGGCTGCTTTTTCAATTGCACTGATAACCTATACATTAACAGTAGAGCCCACAATGAGTTTTTGGGATTGTGGAGAATATATTGCAACAGCTGCTAAACTTGAGGTAGGACATCCGCCAGGCGCACCATTATTTCAAATGCTTGGAGCTTTCTTTGCAATGTTTGCAACTAGTAGCGATAAAGTAGCTTTTATGGTTAACATGATGTCTGTTTTTTCTAGTGCTTTCACCATTCTTTTTATGTTTTGGTCTTCTACCATTTTGTTAAAGAAAATCATTTCGTCATACACAGAAATAGACAACAATAATATCAAAGTTATTTTAGGAAGTTCATTTGTTGGAGCATTAGCATTCACTTTTTCAGATAGTTTTTGGTTTAATGCTGTTGAAGCAGAGGTTTATGCAATGGCAACTTTACTTATTGCACTTCTTTTTTGGCTTGGCTTAAGATGGGAACAAGAAATGCATGAGCCAAAAGGAAACAGATGGTTATTACTAATCAGCTTAGTAGTTGGTTTATCTTTTGGTGTTCACTTCATGGCTTTATTAACCATTCCTTCAATTGGTTTTTTATACTTCTTTAAAAACTACAAAAAAGTAACTGTTACAAATTTCATTCTAGCCAATGTAATTATTATAGCAGTATTACTTTTCATTTTCAAGCTTTTATTGCCTTACACATTAGCTTTCTTTGGTAAAACTGAAATTTTCATGGTAAACAACCTTGGGTTACCTTTTAACTCAGGAACTATTTTTGCTGTACTTCTAATTGTAGCTTTCTTTTATTTTGGATTGAGATACACTAGAAAAAAAGAACATCCAACATACAACACTGTTTTACTTTGTATTCTATTTGTATTAATAGGATTTTCAACTTGGATGATGTTGCCTATTAGAGCTAATGCAAACACACCAATAAACGAAAATAAACCATCAGATGCTGCCGAAGTATTGGCTTATTACAATCGTGAACAATACGGAATCAATCCATTATTTTATGGTCCACAATATACAGATGCCTTTGCTGGTTTAGACGAGAATAATCCTTATTTGGATAAAGCTCCAAACTATGAGAGAGACGAAGCTTCCGGAAAATATGTGATTGTAAATGATTATAAAAATGCAGAGCAAAACACCGATGACAATCACAAAGCAATTCTACCTAGAATGTGGAGTACAGACAACATTGAAGGATATATGAACTTTACAGGAGTCCCAAAATTCAAAGTAAAATCTGATTATGTTGAGGAAAAAGAATTAACTGATGTTGTTGCAGAATTCAGACAAGCCTATGCAAGTGGTAAAATTGACAACGATGGTTATGTATCTTTCTTAAAAGCTTACGGTGATTATCTTGACATTGAAAAACCATCAACTTTCGACAATCTTAGTTTTATGATTGAATATCAATTTGGTTATATGTATGGTCGTTATTTGTTATGGAACTTTGTTGGAAGACAAAACGACAATCAAGGTAGGTATGACAATTTAGACGGAAACTGGTTAAGCGGAATAAAATTCATTGATGAAATTCATTTAGGTTCTCAAGAAAATTTAACTAAAGATATTGAAAATAACAAAGGAAGAAATTTATACTATTTTATACCTTTATTTTTAGGTTTGATTGGTTTAATGTATCATGCACAAAGAGATTTAAAAAGTTTCTACGTATTATTGGCTTTGTTCTTATTTACAGGATTAGCATTAAAAATTTATCTTAACGAAAGACCATTTGAACCTCGTGAAAGAGATTACGCTTTAGTAGGCTCATTTTATGTATTTGCAATTTGGATTGGTTTTGGAGTTTATGCAATCTATGAAATGATAAAAGAAAAAGTAGCTGCAAAAATTGCCGGACCAATAGTAGTTGCTACAAGTTTACTGGCTGCTCCTGTTTTAATGGCATCACAAAACTGGGACGACCATGATCGTTCAGGAAAATATACAGCTTTAGCAATGGCTAAAAATTATCTTGACTCTTGTGATCCAAATGCTATACTATTTACAATTGGTGATAATGATACCTTCCCATTATGGTATGCTCAAGAGATTGAAGGATACAGAACCGATGTAAAAATTGTAAATACTAGCTTATTAATGACCGATTGGTATATTGATCAAATGAAGCTTAAAACCTATAGAGCAGATGGTTTACCAATTTCATTTGAACATCAGCAATATGTTGCAGACAACAGAGACGCTATTCTATTTAATAAGCAAACTGAAAACAGATGGTTACTTAAAGATTTTATAAACTTTGCGAAAAGTGAAGACACCATAACTACTGTTGAGATGCAAAGTGGACACAAACTTCATTTCTTTCCAACAAATAAAGTTAGAATTCCTATTGATAAAAATGCTGTGATTGCAAATAAGGTAGTTAATCCGGCGCAAAATGATTCTATTGTTCCTTATATTGACATAGACTTAAAAGGTGGTGCTTTATACAAAAACCGTCTAATTATGTTTGATATTTTAAACAACAATAATTGGAAAAGACCTATTTATTTTAGCCCAGGAAGTTTTGGAGATGATGATTACCTATGGATGAAAGATTATCTTCAGCTTGATGGTATGGTGTATAAATTAGTACCTATAAAAACTCCAGTAATTGAAGAAAACTATCCAGATATGGGGCAAATTGATACAGAAAAAATGTACAAACTTGCAACCAATTGGAAATGGGGTAATGGAGAAAGCACTAAAATTTATCATGATCCAGAAACTAGAAGAAATAGCATTTCATATAGAACCAATCTTTCTAGATTAATGGAATTATTGATAAAAGAAGGTAAAATTGATAAGGCCAAAAAAGTTATTGATTTGGCAATTACTAAGACACCGATAGATTACTATGGTTATTATTTAACGCTTGAGCCTTTTGTTGGTGGTTATTATAAAACTGGCGAAAAACAAAAAGCTAGAGATTTAATAACTAAACTCGCATCAAAATATAAAGACAACTTGAGATATTATAGTACTTTCAACTCTTCTGACCAAAGTTTTATGGCTACAGATATCGTTACCGATATAGAACGTTATAGAAGTTTATTAAAAGTAATGAAAGCTAATGGTGATATTGAATTTTATAACAAAAACAGAAATGAATTTAATAGTTATAATAATCGATTCCCAAGATTTCAACGCGATATGGAATAATTGATTTTATAAAAAATACAAAGTGCCGATAGATTAATTTATCGGCACTTTTTATTTACATTTGAATTATGAATTGGGTAAAAGCACATTGGATATTTAAGAAACTATTTTCAAACTATGTTTGGGATATTCCTAACAATGAAAATAAAGTCTATTTAACATTTGATGATGGACCAACACCAGAAATCACTCAATGGACACTAAATCAATTGAAAGAATACAATGCCAAAGCAACCTTCTTCTGTATAGGAGATAACGTTAGAAAATATCCAGAAATTTTTCAGAAAGTAATCAACGAAGGGCATTCCATTGGAAATCACACTTTCAATCATTTAAATGGATGGAAAACTAATACTTCAGATTACATTGAAAATGTCAAATTATTCGAAACTGAACACTGCAAACTGAACACTGAACACTACAAACTATTTCGTCCACCTTATGGTAAAATAAAACCATCACAATCCAAAATTCTCAGAAAACTTGGTTATAAAATAATAATGTGGGACATCATTTCTTATGATTTTGATAATACAATTTCTAAGGAAAAATGTTTAGAAAATGTCTTAAAAAATGTAAAATCAGGAAGTATTATTGTTTTTCACGATAGCAAAAAAGCATTCACGAACTTGGAATATGTATTACCAAGAACTTTAGAATTCTTAAAGAAAAAAGGATATGTTTGTGAAAAAATTGATTAAACCTGCTCTTGAACTAAACCAATTATAGTATTAGCATCCAATTCACCTGATTGTCTCCACACCATTTGACCTTCTTTATAAATCATAAGTGTTGGTAAACCTTTTATTCGAAGTGCTTCGGCTAATTCTTGGTTTTTATCCACATCAATTTTAATCACTTTTGCTCTATCGCCAAGCGCAGCCGCAACATCTCTAATAACTGGATGCATCGACACTGAAGATTCGTTCCACTCTGTGTAAAAGTCAATTAACACAGGAACTTGAGCATTTATAAGTTCGCCAAATTTTGACATAAAACCTAGTTATTTATATATTCTTTTTATAAAAAAGAAAGTATTAGTAATACAAATGTAGCATTTTTAACTAATTATACTACATTTTTGCCTTTTTTTAGTTCAATTACTGTAATTTCAGGCATAATTCCTACTCTTCCAGGGTAAGCATGAAACCCAAAACCTCTATTTACGTAAATATATTTACCAACATTTTCATATAAACCAGCCCATTGTTTGTAAACATATTCCACAGGACTCCATTTTATAATTCCTGGAATTTCTATTCCAAATTGAAATCCGTGAGTGTGTCCAGAAAGTGTTAAATGAAAATTTTTAGGATGATCTTTTACTTCTGCATCCCAATGACTCGGATCGTGACTCATCAGAATTTTGAAATCTTCTTTGTTCAAATTTTCTGAAGCCTTATTCAAATCACCCACTTTCTTGAATTTTACACCCCAATTTTCAACACCAACTAATGCAATTTCGTCGTTTCCTTTTTTGATTTTCGTGTTTTCATTCAACATCAATTTGAAATCAATTTGTTGATGTAAATCTTTGATGTCTTCAAAATTCTTGTTTTTTGCTTCTTCTGATTTCCAATCTACATATTCACCATAATCATGATTTCCAAGTATAGAATATTTTCCGAATTCATAATTTTTAATCTTCTTAAAAGTATCAATCCATGGATGCATTTCGGTTGCATGAGTATTTACAATATCTCCTGTAAACAATAACAAATCTGATTCTTGCTCATTAATTAAATCAACTGCATAACTTATCTTTTCAGGATTATCAAAACTTCCACTATGTATATCTGATATTTGCGTGATTTTAAAACCATCAAAAGCATCTGGTAAATCATCAAAAAATAACGTTTGTCTTAAAACTTTATAATTATATTTTCCAATCGTCATTCCATAAATCAATGATAAAAATGGAACTGCGGCAATTCCAAGCGCAACTTGACTAATAAACTTTCTTCTTTCAGGTAAAAAAGTATCATTTCCATAATTTGTAAAATAATTCTTAGTTCCAACCATCAATCTAAGAGTATCTTCAAGGAGCATGATAAATGTTATCAATAATTTTGGAACTATAACTAGTAACATAACTCCAATGGTCATCATAAACATTTGGGTTTGTCCTACACCTCTATCAAATTTAGAAAAACCGTAAAAAACAAAAGCAACTGCAGAAACAGAAATTATAATATAAGTAAGCTGCACCCATCTTACTTTTGTAAATGTTTTAACAGCTTGAAATGCATAAATTTCAATGATTAAAATTATTAAAAGAAGGATAACCCAGCGAAAAGCCATTTTTGAAAATTTTTAACAAAAGTAAAAATCTAATGATTGGATAAAGCATAAATTTTAGTTAATCTTTCCTTTAATATTAATTATAATAAAACTATTTTTGTTTTGAATATAAATTTTAAACCATGAAACATCTTATCTTGTTACTATTATTGACATCTTCATTTTTTTGTTTTAGCCAAGACGTTCTTACTTTCAAAAGCACCAGTAGAGTTTTTAACTCTGATAATGTAAAGCTTACTTCAACAGAAGTTCGTGATTTATTTGCAAGTAATCCTGTAGCATTAAGATTGTATAATTCTGGAAAAACAAAACAAACAATTGGAAATATTTTACTTTATGGAGGCTTATCTACTGTCATAACAAAGCATTTAGTTAATATTAGTGATTCAAATATAGTAAACAATCAATATGGATATCCAACAATAAAAAAAACTAGTAATGCATTATATTTTGTTGGCGCTGGTGCTGTTTTAATAGCAATTCCAATAAAAATAGGGTTTTCTAAAAAAATAAAGAGATCTGTTTCTATTATGAATGAAGATTTAAAAACCCCAAAAACGAGTTTCAATATCGAATCAACTTCATTTATTTCTAATTCTAATGGAGTTGGATTTTCTATTACTTTTTAAATAACAATCATGTCACAAAAACGCCTTTACCTTCTCGACGCATATGCACTAATCTTTCGCGGCTATTTTGCTTTTATAAAAAACCCAAGAATCAATTCTAAAGGGATGGATACATCGGCCATTATGGGATTTATGAATGCCTTGATGGATGTTATCAAACGTGAAAAACCCGATCATTTAGCAGTAGCTTTTGATAAAGGCGGTAGCGATTATCGCTATGAAATGTACCAAGAATATAAAGCGCATCGTGATGAAACTCCAGAAGCCATTAAAATTGCAGTTCCATATATTCAAGAATTATTGAAAGCTATGCATATTCCAATTATGGAAAAAGCAGGTTTTGAAGCTGATGATTTAATTGGAACTTTGGCTAAACAAGCCGAAAAAGAAGGTTTCAAAGTATATATGGTTACGCCTGATAAGGATTTTGCACAATTGGTTTCCGAAAATATTTTTATGTACAAACCTGCGAGAATGGGTAACGACATTGAAATTTGGGGAATTCCAGAAGTCTTAGAAAAATTTGAAATCGAACGACCTGAACAAGTAATCGATTTCTTAGGAATGATGGGCGATGCAGCCGATAATATTCCGGGATTACCTGGCGTAGGAGAAAAAACAGCGAAGAAATTTTTGAAAGAATATGGTTCGATGGAAAATCTTTTGGCCAATACACACGAACTGAAAGGCGCCATCAAAGATAAAATTGAAGCCAATGCCGAATTGGGAATATTATCAAAAAAACTAGCCACTATCCTACTCGATTGTCCTGTTGAATTTAACGCCGATGATTTCGAACTTTCTAAACCTGATGTTGAAAAAACCGATGCTTTATTTCAAGAATTAGAATTCCGTCAGATGAAAGCGCAGTTTGACAAATATTTTGGAACTGGAAAAGAATATGATGAAATTGACACGAATGGAAATTCAACTGAGACGAGTGCAAGTCAAACTACATTAAAAAAACAAATTACAAAGAAATCCAATGAAGATCAATTTGATTTATTCGGATTTTCTGATGAGGAAAGTGGTGAAGTAAAAACCAATTCCAATTATGCAACATTAGAAAACACCAATCATAATTATACGATAATTCAAGGTGAATTAGGTACAAAATTGTTTTTGCAAAATTTATTAAATCAAACTTCGGTTTGTTTTGACACAGAAACAACTGGAATTGATGCCTTGAATGCTGAATTGGTTGGAATGTCATTTTCGTTTGAAAAAGGAAAGGCATTTTACGTTCCGTTTCCTGAAAATCAGGAAGAAGCTCAAGTTTTAGTAGATAAATTCAAACCGTTTTTTGAAAGTGAAAGCATCGAAAAAATTGGTCAAAATATAAAATACGATTTGAAAATTCTTTCTAATTATGGAGTTCAAATCAAAGGAAAATTATTCGATACGATGATTGCGCATTACTTAATCAATCCAGATATGCGTCATAATATGGATGTTTTAAGTGAAACTTATTTGAAATATTCGCCAAAATCAATTGAAGATTTAATTGGTAAAAAAGGTAAGAATCAAAAATCAATGCGCGATGTTGCTTTGGAAGAAATCAAAGAATACGCTGCCGAAGATGCTGATATTACCTATCAATTAAAACAAAATTTCAGTCCGATTTTAGATAAAGCCGAAACTAAAAAATTATTTGACGAAATTGAAATTCCTTTAATTCCTGTTTTAGCTTCAATGGAATTGGAAGGCATTAATCTTGACGTTCCATTCCTGAAAGAAATGTCGGTTGAAATGGCAAAAGAAAGTTCAGAATTGGAACAAAAAATATATGAAACTGCTGGCGAGAAATTCAATTTGGCTTCACCAAAACAATTGGGCGACGTTTTATTTGATAAAATGAAAATTGGCGGAGCAAAACAAAAGAAAACCAAAACTGGTCAATACGCTACTGGCGAAGAAATTTTAAGTTATTTGGCGAATGACAATCCAATTGTGAAAGATATTTTGGACTGGCGTCAAATGGTGAAATTGCAAAGTACTTATATTGATGCTTTACCCAATCAAGTAGACAAAAAAACTGGTCGCGTTCACACAGATTATATGCAAACGGTTGCAGCAACTGGTCGTTTGAGTTCGAATAATCCAAACTTGCAGAATATTCCAATTCGTACAGAAAGAGGACGATTGATTAGAAAAGCATTTATAGCTCGTGATGAAAATTACACCTTAGTTTCTGCCGATTATTCGCAAATAGAACTTCGTATTATCGCAGCACTTTCTGGTGAAGAGAATATGATTAAAGCCTTTCAAAACAATGAAGATATTCACAGAAGTACAGCTGCAAAAGTATTCAATGTTCCGTTAGAAGAAGTTACAAAAGAACAACGTAGCAATGCCAAAACGGTGAATTTCGGAATTATTTATGGTGTTTCAGCCTTCGGACTTTCTAACCAAACATCGCTTTCACGTAAAGAAAGTGCTGAGTTGATTGATGCTTATTATGCAACGTATCCAAAACTGAAATCTTACATGAGCAATCAAGTTGATTTTGCAAGAGAAAATGGTTATGTTCAAACGGTTTTAGGAAGAAGACGTTATTTAAAAGACATTAATTCTGCCAATATGATGGTGAAAAGTGGCGCGGAACGAAATGCAGTAAATGCACCAATTCAAGGTTCGGCAGCCGATATTATCAAAATTGCGATGATTAATATTCACAAGAAACTAACTTCGGAGAATTGGAAATCGAAAATGTTACTTCAGGTTCATGACGAACTTGTATTTGACGTTCACAACTCTGAATTAGAAAAAATCAAACCTATGATCAAACACGAAATGGAAAACGCCTTCAAAATGGATGTTCCGTTAGATGTTGAAATTGGTGTTGGGAAAAATTGGTTGGAAGCGCATTGATTTTTACATATTTTATGAAAATTATAATTAAATTATTTACAAAAAACTTATTTTTAGTTCTACTTTCACCAATAATTTTTTTTTAATGTATTTTCTTTTTGATAAAAATACAGTTGCAAATTGGGGAGTGAATAAAACAGTTGGCTGGGCTTGGGATATTACAGATTTTATTTTCATCTATTTTCCACTTTATATTTTGTTTTTGATAAGTTATGGAATTTTGTTTGCTTTTAAGATAAAAACACATTTGACAATTTCGATAATTCACATATTGTTAATAACGATTCCAATTCTTACATTTAGTAATTATAACTATAATTACATTTATGTAACTTTTTATTCAATTGTATTAAGCGTTGTTTTTTTTATTACAAACATTATAATTTCATTAAAAAACAGAAAGTATGATTTTGGAAGAAGAAATAATCAATTTCATTGAAAAAGAATTTTGGGAATCAAATCTAAATTCTAATTCAGATATTTTTGAAGAAACAGGATTTAGCGGCGACGATTGTGATGACCTTATGACTACTTATCAAAAGAAGTATCAAGTTGACATGTCGGAATATCTTTGGTATTTTCATCATGAAGAAGAAGGCAGTTGGAACAGTTTTGGTGGTTCTTTTTGTAAAAGCCCAAATGAAAGAGTTACAAGAATTCCAATTACACCAAAAATGTTGACCGAATTCGCAAATTCTAAGAAATGGACTATTGATTATCCTGAACATAAATTATCAAAATATCGATATGATATATTAATCAATTGGGTTCTAATAATTTCTATTATCGTAATTATCATTCTTGTTAAAATATAAAAATTATCCTTTCCTTTAAATTTATCTATCTTTGTCGAAATTTATTTGAATGTCAATACTTTCGCTTTCAGAAAAAACCATAAAAACCATAAAATCAATAACTAATAGTACCTATTTAGATATTATTGGATTGATTATAGTTATCACAGCTTCGATTGCTTTAGGTTATCATAACACCGAATACAAATTTACTTTTCAAGGCAAAAACTATGTTTTCTTATTGGGTTATGTTTCCATTGTCAATACTGGATTGTCTATGATTGGTAATCGTTTGGTTACTAAAAAGAATAATATTGGAAACTTTCTTGCTACTTGCAATACATTTTTGAGTGGTTCAATTGATTATTTACTTGGAAATGTTGGTGCGATTTTAACTTATCCAGTAACTTTTATTGGAAATTATTTGGTTTTCAAAGCTTGGAAAAAAAGCACCGTTTTGCGTTCTATTGACTTTATATTTTACCGCAATTTAGTTCTTGGTTTTGTATTCTCTTTGGTTCTTAATTATATTGCTTTCAAATATCTTTCTGAAAAACCAATTGATTGGAGATTGTTTTTTGCTATAGCAATTCCTGCAGGAATAACTTTTGGTGCTACTTTCAATACCGCCAGAATGTATCCTGACAACTGGTTTATGTGGCAGTTTTACAACATCACCAAATTAGTTCAAAACATATTGCAAATGAATATAGCCAATACTGCTAAATATGTTTTTTATCTTTTTAATGCAATTATTGGTTATATCACTTGGGATGATGATAAGAAAAGAGCATTAAAATAAAAATCGATAAGTAGCTTTTATCAAAAAAATGTTCTCAGGTTTTCTTCCTAATATTTGCGAATCTAAGCTTCTAAACAAATCATCATTTGGATTTCCTAAACCTGTTGTTCCTTGTGACCAAACTAAGAAAATCTCAGAACCTGGAATATATTCCCATCGAACAACCAAATTAGAACGAAATTGCACATAAGCAAAATCAGGATTTCCAATTCTATAATCTACTGAACCATTGGCGTCTTCATCAATTGAATAAGTATCATTTGAAGCATCAAATGCTATTTGATTACTATCAAAAATCGAAATTCTATCACCATAATATTTAGCAATTGGATTGGTTACTCTATTGAAATCTTTATATTTTCCTCTTGAAATATAAGGCTCTCCATAATATTGAATAGTCAAATTCGGATTAATATTAAAATCCATTCTGATAGAAGCGCTCAAGGTTCTCTGATCAATATTAGCCATAATATATCTAGGAGTTGACCCAAAACTCGTTTCGGTTACATATTGAGTTTTGCTTTTATTTATTGTATAACCCGGATACAAAGAAACCGTAAAGGCATTTATGGGTTGATACGTAATTCCAGTAGTAAATTCGGTGTAAGAAAACGAATTATCTTTTCCTTGAGAAGCTACAATTCCAGAATCAAAACGCAATTTTTTTCTTGAATCAGTTGAAAAATTTAAAACATTTATAACTTCTTCAGAATATCTAAATCTTGGTCCGCCTTGCAAAATAGTATTAGTAAATATTTTTGGCTTGTGCGTAAACTGATAATAAATTGCCCAATTGCTCTTAAAATTAGCATTTGAACTTATAGAATATTGTGTTCTGTTGTGATTTCCATCAAAATCATATGACGTAAATTGTTCGAAACGAGCGTTAATTCTTCTAAAATTTCCAATTGGTTTTAAGGTTTGATAACTCAAAATTCCGATTTGTCTCAAATCATCTGCTTGTCTTAAAAAACCAACATCGTTTAATTCTAATTCAGGTGAACGCCAAGTGAAAATTCCGTAATAACGCCAATTCCCAACGCTATTTTTTCCTAATTCAAACTTTCCTCCAGTTCCAGTCAATGAAGTTCTATTAGGGTCAACTTCCACATGACTAGCATCAACTCTTTGAAATAAATGTGTTAACTCTTGCTGTGTATTTGCAATAGCTTCTTTACTACCTGTTACATGACTTGTTACTATGTTTCCACTAAAATAATATTTTCTATTTTTCCAATTATGCATAAAGTCAAAACCAGCCGTGTAGGCAGATTTTCTAAGATAATTCAATTCATCACCTTGAAGATTTCTGTTGGTTGCCGTGAAAATTCCACCAATAAAACTTTTTCTGTTATTGAAATCTTTCTGCGCACGAGTAACAATATAATTAGTAAGTGGTTCTACAAGCGCTTCTCTTTTATTGGTATTGTCATCAATTTTGGCAAACTCTTTGTCGGTTAAACTTTCTAAAATACCAATAGACCAGCCGTTTTTAGTTTTCCCACTAAACTTTGCCGCACCAAGAATTGTACTATTATTTGGAACATCAACAAATTCTCCATTAGATGTATTTGGATATCCTTGTGGACTTCTTCCAATTCTTCTAGAATAAAACAAATTGTCTTGTCCGTCGGCAAATTGGTAATTAAAAATATTTTTATTTTCAACAAAAAATGGTCTTCGCTCTTGAAAAAATATTTGAAACCCATCCAAAGCAATCGCAGCAGGATCGGCATCAACCTGACCAAAATCGGGATTGATGGTTAAATCTAAAGTCAAGTCATTGGTTAATCCGATTTTGGCATCTAAACCTCCATTAATTTTGGCGTCAGAACCATCGCGAAAAGGATTTCCTGGTTCTTTCTCATACGTTTCTAATTGTGTTACAACAAAAGGTTGAATTTCAAGTTGCTTTTGCGGTTGAATATCTACCAAACCTCTTAATTCTCCAAACTCACTTACCCAACCTGGCGCGTCACGTTTTACACGTTGCCAAACAGAACGTTCTTCGGCACGAAAATAACGTCTCGTTGATTGTAATCCCCAAACTTGCTCTTTATTATTTCCAAATTTTAATTGGCTGAAAGGTATTTTTACTTCGGCTGTCCAACCTTCATCATCAACATTGGTTTTTACATACCAAATTGGGTTCCAACTTCCATCCCAATTGTTTCCGTTGTCTGAAATAAATTCGTCGCCTTTCACTCCAGATGCCGATATTGTAAAGGAAAAACCTGTTCGTTTGTCGTTATAACTATCGATATTTATTTCAACCCAATCACCTTCAAAACCATCACGACGTGACAATCGCTTTACGATTCCTTTCGGGTCTTTGTCGTAACATTTATACGCAAAATACAAGTAGTTTTTGTCGTAAACCACCTTAAATTTCGTTTGTTCTGATGGAGGTGTGTTTTCGTCTGGTTCATTTTCAATGTAGTCACCGGTCCAATCTACAATATCCCAACTTTTTTCATCGATAATTCCGTCAATAGTTGGAGCTTCGTTTTCATTTAGGAATTTTGTTGTGTACACTTTCTTAGTTACACTATCATTCTCTTGAGCATAAGAACTACAAAAGAATAAAGCACCAAAAAGCAGTGGTAAAAGTTTGTGTAAGTGCATGATTGTTCGTTTTTTGATTGATGATTATATAAATAGACATCGAATTTTAACAATTGTTACACTTATTTCAAACTTTAACAATTAGACATAAAAAAAACCATCACTTCAAATGATGGCTTTATAAATATAATTTAAAAACTATTTAATCTTCCTAGTCGATTCTCTTTGACGTAATTCCGTTTTTACAATTGTAGTTTTATGACTGTAATTTTCCTCTTTGCTTTCTAATTTTTCTATTAGCATTTTTGTAGCCACTTCACCAATTTCTGGACCATGCTGACTTACAGTTGACAAACTTGGCGTTAATCTTCTAGACCAAACACCATCAGCAAAACCAATAATAGAAAGTTCATCTGGAATTTTCAATCCTTTCTTAATTCCCATTTTCATTGCCATTACAGAGGCATGTTCATCTAATGCAAAAACTGCATCCACTTTATTTTTATCAAAGAAATTTGCCGATTTAGTATCAAAATCTTCCGCAGTTTCAGTTAAAATAACTAAGTTTTCATTGATTTTAATTCCGTTATCTTCTAATGCTTTATAAAAACCTTTAGCGCGCAATTTTCCAACACTCAAATTATCAATAGACGAGAACAATGCAATTTTCTTGCATCCTGTTTTAATCAAATGTTCCGTAGCATTTACCGCTGAATCTAAATCATCAACGATAACTTTATCACAATTTACTTCGTCAGCAATTCTGTCAAACATCACAATTGGCGTACCTTCGTTGATTATCGATTTAAAATGACCAAATTGTTGCAATTTTTGAGCTTCTTCCGAAATGGATAAAATAAATCCATCAATAGTTCCATTACTCAACATCTCTAAAGCGCTAATTTCTTTTTCTATCGATTCGTTAGAAATACATGTAATAACTTTATAACCTTTCTCATCGGCAACTTTTTCAATTCCGGTAAAAACCTTTGCAAAAAACTGATTTAGAATATTCGGAATAATTACACCAATCGTTTTGGTAGAACGATTTTTAAGATTCAACCCAATAACATTTGGTTTATAATTTTTCAATTTCGCATATTCTTGAACACGAATTTTGGTTGGTTCACTAATTTCCGGACTATCATTCAACGCCTTAGATACTGTCGAAACAGATACTCCTAGTTCCTTAGCAATTTGTTTTAAAGTGGCTTTCGATTTCATCTTACATATATATAAGGTGTAAATTTATGAAAATTATGGATAGTAGCGAATGGTTTGCGCATTTTTGTAATCCATATTCCTGCTTTCCTCCCAAAACTTTGCAAAAAAGCAAAGGTTTTTCCTTCCAATCAGGGCTAATTAGCCATCAATTTGGATACTATAAATCGTTATAATTCAAAATAATAATTAAAAATCAAAATCCTTTTTGCATATATAATAAATAATTGTACTTTTGCACTCCCTTAATTGGGAATGGAATGTTTAATTAAAATAATATTATGGACGCATTAAGCTACAAAACAGTTTCTGCCAACAAAGCCACAGCTGAAAAACAGTGGATTGTTGTAGACGCTGAAGGTCATAACTTAGGTCGTTTTGCTTCAAAAGTCGCGATGCTTTTAAGAGGTAAATACAAGCCAAGTTATTCACCACACGTTGACTGTGGAGATAACGTAATTGTTATCAACGCAGAGAAAATTAATTTAACTGGAAACAAGTTAGATGACAAAACGTACATCAGACACACAGGTTATCCAGGAGGACAAAGAAGTTTAACTGCTAAAGTAATGCAACAAAAAAACCCTGCATTATTAGTAGAAAAAGCTGTAAAAGGAATGTTGCCTAAAAACAAATTAGGAGCACAATTATTCCGTAATTTAGATGTAAATGTTGGTACTGAGCACAAACATGGCGCTCAACAACCAAAAACCGTTAACCTTAACGACTTAAAGTAATGGGAGTTATTCACAAAATCGGTAGAAGAAAATGTGCAGTTGCACGTGTTTATGTTACTGAAGGTACAGGTAAAATCACTGTAAACAAAAAAGAATTTGCAACTTACTTCCCAACAGCTACTTTACAGTACAAAGTATTACAACCAATGTCTATGACAGAAAATGTAAACAACTTTGACGTAAAAGTAAATGTTTACGGTGGTGGTTCAACAGGACAAGCAGAAGCTGTAAGAATGGCTTTAGCAAGAGTAATGTGTGAAGTTGGCGAAGGAAACAGAGCTATCTTAAAACCAGAAGGATTACTTACAAGAGATCCAAGAATGGTAGAACGTAAAAAATTCGGTCAGAAAAAAGCGAGAAAGAGATTCCAATTCTCGAAACGTTAATATTCGATATTTATCAGAATATTTTTTCAGATACATTTTTACAATTAAAATTGAATTTAAAACAAAGTTGTCGATATTCCTTATAAAAAGGGAATTAGTTTAGCATCTAAATTTTCAAGACATACCGAAAGTGACTACTTGAAAATTGCTATAACACGGAACGTAAACTATTACACAATGGCAAACAAAATTGACGTTAAAGAATTATTAGAAGCAGGTGTTCACTTCGGACACATGACTCGTAAATGGGATCCAAACATGGCTCCTTACATTTATATGGAGCGTAATGGTATTCATATCATTAACCTATATAAAACTGCTGCAAAAATTGAAGAAGCTGGTGAAGCTATGAAAAAAATTGCAGCATCTGGTAGAAAAATACTTTTCGTAGCTACCAAAAAACAAGCAAAAGATATCGTTTCAGAAAAAGCATTAGCTTGTAACATGCCTTACATCACAGAAAGATGGCCTGGTGGTATGTTAACAAACTTCGTTACTATCCGTAAAGCTGTTAAAAAAATGGCAACAATCGATAGAATGAAAAAAGACGGAACATTCATGACGCTTTCTAAAAAAGAAAGACTTCAAGTTGATCGTCTTCGTGCGAAATTAGAGAAAAACTTAGGTTCTATCGCTGACATGTCTAGATTACCTGCTGCACTTTTCGTAGTAGATATCAAAGCTGAACACATCGCAATAAAAGAAGCACAAAAATTAAACATTCCAGTTTTCGCAATGGTAGATACAAACTCTGACCCACGTGAGGTAGATTATGTTATCCCTGCAAATGATGATGCTTCTAAATCAATTGACAAAATTTTAACTTTAGTTACTGACGCAGTTAAAGACGGATTAGCAAACAGAACTTCTGATAAAGAAGCTGATGATGCTACTGAAGTAGAAACTGTTGAAGAAGTTGCTGCTCCAGAAGCTGCTGTTGTTGAAACTGCTGCTCCAGAAGTAGAAGCTACTGAAACAAGTACTGAAGAATAAAACACAGAAAATTCCAAAATATAAATTCCAAATTCCAAGAAATTATCAATTATTTGATGATTTATTAAAATTGGAATTTGGGATTTGTAAATTGGAATTTCTTTTTTTACACAAATTATTTTTAATCTTAAAATAAAAACAAAATGGCAACAATTACTGCTGCAGACGTAAATAAATTAAGAACAATCACAGGTGCAGGTATGATGGACTGCAAAAAAGCATTAGTAGAAGCTGATGGAGATTTTGATTTAGCAATCGAAAACCTTAGAAAAAAAGGTCAAAAAGTGGCTGCTAACAGATCTGACAGAGAATCTACTGAAGGAGCTGCTATTGCAGTTGTTAACGCTGACAAAACTTCTGGTGTTGTTATCACATTAAATTGCGAAACTGACTTCGTTGGAAAAAATGAAGGTTTCGTAAAATTAGCTACTGAATTAGCTAATCAAGCATTAAACTATGATACTAAAGAAGCATTTTTAGCTTCAGATTTTAATGGTATTACAGTTGCTGACAAATTAATTGAGCAAACTGGTGTTATTGGAGAAAAAATTGAAATCGCTTCTTTCGAAAGATTAAGTGGTGCTTTCGTTGGTTCATACATTCACGCTGGAAACAAAATTGCTGTTTTAACTGCATTATCTGCTAACGTTGAAGGCGCTGAAGAAGCTGCAAGAAACGTAGCAATGCAAGCTGCTGCAATGAATCCAATTGCTTTAGATGAAGCTGGTGTTGATGCATCAATCATTGAAAAAGAAATTGAAATCGCTAAAGATCAATTACGTCAAGAAGGAAAACCAGAAGCTATGTTAGACAATATCGCTAAAGGTAAAATCCAACGTTTCTACAAAGACAACACTTTAGTGAACCAAGATTATATTAAAGACGGTTCTATGAGCGTTGCTTCTTACATTAAATCTGTTGACGGTGGTTTAACTGTTACAGGTTTCAGAAGAGTTGCTTTAGGATAAATATAAAGTACGATTTACGAAGTACGAAGTACAAAGTAATTCAAACAATATAAACCTCGGTTCTTAATTGAATCGAGGTTTTTTTATTATGTTTCATTGCATTTACTAAAACTATAGTTTCAATTGAAAAAAAATAGTTATCAATTAGTACTATTGTAAAAGCAGTACAAAAAATATAGAATGAATATTTAAAATTTAAAGTTTAAGTCTTTAACATTATAAATGCTTTTACAAATAACAAACTTGCAGTTGATAAAATAGTTTGCGCAGTCCATAATTTTATATTTGAAGTTGCAACAATATTAAAAGATGTTGCAAGAATATTAATCTTTATTAATTACTTTAAACTCTAAGCCGCTAACTTGACGGTATTGAGGGCTTGTTGCACCATAAATACTTTTAACATATTGTTTTACTTCTTTGGCAGTTTGTACTAAGCCCGATAATGGATTATACAATGTTTGATTTCTATCTATCATTGCATTGCTATATGATGTATAGGAATTAATAAGACTTGTATTCTTACTTTGTAAATCTGTAAGTTTTGATTGTAATGAGGTAACTTGCAATTCTACTTCATTTGGTGCATAAAGAGTATTTTGCACTAAAACTTGAATAAGATTAGCGAAATGATCAATCAAACGGTCGTAAGATTGTTGAGAAGTAGAAATACTATTTGCTGGAGTAGACGCCTCTGGAGTTGCTGAAGCAACAGGAACTGCTTTTTTGGTTGTGCCTTGCAATTTTTTATTTACTGTTTTTGCATTTGCAATAGCCGAACTGTCTACACCTGATACCGAAAAAGCATTAATGATTTTAGTAGCCAAAGGTTTAAGATTAGAAAATGAATTTCTACGATCGTTTGTTGCTATATCAAAAGCTGTCTTTTGAGTTTTAGCAGTGTCTAATTTGTTTTGAGCTAATTGATATAAAGATTGTAACTCAATAATTTTTAAACTACTTTTAGTAGGATTGTAAACCGAACCATAACCTTGACAAAAGGAAATTAAATCTTGAAAATTTGCAATGTTCTTTGCGTGACCTGTTTCTGATGTTGATGCCATAATATAAATATTTTAGTTACTATTAATATCGTAACGCACTGTTTTATATTCTATTATTGCTAAAATTTTAAAATTTTGTTAAACTTTTTACTTCAAAAAAAAAGAAGTAATGCCTTTTGTAGAGCATATTCTACAAATAAAAAAACAACAGAAAATATTCTATAATTTTTTTGGTAAATCTAAATATTTAGAATATATTCGTTTTATCATGTAAGAAAATAGAAACATAAAAATATAGCTTTTACTTAAAAAAACTCTGGTAAGAAAATCTCGAAAATTTAAACAGACAGAGTCAGATAGGTAAAGCTCACACTATAACAAAGGTGTGGGCTGTCCTGTTTTGTCTGTTGGGCGTTTCGAGATGCCTCTTACCTAAACAGTGCACGGTTCCACACCCTCTTTTTATAGGGCTTTCAAGAATAGTAAGACTATAACTTGAAAAGTATAGAAACTATAAAAAACAGCAAAAACCCCTAATCTGCTGCATTGTTGATTTTTTTAAAAAAAAGTCAAATCAATTATTATTTACTTATTAATTTTAAAAATTATGAATTATAAAAAGAAAATTATTTATTTTAAGCTATGTTTTTTCTTATTATTTAGCTCGTTGGGGTTTACACAGACCCAATCCATTGATGGTATAATACTTAAAAGGTCTTATGCTGACGAAACAAGAAATGTTGATGCTATTACAACTCCACCAGCTACGCTACCATCATGTATTGTTGGAGGTATAACAATAACTGCAACAGGCTCTTTATATTTAAATTATACGGCACAACAGAATACTTCAAGCAATTGCTTACCAAATGCAGTTTACACAGGAATAGGAGCTGCATCAAGCCCTTGGGATGGTATTGGTTTTATAACCTATACTTTTAGTTCGCCAGTAACAAGTGCACGAATATCTTACTCAATTGTTGATAGAAATTTAGATTTTGGTACAATATCAACAAATAGCTGCGGAACTATGCAGTTATCGAATCCATGTGGAGTTACGATAAATGGCAATATCATTACTGGCTCTGTTTCACAAATACCTGGTGGTGGTGCCTCTGGTAATGTAGGTATAACTGTTTCTTCTAATGAGCCGTTTACTTCTATAACATTTAACGATGATCCAGACTCTCTTACACTTATAAAACAAGGTAATCTATGCAATTTTATTTTAACCCCATATGTTTGTAATTTACCGACACCTATTTTAAATGCTACCACATTAAATTCAGTTTGCCCAAATACAACTAACGTTGATTTAAATAGTATTGCATCAAGTAATAATCCAAACATAGACTGTACAACATTAACTTGGCATACTAGTACACCTGCAACTAATTCTAATACATTAACATCGACAATTGTAGGTGCAGGGACCTATTTTGCTTCTTTTTATAATCTAGTTGGAAATTGTTACAGTCCAACTCAACCAGTAGTTGTTACAATTGATGGATGCACAACTGATATAAAAGTTCTAAAAACTATTAGTAACGCAACACCTAGTGTTGGCTCAAATGTTACGTTTGCAATCACTGTTACTAATGTTGGGCCAGGAAGCGCTACTAATGTAGTGGTTAACGATGTATTACCATCTGGTTATACCTTTGTTAGTGCAACACCATCTGTTGGTACTTGGAGTGCACCAAATTGGACAATTAGTAATTTGGCAAATGGAGCAAATGCTACTTTAAATATTGTAGCAACTGTAAAACCGACAGGTAGTTACACTAACACAGCAACTGTAACTGCAAATCAAACAGATCCTGTACCTAGTAACAATACCTCAAGTGTTACACCAAATATTATATATGCTGTTGCTGATAATTTTACTGCAACCACAATAAGTAGTTGTAATGGCGGAACAACAGCTTCTGTTCTAAGTAATGACATTATTAATGGTGTATTATTAACTTCTAACCAAGTTACAACATCTATTGTAAACAGTGGTGGATTGACTGGATTAACCATAAATAATCTAGGAATAATTAATGTACCTCAAGGAAATGCTATCGGAACTTATACTGTTACCTACAGAATATGTCAAACTGCATCAGGATTAACAACAAACTGCTCTCAAGCTACAGCAACTATAAAAATTGGAAATACTCCAATAATTGCTGTAAATAACAACTTTAGTAGTACTCCCATAAATACTCTAAGTGGTGGTCAAACAACTTCTGTATTGACCAATGACACAGTGAATGGAGTTGTTGCAACAAGTACTAATGTAGTTACCTCTTATGTTTCTGTAGCACCAACAATTGTACCTGCACCAACAATAAATTCGGCAGGGATTATTACAATACCAGCAGGAACAACAATAGGAACTTATACATTAGTTTATAAAATTGCTCAAGTAGGATGCTTAAATAATTTTACAACTGCAAGTGTTACAATTGTTGTAAATGAACAAACTATAATAACGCCACCATTGCAACCCGGAATTAGAGCAAATAGTATTGTATCGCTATCTGATACCCAAGCTGATGGGAAAATTATAATTGCAGGTTATTTTACTACTTACAATAATGTACCTTGTTATGGGATAGCTAGATTAAATCAAGATTTAACACTCGATACCAATTTTAATATTATTGGACCTTTGCCATTAAATCAATTAGCATTAGACTTAAAAGTTGTTAAAAATGCAGGACCAAATTTTGATAAAATTTTATTGGTAGGAAACTTCGATGGTTTTAATGGAGGAACTAATGGTAGAAGAATAATTAGACTAACAAAGGATGGTAATGTTGACACCACTTTTAATACTGGTGCATTAGCCCCTGGCACAACTTTAAGAGGTGTTTCTGGTAGTAACTCCCAAATTAGAACTTGTTATATTTACCCAGATAAAAATCCAAATGGGTCAACCAATATTAATGCTGGTAAAATTCTACTTGGAGGAATGTTTGATTATTATAATGGATATAATGCCAGAAAATTAGTAAGATTATCTGCAAATGGAGATTATGAATTTGGCAGTTTTAATACGAATATTAATACTGTAATAACAACCGCTTATGACCCATTAGCATTGCCTGGTTTAAGTTCAACACCTGATGCTATAGTGACATTATCTGATGGTAGTGTAGTATTGGGAGGTCATTTTACTTGGTATAGCGGTTATCCTAACATTGGCAGATTGATGAAGTTAAGCAATACTGGTGTTATAGATTTAACTTTTAAAAGCAATATTGGAACTGGTTTAAATTTTGTTTATGTAAACCCAAACCCTGGCAATACAGGTTCTCGAGGACCTGCTCCTCATGCTACCAAAATGTTTGTGCAGCCTGATGGCAAGATTATAATTGGTGGTGAGTTTACCCATTTTAACAACACTAGTTGCAACAACATTGTAAGAATAATGCCAACTGGAGCTATAGACGCAACATTTATAGTAGGTACAGGTTTTAAAAATGATATGCCTCACTTACAAACAGGCACATATGGTATGGTAAGAGATTTTGCTTATGAACCTGCAAATAATTCGGTTACACCTGTAATACCAGCAAAATTATATGTTGGTGGAGATTTCGATACTTATAAAGGTACCGCTGTGAAAACCATAATGAGAATTAATTTATCGAATGGGAATAATGACGGTCTGAATGTTGGTGCTGGACCAAACGGAACAATTTGGTCTTTAAAAAGACAGGGTGATGGTAAAATAATACTAGGTGGAGAATTTACTATGTTTGGCACAAGTAATGCTTTAAATATTACACGTATTGCTCAAACAGGTGCAGAAGCTAGAAATGCAAATTTAGAAAAAGAGTTTATTAGTGAGCCAGAAATTGACTTGTTTGCAGATAATGACATTACTGATGTATTAATTTACCCTAACCCAAGTAATGGTGTATTTAATGTTATTCTTAGTAACTTTGTTGAAAACAAAATAGATGTAAAAGTATATTCTTCTATTGGGCAAGTGGTGTATCAAAAAAACACCACAGCAAACGAACTAAAGTCTTTAGACTTGAGTGATTTACCAAAAGGAAATTATTTTATATCGTTTAGTGACGGTGTAAAAAGCACTCGAAAAATTATTGTAATTAAGTAAATAAAAATATGCTATGAAAAAAATATTTTTTATCCTTATGTTTCAGTTTGTGCCAGTTTTACTACTGGCACAAGCAGGAACTTTAGATACAAGTTTTGGAACAAATGGTAAATCATTAATATGCTTTAATTCAAACATAGTTCCCAATTCATCATTGCTTCTACCTGATGATAAAGTTTTAATAGGAGGAATGAAATATTCTGAAATCGGTTTTTTAGCAAGGATAAATTTTGATGGAAGTTTAGACACTACCTTTGCAAACAATGGTATTAAAGAGTTAACTTATGGTGGTTGGATTTATAGCATTGACAAACAAGCTGATGGCAAAATTATAATAGTTGGAAATATTCCAACTTTTGCAGGTGATCAAAATATTATTGTTTCAAGAATTGATTCTGACGGAAATTATGATACAAGTTTTGGCAATAATGGAATTGCAATAATTGATTTAGGTACACAACACGATTTTGCCTACGCTGTAAAAGTACAAGCAGATGGTAAAATACTTGTTGGAGGTTCTACTGGCAGTGTGAATGGTGGTTTTAGTATAATTAGACTTGACACCAATGGTAATTTAGATCCTACGTTTGGTGTCGGAGGCAAAGTAATGACCGTATTTTCTTCAGGAAACCAAAGTGAAATACGATGTGTAGAAATAGATGTAAATAACAAAATACTTGTTGGAGGAACAAGAGTAAATGGAACTCAAAATATTGCATTAGCAAGATACAATAATGACGGTAGTTTGGATAATACTTTTGGAATAGGAGGAAAAGTTGAAACAATTATATCAAATGGTGTGTCTGACAATTTTAGAAAACTCAAAATTCTTGAAGATGGTAAAATTCTTTTACTAGGATACACAAGCCTTAATGGACCGGTTAATCAATCTGGCTTAACAATGATAAGATATCTTTCTAATGGCAATCTTGACAGTTCCTTTGGTTCAAATGGAATATATAGCTATTTAGGATATGGTTGTGCTGATTTAGCAATACAAATTGATGGTAAAATTGTTGTTGGCAGCTCATTTGTTGACAATGGTGGAAGTAATATTAATTTTCTAACATTTAGATTTAACGATGATGGTTCTTTAGATACAAGTTTTAATTCCAATGGTATGTTAGTAACAAACATTAATTCTACTAATGAAGCATCAATAACAAGCGTTCAAATTCAATCTGACAACAAAATTGTTTGTTCTGGTTTTTCTCCAAACGAAGATTATTCTTTGGGATGTGCAGCTATAATTAGAATCAATGCAGGAACATTATCTACAGATACATTTGAAACAAATACTATGAAACTATTTCCTAATCCAACAACTGGCATAGTAAATATGGACAATAGTATTTATAACTATAAAAATGTTATTGTTTACAACTATCTAGGCCAAGAAATAAGTAAGTATGAACTGAATGCTTTAAATAATGAAGTGATTAATTTAAGTTCTTTATCAAATGGTGTTTACTTGTTGAAGTTTGTTAAAGATAGTGAAAGTATTGTGGTGAAGTTGGTGAAAGAGTAAATTTAAAAATAATTCAAACCTCGGTTCTTAATTGAATCGAGGTTTTTTATTTTATTTATCTTCACAAAAAATATATGAAAAATTTAGCCGTTATATTGAAATGACTATTTTCTAATTATATTTGTTTAAAAATCACACACTTTGAAAAAGATATTCGCTGCCTTCTTATTATTATTGAGTTTTACTTCTATTGCTCAAACTGAAAAAACTTTGCTTTGGGAAATTTCCGGAAACGGCTTAGCTAAAAAGTCTTATTTATATGGCACTATGCATGTAAATGAAAAGATTTCTTATCATCTCTCCGATGCTTTTTATAAACATTTGCTAGAAGCCGATATCGTGAGTAATGAAAGTAATCCTGAAAGTTGGGAAGTACTATTTGATTTATTGACTAACCAAGAAAATGAGAACTCACAAAAACTTTATAGTCGTTTCAATTTGGCTCCGTTAAAAAAAGAAGCATTGTATCCGTTGTTTTCTAATGTAAATATCTACAACACGATGACTTCTGGAAACAACAGCGAACAAGCTGATTTTCAAGAAAACACCGTTCTTGATATGTTTATACACCAAACTGGTAAAAAATATAACAAAAAAGTAACTGGTCTAGAAGATGCACAGGAGTCGTTTCTAAAAGTGATGAAAATGCAAAACGACATGGAAGAGCCAAAAGAAGAAGTGAGAATGGCTTTAATGAAAATATTAAAAAACAGAAACTTCCAAACGGTATCTAATGATTTTTATAGAGAGAAAGACATCGTAATGCTTGACTCTATTTATAAATTGATTTACTCTAAAAAATCGCATAACATTTTAATTACAGAACGAAATGTTACTATGGCAAACAGCATTGATTCCATTGCTAAAACAGGAAGTTTATTTGCTGCTGTTGGTGCTGCACATTTGGCAGGAAAAGAAGGAGTTTTACAACTTTTAATCAAAAAAGGATATACTGTAAAACCAATAATAGATTTACTTACAACTGTTGGAGAAAAACAGAAAAAAACAATTGAAGAGTATTTCCCAAATCCAGTATTGAATTCTTTTACGACTAAAGATGGGATGCTAAAAATACCTTTGTTTAAAAATCCGAGAACTATAAACGAAGTAACAGCTTGTATTGATTTGACAAATGGTGGCTCTGTCAATATAAACAGATTACCTTTGAATTATTTTTTAAAGAAAAAAGATGACACTTTCAATCCAAAAGCATTAGATAGTCTTTTCTTTGAGAATATTGCAGGAACTATCATTGAAAAAAAGTTTTTTGAAACAGAAAACTACAAAGGCTATGACATAAAAAACAAAACAAAATCTGGCAATGCACAACGCTACAGATATTACATTACACCTTTAGAAATTATTGCTGTTTCAATGACAGGTACTGGTGACTATGTAAGACAATATGAAAACCAACTGTTTGATAAAATTGAAATTAAAAATCTACAAAGCTCTTGGGATAGTTTTACTCCGTTAAAAGGTGGATTTAGTGTAAAAATACCTTCTTACAGCGTCATACATGGTAATGAAGTTGATAAAATTGATAATGATATCACAATTCAATCTTATGATAAATTTGAAAATGCATTTTATTTTTTAACCGAAGAATCGTTTAACGGAACTGCAGAACTTGAAAATACTGCCTATGAACACAAACAAATACAAGCAGAATTTTATATGCAAAACGAGTTGGATGATGTAACACACAACGCAACAACAAACGAATCATCGTCAAAGATTGGTGAGAAAAAAATTAGACTAAAAACCTTTATTAAAGGTAACAAATATTTCCTTCTTGGAACTGTAAATGCCTCAGACAAAAACACAGATAATTACTTCCAATCATTTGATTTTACTAAAAATGGTCGAATTGTAATTAATAAAGTTTATAACGATACTGTAAACGATTTTAAAGTTGAGATTCCAGAAAAAATTAATAAAAAAACATTTTTGAATTTTGAAGATTATGAGTTTAAAACTAAAAACTCCTTTTTATCAAGAAACAAAAATTATACTTTCTATGCAGACAATGGCAGAGATATAGATTTAGAATACAATAAATTTCACAAATATGAGTCTTTTGAAAATTTGGATTCCTTAAAAAATTATTTTTTTAGAGACTATTCCAAAGATTATAAATCATTTATGGATTCACATGGTAGATTTCAAAATTTCGAGGAAAATTATGAAGAAGACTATGATGAAGACTATGATTATCAATCTAATGAATCTTTGATTTATAATTTTATTTATAAAAAAGGATTTTCCTATTCAAAGTGGTTTGATTTAGTAGAGAAAAATGATGAGAAATATGAATTTCTTTCAAAATCCTACAACTTTAATAAAGAAGACAATACCCATGTTTTTGAAGCCGTTGTGTCAAAGTCAAATGCAACTCAAGCAATAAAATACAAAACTTTTGTAAAAGGAAATGCCTACTATAAAATGCAAACTTTAATTGAGAGAGATTATAAAAATGACGATGCCTTTATAGAAAAAACATTTAGCTCCTTAGAACCTACTTCTAAAGATACTACTTCCATTTTTGAAGATAAATTTGATTTGTTTTTAAATGATGTAAATAGCAAAAAAGACACCATAAGATTCTCAGCGATGGAATCTATTGATGAATTAAAAATTGCCGATAAAGATTTTGATGCTGTAACTAACTTCATAGACACATTCAAGTTTAAAGAATCTGAAAAAGAAGCACCTTCGAGTTTATTGATGCGAATTGGTGCTTTAAAGAATCCAAAAACAATTCCGTATTTGGAAGCAAAATATAAAGACGAAAAAACAAAAACCAATACTCAAATTGAAATTTTAAAAGCTTTAACTCGTCAAAAATCTAAAGCAGCTTATCAAAAAATAATTGAATTATTAGAATACGATTTACCGATAACAGACAAACAATATGATATCACAAGTTTGTTTAGCATGTTTGATTTAGATTTAGAAAACAGTAAAGAATTGTTTCCAAAAATATTCCAATTTTATAGCATTAAGGAATACAACAAACCTACATTAAATTTATGTAACTCATTGTTTGACAAAAATCTAATTTCTCCAAAGAAAATCAGTTCTTTCAAGAAAATGGTTTTAACCAATGCCAAGTTAGAATACAAAAGAGTCGTAAGCTGGAAAGAAAAAAACATCAAACCAGAAGAAGAAATGGATTTAGCAGATGATATCTCTTATGAAACTGCTGTTGATACTACTGTTGCAGTTGCAATTGATGGAGATGAAGAAGATTACAATTCAGAGGAAACTTCAGCTCCTGTTGATGATTTGATAAACTATATTGATTTATTATACAATTTTCAATCAGACAAAGATACAGATGCTTTATTTCAAAAAATAAAAGGATTGGATATTCCTGAATTAAATGTTGAATTATTGCGTTTGGGTGTTGTAAACGATAAAATTAGCAAAGAGGAAATTTTATCAACATTAGAAAATGAAAAGACAAAATTTTCTACAATTCTGTTATTACATTACAAAGACAAATTCAATTTGCTGCCAACGCTAACAGATGATGAAATTGTTGAATCTGCCATTTTAAGTTTTGAAAATCTTAAAACCAAAGATTCTATTGAATTTGTTGAAAAACGAATTGAAACTAAAAACAACAAAGAAATTACTCTTTATTTTTATAAATTCGACAAAACAAGTAGTTATCGAAAAATTAAAAACACCTATATCTACACGATTGCTTTTTTAAGTGAAAAAGGAAAAATCAATCCTTTAGCTTACAAAATTTATGATAAAAAGAAGCTTGAAGACGATGATGATATTACAAAACGTATCAATGCTATTACAAATAAAGCATTAAATGAAGAGCACAGAAGGGCAACATTTGAAAAAAACATCGATCGTATGAATTTTAATATGTATGATTAATACTAAACTTCAAAAACAACTATGTTTCAAAACAGAAAAGATATTGTTTATTTAATTCTAGCTGGTATTTTTATCACAAATGCTATTGTTGCTGAATTAACTGGTGGAAAATTAATTGATGTTTTTGGAGTTCCGATGAGCATTGGAATTTTACCTTGGCCTATTGTTTTTATCACAACCGATTTAATCAACGAATACTTTGGCGAAAAAGGCGTTAAGAAACTTTCGCTTATTACTGCAGGATTAATTGCATATACTTTTATCATATTGTTTTTTGCAATCAAAATTCCGTCAACAGGAATTAGTTCGGTTACTACTGAACAATTTACGGCGGTTTTTGGACAAAGTCAATTGATTATTATTGGAAGTATTGCAGCCTTTTTGGTTTCACAATTAATTGATGTTACCATTTTTCATTTTGTAAAAAACAGAACTGGCAACAAAATGATTTGGTTGAGAAGTACTGGTTCTACTGTAATTTCACAACTGTTTGATAGTTTTATTGTACTAGGAATTGCGTTTTACTTACCTGGAATTATGGATGGAAAAACCTATATTATTTCAGGATTCACTGGATATTCTGTGAAATTAGTGATTGCAATTTTGATGACGCCAATGATCTATTTAGGACATTATTTGATAGAACAATATTTAGCCAAAGATGGAAAATAAAGTACGTTGCGCCTGGTGCGAAAAAGACGATTTATATAGAGATTATCATGATAATGAATGGGGAAAACCTGTTTATGATGACGATAAATTATTTGAATTTTTAATTCTAGAAACTTTTCAGGCAGGATTGAGTTGGTATACCATTTTGAAGAAAAGAGAAAACTTCAGAGCAGCTTTTGATAATTTTGATTACAAAAAAGTAGCAAATTATGGCGAAGAAAAAGTGCAAGAATTACTTCAAGATGCCGGAATAATTAGAAATCAATTGAAAATAAGAGGAACAATTTCAAACGCCATTGCCTTTATGGAAGTGCAAAAAGAATTTGGAAGCTTCTCTAAATACATTTGGAATTTCACTGACGGAAAACCAATTGAAAATAACAGAAAATCCTTAAAAGAAGTTACAGCAACTACGCCACTTTCCGATGAAATTAGTAAAGACTTAAAGAAACGCGGATTCAAATTTGTAGGTTCAACTGTCGTGTATGCTCATATGCAAGCTACAGGAATGGTAAATGATCACGTTGCTGATTGTTGGACGCAGAATTAGTTTACTCAACTATTTTCGCTGTTTAAAAATTAAAATCACTACCTTTAGTTAAACAATAAAATCATGTTTCGTCACAAAGGAAGTAGAAGAACGTTTTTACACAATTTACGACTTGCTTCCAATCTTTCATTTATTGCAGGAATTGTAAATATTGCAGGTGTACTTTCTGTAGCGACTTTAACAACAAATGTCACAGGTCATTTTGCATATTTTGCTGAGGAAATTTCTTTGAAAAACTATTCAAAAGCAATTACTTTCCTCCTATTTATTTTATCTTTTTTGTTGGGTGCTTTTACATGCAATACATTAATCGAAATCACTTCGTTAAAAAAACCTAGAATTGCTCATGCATTTCCTATGCTAATTGAAGTTGCTATTTTGCTAATTATTGGGTTTGGATTTGTAAAACATCAAGAATATATTGCTTATTTATTACTTTTTTCAATGGGTATTCAAAACGCATTAGTTACTCAAATATCACAATCTGTAGTAAGAACAACGCATCTTACAGGATTATTTACCGATTTAGGAATTGAAATATCGCAACTTTTTTTCTACAGAAAACCAGTAGAAAAATCGCGATTGCGTAGAAGTATTTTTCTTAGACTTTCTATCATCTTATGCTTTTTCCTTGGAGGTGTTCTTGGTGGAATTTTCTATGAAAAATACGAACTGAAAATCCTTCTTTTCGCAGCGCTTTCATTAATAATTGCGCTTCTATTCGACAATATTATTATCTACTATCATCTTACAAAAAGAAAAATAAAATCAAGTTTTCATGAAGAAGAGAACTAACTCTTCAAAATCATCATAAAAGCATTTCTCGAAATTTCAAAAGCTCCTAATTTTTCTAAATGATCGTTGTGAACTTGGCAATCCAAAAGTTTGTAGTTGTTTTGTTTTAAATATTCAATCAATTTTACAAAAGCTACTTTACTGGCATTTGGCACTTTAGAAAACATACTTTCACCGCAAAATACATGACCTAAATCAACGCCATACAATCCGCCAACGAGTTCGCCATTTTGCCAAACTTCAAATGATTTTGCTTTTCCTAATTGATGTAATTCGGTGTACGATTTAATAATATCATTAGAAATCCAAGTTCCATCTTGATCTTTTCTTTCAATTTCTTGACAATTTTTGATAACCGATTCGAAATCTTTATTGATAGTCACTTCAAAAATATTCCGATTAATAATATTTCGAAGACTTTTAGAGACTTTATAATCCTTTGGATTCACCACCATTCTTTCACTTGGCGACCACCAAAGAATGGGTTCGTCAGCATCAAACCAAGGAAAAATTCCATTGTTGTAGGCAAGTAATAATCGTTCTATTGACAAATCACCGCCAACAGCAAGAATTCCTTCATAGGAAGCTTCTTCAACTGGAGGAAAATAAAGTTCTTTGGTTAGGAAATACATTTTTTAGAGAATAAAATATAGAAAAAAGAAGAAAGAGAAAAGATAAAATAAGCAAAAGCCATTCTAAAATTTACATAAAATTAGAATGGCAGTCTTTATTCTTTTCTCTTTACTCTATTCTCTTATTAGAAAGGTAAATCGTCGTGTTCTTCTTCTTTAAAATCAGTTGCTGGAGCAAATGCTTCTGCTGCTGGCATTGGAGGCATTTGTTGAGCTGCTGCTGGAGCTTCTGTTTGAAGTTTTTCAACTCTCCAACCTCTTATTGAATTAAAATATTTAGTTTCTCCTTGAGGATTCACCCATTCTCTTCCACCTAAATTAATAGATACTTTTACTGCATCACCAACGGCAACATTATTCAATAAATCACTTTTATCTTGAGTAAATTCAATCATAATGTGTTGTGGATACTGCTCATCTGTAGTTACCACTAATTCTCTTTTTCTGAAAGTAGCACTAACTTGAATTTCTGCGCTTACTACTTTTACTTTTCCTGAAACTTCCATAATATTATTGTTTATTGTTTTGCTAAAAGCACTTTCCAAGCGGTAAGCACCTCGTTTTTATCTAAATATTCTTTGGCTAATTGGTGTTTTTTAACCTCATCATCAGCACTCAAAACACCTTTCACTTCAAAATTTTGTTTTACAAATATAGTAATTTCTTCATTGGTTGGCAATGCTTCTACATTTCCTAATTTTCCTAAATCATTCCCATTAAAAATAGGACTTTCTCTCACAAATTCTGGAATCGCGTCTACTCCTATTCCTAAAGTTGCCAATGGTTTTTCTACTTCAAAAAGCCCTTGATTAGCTCTCGAATACCAATTTCCTCCTAATCTTGAAACCAAGTCAATTTTCATTGGATCAATATTTCCTTCTGAATCTAAAACTGCTTCATTAATGTGCATTTTAACCACTTCACAAATAATCATATTTCCGGCTCCACCTTCAGTTCCTAATGCAATAATTTGATTGACTTTACATTCAAATTGCACCGGACTTTCGGCAACGCGATAAGGTTTTACCATTTCTGATGGAATTGGAGTCAGACCCGATTTTGCAAACTCATTAACGCCATCAGGATATTCTGTACTTGATAATGACATTTGTTGCACAATATCAAAATTCACAACATTGATTACTACTTGACGTGTTTCTTCACAATTAATTAAAGTGTGTTTCGTTGTGTTATTTCTAACTCTTCGCGCTGGTGAAAAAACCAAAATTGGCGGATTTGAACTAAAAATATTGAAGAAACTAAACGGAGATAAATTGGGCTTTCCGTTTTTGTCAATTGTACTTGCAAATGCAATTGGTCTCGGCGCAATAGCACTTTGCAAATAACCTTGCAATTTCATAGGAGAAAGTTCTTTTGGATCAATTGTTAGCATAAAATTTGGAATTTTTACAAAGATAAGAATTCGAAGGCAATGGCAATTTGAAAAATCAATTTCAATTTGAAAAAAATCATTACTTTTAAACAAATTTTAAATATGCAATTCTCCGATAGAAGAAACACAACGCGTTGGATTATCATCATCACTTCATTTGTGATTGTTTCTCTTATTTTGTGGAACACGTATTCGTTTTTCCAAATTTTTAAGCAAGAAGAACGAGTGAAAATGCAACATTGGGCATTATCTCAAAAAAAAATCAATACAGATGATTTAAATGCCGATTTGGAATTGCCTTTGCAAATTATTCAAACTGCTAATATTCCTATAATAGTTACTGAAAAGGATTCTATCATAAATCAAGTAAATATTGAAGATGATATTTTAAAAGACAAAACCAAATTAAGAGCCTTTTTACAGCGACTAAAAAACCAGAATGACCCAATTGTGATGAAAATTTCTGAAGGTCGAACGCACAATTTATATTATGGTGATTCCTCCTTATTGAATAAACTTAAGTATTACCCAATCGCTTTATTATTCATCATTTTCTTGTTTGGAGCAGTTGTTTACAATTTTTATAAAAGCACTAAAATGGCCACCCAAAATAAGCTTTGGGCAGGAATGGCGAAGGAAACCGCACATCAAATTGGAACTCCTTTATCCTCTTTAATTGGTTGGTTAGAAATAATGAAAGCCGATAATGTTGATGAAACGACTGTTTCTGAGATTGAAAAAGACATCAACAGATTACAAACTATAACCGAACGATTTTCTAAAATTGGTTCCGAACCTGTTTTGGAAACTAAAGATATCGTTGAAGAAACTAGAAATTCGTTTGATTATTTAAAATCGCGTTTTTCGAAACAAGTTGAATTTACCTTTTCTGCTCCAAAAAATCCGATATTGGTTTCTATCAATCCGGCTTTACACAGTTGGACCATTGAAAATTTGATGAAAAATGCTATTGATGCTATGAAAGGCAGAGGCAAATTGAAAATCATGATTGAAAAAGAAGGTCAAAACATAAAAATCAATGTAATCGATTCTGGAAAAGGTATTCCAAAAAATCAATACAGACGTGTTTTTGAACCAGGATTTACTACTAAAAAACGTGGTTGGGGATTGGGTTTATCACTAACAAAAAGAATTGTTGAGGAATATCATAATGGAAAAATAAAAGTAGCCCATTCAGAAATTGATAAAGGAACTACAATGCAAATTCTTTATAAAAAAGCTAAATAATTATCTGGTTTTTGTAAACATTAATTTTCTTTGCGCTTTATTTTTACTCAAATAATCTTTAACAAACTGAGCGTGTTCTGTTGCGATTTTGATGTTTTGAGCCATCTGTGATTTAAGTGTTTTCAAGTTGGATGTGTTATCTTTTCCAACAGAACCTACACCATAAATAGCATCTTGACATTTTTTTAATGCATCCAAAGGTGTATTTATCATTTCACTAATAATCTCGTCAGAGAAAAGTGGTCTGAAGTTCTTATTTCTATACAAGATAAAATCATTTAGAGAAGCTACAGCACCATTATAGTCTAATACAATTTGTGCTACTTTTTCAATGTTCTTATTTTGACGAATCACATTAAACTCCTCTTTTTTTGAAGCCAAATATTCAGCAATTAGATTATTAATGACAGCATTTTTTTCGATACGTTCAGCTGCTTCAAATGCTTGTTCTTCCTTAGGATGTGTTTCATATTTTTCAATTTCTGAATCGAAATTAAAATTCATTTTAGGCTTATCTTTTTGTATAATTCCACTAAAAAACTCATGGTTTGTAATCGGCTCATTTGAAAATTGCCATAAATAGTCAAATGGCATGTGCGTTTGAATCATTTTAGCAGCTGATGTTTTAAAAAAATTATTATTTAGTTTTTTGTAAAACTTCAAATTATTGACGTAACCTGCACCCCAAGTTGGATCAAAAAGAAACCATTTACCTTCAATTTTAGAAGCATTCCATGCATGACCAATAGGAGAAACAACACCATTTTGTTTGGTGTAACCCACCACAATTACAGTTTTTATAGCCAGTTTGTTTGCTATTTCATTGTAAACCTCAGCATAATGAATACAAACTCCTTTCTTGTTTTTTAATGCACTTGCAATCTTTTCTGAAGAGGAATAAACAAAATTTGGTTCATTCATGTTTTCAACATCATAACTAATATTGTTTGCAGTCCAATAAAATGCGGCTCTAATTTTATCCGATTCTGATTTAAAATTAAGGTTAATATAATCGGCTATATCTGAAGTGGATGTTGTTTTTTCTGTTGGGATTTTATTCATTATTGCATCAATTGTAGTATATTCATTTTTTACTTGAGCTACTACAGATGAGAAAAAAAATAACGATATAAGTTGATAAATAAGTTTCATATATGTAAATGTTAATTTTTAGCGGTCATATATGGTATCGCCTTTTTAATCATTGGAGTTTGTTTGCAACAAACTTTTTGTTAGTGGCGATTTCATAGTATAAAAATAAAAAACCCGTTAAGCCATAAACGTAACAGGTTTGTATTTAAGAAACGATAAATTGTTTTATAAATTGTTTTGAATCGCTTTCGCTAAATCTTCAAACTCATCTTTAGTTAGCGAAACCTTGTTTTGAAAACGCATTTCATCCATTTCGTTTAAAGGAATTAAATGAACGTGCGCATGAGGAACTTCCAAACCAATAACAGCCATTCCAATTCTTTTGCATGGAACTGTTTTTTCAAGAGCAACGGCAACTTTTTTTGAAAAAGCCATCAATCCTATATACAAATCATCTTCAATATCAAAGATTTTATTGATTTCTTGTTTTGGAATACATAAAGTGTGTCCTTTAGCATTTGGATTTACATCTAAAAAAGCTAAAAAGTTATCGTCTTCTGCAATTTTATAACAAGGAATTTCTCCGTTTACTATTTTGGTGAAAATACTACTCATAATTAATCACGTGAAATTTCTACAATTTCAAATTTTATAGTCCCATTAGGTACAGTGATTTCTGCTATTTCTCCAACAGATTTACCAAGTAATCCTTTTCCTATTGGAGATGTTACTGAGATTTTTCCTGTTTTTAAATCGGCTTCACTTTCTGCTACCAACGTATAATTCAATTCCATTCCGTTGGCTTGATTTTTAATTTTCACCTTAGAAAGAACCAGCACTTTAGATAAGTCTAAATTACTTTCGTCAATTAACCTTGCATTAGAATATACTTCTTCCAATTTTGAAATACGCATTTCTAACATTCCTTGAGCTTCTTTGGCTGCGTCATATTCTGCATTTTCGGACAAATCACCTTTATCTCTTGCTTCTGCTATATCTGCTGATGCTTTTGGTCGCATCACACTTTTTAAATGATCTAATTCTTCTTTTAATTTTTTTAATCCTTCAGCTGTATAATACGATACTGTACTCATAATTTTATTCTTTATTAAGCTTCACTTTTTAACTTAAATGAAGTTATTTTTCTGTTAATTTTATATCGAAAGTTACTATTTCATCGTTATCATAAAATAGAAAAAATCCCATCGGAACGGGATTTCTTTTTTCAAAGATATATTTTTTGTTTATTAAATTCCTATTTTTGTCTAGTAATGTTATACAAAGTTAACTAATTTAATTTTTTTTGAACTAATCTTTTTGTAAAATTTTTAAAATGAAAAAAACAACTCTATTAATTCTTTTCGCAACTTTCATTTTTGGATGCAGTAAAGACAGGTTTAATAACGACAATCCTTATCTTCCAAATTACAATTTCTCTATAGATTTGAATACTAATTTGCCAACTTATGCTAGTTTGAAATTCACAGGAAATGCTGTAAAAGCCTATCCTTCAGGTCCTTCAAGAGGAATAATTGTATTCAATACAGGAAGCGGATTTAATGCTTTTGATGGTGCATGTCCAAATCAGGATTTAACATCTTGCTCTACTTTAAACATAAGTGGCTCAAATGCTAATTGCTCATGTGGAAGTGAAAATTATAATTTATTTACAGGACAATCTTCTGGACAATCCTATGATTTAAAAAAATATCGTGTTGAAGTAAATGGAGATGTGATAAGAGTCTTCAACTAAAAATAATAAAGCCAAGTCGGAAAAATTCTAACTTGGCTTTTTTATTAAGAATTAGATTATCATTAAAAGGTTAATATTGCACCAACTAAAAAGTTTCTTGTTGCTTGCGGAAAATATCCAGCACCTTCAATTGTTGTAATAGTTCCTGGATTTGAAAAATCATCATCATAAGTATAGAAATAGCCATTCGACTCATATTTATTATCCAAAACATTATTAATCAATCCTGAGAATAGAATCGATTTAAGTCCTTTATTAATTTTCCATAAATAGGTAATATTGATATCATGAAAGTGGTACTCTTTAAGAATAGATCTTTCTGAATCAATATTTCCCATAAATTGTTTACCAACAAACTTATTTAAAATGGTAAAATTCAAATGCTTGTTTACAGCGTACGTTATTGCATTTCCAACAACTAGATTTGGAGAAAAAGCGATATTAGTATTACCCAAGTTTTGAAGAACTCCATCACGTTGAAAAAAGAAATCTTCATTCTTGTTTTGACTTAAAGTCACATTAGGTTGAAGTGTAAACTTACTTCCCAATTTTAAGGTAGATTCTAACTCCAATCCCAATCTGTAACTTGAACCACTATTTGTAAAAATTGGCGAACCAACATCATTCAAAGCTCCTGTTAAAACCAACTGATTTTTATATCGCATGTAGAAAGCATTTGCATTGATAATCATTTTCTTGGTAGTATATTTCCAACCCAATTCAAAATCAAACAAGCGCTCGGATTTTGTGCTTCCGTTTTCATAATCGTCTCTTCTTGGTTCTTTGTTTGCGATTCCAGCAAAAGTGTAAAAAGCATTTTTGCTGTTCAATTGATAATTTAAACCAACTTTTGGATTAAAAAATCTAAACGTATCATTTACATCATCAAATCGGAAACTATTGGCTTCATAAAAAACCATTCGATATTGCAAATCTGCGAATAAGTTCAATTTTCCAAAAGTTTGTGATGCTTTTACATAAGCATTTACATCATCTTTGTTTCCAATATTATTGTAGTATCTATTTGAATTTGGAACATAATACTGAGTCCAAACTACCTCTCCGAAATGCTTTCCTAAATATCGATTTGCAGCACCACCAAATAAAATATTTGTTTTATTTTTTTTGTAATTTAAAGTAAAAGTCGTTCCGAAAAAATCATTATCTAACCATCTCTTTCTAATTAAATCTGAAGTTGAATTTCCTTGAAAATCGGGTAAATAATAATCGGATAATGTTTCATCTTCTTTGTATTGTTCAAAATATCCTTTTCCAATTGTATAGTGAAGAGCAACATTAGAAGACCATTTTTCAGACCATTTTTCAGACCAATGCAATTGAAAATGATTTTGCCAATAATTATCGGTTTCGTTATCGTGGAAACGTATAGTCCCATCAGCGTCAAAATACATTCCAGCTGGATTGAACGTTCTATCGTTTTTTAATTTGTCCAAATCTTCAATTCCATACCATGCTTGATATGTTTTTTCTTTCCCACCAAAAAACAAGGCTTTAATTTGAGTTGATTTATTAATATAATTGGCATTAAAAAAATAACCAAACATATTAGTAGAAGCTCTATCAACATATCCATCAGAAGCGATTTGAGAAATTCTTCCGTTAAATTCAAAATTATCGTGTAAACCTGTTCCGAAAGCTAATGTATGTTTTCTTGTGTTGAAACTTCCAACAGAATTAGCAATTTCTGCATAAGATTTTTCTTGAAAAGATTTAGTTTGCATATTTAAACTTGCGCCAAATGCACCAGCACCATTAGTAGAAGTTCCTACACCGCGTTGTAATTGAAGACTTTCTACAGAAGAGGCGAAATCGGGAAGATTAACAAAAAATGTTCCTTGACTTTCGCTATCGTTAAATGGAACTCCATTTAAAGTGACATTGATTCTAGAACCATCTGTTCCTCTTACTCTCATGTAAGTGTAACCAATTCCATTTCCTGCATCGGTTGTTGAGACAACAGAAGGTAAATAATTAAGTAAAATTGGAATGTCTTGCCCAAGATTTCTAGGAGCAATTTGTTCTTTACTAACATTAGTAAAAGTAACTGGATTGTTTTTTTGAGCTCGAACTCCTGCAATTAAAACTTCATCGAGTGTTGTAACTTTTGTTGTGTCCTTGGGTTTCTCTTGTGCAATAGAGATAATAGAAAAAAGAAAAAAGAAAATAGATAATAGACTTCGCAATTTAAATCTTTGTGCCTTCGAGTCTTTGTGGCAAGTTTTTTCAAATAAAATTTCCATTCGTAAAATAAATTATACGAATAAAAAGAGGTAATTATTCTTGGTTAAAAAAATAAAAATGTTTGTTTCCTGTGACAAAGTTCAGTGTGCACTCTGCTTTGTCACTTTTCCCTAAACAGCATTACCTGTTCTAGGTTCATTGGGTATAATCTCAGCTCGTAATTTAGAGCACCCCTTTTGAGACGATGCAAAGGTAAAAAGATTTTTAGACTTTTAGATTATTAGACCATTAGATTTTTTTTATAAATCAGGCTTTTTCCTGTTCTGTTTTATTTCAGAATTTGTTGATTTGTCTTTTAATCTTTTTTCGATAACTGATTTTGGAATTTTTGTAGCTTTTCTTTCTTTTGGTATAACTAAAGACTTTTCTATCAACTCCAAAAATCTTTTTATAACGATTTCTTTATTTTTAAGTTGACTTCTGTCTTCATCACAATTTAAAATTAAAATTCCATCAAGAGTTAATTTAGATTTTAATTTCTTTTGAGACCTTTCTTTTTCTTCCTCTGAAAGTGATTGAGAATTGTTTAAATCAAATGTTAAAACTACTTTGGACGAAACTTTATTTACGTTTTGTCCGCCAGCTCCAGAGCTTCTAACGGCTTTGAAAGAAAGTTCTGAAATAATTTTATCCTTGTCCATTTGTTGATTGATGAGCAGGTTTTAATAAATCATTTACCGTTTTCACCGGATTGAAAGTAATAAGTGGAACTTCAACAAAAATAGTCATCCATTTTGCCATAGCACCATTCCAAAGTCCCGGTAATTCAAATGCTCTTAATGACTTTCCTTTGTTGTTTTTTTCAACAATAAAACCTGAATTTTTATCTATGAACTTCATTAAATCAAACTTTTGTCCGTTGTAATCTTTTATTCCACAAACAAGGTCAACTGGATTAAAATGAGTGGCGCTTTCGAAGATTTCTTTTTGCCTTGTATCCTTTGAATCAATCTGAGAAGATTCTATAATTTGTAAAAATGTTTTTCCTTTTTTATCGATTACCCAAAAAGGTCCACCACCAGGTTCGCCTTCATTTTTTACCATTCCACAAACACGAATTGGACGGTTTAAAATCGTTTTTAAATGATCAACTTTACTTTCTTTGGTGAATTTTGAAAAATCATCTTTTATATCAATATTCAATTTTGATTTTATATAATTTACAATTTCATTCAAATCTTCGTTAGAAACATTTTCACTATTAAGCATTTTCATATACTTAAAAATAACTTCTTGATATTGAATTAAAATTCCTGCCAAAGCTTTTTTATAAAGTGCAATTTCTTGAATATGATTTTGTATAACATTATCAATATTCTTGATAAAAATCACATCTGCAATTAGATTGTTCAAATTTTCAATCAATGCACCATGTCCGCCTGGTCTGAAAACGATATTATCCTTTTCATCTCTAAAGGGATTTCCGCCCAAATCAACCGCAATAACATCTGTAGCTTTATTTTGGTAAGAATATTTTACATTAATTTCAGTATTGGTTTGCTTTTCAATTCTAGGTTTTACTTCATTGATAATGGTTTCAAAATCACTTTGATGTTCCTCTGAAACTGTAAAATGAAGATTGGATTTTCCATTTGAAGTAGCATAAAAAGCACATTCATTTAAATGTTCTTCTATCGCAGTAGCAGTGTAATTTTCATATTTATGAAAAGGTAAAACGCCTTTTGGTTTGTTTGAAAAATCAAAATATTTAGGAGAAAGCATTGTTTTTATAAAACCAAAATCTCGGGTATCTTTTTCCCATGTCCCATATTCTGGCAATGAGGATTTGGCAACCTCTAAAATTTCATTGTAGAAAGGAAACTTTTCTTTTGCTACTAAAAAGATAGGTAAATTTTTATCCTTTTTTCTATTAATATAAGCGTTTATACTTTCTTCACCAAGTTTAAATTCATTCAAAAATTCGTTTAAAAACTTGAACATTCTGCTCGCTGCTCCAGAAGCTGGTACAAATTTTTTCAGTTTAAGATTAGTCTTTTTCTCATCAAAAAAATTTGAAAAATACTTAGCTTCGTCATCGGTTATTCTTAGAATTCCGTCATTAATTACAGCCGGTCGTTCTAAATTTATCTTTGGAATTCCATTTTTCAATATTTGAAATTGGTCTTCAATGACATCTAAATTAGTATTTCTATTGTAGATTTTTATATAGTCAAATGAGTTTAAACCTATTTTTTTTGCTTTTTGAAAATCTGAAATTATTTTGGTTGCTTTTTCAAGACGTTCTTCTTTATTTCCAGAAAGTTTGATGAAAGGCTTTTTAAATTCGACCAAAGCTTGTTCAAAAAAAGCTATTGATTTTTCCCTATCGTCTGGTTTATCTCTTAAATCATCTTTTTCCCACGGAACATCAACGTCTGTTAGAAAAATCAAATCATATTTGTGCTTCTTGGCTGCTTTTGCAATTATTGCATCACAAGAATTGTAGTTAATATCAGAAAATACTTTGGTCACAAAAACATTAGTATCACAAAAAAGAATTTTATTAGCACTCTTTAATGCGTTATTCTCAAGTTGTGTTTGCCCAATTGCAATTGGCATTAAATCTTCTTTAACACAAATTTCTTGCTTCAAATCCCATTTGTCTTGAAGATAATCGCGTGCAAACTCTGGAATCCAATTGGTATTGAATTCTTCAGCAAGTTGCGATGCTAATGTGGTTTTACCTGTTGATTCAGGTCCTACAAAAGCAATTTTTATTATTTCTGTATGTTCTTGTTTAAGATGTTCTTCCATTGAATGTATGCTAAAATAGCTAATATTGTAAAAACTAAATACTGTAATGATAACATTCCTAAGCCTCTGTGGGCAAATAAAGGAACTGCTATTAAATCACCGATAATCCACAAGGTCCAATTTTCTATTTTCTTTAAGGCCATGTACCACATAGCGGTAAAAAATATTCCAGATGTAAAAATATCAATATAATTAGGAATTTCAAGTTTATAATCGAAAAAAAGATACACTAAATAAGTAATTATCATTGTTAAAATAAATAATCCTACACCTATTAATTTCTCTTTTGTTGAAGTTCTAGTGATTTCTAATTCGGGTTCATCGGCACTTGAAGTCCACTTGTACCAACCATAAATACTCATTATAGAATAGTAAAAATTCATAGTCATATCGCCAAAATATTTTGCTTGATACAACAAATAAACCGTTATAATTGTCGAAATTAATCCTGTTGGATATACCAAAATATTTTCTTTTTTGGCAAAATAAACGCTCGAAATTCCGAATACAAACGCTAGTGACTCCAATATAATTTGAAGTGTTGTAGCGTTTTTATATTGTGATATCAGAAAATCTAACATTTGATTAACGATTTTTGAATTTTGATTTAAGAATTAAAAAAATTAGTATCATTTTCAAATGCGGTTCCGATTACAACTAAATCTGCACCTGCATTGTAAGCATTTTCGATTTCTTGTTTGGAACGAATGCCGCCACCAACGATTAATGGAACGTTTATATTTTGCGAAACTAATCTTATCATTTCTTTTGGAACAGCTAATTTTGCACCGCTTCCTGCTTCAAGATAAATTAATTTATTTCCGATGAATTCACCAGCTTGAGCAGTTTGCAATGCGTATTCGTGGTTGTTTCTATCTAAAGGTTTGGTTTGACTAACTCTTTCAACAGCCGTTTCATTGCCACTTTCTATTAAAATATATCCTGTTGAAATGACTTCTAAACTAGTTTTTTTAATAATTGGAACAGCATTTACTTGGTGTTCAATTAAATAATCTGGGTTTCTTCCTGATAATAAAGTTAAAAATAAAATTCCGTCGGCTTTATCAGAAATTTGCGATGGATTTCCAGGGAATAATAGAAATGGTAAGTTGATTTTTGATTTTAATTCGGTAATTAATTCATCTAAATGTGTTCCATCGAATGAACTTCCTCCAACGAAAATATGTGTTGCAGGTGATTGATTTATTTTTTCAATTAAATCCGAAAGATTTCCCACTGCCAACTTATCTGGATCGAGAAGAATGGCTAGGAGTTTTTCACCTTTGGTTTTTGAATTTAGAATATTTTGGTAGCTATTTGTCATTGTTTATTTTCAAAGGCGCAGACAAAGATATAATCTTCTACCGAATCAAATTGGATTTGGAACTTTTCTTCTTTATCGTTGAATTTTAATGTTGCCGTTGCTTTTTTATCCTCAAAAGAAAAATCGTCCTCAAAAATATGGTTTGGAAAACTGATACCCTTTTCATTTTTGATTTTGAAAATGCTTTCTTTAATTCCCCAAACGATTGTTGCTTTCTTAATTTTTTCTTCTTCGGATAGATTATCCAAATGCGAAACATCCATAAATCTTTTTGCAATTCGGAGTGTCTTTTCTTTCAGTTGTTCTAAATCTAATCCCACTTTTGAATCACTAATTGCAATAGCAGAAAAATCATTGGAATGGGAAATCGAAATTTCAACATCTTTAATACTACAACCTTGTGGTTTAATGTGTGGCTTTCCAAATTCATCATAAAATAAATCGAAATCCGAATAATCATTGTGTTGTAATAACATTCTCACAGCTAAAAATCCTTTTTGATGACTTTCTGATTTCATAGTTTCCAATCGCGCTAAAGAGGAGTCTTTCAATTTTACTTGACTGAAAAGCGTGTCAAAATCTTCTGTAATCTTCCAAAGATACAGTTTGGTATTGTTAGACAAATAGACAACTTTATGTAATGGCATCTAGTATTTTGTTGTTTTTCAAAAGATTAAACATTTAAACATTTCACAAATTTTAAAATAAATTATTAAAATCAAAACCTATGTTGTAATTTTGCACCAAATTTTAAAAATACAAATATACATAATAGATGAGTACACAAACATTACCATTTGTAGCTTACAAAGTTAAGGACATTAACCTTGCGGCTTGGGGAAGAAAAGAAATTGAATTGGCTGAAGCTGAAATGCCAGGATTAATGGCGTTGAGAGCTGAGTATGGAGCAACTCAACCTTTAAAAGGTGCAAGAATTGCAGGATGTCTTCACATGACTATTCAAACTGCTGTTTTAATTGAAACTTTAATTGCTCTTGGTGCAGAAGTTACTTGGTCATCTTGTAACATTTTCTCAACTCAAGATCAAGCTGCTGCTGCGATTGCTGCTGCTGGAATTCAAGTTTATGCTTGGAAAGGTCTTGACGAAGAGTCTTTTGACTGGTGTATTGAGCAAACATTATTCTTTGGTGAAGATAGACAACCATTAAACATGATTCTTGATGATGGTGGTGATTTAACAAATATGGTTTTTGACCGTTACCCAGAATTAATTCCTGGAATTAAAGGTTTATCAGAAGAAACTACAACTGGTGTTCACCGTTTGTATGAAAGAATGAAAAACGGAACTTTATTTATGCCAGCAATTAACGTAAATGATTCGGTTACTAAATCGAAATTTGACAACAAATACGGTTGTAAAGAATCGGCTGTTGATGCTGTAAGAAGAGCAACAGATATTATGTTAGCTGGAAAAAGAGTTGTTGTTTGTGGATATGGTGACGTTGGAAAAGGAACTGCGGCTTCTTTCCGTGGTGCTGGTTCTATTGTTACAGTAACTGAAATCGACCCAATTTGTGCTTTACAAGCTGCAATGGACGGATTTGAAGTGAAAAAATTAAACACAGTTGTAGCTAATGCTGATATTATCATCACAACTACTGGAAATAAAGACATCGTTCTTGGTTCTCACTTTGAGCAAATGAAAGACAAAACTATCGTTTGTAACATTGGTCACTTCGATAACGAAATTGATATGGCTTGGTTGAACAAAAACCACGGTGCATCTAAAGTTGAAATCAAACCACAAGTTGATAAATATACTATAGCTGGAAAAGATATTCTTATCTTAGCTGAAGGTCGTTTAGTAAACTTAGGTTGTGCAACTGGTCACCCAAGTTTTGTAATGAGTAATTCATTTACAAACCAAACGTTAGCTCAAATTGAATTATGGACTAACAGCGCAGCTTACAAAAATGAAGTTTATATGTTACCAAAACATTTAGATGAAAAAGTAGCTGCTTTACACTTAGCTAAATTAGGAGTTGAATTGGAAACTTTACGTGACGATCAAGCTGCTTATATTGGTGTTGACGTTGCTGGACCATTCAAACCTGAGTATTACAGATACTAGTCTGATATTAGATTTTTGATATTAGATATTAAATATAAAACCCCGATTTCAATTGAAGTCGGGGTTTTTTGTTTGGGATAAAATCAGATGAAATTAAAATTTTATTAAAATAATTTGTTTTATGTTTAAGTTTTACTTAAATTTGACAAATTTTAATACATAAAAATATGGGGAGTCTATTATTTTATAAAAAACGAAGAGAAGAAATAAGAGAGAAATTAATTTCTCTCGAATCTATTATTGAAAAAGTTAATACTCTTCAAGACATCAGTAAAGATTCAATGTATTTGGAATTCATAAAATTAAAAGATTTTAATTCTAAAATTGATGAAATATTTTTGCCTTCCCTATATAATTCGAATCAAAAAGAATTAACATTACTTTCCAAATTTAATTTAGATTATTCTTTTAAGACTAGAAAAAGCCATATCAACAAAAAACTTGAAGAATTAAATATTGAAGAATTAATTAATTTAATCAATAATTATTCTCTAAGTTATTCAGATTATAAAAGAGTAAGGTATTTAATCCACATAAAAAGTTTTTCAAAATGGCTTACTAATTTATCTAAAAAACTAAACAGAGTATTAAAACAAACTTTAAATTGTCATCTCTCAATATTAGAAAATAAGCGTGAAAATTTTAGAAAAATATATAGTTTTAATTTTAAAAATTTAGACGACACACACGCTACAATTATATTTAATTAGGATTATTGAAGCAGAGCGCTTCAATAGAAATTAAATATAATTGTAAAATGAAAAATATATTAGAAAAAATAAATGAAGCTATTGCTTCGGATAAAACATCAGAAGAAAATAAAAAATTATTATTAGAAATAAAAGAAGAATTAGAAATTGCTAAATCAGAAAATAAATCTGAATTAGAAATTTTAAAAATAATTACTTTACTAATAAAAATAATAACAGATTTCTTCTAAAAAAATCAAATCAAATGAAAATAGGAGAAGTAATTAATTCAATAATTAAGAAAAAAGGAATTACTCAAACAGAACTTGCAAAAAAAATTGGTAAAAGTACAACAGCTTTATCACAAATTATTAATGGTGTTTACGACCCGAATCCAGAAACATTAGATAAAATTTGTGAAGCATTGGAAGTTCCTAAAGCAATTATTTATTTCTTAACAATATCTGAAAAAGATGTTCCCGAAGATAAAGTTGAGTTATATAAAATGCTTGCTCCATCATTAAAAGATTTCTTAGTAAAAGTTTTTGGAACAGAACAACAAGAACTTATAAACTAAAACAAAACCCCGATTTCAATTGAAGTCGGGGTTTTTGTTTTTTTTTATGGAATTTAGATTGAAAATCCACCCTATCAGAATTTAGATTTCAACATCATCTTCAATTATTTCAAAGGTTTTTTTGTCTATTCTACCTTCAAATAATGTACTTATATTATCTTGTTTAAACCTATGAATGGTATGAACACATTTAAACTCGAAATAGTCACTTTTATTTAAAATTGTCAAGTCTTCTACAAAACTAATTTTTAGTTCTTTTAAAAGCAGCTCTTCAAACGGAATTTCAAATGCAGAATATTTATCCTGATAAATAATTTTTCTATTATTAAAAGTAGAATATAATTTGAACTGTTTTTCAAAAGACAACTTAAGAGGTAAATAACTAAAAAAATCATTGAAATCAATTTGATTAGGTTTGTTTTTCCAATTATAAACTAAAGAATACTCTTCAACTTTACCATTCCCGAAATATAAATTATCGGACAAATCACATAATGGATTAAATTCGTATTTAGCATTAGGACCATAAATATAACCATGTGAAACTCCAAGTCTATCTATTGCATAATATACAGTTTTAAAGCCAAAATCAGTATCATGTTCTGTTTGATAAATTGTCAAAGGATTTAACTTTAAATTTCTTAAAAGTAAACTTCCAAAATTTATTAATCCTGACGTGAAACTAAAAAAATAATGATCTTCAAAATCTGCAATTTTGCTATTGTGATTAAAACAATCTTCTATAAAGGAAAAAGTTTCAATTCTAAGTTTGGAAAGTTCCGTATAATTCATTTTTAAAATACGATTAGCTACATTTATCTGTAATAATATTCAAAAACAAAACTTTCTACAACGTCTCCTTCAACCATTTATAAAATTCACTTTGCCATACTTGAGCATTTTGTGGTTTTAGAACCCAATGGTTTTCGTCTGGAAATAATAAAAATCTACTTTTTATTCCGCGTAATTGTGCTGCTTGGAACGCTTCTTGTCCTTGTCCTATTGGCACACGGTAATCTTTTCCTCCTTGGATGATTAATATTGGTGTGTTCCATTTGTCCACCATATTGATTGGGTTGAACTTTGCGTATGTTTTTTGTGCTACAGCATTGTCTTTTTCCCAATATGCTCCACCGTGATCCCAATTATTGAAGAATACTTCTTCGGTTGTGCCGTACATACTTTCTAAATTGAAAACACCACAATGTGAAATAAACGTTTTAAATCTGTTGTTGTGAATTCCTGCTAATTGAAAAACAGAATAGCCACCATAACTTGCTCCCACAGCTCCAATTCTATCTTTAGCAACATAACTTTCTTTAGCTACATCATCAATTGCAGATAGGTAATCGTCCATTACTTGTCCGCCCCAATCTTTAGAGATTTGTTCGTTCCATTCTTGTCCGTGACCATACATTCCACGACGGTTTGGAGCAACCACTACATAACCTTGTGAAGCCATCAAAGAGAAATTCCAACGGAAAGAATAACTTTGAGTCAATGGCGATTGTGGTCCGCCTTGGCAATATAAAAGTGTTGGATATTTTTTATTTTTATCAAAATTTGGAGGTAAAATTACCCAAACCAACATTTTCTTTCCGTCAGTTGTGGTAACGTATCTTCTTTCGTATTTTGGCAAAGCTAGTTTGCTGTAGGTTTCATCATTGATTTTAGTCAATTGCAACCAAGTTTTTTTCTTCAAATTATAAGAATAAACCTCAGCAGCATGATTCATATCTGTTCTTGTAACGATTACATTATCGCCAGAGAACGCCACAATATCCGATACATCGAAATCACCATTAGTAACCTGAGTAACCATAACAGCAATTTTTGTTAAACCTGGAAAGTTTACTTCAAATAATTGTTTGGTTCCGTCAACAGCAGCAACAAAATATACTTTTTTACCGTCGGCGCTCCATGCGTAATTATCTACACTTCCGTCCCAATTAGCCGTAAGATTCATGTCCATTCCTTTGAAACGAACGATGATGTCATTTTTATCGGCTTCATATCCGTCGCGCTTCATTTGCAACCAAGTTAAATTTCCTGTTGGAGAAAACGTTGGATTGGTATCATATCCTTTATTAGCTTCTGTTAGGTTTTTAGTAGTTTTCGTTTCTAGATTGTATTCGTACAAATCAGTATTTGTAGAAATAGCATATTCTGTTCCGAATTTCTTTTTAGAAACATAGATAATGCTTTTAGAATCTGGTGACCAAATAAAATCTTCATCACCACCATGAGGTTTTTGAGGTGAATCGTAAGGTTCATTTGGCATAATATCAATTGGTGTAGCCTTATCTATATTTTCAGCATAAAACACGTGGTTGTGACTACCATCGTTGTAAGTATCCCAATGGCGATAATCTAACGAGTTATAAACTTGTGAGTTTGATTTATCAAGATTTGGATAAATATCTTTACCTAAAACTTTATTTACTTTCACTTCTTGAGAGGACAAAATATATTTCCCATCTGGAGAAACATTTTTATCGGCAACTAAATCTTTAGTATCTTTTACTTCGGTTGCATTTCCTCCATTTACTGGAATGGTGTAAAATTTAGAATTCGATTTATTTTCTTCCACTGATGGAATGGCAACTTTATAAACCACCGATTTTCCATCTTTTGAAATTCCTAAAACAGAAACCCTTCCTAATTTCCAAAGTAATTCTGGAGATAAAACTTGTTGCGCTGATGCTGCTATACTCATTGTACTAACGATTATAAAAAATATTTTCTTCATTTTGATGAATGATTTTAATGATTCGTTAAAAGTAATAAAAAAAGCCGTCACGATAAACGCAACGGCTTTTAAAATTAACTGACTAAAAAATTATTGCTTAATAAAACGTTTTGATGTTGCTCCATTAGCATTAGAAACTTCAATTAAATAAGTTCCTGCAGCTAAATTACCAACATTAATACTTTCGTTTTCAATTTTACCTTTTCCTAATTCTTGTCCCATCATGTTGTAAATTCTGTAGCTAGAATCTGCTTCAAGATTAGAAATGTTTAAAACATCACCTGAAACTGGATTTGGATATAAGTTGAAAGATATTTCGTTATTAGAAGCTTCTTCAACTCTAGCTGTAGCAGTAATGTTTACTGTGTAATCCTCAACTTGACCATAATCGAATGTTCCACAAGGAGTTGTTGGAGTAGTGTTATATCTCATGATTACTCTCATTCTTGTAGCTCCAAGTGCTGCAGTTGTTGGAACGGTAAATGAACCTGAAACTGGAGTTGTAGTTGTTCTAGCTCTAGAATAAACGCTTTCACCTGCATCAACAAAATCTCCATCTTTATTGTAATCGATATAGACTCTATAGGCTTCACTATATACAGTACTTGTCCATGATGGTGTAATAGTAATAGTATTAGCTGTTCCTCTTACCAAGTTTGTTGATAAAGCTGTAAAGTTTTCATAACCTGCAGTTCCTGTTGATGGATTATTAATTGTTCCTAATTGAACTCTTCCTATTCTTTCATCTACTGTACTATTTGCAGAAGCAGTACAATAAGTCACTGTAGCAACAGCTAAAGTTGTTACAGAAACAGTATTACTATTTGCAGAAATATTTCCAGCAGCATCTTTTGCTCTTACATTAAAAGTATAAGTAGTTGAAGCTGTTAAACCAGTAACTGCAAAAGTTGTAGCTGTAGTTGTTGAACCAATTACAACTCCGTTTCTTAATACATCATATCCTGTAACCGCAACGTTATCAGTAGCACCAGTCCAAGATAAATTTGTAGTAGTTTGAGTTGTTCCAGAAGCTGATAATGTTGGAGCTGTTGGAGCTGTTGTATCAATTACTGGATCTAAAGTAGTTACAGAAACTGAGTTACTATCAGCAGAAACGTTTCCTGCAGCATCTTTTGCTCTTACTGTAAATGAGTAAGTAGTTGAAGCTGTTAAACCTGTAACAGCAAAAGTTGTAGAAGCTGTTGAACCTAATAAAGTAGCTCCTCTATAAACATCATAACCTGTTACAGCAACGTTATCTGTAGCACCAGACCAAGATAAGTTTGTTGTTGTTTGAGTTGTTCCAGAAGCTGCCAATGTTGGAGCCGTAGGAGCAACTGTATCTGTTACACCAGAAGTAATAGTAAAGTTGGTATTTGAAACATCAAAGAAAATATGATTAGTTCCTTTCACCATAATTCTATTAGTTGTACCTGGTGTATTTGGAATTGTTACCGCTTGTGTTCCATCATTTGGAGTTGCTGCTAATAAAGTTGACCATGTTGATCCTCCATCAGTAGATAATAAAATATCTACGTTAGCACAATTAACGCCATTTGCAGTTGTTCCTGCTACAGCCCATGTTACTGTTTGAGAACTTCCTCCAACATAAGAAACTGCTGTATTTGGTGCACTTACAGAAAATGGCCCTGCTGTTCCGTTTACTGTGACAATCATATCATCAGAATTATTTGCAGAACCACCAGCTCTATTATCGCGAACCGTTAATCTAAAATTCATAGTTCTTGCTACAGATGGTAAAGCTTCAACAGTAATTTCAGTTCCTGCTGTTGTAGTTGCACCAGCCAAAACTCTTGTCATATTTGGAAAATATCTTACCGGAGAAGTTGAAGAATTATAAGATCTAAAAGTTGGTCCTGAAGTTCTTGTAGCACTTGCTGCTGAACTTGCTCCTGTTGCAGTAGATGCTGCATTATCAAATTGTTCCCAGTTGTAAGTTAGTACATCTCCGTTAGCGTCAGTTCCTGAACCAGTTAACATAAATGGAGTACTTTTAGGAATAGTGTAATCTAAACCAGCATTAGCCGTAGGAACTGAATTTCCTGTAGCAGTATTAGTTTGACACGTTTTAGTTTTTACATTATTAGTTACTTGTTGAATACTAATAGCGTGAAAATAAGCATCAGAATTAGGCTGAACGTCTTGACTTGTAATACCTGCATAACCCATAATAGTTGAACCTGAACCTGGTTCCATATTAGCACCTGTTCCTTCATTATTCATTGAGAATGTGTGATTAGCACCAAATTGGTGTCCAAACTCGTGAGCTACATAATCAATATCAAATGTATCTCCAGATGGGATTCCATTGTTTGGAGAAGTATAGCCACTTCCTTTAGAACCATTTACACAAACACAACCGATACAACCAGCATTTCCGCCACCACCAGAAGCACCAAATAAGTGTCCTACGTCATAGTTGGCTTCACCAATTACTGAAGTTAAAGTTGATTGTAGTTGAGAATTCCAATTAGATAAACTTGCTGCAGGAGAATATGGATCTGTAGCAGCGTCAGTATAAATTACATTATCGTTAGTAGCAACTAATACCATTCTTATTGCAAAATCTTTTTCAAAAACTCCATTAACACGAGTCATTGAATTGTTCATTGCCGCAAGAGCTAATGCTTTTGTCCCACCAAAATATGTTGTATACTCAGCAGTTACAGATAAAGCTAAACGAAATGTTCTTAAAGTTGAATCATCTGCATTTGGACGTAAAGCTAAATCATCAATACTTGAAGATGCTTCTTCTACAACGCTACATTCAAAAGGTGAAAATGATTGTGCTTTATCTAATTTCTTATAAATAGAATATGTTTTTAAATCCTGAGAAAATGGCTCAATAAAAACAGCAGATCTATCCGCTCCAAGAACCATAGATTTAAATCCAAGTGGTGACATACTGAAATAAGCAGTCAAAGTAGGATTATTAATTCCAACACCAATGTAAGATTTAATTTCTGGATATCTAGCTGCTAAAGCAGGATCCATGTTGGAATTTTCATAAATTCTAAATTGTTCCATTTCACCATCAGCGTTTGGTAAGGAAACAATCACAGCAGACTTTAAAGATAAATCTCTTTTTGGTGAACTTAAAAGCGTAGCTTTCATTGCGTCCACGTCTAAATCTAAAAGATTTTTTTCTGGTAATTGCATTCTGCTCTCAAGAAGTGGTACATTCTTGTTAGTAGAAGCTTTCCAAAACGATCCTTTTTGTTGAGCAAAAGCGAAACTCGTCATCGCTAATAATGCCACAGGAAGTAACTTTAACTTCATAATAATTAGTTTTTGGTTAAAAAATAGAATATCAAAATTATCAAGAATTTTGTCAAATTTTCATGTTTCTATAAAAGTTATTAACAAATCGATGAAGTGCATGTTCTTAATTTATAAAATTCACAACTATTCTTACAATTTATAAAATTATTCGAATTCAAATAAAAATTCTAAAAAATTATTATTTTTATAAAAAATATTCGATGCATTTAAGTTATTGGGAAATAAAAAATTGGTTTTCAAATGTAGATTTTACTATCGTAGGCAGTGGAATTGTAGGTTTACATTGCGCTTTAAATCTTCGTGAACGATTTCCAAAAAGTAAAATTTTAATACTTGAAAAGGGAATTCTTCCTCAAGGTGCAAGTACAAAAAATGCCGGATTTGCATGTTTTGGGAGTTTGTCAGAAATTATTGATGATTTAAAATCTCATTCCGAAGAAGAAGTCATTCAATTGATTCAAAAACGTTGGTATGGATTGCAAATTTTAAGAAAACGACTTGGAGATGAAACCATTGATTTCAAACCTTATGGAGGTTATGAATTATTTTTGAAAGAAGATGAAAACACTTATAATGAATGTTTACAAAAATTACCTTTTATAAATGATATCATAAAACCACTTTTTAAATCAGAGGTTTTTTCTAAAGAATTCGATCGATTTAATTTTCAAAACATACATGAATATTCTATTTTCAATCCCTATGAAGGTCAGATTGATACCGGAAATATGATGCAAGCACTTCTTAAAGAAGCAATTTCTAAAGATATTTTAATTTTAAATCAAGCCGAAGTTACTTCACATATTGAAAAAAATGATTCTGTTGAAATTATTGTAAACGATTACTCATTTGAAACAAAAAAATTACTTTTTGCCACAAATGGATTTGCATCTCAGCTAACAAATAATGCTGTAAAACCAGCCAGAGCTCAAGTTTTAATTACAGAACCAATTCCAAATTTAGACATTCGTGGCACTTTTCATTTAGACAAAGGATATTATTATTTTAGAAATTTTGAAGATAGAATACTACTTGGTGGTGGAAGAAATTTAGACTTTGAAGGAGAAACTACAACTGATTTATCTCAAACAGAAAAAATTCAAAATAGATTGGAAGAGTTATTAAAAAATGTAATTTTACCCAATCAAGAATTTCAAATTGCACATCGTTGGAGCGGAATAATGGGAATTGGCTCACATAAAAATCCAATTGTTTCTCAAATCTCTGAAAATGTTTATTGCGGCGTTCGACTTGGCGGAATGGGTGTAGCAATTGGAAGTTTAATAGGACAAGAATTAGCAGAATTAATATAAATGGCAACAAAAAAGAATATTTCAAAATCGACAAACAAAACTTTCTTTCAAAAGCTTAAGACATTTATCTGGAAGTCAATGCTTTGGTTTTTTGGCATTTCCATTTTATTAGTTGTTCTTTTTAAATGGATTCCTGTTCCTTTCACTCCATTAATGATTACAAGAGCTATTGAACAAAAAATAGATGGTCAAGAAATGACTTGTAGCCATGATTGGGTTCCTTTAGAGGATATTTCTGTTAATCTTCAAAAAGCAGTTATTGCTAGTGAAGATGGTAATTTTCTAAAACATAGTGGCTTTGATTTTAAAGCGATGCAAAAAGCTTTTAAAAACAACAATCGTGGAAAAAAACTTAAAGGAGGAAGCACCATTTCTCAACAAACTGCAAAAAATGTATTTCTATGGCAAGGCAGAAGTTATATCAGAAAAGGATTGGAAGCTTATTTCACGTTTTTGATTGAAATTGTATGGGGAAAAGAACGCATTATGGAAGTTTATCTTAACTCAATAGAAATGGGCAAAGGTGTTTACGGTGCAGAAGCTGCAGCCGAACATTGGTACAGAACTGACGCAAAAAACTTAACTAAAATTCAAGCAGCTGGAATTGCAGCAATTTTACCAAATCCAAGAAAATATAAAGCCACTAATTCTTCTTCTTACATTGAAAAAAGAAAAGGGAAAATTGTAAGAGTTATGAATCATGTTGGTAAACTAGAATACTAAAAAAAAAGCTTCCGATAAATGGAAGCTTTTTAATTTATTGAAATAACGATTTATAATGTGTCCAATATTTATAAATTAAAATTCCATTTAAAATGGCCACTAATAGTGCTCCACCTATCCCATTCACATCTAAAAACAAATGAAATAATAGAATGTTAATTGATATTGGCGCTAATAATGTTAATGCAAAAGCAACCCACTTTTTCATAAGAAGTAAAGCTCCAATAACAATTTCTAATACTCCAACTATTTTAAGCACATAACCTGTTGCGCCTAAAGAGGTCATAAAATTGTTTGCTTGTTCAGGCAATTCTGGTAAAGGAATAAAGCCAAAAAACTTATTAGCTCCAAAAACGAGAAGTATAATCCCTAAGAGTATTCTAACAATTTTTGTAAACATTGAATTCATAAATATTTATTTTATTGGTTAGTAATATGGTAAAAATATAATTAATTTTTTATATAATAAATATTTTAAAACTTAATTTTTTAAACATTTCTGTATTTGATGTGTTTTTAGTATCTTCATTGTAACTTTTTGTTTAAATAATTATCTAATAGTAATAATCTTAAAAATTGAAATTATGCAAGCTCACGAAATAGATTACCAAATTTTTGGTGAAGAAATGCAATATGTAGAAATAGAACTTGATCCGCAAGAAATTGTCGTTGCAGAAGCTGGAAGTTTTATGATGATGGACAATGGAATCAAGATGGAAACTATCTTTGGCGATGGTTCAGGTCAAGATCAAGGTGGTGTTTTTGGAAAATTACTTTCTGCAGGAAAAAGAGTTTTGACTGGCGAAAGTCTTTTTATGACCGCTTATTTAAATCAGAATAATACCAAGAGTAAAGTTTGTTTTGCTTCTCCTTATCCCGGAAAAATTATTCCGATAGATTTACGACAATTTCAAGGAAAATTCATTTGTCAAAAAGATGCTTTTTTGTGTGCAGCTAAAGGTGTTTCTGTTGGAATTGAATTTTCTAAAAAACTTGGTCGTGGTCTTTTTGGTGGTGAAGGTTTTATTATGCAAAAACTAGAAGGAGACGGAATGGCATTTGTACATTCTGGCGGAACTTTAGCTAAAAGAGAATTATCAGCTGGAGAAGTTTTAAAAGTTGATACTGGATGTATTGTAGGATTTACAAAAGATGTTGATTACGATATTGAATTTATCGGCGGAATTAAAAATACGATTTTCGGAGGAGAAGGAATGTTTTATGCAACACTTCGCGGACCTGGAACAGTTTATGTTCAATCATTGCCTTTTAGTCGTCTTGCCGATAGAATTATCGCTTCTGCTCCTAGAGCTGGCGGAAGTTCTAAAGAAGAAGGAAGTCTTCTTGGCGGAATTGGGAGATTATTAGACGGTGATAATAGATTTTAAAAAACAAAAAGGTTATTCTAAATCAAAGAATAACCTTTTTAAATTAAATTGGTTTATTATTTATTAGTTAACAACTAAAGGATATGTAACTTGTGCATCTGTTGCGCCACCTGCATTTGCTATATTACCTGTTGAAACTCCAGCGGCTGATTTATTCGGCAAATGTCTAAGTGTTACCGTAAGATTACCTGTTGCAGCAGAAGCAGTAACCAAAGTAAAATCTAGCCCTATAGGTTTCCCATTTGCATCAGTATCAGTATAGGCAAAAGTACCAATTGATGCAGGTGCTTGATAAAAAATTTGGTGATCTACACCTTCTTCCTCTACTTCAGTTGTAATATCATCAGCTGGATTTACTGTTTCATTCAAGAAAGCAACTGAACCTGTATAGGTAGTTCCAGCTGTTAAATTCCCTGAAACGGTTACAACAGGCGCATTTGGTCCGTCACCATCTAAATCTTTAGATAATAGTGTTATTGTTTGACCACCTCCAACTAATGTTGTTCTAACAGTTGTTATCACTTCTTCTTCATTTACAGGAGCTGGATTATCATCATCGCTACAAGAAATTAATGCAACAGCAAAAAGAGATAAGAAAAGTTTGTTTGTTAATTTAAATGTTTTCATTTTTTTAATATTTTAGAAATTAATTTTTACTTGAATTTGAATGTTTCTGCCAAGATCATCAGCGTAGAAACGTTGTCTGTTTAAATAGTCTCTGTATTTAGTATTAAATATATTAAACACTGAAAGACCTATGGTTGTAAACGAATTTTTAGATGTTTTAAAATTAACATCCGAAGAAAAATGCAAAAGATTATAGGCTTGAGGCGGTGAACTAATATTTATTTCAACTGGTACTAAGTTTCCATCAACAACAATATTTGAAATAAAATTATTATTTGGAAACTGATTTTGTCTGAAAACTATTTCACTTTGTAATTCTAACTTTAGATTACTCCATTCTTTTTTGTTAAATTGAATACGATTATTAATATTTAACGGAGGCATATCTATTAGTGATTCATTATTTGTTATGTCTGCTCCATTAACAAAAGATATCATCAATTTATGTTGAAAGTATTTAGTTATTTTCCATTGTGAATTAAAATCTACACCAGTTAAAACGGCGTTGGTTTGGTTGAATTCCCAAACCGGAAAAGCTCCGCGAATAGTTGTTTCAAAACCAACTGGTTTTAAAAAGATAAAATCTTCTATGTAATTAAGGAATGGTCCAATATTTACAGCAAAATTATTCCACTTTTTCTGAAGTGAAGTACTGATTTTATTTGACTTTTCACTAACTATTCTTAAATCTCCCAATTCAATCATACCACTAGAATGATGTAAACCATCACTGAAAAATTCTGATGGATTAGGATTTCTAACTGCACGACTAAGATTGAAATACAAATCATAATCTGAACCAAATGAATATTGTGCTCCCAAACTAGCTGAAAGATTATGAAATAAAAATTGTGGCTTAGTCAACCATTGATTTCCAAAATCACCTATAATAAAATCATTATAATCTGGACTATAATTTCTTTCATCCCATCTTGATTTCAAATAAAATTTTGTCGCTTGAATAGATGAAAAATCATAACGTGCACCAAACTCAACAGAAAAATCACTAGAAAAATGATAATCAACAATTCCATAAACTGCAGCATCAACCTTGTCATAAGTTGGGATTAAAGGCCTAACACCTGTATTTGGACTAGCCGTATTATTTTGAAACGAACTTGAAACTCCAAGTTTATAATCCCAATCTCCATTTACAAGTTTGTAATCTGCATTAAAAGTGTGTGTAATTAAATTCAAATCAAGAGCTGGTTTTGAATCTTGAATTCCGGTTCTCAAATCAAACTCTTTTCGATTATTAAATTGAAAAGAATATTGCAATCCCAAAACTTCATTATCATTAAAATTGAAATTATAATTCAATTTAGCTAAATGATGCATCACTTTTTGTTTTGGATTTTTAATTGAATAATCAAAATCATTCACAATATAAGGTATGCTATTATTGATGGAATTATATAAATCATTTACATTACCAATATGTGATGCACTCAAAATTCCTATAGTAGCATTATACAAACTATAAAAAGCAGAAAAATCATATTTCTTTCCGATGTATTTTATATCGCCAGAAAAATTGGCTTCTCTATTTCCAGTATTTGATAAATTATAACTAGGCGATTGTCTATCTCCATAATATTTGAAGCTACCTTGAACGTTCCAACTCCAATCACAAAAATTACCTTTATGCAAACTAGTTGAAATTGTTCCACCTCTACCATTACTCTCTAAAGTAGTTAATGCTTTTCCAAATAGCGTGTCCTTCTTAATACTAATCGGCTCGATAACAACAATTCCTCCAATAGCATCACCGCCATATTGTAGTCCAGATGCGCCTTTTAAAACTGTAATTTTTCCTGCCGAATTTATATCAAAATTTGGAGCGTGTTCAACACCCCATTGTTGATCTTCTATTTTTACATTATTGTTGTAAATTGGTACACGACTACTATGCAATCCATTAATAACTGGTTTTGCTATAGTACTACCACTTTTCAAAATTGAAACTCCTGAAACTTCTTTCAAAGCATTAGCCAAAGACTGACTACTATACTTTTCTATTACTGTCTCCTTAATTTTTTGCTCAGACACGGTATTATTGTAATAATTATCTTTGTGTTTTATTACAATTTCATTCAAACGCTCCGCTTTTTGCCTTAATTTAAAATTAATAACTTGAGTTTGAGTTACAGTAATGATAGTATCAATAGATTGGTAACCCACATAACTTATTAAAAATTTTGTAGGACCAAATGGAATGTCGTTTATCGAATAAACTCCATTTTTATTACTAACAGTTGATTTAGAAGAAATATGAATATGACTTTTTTCAAGTGGTTTTTCATTTTCATCTACTATTTTTCCACTTATTGTGTTTTGACCATAATTAGATGCAAAACATAATAAGCAAAAAAACATTATGATTTTTTGCATTTATTTTTCTTTGAATTGTTTACGTTAAATTAAAACGAAATAAACAATTAAAGTGGAGGTCCTCGAAGTGAATATATACATCCTGAGAAAAAAGAAATATTTTCAGCGGAATGAAAAAACGTTACTTTTCTAAAATAAGAATGGGCGTTTAAAAAACAATCCTCAAGTCTTAATTGAGAACTATAGTTTAATGTAAACTCACAAACAAAACAATGGTCAGAATCGTGATGACTATGACTTATTTCAGTCTTGTTAACTGCATATTTATGATTACAGTGTTTTTCTGAAAGTGCAACTTCTATGTGATGATAAGAATGCAGGGATTGTAACAATATTGCGAACAATATTGCCAAACCAAAAAACAAACTAACTACAGAGTATTTTCCTTTCATTACGGCAAATATATACTAGTAACAATGAAAAACCACTTGAATTAACAAATTTTAAGATTTGTAAACTCAAATGGTTAGTAAACTTGAATTTAATTAAACTAATTTATTAGCAACTAAATATTCTGCAATTTGAATAGTATTTGTTGCAGCTCCTTTTCTCAAATTATCGGCTACAATCCACATATTTAAAGAGTTTGGCTGACTTTCATCGCGACGAATTCTACCCACAAAAACCTCATCTTTCCCTTGAGCAAATAATGGCATTGGATAAGTGTAAGTGTCTGTATTATCTTGAACTACAACACCATCAGTGTGATGAAGAATATCTCTGATTTCGCTTACATTAAAATCGTTTGCGAATTCAATATTCACCGCTTCGCTATGACCTCCAACAATTGGCACACGAATAGCTGTTGCTGTAACGGCAATCGTTTTATCACCAATAATTTTTTGAGTTTCACGAACCAATTTCATTTCTTCTTTAGTGTAACCATTTTCTTCAAAACTGTCACATTGAGGAATTGCATTTCTGTGAATTGGATATTTATAAGCCATTTCACCTTGAATTCCTGCATATTCATTTTCTAATTGCTGCACAGCTTTCACACCTGTTCCAGTAATAGATTGGTAAGTTGAAACAATTACACGCTTGATTTTATATTTTTTATGCAAAGGCGCTAAAACCATTACCATTTGAATTGTTGAACAATTTGGATTAGCAATAATTTTATCTTCTTTAGTTAATTCTGAAGCATTAATTTCTGGAACAATTAATTTTTTTGTTGGATCCATTCTCCAAGCTGATGAGTTGTCGATAACTGTTGTTCCTACTTCGGCAAATTTTGGAGCCCATTCTAAAGAAGTTTCACCTCCAGCAGAAAATAAAGCAATATCAGCTTTCATATCGACTGCTGTTTGCAAACCAACTACTTTATATTTTGCTCCTTTAAACTCAATTTCTTTACCAACAGATTTCTCTGAAGCTACAGGAATTAATTCGGTTACAGGAAAATTTCTTTCTGCTAAAACTTGAAGCATTACTTCGCCAACCATTCCGGTTGCACCAACTACAGCAACTCTCATATAAATATATTTAAAATTTGGAAGTACAAAAATAGGTAGAAAATACTTTGAAAAAAGAAAATTTTGAATATTCAACAAGGAATTTTGAATGTTGAAGTATTAAAAAAGAAAAACCGCCTCAATTAAGAAGCGGTTTAGTTAGAATATATACTGTAGCGGTTTATTATTTTTTCAATAAATCTCTAATTTCTGCTAATAATTCTTCTTGAGTTGGACCTGCTGGAGCTGGAGCTTCTGCTGGTTTTTTCATTTTGTTGTAAGCTTTGATAATCATAAACATTACAAATCCAACTACAACTAAACTCACAATTGAATTAATCCATTTACCGTAACGGACAGCATTTTCTGGAGCAGTTACAACACCTGCGGCATCTTTAACTTCTGGTGACAAAACATACTGGAAAGAAGAAAAATCCATTCCTCCTGTTAACATTCCTACTAACGGCATTGCAATATCTGCAACAAATCCATTAACAACTGCACCAACTGCACCTGCCATAATTACTGCAACAGCAAACTCAATTACGTTTCCTGTCATTATAAAATTCTTAAATTCTTTTAACATGATATTTTATTTTATTGGTTATCGGTGCAAAATTAGTTAAAATATTAACATAATATTATAATTTTTGTAGAAATATTACTACTCTTAATTATAAAAAACTTATTCTTTTATAAACTTTCTAATGATTTCGCCTTTTTCAATGTGCAATTTAATGACGTAATTCCCTGCTTTTAAATCAGAAACATTTATCGAATTTGTTGGACTTGTTGTTATCTGAACCAATTGCCCTAACATATTATAAATGCTAATTGATTGTATATTTTCAAAATCTTTAACATTCAAATTCAAAATATCTTTTGCTGGATTTGGTGACAAGCTAACATAATTTTCAAAATTGAATGTGTTGTTTGCTAAAGCTTGAAAAGTACTTGTTGCTGTGTTTGTTACAATTGGAAAATTGTAGTCAAAATAAATATTTGCCAAATTACTTATGGTATTTCCAACAACCAAAGTTGAATTTGTTTTAATTTTAAACACTACATAACCATCATTTGTTGCGTCATCAAACGGAAGATTTATGTTTTCAAAAATGAATTCTACTTTGTTTGGATTTGTAATTCTTGTAACACAACTGTGTGAAGTGTCCGTGATTTGCAACGTTGAAATATCAAATTTTGTAGTGTCAATCATGTCTTTAACTACAACGTTTTGCGCTGGATAAGTTCCTGTATTTTCAAAACGAATTTGGTAATGAACATATTCACCAATCATAGTAGGATTTATTGTTGTACCTTCTAAACATGTTTTATCATTTGGGTCATAAGAATTTACAACAATTTGACGCAATGGGAAAGTATTATCGAGTTGTGTTTCGTCTGTATTTAATCCATTTATTGTTGCAGTGTAACTCAAAATATCACCTCCATTTACAGCAGGTGTTTCCATTGGAGAATTTACATTTAATGTTACTACAAATTCACCACTTTGAAACGGAATAATTGTTCCAATATTCCAAGAAAGCAAACCTGTACCTGCAGAAGTTGGAGCTAATGTTGAAGAAACATAATCTAAAACATCATCATTAAAATTAAAAATTAAAGTTGCTGTTTCATTAAAATTTCCTTTGTTTTTGAATTTTATTTTATAAGTGGTGTCAAATCCTGGACGAGCAGGAACTAGTGGAATAATAACCACTTCTAAATCGTGATGAACTCCATTAGGAACAATACAAAAATCTTGAGTAAATGGGCTTGCTGTTGCAGGAAAAGTTACAGTTGCATTTGTTGGAGAAATCGTGAAATAACTTGGATTTTCTAATTGTGGAGTTATTGTATGCGTTCCTGCTTGAACAGGAATTGAATAATTACCCGAAGCATTAGAAATTAAACTACCAGAATTGACTCCATCAGTAATTGAATATTTTAAATTTGAATAAAATCCATCTGAGGCATCACAACCATTATTGTCAGTATCTATTTTATTAATTCCATTTATAGTATAAAAAGTTCCGCCTGGAGTGAAAGAACAATAACTGTTTACTTGACATGTTGTAATCCCATATAATAAAAGCAAACTTTGAACATCATCAAGTTCTTGTTCGTCTACACAAATAAATTGTATATTGGGATTGCCATTAAAATAAAGTTCATTAAAATTGGCACCGTTTTTAATATTCAATGAAGTAAGTTGATTGTATGAACAATTTAAATATTGCAGATTAATTAATCCTTGTAAATCTAAGGTGGTAAATAGACTATGATCACAAACTAATCTGATAAGATTTATTGATCCTTGTAAATTTAAAGAAGTAAGTTGATTATTGGAAGATTCTATCTCTAAAAGACTAGTTAATCCTTGAGCATTTATTGACGAAAGGTTGTTTTCATAACATTCTATATATTCAAGATTAGTCAATCCTTGAAGATCGAGAGACGCGAGTTGATTATTAGAACAACCAAAAAATTGAAGATTTGATAATCCACCAACGTTTATACTTAATAATTGATTGTTAGAACAGTCTAATTGTTGTAAATTTGTCAAACCAACAAAGTTTAAATTTGTTAATTGATTACTATTACAGAACAAATATTGCAAATTTGTCAAACCGCTAACATTTAAGCTCGTTAATTGATTACCATTACAGTACAATTGTTGTAAATTTGTCAAACCATCAACGTTTAAACTCGTTAATTGATTATAATCACATTGCAATTGTTGCAAATTTGTCAAACCAGAAACATTTAAACTCGTTAATTGATTTGAAGAACAATTCAAGTTTTGCAAATTTGTTAAACCATTTAGATTTAAACTTGTCATTTGATTGTTTTGAAAAGCTAAATATTGCAAATTTATTAAACCACTCAAGTTCAAACTTGATAGCTGATTGTTTTGAAAAGCTAAATATTGTAAATTTATTAAACCATTCAAGTTTAAATTAAATAGTAAATTATTGAAGCAATGAATTTCTTTTAGATTAATTAAACTATCTACATTTATATTCGATATTAGATTATAACCACAAAGCAAACTTTGCAAATTATTCAATCCAGCTACATTTAAATTTGATATTAGATTATTAGTACAATTCAGTACATATAAATTTGTAAAGCTCAAAACTCCTTCTAAATTTACAATTGAAGTGTCTGAAACATCCAAATATTTAATTAAAATCGCCTCACTTACTTGAATTTCACCATCACTATTAGTATCAATAGAATTAAAAGAGGTTACAGTGCCATTTATGCTTGGTATTTGTATTGATGCAACCTGATTACTAGAACTCGCACTTAATAACTTCGCTTTAAAATTAGCATCAGGAATATTTACAATCTGCGCACTTGCAACAGAAAAGAAAAATAAAAATAATAAAGAAAAGTAATGTTTTTTCATCGTTGCAAGTAATTAAAAATCAAATATAAATAATCTTTTGTAAGAAAAACCTATTCCCTATAAAAAACCCTTTTTACTCTTTGCGAAATGCTTGTCATAATCTCGTAAGGAATAGTACCTAGTTGTTTTGCCATGTAACTTACTGTTGGATTGTCTCCAAAAATGGTGACTTCGGTTCCTTCTTTGCAATCAATTTCGGTGATGTCAACCATTAGCATATCCATACAAACACTTCCTAAAATCGGTGCTTTTTTATTTTTTATAGTTACATAACCTACTCCATTTCCCCAATGTCTTGAAATTCCGTCGGCATAACCAATTGGAATTGTGGCAACTTTTGTGGTTTTGGTTGCTATAAATCTTCGGCTGTAACCAACACTTTCTCCTTCTTCAATAGTTCTAATTTGAGAAATTATAGATTTTAAAGTACCGACATTTTCTAATAATTTTTGTTCGTCTTCATCGTTGGAAACTCCATAAAGTCCAATTCCTAGTCGAACCATATCATATTGCGCTTGAGAATAATTAGAAATTCCAGAAGTATTCAAAATATGACGAATCGGATTTATTTGCAATTCAGTAATTAACTTGGAAGATAATTTTTCAAATAATTTAATTTGTGAAAGCGTAAAATCAACAAATTTCATGTCATCACTTGCTGACAAATGTGATAAGATACTTTTTACCTCAACCGTTTTGTTGTCTTTCAGTTTGGCAATTAATTCATCAATAGTTTCCTCTTCAAATCCTAATCGATGCATTCCGGTATCTAATTTTATATGTATTGGGAAATGCTTTAACTTTTTTTGTTCGGCAATTTTCAAGAAAGCATTCAATCCTTTTATCGAATAAATTTCGGGTTCCAATTGATGCTGAATAATAGCAGAAAAACTGGTGTTTTCAGGATTCAAAACCATAATCGGCAAATCAATTCCAGCATTTTTTAACGAAATTCCTTCATCGGCGAAAGCTACTCCAAGATAATCTACTTTATGATGCGAAAGCAATTTGGCGATTTCATAACCTCCATTTCCATATCCAAAAGCTTTTACCATAACCATCAATTTGGTCTTTGGATTTAATTTGGATTTAAAATAATTCAGGTTATGAGTAATGGCATTTAGATTGATTTCTAAAACCGTTTCATGTGTTTTTTCTTCCAATATTGAAACGATTTCTTCGAAGTGAAAATGGCGTGCACCTTTTATCAAAATGGTTTCATTTTCAAAAGAAATGGTATCGATATTTTGAAGGAATTTTTCGGTTGATTCAAATGCAATGCAATTTGGAAACTTATTTTTAAAAGTTGAAATTGTTGCTCCAATAGCAATGACACGATTGATTTTGTTGGAAACAATTAAATGTGAAACATTAGAATACAATTCTTCCAAAACCAATCCTGATTGAAAAATATCCGACAGAATTAAAGTTTTCTTTTTGTATTGTTTTTGACTTTCAAGAAAATCTAATGCGATTTTTAACGATTGATAATCAGAACTATAGCTATCATCGATTAGTGTTGTGTTATTGATTCCGTTTTTAACTTTCAAGCGCATTTCAACTGGGTAAAGCAACTGCATACGATTTTGAATTGTATCTTGATCGTAGTTGAAATACAAAAGTACCATCAAACATTGAATAGCATTTTCAATAGATGCTTGATCGTTGAACGGAATTGTAATTTTAAAACAAAGTTTGTGATAAGTTATTTTGAGTTCCGTTTGATCTGAATATTCTTTTGCAATTACAAAAACATCGGCTTTTCCATCCTCAGAACTCCATGTGAAGGTATTGATTTTTGGATTTAAAAAAGCTTCTATCGTTTTGTTTTTATTCATTATTAAAACTTCAACCGAGGTAAAAAGTTTTAATTTCTCTTTAATTTTTTCTCCTAAATCTTCAAAACCTTCATCGTGAGCCGAACCAATATTGGATAAAATTCCGATAGTTGGTTGGATAATTTTTTGAAGGTTTTCCATCTCATTTATGGTAGAGATTCCAGCTTCAAAAATTCCGAGATTGTGTTTTTCATTGATTCCTAAAACCGAAAGAGGCACTCCAACTTGAGAATTATAACTTTTGGGAGAACGAATAATATTATAATCCGGACTTAACAAAAAGTTCAACCATTCTTTGATGATGGTTTTTCCGTTACTTCCTGTGACACCAATAATTGGGAAATCGAAATTGCTTCTGTAGGCTGATGCAAAATTTTGAAGTGCTTCTAGCGTATTTTCAACCAATAAAAAATTGGCTTTGTTTTCAAATTCTTTTGGAACATGATTCACCACAAAATTGGAAACACCAATTGAAATTAAATTAGAAATATAATGATGTCCGTCATGATTTGGACCAACTATAGCGAAAAATAAAGTGCTTTCAGAATTTTGAAGCGAACGACTATCAATAGAAACCGAATCGATTACAGCAATTTCATTAACGCCAACAAATTGTGCTTTAATGATTGGGATGATATTTCTTATGGAAAGTGTCAATTTAGACTATGGATTTGTGTCTTCCGACAAATGTTCAGCATCTTTTACTTCCATATTTTCGCGCATGGCTTTGTAGTAAGCTGCTCTACTTAATGGTTCGTATTCTTCCGTTTCACCAAGCAAAACTAGATTATCACTATCTGCTTTTCTGAAACTATAATGTGCTAAGTTTCCTGTACGCGTGCACACAGCATGAACTTTAGTAACATATTCAGCAGTTGCCATTAGCGCAGGCATTGGTCCGAAAGGATTTCCTTTAAAATCCATATCCAAACCAGCAACGATAACGCGAATTCCTGAATTGGCTAAATCATTACAAATTTTTACAATTTCATCATCAAAAAACTGTGCTTCGTCAATACCAACCACATCGCAACCTTGTGCCAAAATAGCAATATTAGCCGCAGCAGGAACAGGCGTTGAACGAATTTCGTTTTTATTGTGAGAAACTACCATTTCTTCATCATATCGAGTATCGATGGCAGGTTTGAAAATCTCCACTTTTTGCTTAGCAAATTGCGCTCTTTTGAGTCTTCTGATGAGTTCTTCGGTCTTTCCTGAGAACATCGAACCGCAGATTACTTCAATCCAACCAAATTGTTCTTTATGATTTACTGTATTTTCGAGAAACATTTTGTATTTTTAGACCTTAAAAAAGGAATTGTTTTTATTACTTTGTATCGAAACAAATTTATTATAAAATAAGATAAGCTAGTCACTATAATTTCAAAAAGTTATGAAAAAAAGATTGGAAGCCGAATTAATCAGCATTGCACACCGAGTTTTAAAGCTAAAAAACAAATCGGAAATCGATCAATTGTATCATGAAACCCAAAAATTATACGAAGCATTAACGGTTTTGAAGTTTTATGGTGACAATTACGAGCAAGTAAAATCGGATATTTCTAACGAAGATATCGAAGAAAAAATCGAAAGTTTTGTTGAAAATAAAACAGTTGTTGCAACTCCAAAAGTAGTTGTTGAAGAAATTGTTGAAGTTGAAGAAACTGAGAATCTGAAACAAGTTCAGATTGAAGAAGTTGAAGAAGTTGTTGAACAAGAAATTGTTGCCGCATCTGAAGAAACAGAAGTTCAAGAAGAAGATGTTGAAGAAGAACCAGTTATTGTTGGAGAAATCACTCTTGAGGAAGAAGATGAAATTGAAGAAGAAGTTCCTGTTGGTGAAGCTAAAAGCGACTTAGATTTTGAACCTATTTTTGAATTAGCAGCAGAAACTCCAGTTGAAACTGAAGAAATCGAAGAACCAAAAGTAGAAGAACCTAAAAAGGAAACGCAACAAATTTCTTTTGAAGATTTATTAGGTCAAAATTATACCGAACCTGTTTTTGTAAAACCAAACGATGTTACGCTTCCAACTTCTAAAAAAGAGGTTTTTGAAAAATCGGATGATATTATTGTTGATCGTTTCGAAGGAAAAACACCTTCATTGAATGATAAACTTGCTAAAACCATCAATATTGGATTGAACGACAGAATGGGATTTGTAAAATTCCTTTTTGCAGACAGCAATGAAGATTACAACCGCGTTTTATCACAATTAAATACGTTCAGCACTTTTAGAGAAGCAAAAGATTTTATTGACGAAATCATCAAGCCAGATTATAACAATTGGGTTGGCGCTGACGATTATGCTGATAGATTTATTGAATTGGTTGAGAAAAAGTTTTTATAAATGTCTAAACTTTATATCGTTCCAACGCCTATTGGCAATCTTGAAGATATGACTTTTAGAGCTATAAAAGTTTTAAAAGAAGCCGATTTAATTCTAGCTGAAGACACGCGTACCAGTGGAAAACTATTGAAGCATTTCGAAATTTCCACACATATGCATAGCCATCACATGCACAACGAACACAAAACCGTTGACAATTTGATTGCACGATTAAAAGGTGGCGAAACTATTGCTTTAATTTCTGATGCAGGAACACCAGCCATTTCTGATCCTGGTTTTTTATTAACACGCGCTTGCGTTGAAAATAATATTGAAGTCGATTGTTTGCCAGGCGCAACAGCTTTTGTACCAGCATTAGTAAATAGTGGATTACCAAACGACCGATTTATATTTGAAGGATTTCTACCAGAAAAAAAAGGAAGACAAACAAGATATTTAGCTTTAGCAGAAGAAACACGAACGATGATTTTCTATGTTTCGCCACATAAATTGGTAAAAACCTTAGCCGAATTTGTGCAATATTTTGGAGCCGAACGCCAAGTTTCTATCTCAAGAGAATTATCTAAACTACACGAAGAAACCATTCGCGGAACAGCTGAAGAAGTTTTAAAACACTTTGAAGAAAAAGCACCTAAAGGTGAAATTGTGGCGGTTGTAGGTGGGAAAAAATAGTGCTCAGTGTTCAGTTGTCAGTGTTCAGTTAATTATAAGTAAATGAAAAAAATTGTTTTATTACTTTTTATGATGTCATTTTCATCTTGTGATAGAGCAATATTTGCATCTGTAACAAATCAAAAAAATGAGCCTTGCAATTTAAAGATTTATTATAATGCCAATTCTGAATCAGTAAAAGACCACATAGCCCGGCACAAAAGTTTCGAAAATTTTTCAAAATTTATTGTAAAATACAACAATTATAATTTCAAAAAAGATCTAATCAATGATTCAATTGAAAAATCAACATTAATTAAATTAAGCCCTAAAGATTCTTTTATAATTTGGGGTGGCGTATTTCAGTTGGAAAATTTTGATGAGATTGAAAAAATAGAAATTATTAATTCGAACAATCAAATAACAGAAATAAAAGGCTCTGAAATAAGTACCAGTTTTGAGCTAAAAGAAGGTGTTACATATCTTTATACAATTAAATAATCTTTTTTATATTTTAATAAATGTATTGTCTTTATGAAAAAATATTTCTTCCTTTTAGTACTATCTGTTATCCTTTTTTCTTGTAAAAAAGAGGAGAAAGATGATAGTTATAATTATTTATATAATAAACTTAATGAGTTGTCAAAGAGAGATCATAGTTTTGCGGAATTTACATATCTTCAAAATTTTCATGAAATTAAAAATGATATTTCTAAACAAAAAAGATTTGATAGTTTGCATAATATATCTTTAGATATTGAAAAAAAATTTAAAAGCTTAGATTTTTCCAATCGTGAAAAAGTGTTTAATTTTAGAGATTCAACAATTAAAAGTCAGAAGCTGCCACCAATATTATTTGATGAGAACGATTTCAAAAACCTAAATGATAGTGTATTTAAAATTAAGATGGAATTAGAAATTTTAAATTTAAGAGAATCTTTTCATTACTTGAGAATTTACGATAGAAAAGCACAATTATAAAAATGAATAACACAATTATGCAAGCCTTAATAAACCAAAAATCGTTTCAAGAAACCATCGCTTATATCGATGAAAAATATAATTTCACACCAACCGCTTTTAAAAACGGGAATCAATTTAACAATGCAAACGAGAATAACGGTTCTTGCAAAATTTTCGCTTTCGCCAAAATAAATAATTTAGAAAAAGACGCAACTTTATCACTTTTTGGAAGTTATTATTTTGATGATGTTTTAAAAAATCCTGATGGAATTGACCATCAGAATATTAGAAATTTTATAATTTTTGGCTGGGATGGAATTTCATTTGATGGTGAAGCTTTGGAATTAAAGTATTAAAACACTTCGAAGAAAAACGCCAAAAGGTGGATATTGTACTAAAAATAGCATTCAGTTGGTTAAAACATAATTAAATCTGTTTATGAAAAAATATTTCATCTTTTTAATACTATCTGTCATCTTTTTTTCTTGTAAAAAAGAGGAGAAAGATGATAGTTATGAATTTCTTTATAACAACATTAGTGAATTAATACGTCAAAATAATTTAGAGAATCAAAATATTTATTTTGCAGCTTTAGAAAAATATAAATCCGATTCTATAGAATTGAAAAAATGTGAATTTCGCTTCAAATTGACTTCTGACATAACGAAAAAATTGAATAGTTTGAATTATACTAACAGGGCTAAAGTTCTTAAATTTAGAGATTCTGTTTTGATAGTTCTTAATAGAAATTTTACCTATAATAAAGAGTTTGATAAACTTAACTTAAATGACAGTGTCTTTAAAAAAATGGTACAATATAAAATGTCTGAGGTTGTAAATGAATATCTAATTTTTCATGTCTTTAAACCAACTGCATTAAGAATAGAATAAGACACAAGTAAAAATCCGCGCTAATCCGTTAAATCTGTGTCATCTGCGTTTCAAAAATTTGCATTTCAATAAATATTTATACATTTGCAAAACAATTACAAGCCATAAAATCATAATTCATAATTTTTAATTCATAATTAAACTATGCGTTGGACATTACAATCGAAGCCAGAAAAAGAACAAGTTCAGAAACTACAAAACGAACTTCAAGTCGATGAAATCATTGCGACTTTATTAGTACAAAGAGGTATTACAACCTTCGACCAAGCCAAAACATTTTTCAGACCAACTTTAGACGATTTGCACAATCCGTATCTGATGAAAGATATGGACAAAGCTGTTTCTCGAATTGAAAAAGCTATTGCAAACGGAGAAAATATTTTAGTTTTTGGCGATTATGACGTCGATGGAACTACTGCTGTTTCGTTGGTTTCCTCCTATTTAAAAAGTTATTATCCAAATATTGCTACTTACATTCCAGATCGTTATGACGAAGGTTACGGAATTTCCTATAAAGGAATTGACTACGCCGACGACAACGGAATTTCTTTAATAATTGCGCTAGATTGTGGTATAAAATCCATCGATCATGTCGCTTACGCAAACGAAAAAAACATCGATTTTATCATTTGTGATCACCATCGACCAGGAAACGAATTGCCCAATGCGGTTGCAGTTTTAGATCCAAAACGTGATGATTGTACTTATCCTTATGATGAACTTTGCGGTTGCGGAGTTGGTTTTAAATTGATTCAAGCTTTGGCAGAAAACAGAAATCAGTCTATTTTAGATTTAATTCCTTACTTAGATTTGGTCGCCACAGCAATTGCAGCAGACATTGTTCCGATAACTGGTGAAAATCGAGTTTTGGCAAAGTTTGGTTTGGAAGTAATCAATTCCAATCCGCGTCCTGGAATTAAGGCTTTGGTTCAAAATGTAAAGAAAAAAGTGCTTACCATAACGGATGTTGTTTTCATTATCGCACCAAGAATTAACGCTGCAGGAAGAATAAAACACGGAAACGAAGCGGTTGCCTTATTGACCGAATTTAATTTAGAACAAGCCGAAATTTTTGCTTCCGAAATTGAACAACACAATGCAGATAGAAAAGATTTAGACAAACAAATCACAGTTGAAGCGTTGGCTCAAATTGAAAACAATAACGAAAAAGAGAACTTTACAACGGTACTTTATCAAGAAAATTGGCACAAAGGCGTTATCGGAATTGTAGCTTCTCGATTAACAGAAACCTATTATCGACCAACAATTGTTTTTACAAAAAGCGGTGATAAATTAGCAGCTTCAGCACGTTCGGTAAAAGATTTTGATGTTTATAATGCGTTAGAAGCTTGCGCAGAACATCTAGAACAATTTGGCGGACACATGTATGCGGCTGGAATGACTTTGAAAGAAGAGAATTACCAAAAATTCAAAGATGCTTTTGAACAAGAAGTTCAAAAAACCATTCACCCAGATTTATTAATTCCAGAAATTTCAGTGGATTTGGAAATCAATTTTTCAGATATTAATCCGAAGTTGATTCGATTATTGAGTCAATTTGAACCTTTTGGACCACAAAATATGACACCTGTTTTTATGACTAAAAATGTTAAAGACACAGGTTATGCAAAACCATTAGGAAAAGACAACGAACATTTAAAGTTATTTGTAAAGCAAAACAACTCGGAAGGATTTGGCGCTATTGGTTTTGGATTAGGAAGTAAACTAGAATCTACTAAAAATCGAAAACCATTTGATGTCGTTTATTGCATTGACGAAAATGAATTTAATGGAACTGTAACGGTTCAATTGCGTTTAAAAGATTTGAAAAATTAATACTATAAATTGTATCGTGAATTTTGTCTATTTTTGTCTACAAAATAACCTCTACTTATTATGAAACAGATTATCATCGTACTTTTAGCAGTAATCGTATTGATTTTGGGCTATAATTTATATAGTAATTACCAACGTTTTCATTCGCCAGGAAGCGATTATGTTAGTAACCAAAAGATTGATTTAAACTATTATGACGCTACTACGCTACAAAACTATTATCAAGCTATAGAAGACGCGAATAGTTATGTAAAAATGGCTTGGGCAAATGATGATGTAGATGTTAGAAATCCAGAAGATGACGATGACGATACAAAAGCGGTTGTTTCTAGCTACACCAAAAAGCTAGGAATCGTTAAATTATATGAAGAAAAGTTAGTACAATCTGCGAAAATGAAAAGTGAAGGATTGAACGACAAAGATGTAATTGCCTTTGAAGAAAGTGGCTATAAAGCAAAAGATTACAACGAGTTCATCAAAAGAAAATTCCTGATGGAAACTTTTAAAAGCAATCCGGAAAAGTATAGTTTGAAAGTTGGCGATTTCAGTTCCTTCGTGTATGAATTGCAAAAGATTTTGGTTAAAAAAGGTTATAACATTCCAGTTGATGGTCTTTTTAAACAAACAACTATTGAAGCACTAGGTTCATTTGAACAAAAAAATGGTTTATTTCCTGATGGAAAACTAGATGCTGTAACTTTAGATTATTTACTTAGATAAGTATTCGAACTTTTTCAATTCAAAATTTTCTCCGTCAAAAACTCCGTAGGTAAAGTAGCCAATCCAATCACCAAGGTTTACGTATTCTGAATTTTTACCAATTTTTAAAGTCATTGGTAAATGTCTGTGTCCAAAAATCAGGTAATTGTAATGTTTGGTTTCAATTTTTTTCTTAGAGTATAAAATTAGCCATTCGTTGTCTTCGCCTAAGTATTTTACGTCTTCAACTCCTGAAATCAATTTGTTTTTTACAGAAAGATATTGTGCTAATTTCATTCCGATATCTGGATGAAGCCAACGGTATAGCCATTTTGAAAATGGATGAACAAATACTTTCTTCATTCGTTTGTAACCTTTATCTCCAGGACCTTTTCCGTCACCATGACCAATAAGAAACGTTTTATTGTTGAAAGTAAACTCTTTATTATCGTGATAAACTGGAATATTGAGTTCTTTTTGAAAATAATCATTCATCCACAAATCGTGATTTCCGACGAAGAAATAAATAGGAATTCCACTATCTCTAATTTCAGCTAATTTTCCAAGAACTCTTATAAATCCTTTTGGAACAACGGTTTTATATTCGAACCAAAAATCAAACAAATCACCCAGAAGGAAAATGGCTTCCGCATCTTTTTTTACTTCATCTAACCATGCCACGAATTTTTTTTCGCGCGGAAAACTAGTTTCAGGCGTTGGAGCTCCAAAATGTTGGTCGGATGCGAAATAGATTTTCTTGTTTGACATTTTGTAAAAGTAGTAAATTACATATTATCAGAAGCATACCATTCGGCAAACGAGCTTTCTGTTTCTTGTAATTTTAAAGAATGTAATTGAATATTGTTTGGTAATCTGTCTTGAATTTTCTTAGCAAAATCAATTACCATATTTTCACTTGTTGGTTGATAATTTACTAAAATTACATGATGACCACGATTTTTTAGTTCTTCAGCTAACTCAACATGTGGTGTATTCTTGTTAAAAACTGTAGCATGATCAAAAACATCAACTATTTCTTCTCGTACAATTTTTTTCAAATCAGAAAAATCAATTACCATTCCGAATTTTACATTATTCGAATCGGATATTGGTGTTCCAATTACGGTTACTGAAAGTTTGTAACTGTGTCCATGAACATTTTTACATTTTCCATCGTAGCCATAAAGCGCATGACCTGTTTCAAAAGAAAACTGTTTGGTAATTCTGATTTTACTCATCATTTAGATTTTAGAATGCAAATTTAAGGAATTTTACTCTAAGTCTTTTCTGTTTTTTGAACGATAGTACATATAATAAGCAAGTCCTATTAGCACTACAAATGGCAAAACATAACCAATCCATACGCCAATTAAATAACCATTATCTGGTGCATTCTTAATTTTATCATCAATATTGACTTGCTGAATCAAAGAAATAAATTTCATTTCAAATATTTAAAATTATTACACAAATTTACTAAAAAAAATAAGGTCGCCTTTCGAGCGACCTATATAAATTTTAAAATTATTTCCCTTTTATGGATTAATTTCAAATTGTTGATTTTCGTTAGGTAAAGCACCTCTCACATTGATGGCTTTATTATCAGCTCCATCCACTACAAAAGCAACAAAGCTTAAATTTGCTGCATTAGAAACATTTGAAGGAATTGCAACAGTATAGTTTTTAGTAATGGTTTGTCCATTAGTTGTACTTTCTGTTATTGCATCACCTAATATACTATTTGTTAAACAAGCTCTCAAAACATTATCATGTTCAAAATTTGAAATAACACTTCCTCCACCATAAAAACTTGTGTAATTTACTTGATCATAAATCAAATTATTTTCAAGAACATAAACTACTAATTTTAAATTAGTGTAGTCTTTAGCAAATTTAATTTTAACATCAAGGTTAATATTTCCTCCTGAAACTGTTGAATTCAAAGCAAGTCCAAGTCCAACATTGTTTAGAGCTAAATTCTTAACTTGATTGATATTTGAATTTTCTGGATAACTCCAAGTTAGCATTCTGTTTAATTTACCTGTTGGATAACCTTGCAAATCGATTAGTGTTTTTAATGGGGTAGCTCCTGCAAAATGATAAGGATCATATCCGCTACCAGATTGTTGATGAATAGCCACAGGAACAACTTTTGTAGATTGCTCTAATACTTTCTCAATACCATAAGCAACTCTTGGGCAATATCCGCACCATGCTCCTGTATAATCCTCAACCAAAACTCTTTTTTGAAATTGACCAGAAATTGGTGTATTATCTACTGCAGGTGGTTGAGAAGATCCTGAGCCAGATGAATCATCTTTACTACAAGAAATAAAAAAACTTGCAGCTAAAAGAAAACTTAAAAATTTAAAATTCTTCATAAATAAAAATTGTTGGTTTGTTTAATAGATATGCAAATAAATAAAAAAAAACACAAAACAATACATTAATTTTTATTTATTTGCACAACAAATTAAGAAAAAATGAGAAAACTACATTTACTACTTTTATTATTTGGCTTCTTAAGCTATTCCCAACAAAATGTTCCAAATATTAAGACCACAAGTATTGATGGTAAAACCATTTCAATTCAAACAGATTTTTTAGAAAAAGATAAATTATACATTTTTTCTTTTTGGGCAACTTGGTGTTCACCTTGTATTCAAGAATTAGATGCAATAAATGAGGTCTATGAAGATTGGAAAAAAAATCTAAATGTTGAATTAATTGCAGTTTCTACTGATGATTCTAGAACTCAAAAAAGAGTAAAGCCTTTGGTAAACGGAAAAGGTTGGAACTATACTATTTTACTAGACACAAATCAAGAGTTTAAAAGAAGTTTAGGTATTTCAAATATTCCTTATTTAATTGTAATTAAAAACGGTAAAATTGTCTTTACTGAGAATGGTCATACTCCAGGAAATGAGGACAAATTATTTGAAAAATTAAAAAGCTTATAGTCATGAAAAACTATTTATTAGTCGTATTTTCTTTATTTCTCTCAACACTACTTCAAGCACAAGAAAAAGAAAAAGCACCTGTTAAAGGTCTATTATCTGGTTCTTTTGAATCTACAGGTCAATGGTACTTAAATGATAAAGAAAGGGATTTGGAACAAGATTCTATACCATTACGTTCTAATAGTTATCTTTCTTTAAATTATAACTATGGTAGCTTTACAGCAGGAGTTCAAGCAGAATCATATACTTCAGAAGCATTATTGAATTATAACCCTAAATTTACCAAAACCAATTTAGGAATTTATTTTTTAAATTATAAAACGAAAAAAATTGATGCTACTTTAGGTCACTTTTATGAGCAATTTGGTAGTGGATTATTATTGAGAAGTTTTGAAGATCGTTCATTAGGAATAAATAATGCTCTTAGAGGTGGGAAAATCAATTTTAGACCAAATGATAATATTTCGCTAACTGCATTGTATGGAAAACAAAGAACTGGTTTTGATGTTAGTAAAGGAAGTGTTTTTGGATTTGATTCAAATGTTAATGTCAGCTCATTGTTAAAAAACACCAAATATGAGTTATCTTTTGGCTTAAGTTATGTTGGAAGATATGAAGAAAGTTATTTTGCAAAACCAAATTTCTCAGAATTAACTAATGCTTACTCTGGTAGAATAAATTTCAGCAAAAGTAATTTTTACATTAATGGTGAATACAACATTAAATCAAAAGATGCCTTATTAATCGTTGCAACTAATAAAATCACTAATGACGTCATAAAGCCAGGTTCAGCTGCTTTAATAAATTTTGGTTACTCTAAAAAAGGATTGGGCTTTGATACCACTTTAAGAAGATTAGAAAACATGACTTTTCTGTCGGAAAGAGAACCTCAATTTATTGGAATTGAAAGAACTAGTTTGTTTTTTAACGACAGAATAATGAATTTTTTACCTAGTTTAACAAAACAAAATCACTCTAACCTATCAAATATTTACGTATACCAAGCACAAGGCGGTGTTAATATCGACCCAACTAATGGTATTGCAAAAGCAGGAGAAATTGGAGGCCAAGTTGATTTTTTCTATGATTTCAAAAAAGGGTCTTTATTTGGAGGAAAATATGGTACTAAAATCGCTTTGAATTTTTCAAACTGGTATAATTTAGGTGGTACCTATACTTTTGAAGATCAATTTGGAAACTACGCACCAAATTACAAAACAGATTTTTTCTCATCGAAACAAAAATATTATTCTGATTATAATATCGAAATTTCTAAAAAGTTTAGTTCTAAAGTCAATGGAAGTCTTTCGTACATTAACCAATACTATAACAATAGATACATTACTGGAGCAGCTAATTTACTGATTAAAACCAATATTATAGCAGCAGAATCAACAGTTAAATTTGGTAAATCTAAATCTATAACTTTTGGTTTAGAACATATGTGGGCTGATACTGATAGAAAAAATTGGTTTTCATCATCTATAGAATACAATCACAATGCTAATTGGTCTGTATACTTAAATGATATGTACAATTATGGCTATGATATAAATGAAGAACAGATTTCTAGAGGTGTTGATGCTTTTAAGATTCATTTTTATAATCTTGGTGGCTCATATAAAAAAGGGAGCACAAGAATTGCTCTAAACTACGGACGTCAAAGAGGAGGCTTAGTTTGTGCAGGTGGTGTTTGTAGATTTGTGCCACAAAGTACAGGAGTTACTTTATCTTTATCAACTTCATTTTAATTTTTGGGGGATTAGCTCATTTGGCTAGAGCGCTTGCCTGGCAGGCAAGAGGTAACCGGTTCGACTCCGGTATTCTCCACTTTAAAAACAAAAATGCCTTGATATCAAGGCATTTTTGTTTTATTTTCCATTTTTTAAATCTTCAGCTACTTTTTCTAGTTCTTGGTACCAATCTTCTCCAAATTTTCTAATCAAAGCTTCTTTTACAAATTTATAAATTGGAACTTGAAGTTCTTTTCCTAGTGAGCAAGCATCATCACAAATATCCCAACGATCATAATTGACTGCTGCAAATTCAGTAAAATCTTTTACTCTAATTGGATATAAATGACATGACACAGGTTTTTTCCAAGAAATAACTCCTTGATTATAGGCTTGTTCTATTCCGCACAAAGCAGTTTTCCCGTCAAAAATAACGTAGGCGCAATCTTTATTATCTATTAAAGGTGTTTCTAAATCTTGCTCCGTTCCTTTTACCCAAGCTCCCAGTCTCTCAATAGCTTCTATTCCTTCTTTACGTAAAAATGGTTTTACTTTAGGATAAATTTCTTCCAAAATTTTAGTTTCTTCTTCACTCAATGGCGCACCTGCGTCTCCATCTACACAACATGCACCATGGCACGCAGAAAGATTACAAACAAAATCCTTTTCTAAAATATCTTCCGAAACTATCGTTTTTCCTAACTGAAACATATGTCAAATATTTGATATTAAATTTTAGATATTAGATGTTTTCTCTTATCTAAAATTTTGGGCAAAGGTACAAATGATTTTATGGTTTTAATAAATATCCTAAAATTAACGTATCGTTTTGATTTTAACAATTTGGAAAGCAGTAGTTTTGCACTTTGAAAAATGAGGAATTATGTTTGGATTAGATTTTAAAGAGATTGTAACTATTGGAATGGTGCTTTTTGCAGTAATTGATATTGTAGGAACGATTCCTATTATTGTAGAATTACGTCAAAAATTTGGTCACATTGAATCAGAAAAAGCTTCGGTTGTTGCTGGAGTTATTATGATTGTTTTCCTTTTTGTTGGAGAAGAATTGTTAAAATTAATTGGAATTGACGTTCACTCTTTTGCAGTTGCAGGTTCGTTTGTTCTTTTCTTTTTAGCATTAGAAATGATTCTCGGAATTCGAATTTATAAAGAAGAAGCCAGTTCTTCTGCATCGATTGTTCCATTGGCATTTCCTTTAATTGCTGGTGCTGGAACAATGACTACGTTACTTTCATTACGTTCACAATTTGCAACTATAAATATCATAATTGCCATAGTTTTAAACATTATTTTGGTTTACGCAGTTTTAAAATCTTCTGCTAAAATTGAAAAATTATTGGGTAAAAATGGTCTTGGTGTTATTAGAAAAACCTTTGGTGTGGTGCTTCTTGCTATTGCTGTTAAATTATTTGCAGCTAATGTTAAAGGATTATTCATTTAATCTGATTTTTATTATTTTTGTATCAAATATTTATCAATGAAAATTTTTACTACTATATTGATTTTAGTTGCAATTGGATTAATCGGTTTCAACATTACTTTACTTGATTTTCAAAATCCATTTGAAGGTGATAGTTTGATTGCTTTAGTTGGAATTGCTGCTGCTTTTTGCGCTGTTTTAATTTTACTTATCTTCAAAATGTCTAAAAAAATTGAAGAGAAATTAAAAAATCAATAAATTCATGTTTGATGTTTTAATAATTGGCGGTGGCGTTTCTGGAGTTTCTTGTGCACTAGTATTAGGTTCGGCTCATAAAAAAGCCTTTGCTCAAGATAAAAAAATCGGAATTATTACACATCAAAAAACCTCTTCTTTACAAGAAGCCTTATTCAATAATGCTTACGGAATTCCTGCTGGAAAATTAGGCTCTGAACTTTTAACTGAAAGTTTAGAACAACTTCAAAATTTATATCCTCACGTAGAACAAATTGAGAACGAAAAAGTACTTAAAATTGAAGGTGATTCTCTAAATTTCAATGTAATCACAAATAAAAACTCTTACAAAACTAAAAATATTGTTGTTGGAATTGGCTCAGCAAATACGTTTGCAATTGAAGGTTTAATGCATTACGTTGAACCTCACAAAAAAGCAATTGCTGAAAAACAACGCATCCAATTAAAAAACGATGACCACAAAGTTGCTGACGGAATTTATGTAGCCGGAACTCTTGCCGGACACAGAAGTCAATTAGCAATCGCTGCAGGAAGTGGCGCTGCCGTAGCAACCGATATTCTAACGTTGTGGAATGATGGGATTTCGAGTCAAGCGCACGATTCTATAAGGAAGTAGGTTTATCTTTTTGGTAAAAATTCCAAATTCTTTTAGATAGTTTGTATAAAAATACAATTACGATCACTGAAATTAATAGAATAGCGATTTGCCAAAGAAACAAACCTAAACTAAAATCATCTATTACTTTTTCCATAGTAATTTATTTACCATTCAAAACCGTTTTCACCATTTTATCTTCTTTCAAAATAATCTGATAATATTGATTTTCTCCAAATAATTGACGAGCAAATTCTGCAGTGATGTAACGATTTACTAATGCTCTACTTTTGTTCAAACTAATATCTAAACCAGCTTTTGAAAGGTATTTTTCGAACAAACTAATGTAGGTTTCATTGTTTAGCATTTTAGCTTGAAACTTTTGAAAATCATCTCCTTTGAAAGCATTTCTATTTTGATCTAACTGTTCAAAAACAAAATGTCCAACGATACCTGTTTGAAGTATATATTCTAAACTTTCTTGCCCGTGTTCTACTTCTAAAGGCACGAAAACATCTGGAACAATTCCGCCACCACCATAAACTGTTCTTCCTTTTTTGGTTTTGAATTTTAACGAATCAGCAATTTTTATTTTGCCTTTTTCATACAATTCGCCACTTTCAAAACGCGTTTCAGATTCTTTGTAATATTCTTCAGTATGACCTTTTACATATGGTTTTTGAATACTTCTTCCACTTGGTGTGTAATATCTTGCAATGGTCAATCGCACTGCTGAACCGTCATCAAAACCCATTTCGCGCTGCACCAATCCTTTTCCAAAAGAACGTCTTCCGTAAACCAAACCTCTATCGTTGTCTTGAATAGCTCCAGCTAAAATCTCGCTTGCAGAAGCTGAATTTTCATCAATCAAAACAGCTACTTTTCCAGTCTCAAAATTACCTTCGTCTGTTGCAAAAGTTTTATCTATACTTCCTTTTTTGTTTTTAGTAAAAACTATTAATTCTTTATCTTTCAATAATTCATCAGCGATTTCTACTGCCATTTCCATAAATCCGCCACCGTTTTCACGTAAATCAATTACAAGTGAATTGATGCCACTTTTCTTCAATTTCAGTAAAGCTGTATGAAATTCATCAGCTGTAGTTTCAGCAAAACGATTGATTTTTATGTAACCTGTAGTTTTATTCAATAAAATCGCAATGTCAACACTTTTTATAGGTATGATATCGCGTATTACTTTAATTTTCAGATTTTTATTTTCAGATTTTCTGTAAATTGTCAGGGTAACTTCCGATTCTTTTTCACCTTTCAATTTGCTGTAAAGGACTTCGTTTTTTAGTTTTTTACCAAATAGCTTGAAATTATCAGCATACAAAATTCTGTCACCAGATTTGATTCCGGCTTTTTCTGCTGGACCATTTTCAATTGGTTTTATAACGGCAATTGTATCATTATAATTGTAGAAATTTACACCAATTCCAACGAAATCGCCTTTCATATTCTCAGCAACAGCGGTTTGCTCACTTGGCGGAACATAAACTGAATGTGGATCAAGATTAGCAAGAATGTTATTAACCGTTAAATCTACAATGGAGTCGGTTTTTACATCATCAACATACTCATTATCAATAAAATTGATGAGTTTATTTAGTTTTGTTTTGTAATCGTTTTTAGATAAAGAAGGTTTTGCTACAGGATAATTAATCAAACCACCAATAACAATGCCCAGCGCCACGCACGAGAAAAAAAGTAATGGTATGTAGATTTTATTAATTTTCATGAAAAACAATTAATTAGCTTGTCAAAATTACAAAGGTTTATAGTATAGGAACGTTAAACATATCCTATTATTTCCTAAAACTTTATAAAACTTAATCTAACTCTTCAATTTGAGAAACTTCGATTCCTGCTTTTTCAAGGAAATCAATTCCTGATCTGTCGCGATAACCATTTTGATAAACCACTCGTTTTATTCCTGATTGGTGAATTAATTTACTACATTCCTTACAAGGTGAAAGTGTAATATATAAAGTAGCGTTATCGCAAGATTGAGTAGAACGTGCCACTTTTAAAATAGCATTTGCCTCAGCATGAAGCACATACCATTGTGTTAGTCCTTCGTCATCTTCGCAACAATTTTCAAATCCTGAAGGTGTTCCGTTGTAGCCATCGGAAATTATCATTCGGTCGCGAACAATTATTGCGCCTACTTGCTTGCGCTTACAATAAGAAAGTTTACTCCATTCAGCCGCAATTCTTAAGTAGGCTTTATCGTATTTGTTTTGTTTTTTGTCTTTCATATTAATGCTGAACTTGTTTCAGTATCTCTTCATTATTTATTTAAGGCACGAAGGCACAAAGTTTATTTTATTTATTTCTGAACTCTATTCAAATGGTATCTCCTTTAGCCCTGATTGTAGCAACTACCATGTAGTGCGGAAAGCAGGAATTACAATTACAAATATAACTACTGATTGGCTCCTATTCTAATATTATCGTTTCCAAATTGGACTTTCTATGATTAACGGAATTACAACTCCAATGACAAATGCTGACATGGTTAATGTAAAATCGCGTTTACTGAATCGGAATAAGGTTTGAACAATGAATGATAAAATTAAAACTACTAAAACTACAATAATTTGCGCGGCTTCAATTCCGAGTGCGAATTCTAGTAATGGCCACAATTTGTCAGTTGGTTTTCCTGGAAGGATTTCTTTAAAATAGTTTGAAAATCCTAATCCATGAATGATTCCGAAGAATAAAGTTATGGCTCCTATGAAGGTTATACTTTCTTGTTTTGAGGATTTTCCTGCTGTAAAAAGATTGAAAAATGCTGTTATTAGAATCGTAATTGGAATCAAAAATTCGACAATATTAGCTTGAACAGTTACGATATTAAAAACAGAAAGCATCAAAGCAAGCGTGTGTCCGATGGTAAAAATGGTAACTAATAGAAGTATTCTTTTCCAATCTTTGAAAGCATAAGGAACGGTTAGAGCTATTAGAAATAAAACGTGATCATAACCATTGATGTCTAAAACATGGTTGAGACCAATTTTGAAATAAATCCAAAAATCTGACATAAGTTCGGTTTTTAGCAATTTTTAGGAATGTAAACTTACAATTTATTTTGAATTTGGCAGAAAAGATTATCTTAAATTCGATGAAAAACATTTTCGGTTTTTGAGGAATTTGAATTATATTTGCATAATAAAACCATTATAATTATGTCATTTTCAGATTTATTTGATAGCGAATTTAAAACGAGAAATAAAGGTCATTTTTCGGCTATTGTTCGTGTTGCCACTTCTGACGGAGATTTGAGCAAAGAAGAAAAAGAATTTTTAGATAAACTAGCTGTAAGATTAGAAATTTCGGCAGCTGAATATGAAGAAATTCTTGAAAATCCATTGAAATACCCAATCAATCCGCCGTATTCTTATGCGCACAGATTGGAGCGTTTGTATGATTTATCAAGAATGGTTTATGCAGATCACATTCTTGGACCTAAGCAAAAAGAAATTTTAACTCGTTTTGCTTTGGCATTAGGTTTTACTCCAGGAAATGTAAATTACATAGTTGACAAAGCATTGTCTTTATTAGTAATGGGTGTTGATTTAGACACATTTACTTTTGAAATGACTCACATGAATAAGTAATATAATTATTCTTTGAAATATAAAAAAGTCCTAATTTCTTAGGACTTTTTTAGTTTTAATACTTCATAAACCATTTCATAAATTTCTTCTTTCTTGTATGGCTTTGTTATATACCCATTAAAACCCATTGCGTCAAAAATCTCCTTTTGATTAGCAACAGGATGGCCTGAAACGCCAATAATTGGAATAGAATTAATTTCTTTTTTTATATTTTCCCTCAAAACAACTGTAGTTTGATAGCCATCCATTTGGGGCATTTCTTTATCCATAAAAATTAAATCATATGGATTTTGTTCTACCATTTCAATAGCTTGCAAACCATTATTAGCAATATTAATATTAAATCCACCATGATTTAATAACAATTTCATCAATAAAAGTTGATTAATTTCATCGTCTTCTACAATAAGTACATTAAGTTTATTGATGATTTCAATAAATTCAAATGGTTTAGTACCAACTTCACTTTCTTTAATTTCTAATGGAATTTCAATCTCAAAAGTGGTACCTACATTTAATTCTGTTTGATAATCTATTTTACCTCCCATTAATTCTAATAGATTTGAAACAATAGAAAGTCCTAAACCTGAACCATCAATTTTTTTGGAATCGTGAAGCTTTTTGAAACTTTGAAAAACTTCGCCTTTTTCATTAGCTTTTATTCCTGTTCCTGTATCGGCAACTTTAATCAAAATTGTAGCATTATTACTTTCAATTTCTTTTACAACAACCGAAAGAACAACACTGCCTTTTTTGGTAAATTTTATGGCATTATCTAGCAAATTGATAATAATTTGTACAATTCTAGTTTTATCACCAACCACTAATTTTGGTAGGTTTTTATCTTTTACAATTTGAAAATCAAGCTTTTTGGTTCTTGCTTTTGGAGCTATAATTTTTTCAATATGGTAAAGCATTTCAATAAAATCAAATGGAGCAGTTTGAAGTTTTATTTGCCCCATTTCTATTTTTGATAAATCTAAAATATCATCTACTAGCTCTTTTATATGATTTGTTGTTTCTTTCATTAATGCAATCATTTCTTTTTGAGAAGAAGTGATTTCAGATTTTTCTAACATTCCCAAAAACCATAACGAAGCGCTTAATGGTGTTTTCAAATCATGACTTACATTGGCTAAGAATTTGTTTTTAAAATTCTTCTCCGATTGTAATTGTTGGTTTTTTATTTCCGCCAAATGAAAACTAAGAACAGATTCATTTTTTTCTTGGGCAATGCTTTGAAAATTATTGTAGTGTTCTGTAAAATCAATAAAAATTAGAAACGGATTTTCATTATTTGAACCTGAATTGAAAATGACGTCAATAGTTTTTTTAATTCCTTCATAATCAATGTGAATACAGCTAAATGTAAACTCGTTGTATTCTAAATCAATCAAAGAAATAATAGTCTCGAAAAAAGGATGAAAATCAGAAATCGAAGTTTGTTTCTGAATTTTATAAAGCAAATCATCGGAATGTAAAACAATTCCTTGCTTGTCTAAAACTACAATTTGAGTTTTATTATAGAGATATTTATTTCTAATTTGCTCAAACATTTTTTACCATTTTCAGTCCAATTGTTTGAAATAAATTTTCAACTTCAATTCCTTCTTTGGCACTTGCAAAATAATCAATTGAAATGTTTTCTTGCTCTAGTAATTTTTTAAATTCCTCAATATCAATTAAATCTGATTTATTGGCAACAGAAACAATTTTTGAAGTTGGATAGGTTGTTTTTAAAAAATCAATCTCTTCGTTAAATCGTTCAAAGGTTTGTGAACGCGTTGGATCGATAACATAAATAAATCCTGAAGTACCTAAAAGATAAGACGAACGTACTTTTTGAATATCGTCTTTTCCTTCAATATCCCAAATTACTAAAGTTAGATTTAGTTCTTCAATTTTAATTTCTTTTTTGAGAATATGAACACCAATAGTAACAATATAATTATCAGAAAATGTGTTTTGAACAAATCGCCTCATCAAAGAAGATTTTCCAACACCAAAATGTCCTACTAAAACAACTTTTTTCGAACTATTCATGGATGAATTCTGTTAGCTTAATGGTTATATGTTCTTTATCGACAGCATCTGTTTTAATATGAGAAGCAATATCGAATAATTTATTTTCTAATTTATTTTTGAAAGAAGCATCAAATCCTCCTGAAATTACAACTGCAAAATAATAGGAAGTAAAATTTTGAATATGAATTTCAAATAATTCATATTGAATTGATTCTAAGCTTTGCTGGTCTTTTTTGAAAGCATCCTCAACGAAACTTTTAATCGCTGTTAACATTCCAGCAATCATATCTTCATCAATACTTTCTTTTTTGGATGCACTTGAAATAATCAAACCTGAACCTTTTTCGATAACAAAAATTTGTTCGACAGAAGTTTGATTCATTTCGCTCAAAATGATTTCTTTTTCGGAAACTCCTGTGAAAATCGCTTTAACTTTTCGTTGCCAGGTTTTAATTGAAAAAGTGGTTTGAACTTGGCTATTAATAGAATCTGAAAGCGCTTTTATTTCTTGCTGAATGTATTTCTTTATCATTTTACCAATGATTGGAAAAAGAGCTTCAACAACTTTATCTTGCGATTTAGTTAAAGCATCGGCAATAACTGGACCTAATTTTGTTGGAATTTCTTCCACAAAAGTGTCTATTTTTTTATCAATAATTGGGTTTACTTTTTCAGAAAGTTTTTCGTGCGTGTTAACCGTATCTTCAAGAGAATCTAATTTTTGTAAAATATTTTGCGCAAAATCTCTGTCCTCACTAAGAAGAAGTTCTTTGAGCTTAATTAATTTCTCTGAATCTGTCATAATAATGAATTAGTCCTTCATTATTTTTTCGCCCATAGAAACTAGAAGTGTTCCAAGTAAGTTTCTATCGACTTTTTTGTGGTTTAATTCATCCGTTTTATCATTCATACTGTTCTCTAAATCAGTAATTCTGATGTTTAAATCGGTAGCTAAATTATCGATAGTACTGTTCAACTCCTTACGAGTTTCAGCAATAAAGTCTTCTAATTCCTCTTTTCTTTTTTCAATGTGATTTTTAATCGCTTGAAATTCCTGATCAATTTGCTGAATGTTTTCACCAAAAATCAGGTTTTTGATAGCTTCCAATCTTTGAGCAGATTCTAGTGGGTTTACTGCTGGAGCTTCTGTTTCTTTTGATTGATTTTTAGACATATAAGTAAGTAGTTTTTGTTGAAAAAAATGTTTGCAAATTTAGTAATTTTTCTTTCAACTAAGCTACTTTTCAGTATTTTATGTATTTGTAGAATTTGTTCTACAAATCAGATGCTTTCATAAATTCTTCTGCCTTACTAACCATATTGTAACTTCCACAGAAAAAAGGAACTCTTTGATGTAATTCTGTTGGTTGAATTTCCATTATTCTTTGATAACCATCAATAGCTCTTCCACCTGCTTGCTCAGCAATAAAAGCCATTGGGTTACATTCATACAACAATCTAAGCTTACCATTTGGCGCTTTTGAACTTGTTGGATAAATATAAATTCCACCTTTAATCATGTTTCGATGCATATCGGAAACTAGACTTCCAATATATCTTGAAGTATAAGGTCTATCGCCTTCTTCTAATTGACAATATTTGATATAATCTTTTACACCTTGAGGAAAATGCACATAATTTCCTTCATTTATAGAATAAATAGTTCCATCTTTTGGATACTGCATATTTGGATGTGAAAGATAAAAAGTTCCTATAGCAGGGTTTAAAGTAAAACCATTTACACCATGACCAGTTGTATAAACCAACATCGTTGAAGTTCCATAAATAACATATCCTGCAGCTACTTGTTGCGTTCCTGGTTGTAAAAAATCTTCACTGGTTACTGGTGTTCCAACAGGAGTTTTTCTTCTAAAAACAGAAAAAATTGTTCCAACAGAAACGTTCACATCAATATTAGAAGAACCATCTAAAGGATCCATTAAAACCACGTATTTATTACTGTGAGAATTATCTGAACCTGCAACAGTAATGAAATCGTCATTTTCTTCTGAAGCGATTCCACACACAATTTCACGATTGATTAACGTTTGAATAAAAACTTCATTGGCATAAACATCCAATTTTTGTTGGTCTTCTCCTTGAACATTTTGTTCTCCAGCAGCTCCAACAATATCAACCAATCCAGCTTTATTTACTTTGTAGTTAACAACTTTTGCTGCCAGTCGAATTGAGTTTATAATTCTTGATAATTCTCCTGAGGAATACTGAAAAGCATTTTGATTTTCAATGATAAATTCACCTAAGGTTTTATTGCGTTCTTCCATTACGAAATCGTTGTAGTTATTTGTGCAAATATCGTTTATTTTATTAAATTTCAAATCAATTAAACGAATTAATACTACAAATTTATTATCAAACTTATTTTATCTTTGTTCATTAATTTATTAAATCATAATACAATGAAAATTAAATCATTTTTAGCAATTGCTTTGTTAGTCATTTTAAATATTTCTAAAACTAATGCTCAAATTAACTTGGGAGAAAAAGCGCTAGGAGCTTTACAAAATGGAGTTGCAAGTTTTACTTTTTCTAATGAAGATGCAGCAAAATTATCTAAAGAAGCTGTTAGAAAAATGGATTCAACAAACGTTGTTGCAGGTCCAAAAGATGGTTATACACTTAGACTAAACAGAATTTTTGGGAAACATGCAAGCGAAAACGGATTAGCATTAAACTACAAAGTATATCTAACAAAAGATGTAAATGCATTTGCAACTGCAGATGGTAGTGTTCGTGTTTATTCAGGTTTAATGGATATTATGGATGACAATCAATTGCTTGCCGTTATTGGTCACGAAATTGGTCACGTTGCCAATGAAGATACAAAAGACGCTATGAAAGCTGCGTTAAGAAAAGCTGCACTGATTGATGCAGTTTCATCACAATCTGATAAAGTTGCCAAACTAACAGACAGCCAATTAGGTCAAATTGGAAACGCAATGTTAGACAGCAAACACAGCAGAAAACAAGAATCTGAAGCAGATACTTTTTCATATGATTTTATGAAGAAACATGGTTATGATGTAAACGCAGTTGAATCAGCTTTTAACTTATTAGCCTCTCAAAGTGGTGGTGCATCAGCCGATTTTTTATCAAGAATGATGAGTTCACATCCTGACCCAAAAGAAAGAGCTGAAACTGCTAAACAGAGAGCAATTGCTGATGGGCTATACAAAGCATACGTTCAAAAACCAATAAATAATAAAGCAGTTGCAACAAAAACTACTACTAAAAAAGCAACTACTAAGAAGAAAAAGAAATAACTTCTTAAAACTGATATTTTTAAAAATTCCAAATTCCACTATTGCAGTTGGAGTTTGGAATTTGTATTTTTGGGCAATACTATTTTTACTATGATAATTAGAAAAGGAACTCCAAACGACATGCCGTCTGTTTTAGAGTTGATAAAAGAATTAGCAATTTTCGAAAAAGAACCTGATGCCGTTGTTATAAATGTCGACGATTTAATTCGTGATGGTTTTGCAGAAAACCCTTTGTTTCATACATTTGTTGCAGAAGTTAACCAAGAAATCATCGGAATTGCACTTTATTATTACAGATATTCTACTTGGAAAGGTAAAACAATTCACCTTGAAGATTTAATTGTAAAAGAAAACAAACGCGGAACCGGAGCAGGATTTGCACTTTACAGCGAAATCATAGCCCAAGGAAAACGCGATAATGTGAGAAGAATTGAATGGAATGTTCTTGATTGGAATACGCCTGCAATTGAATTTTACAAAAAAAGTGGCGCAAAAATTCTAGCTGATTGGGATGTTGTTCAAATGGATGAAAATGGAATCGATAATTTTTTAAATAAAATCTAAAAGAATAAAATCTTAATACTTAATACTAAAGTCTTAATACTAATATGAGAATATTTAAATTTGGTGGTGCATCAGTGAAAGATGCCGATGGTGTAAAAAATGTTTTTGATGTTTTACAAAAAACAGGTCATGAAGATGTGTTAATCGTAATTTCTGCAATGGGAAAAACAACCAATGCTTTGGAAATTGTAATCAAAAATTATTTTGAAAAATCTAACGAATTTCATGCATCTTTACAAGAAGTTAGAAAATACCACAACCAAATTTTATTAGACTTATTCGATGATGAAGAACATGATGTTTTCTTTGCTGTAAATAGTCATTTTGCCGATTTAGAATATTTTTTAAGAAGTAATAAATCTCCAAATTACAACTTCGTTTACGACCAAGTAATTAGTTATGGAGAAATTGTTTCAACTACTATCGTAAGCTATTATTTCAATCATCAAGGATTAAAAAACAATTGGATTGATGTTAGAAATTTCATTAAAACCGATGCCACTTATCGCGATGCCAATGTAGATTGGGAACAAACTCAAAAATTGATTTCTAAAGGAATCAAGAAAAAAGCATTAAACATTACACAAGGGTTTTTAGGTTCAGACGAAAATAACTTTACCACAACTTTAGGTCGTGAAGGTTCTGATTATACAGCTGCAATTTTTGCTTATTGCTTGAGCGCGGAAAGCGTAACCATCTGGAAAGACGTCCCTGGAGTAATGAATGCCGACCCAAGATATTTTGAAAATGCTATTCTATTAAATCAAATTTCTTATCGTGAAGCTATAGAATTAGCATTTTATGGAGCTTCTGTAATTCACCCAAAAACTTTGCAACCTTTACAGAAAAAAGAAATTCCGCTTTTTGTAAAATCCTTTATAAACCCTTTGTTACCTGGAACTTCGGTTTCTAAAGGTGCTGATTTGGAACCAAAAACTTCGTGTTTTATTGTAAAGAAAAACCAATTATTAATTTCTCTTTCCTCCATAGATTTCTCTTTTATCATGGAAGAAAATATCAGTGAAATTTTTGCGCTTTTACATAAGTATAAAATCAAAGTAAGTTTGATTCAAAACACAGCCATCAGTTTTTCTATTTGTATTGAAGATAAATTTGGGAATTTCAATGAATTGAAAACTATTCTTTCAAAGAAATTTAAAGTTTCATATAACGAAAATGTTTCGCTTTACACCATTCGTCACTTCTCTAAAGAAGCAGCAGAAATGGTAGAAAAAGACAAAACAGTTTTAGTAAAACAAATTTCAAGAGAAACCATGCAGATTGTTACTAAGGAGTAAAATTATGAATGAACAATCACCATTAATTGCTTTTTCATATCCTTACTTTCAATTAACCAAAAATTGTCTCGAAGAACTAATTAAATCAGGTAATTCGAATTACTTGAGAACAAATTTTGACGAAAATATTTCAAAAGAAGAGAGTGATTTTGCACTAAATGAAAAAACAAAATGGTCAGATTATAATGTGATTCAGCCAATCTTATTTAATTTTTATCATTCATTAGAGCTATTAATGAAAGGAATAATTGTGTTGAAACAAGAAAACCCTATAGATACTCGTCACAACTTAGAAAAACTTTTCTCAACAATTTCTGAAATCGGATTAAATTCTCCAATAATGTTAGAAAAACTAGAAAAGTATTGTTTAAATAAAAAAAATGACAACAGTCCAATTTCAAGATTTTTAAAAACTAATAATGAAACACCATCTAACTTTTTTCATTATTTAAAATATCCTGCTGATCTTAAAAATAAAACATTTAAGTATTATGATTTAAGACATTTGAATAAAGAAGGTATTGAAATGGCTAAAGAAATTATCTTTGATATTGATATCATTAGAAATGAAATTTCAAATATTTAGATTGTTTTAATACTTAAATCCAATCAACTTTTTCCAATAATAAATACTACTTTTGACATTTATGAGTTATCTTATTTATGTTAAAAAATAGTTTTTTATGGATGTTATTGTTCTGTTTTTCGGGCATTTTTGCTCAGGAAATAGAAACGCCATATAAAAACAAAAAAATAGCTTTTTCTAAAGACACCATCGCCATTGATAACGTTAGCATCAATAAATCATTCTTTAAAATTCTTAACAAACAAGGAATCGAAATCGACTCTTCCTATTATAAAGTAGATTTTCAAAACTCAAAATTGATTTTCAAAAACAATTACGTTTCTCAAGATTCATTGACCATTCGTTATTTAAAGTTTCCTGAATTTCTTACCAAAACCTATTCTATTTATGACGATAAACGAGTGGTTTCTAATGAAGCCGGAAATTTATACACCGTAAAAAGAGACAATCTAAAAACCTTCAAACCTTTTGACGGACTGAATACTTCTGGAAGTATAACTCGTGGAATTACTGTTGGTAACAATCAAAATTCAACAGTAAATTCTAATCTTGATTTGCAAATTACAGGTAAAATCTCCAATAAAGTTTCACTTCGAGCTTCTATTCAAGATAGTAATATTCCCTTGCAAGCTGGCGGCTATTCGCAAACCTTAGACGAATTTGACCAAATATTTATCGAATTATTTTCAGACAAATGGAGTATTCGCGCTGGTGATTTATTTCTTGAAAACAGACAATCTAAGTTTTTAAATTTTAACAAAAAAGTTCAAGGATTATCTTCAAAATTCACTTTTGGAACACCTCAAAATAAAACTGAAGTCTTTGCCTCTGGCGCAGTTGTTCGTGGTCAATATGCAAAAAGCAACTTTACTGGACAAGAAGGAAATCAAGGTCCATATAAATTGCGTGGTGCTAATGGAGAATTATTTGTACTAGTAATTTCGGGTTCAGAACGCGTTTTTGTAAATGGAATTTTATTAAAAAGAGGTGAAAACAACGATTACATAATCGATTATAATGCAGGAGAAATCATCTTTACTTCTCTATTTCCTATCACTTCCGAAATGCGAATTGTGATTGAATACCAATATTCTGATAGAAATTTTACTCGATTTGTAACCTATGGTGGCGCGAATCATCAAACAAAAAAATGGTCTATTGGCGGATTTTTATATTCTGAAAATGATGTAAAAAATCAACCATTGCAACAAAATTTATCTGGTGAACAAGTTGAAGTACTCAAAAATGCTGGAGATGATTCCAATTTAATGACTGCTCCATCAGCTTACGAAGATTCTTATTCTGAAAATAAAGTTTTGTATGAAAAAGTCATTATTGGTGGTGTTGAAGTTTTTCAATATTCAAATGATGCAAATGATACCTTATATAATGTACGATTTTCATTGGTTGGAAATAACTTTGGAAATTACGTTTTAGCAAACAACAATGCCGTTGGGAAAATCTACGAATATGTTGCTCCAATTGCTGGAATTCCTCAAGGAAATTACGAACCAATAACACGATTAATTGCTCCAACAAAAATTCAAATTGCAACAATTTTAGGAAGTTATAATCCAAGTGAGAAAACCGCAATTGATTTTGAACTAGGAGTTAGCAACAACGATTTAAATCTCTATTCAACCATTGACGACAATAACAACAAAGGAATTGCAACAAAAATCAACGGAAAACAACGTCTTTTTTCAGGAAAATATAATCTTGATGCTTTTGCAAATTATCAATTGGTGCAACAAAATTTCAAGACTATTGAACGATTATTCAATATAGAATTCAATCGTGATTGGAATTTAACAACCATTTCTGGTAATCAAAGTTTGTTGGTTTCAGGTTTGAATTTTGATTTTAAAACCAAAGGATTTGCCAAATATCAACTAGAAAAACTAGATTTTACCAATAATTTTTCAGGAACACGACATATTGTTCAAGGAAGTTTCAAACATAAAAAATTAGTTGTTCAGCAAAATTCTAGTTTCATGAAAAGCTCCGGGACTATTTCAAATACTGACTTTGTCCGAAATCAAACTAGAGCAAAATTACATTATAAAAAGAATTGGATTGGTGGAAGTTTTAACCTTGAAGACAATCAGGAACAATTGGTTGCCACAAATCAATTTACCACATTAAGTCAACGTTTTTCTGAATATGGAGCGTTTATTGGTCGTGGTGATAGTACAAAAGTTTACGCTGAAATTGGTTATTTGAATCGAAAAAACGACAGTTTACAATTAGGAATTTTGCAAAGAGTAAATACTTCTGATTCTTATTATTTGAAATCAAAATTAATTCAAAATAAGAAAACTAACTTATCGCTTTTTGTAAATTATCGAAGATTAAAATATACCGATGCAACTATTCCAACAGAACCATCATTGAATTCTAGATTGCTTTACAATGATAATTTTTTCAACCAGTTAATTCAAACCACAGTTGCCTACGAAACTGCTTCAGGAACCATTGCTCAGCAGGAATTCACTTATTTAGAGGTTAATCCCGGACAAGGAGTTTACATGTGGAATGATTACAACAACAACGGAATTCAAGAGCTTCAAGAGTTTGAAATCGCTGCTTTTCCAGATCAAGCAAAGTATGTTCGTGTTTTTCTTCCAAATCAAATTTTTGTAAAAACCCATCAAAATAAATTTTCACAATCGGTAACTTTAAGTCCATCCAAATGGATTAACAATAAAGGTTTCAAGAAACTACTCTCCTTTTTTTATAACCAAACTTCATTTTCATTAGACAGAAAAATCCAACGCGATAATGATAATTTTAATCTAAATCCGTTTTCAACTAGCGAAGATAATTTACTTGGACTCAATACCAATTTTAGAAATAGTTTGTTTTACAATCGAGGCAAGCAGCGTCACTCATTAACATACACTCATTTAAATGGAAGAGTAAAAACGTTGTTGTCTATCGGTTCTCAAGAAAACACAACACAGTCTAATCAGTTGCAATACGCACATTTGGTGAAAAAAAGTTGGTTATTTAATTTAGATTCTTCTGTTTCAAACTCCGAGAGTATTTCAGATAATTATGCCACACGAAACTTTGAATTGAATTCTTATGCTGTAGAACCCAAAATCTCCTATTTATTTTCGAACAATAAAAGTTTGTCGCTGTTTTATGAATACAAAAACAAAGAAAACATTATAAACTTACTCGAATCTTTAAAACAGCAACGCTTCGGAATTTCGTTTAATTATTCAAGCGACAATAAATTTACAGCCAATGGAGAATTCTCGCTTTATAACAATGAGTTCATTGGAAACGCACTTTCACCTGTTGCTTTTCAAATGCTTGAAGGATTACAACCTGGTAAAAACAGTACTTGGCGCTTACTTTTACAGAAAAATCTAACACAATATTTGGACATTAACATTAACTATCAAGGACGAAAATCTGATACTAGCAATGCTATACATACAGGAAATGTTCAATTGAGAGCATTCTTTTAGTGTAAACATAGTTCTACATCAAAAAAATAATATTGGAATAATTGTTGTTAATAATAAATTCGTTAATTTTAAACTTTAATAACCTAATTTCGAATTCACAATGAAAAAACTAATTTTATTATGCTTAGTGTTTATTTTCTCGAACACAACTTTTGCACAAGATGTAAAAGAAAAAGCATCAAAAACTAAAGCTAAAACTGAAAAAGCAGTAAAAGCTAAAAAAGAAAAAGCTGATAAACTAAAACAAGAGAAAGCTAAAGCTAAGAAAGATGCAGAAAAAGCAGCTAAAAAAACAGAAAAAGATGCTAAAGCAAAAACTTCTAAAGCTAAAAAAGAAGTAGAAGAAAAAGCAACTAAAACTACAAAAGACGCAAAAGCTAAAACTTCAAAAGCTAAAAAAGAAACAGAAGAAAAAGCTACAAAACTTAAAAAAGACGGAACTGTAGACAAACGTTTCAAAGATGCTGAGTCAAAAGCTAAAGAAACTAAAGCTTCTGCAACTGGAAAAGCGAAAGCTACTGAAGGAAAAGCAAAAGCTACTGCAAATAAAACTGCAGCTAAAGTTAAAAAAACTGCAGCTGAAGAAAAAGAAGATATGAAAGAAACTGCAGCTTCTAAAACTGCAGAGAAAAAAGTTGCTGATAAAGTAACTGGAAAATATAAAGGTAAAAAAGTATTCACTGGACCAAGAGGTGGAAAATATTACATCAATAAAAACGGAAACAAAACGTATATTGATGCTGAGCAAGAAGAGTAAATCTTTCTATTCTTAGAAAATTTAAAAATGCAACTTTCAACCTATCGAAAGTTGCATTTTTTGTTTAATTTTTTACTTAAAATTTCCTTTCAAAAACATTACGAAAACTTATCGTAAAAATTTATAAATCCCTTATTTTTAGGGGTTTTTTCATTTTTTGACGTTTGTAAACTATTGTTAAACAAATAGTTATGAAAAAGTAAAAATTAGTAGTATTCCTACACATTGTTAAAAACTAAAGCCGATTGTCAATAACTTTGACTTTCTTTTTCGTTTAAAATTATCAATCTTTGTAACAGTTGAAATAAGTTAAAAAAACCTTAATAAAAACCATAATTATGTCTTTCGTAGAACCAATCCTTCAAGAAAATAAAGATCGCTTTGTAATTTTCCCAATTAAGCATCAAGATATTTGGGAATGGTATAAAAAACAAGAAGCTTGCATTTGGACTGCTGAAGAAATTGACTTACACACCGATTTGAATGATTGGAATAATAAGTTGAATGCTGATGAAAAATACTTCATCAAACACATTCTTGCGTTCTTCGCAGCATCTGATGGAATTGTAAACGAAAATCTTGCAGAAAATTTTGTAAGTGAAGTACAATATCCTGAAGCTAAATTTTTCTACGGATTTCAATTAATGATGGAAAATATTCATAGCGAAACTTATTCGTTATTGATTGACACTTACGTAAAAGACGAAGCAGAAAAATATGAACTTTTTCATGCGATAGAAACTTTTCCTGCTATTAAAGAAAAAGCAGAATGGGCTTTAAAATGGATAGAATCAGATTCTTTTGCAGAAAGATTGATTGCTTTTGCAGCTGTAGAAGGAATTTTCTTCTCAGGTTCTTTTTGTTCAATTTTCTGGTTGAAAAAACGTGGTTTAATGCCAGGTTTAACTTTTTCTAACGAGTTAATTTCTCGTGACGAAGGAATGCATTGTGATTTTGCTGTGCATTTACACAACCACCATTTAGTAAATAAAGTTCCTAAAGCAAGAATCACAGAAATTTTAACTGACGCTTTAAACATCGAAAGAAAATTCATCACCGAATCACTTCCTGCAAGTTTGATTGGAATGAACGCGACTTTGATGACACAATATTTAGAATTTGTTACCGATAGATTATTAGTAGAATTAGGCTGCGATAGAGTTTACAACTCTTCGAATCCATTCGATTTTATGGACATGATTTCGCTTCAAGGAAAAACAAATTTCTTTGAGAAACGTGTGGCTGAATACCAAAAAGCTGGTGTAATGAATTCTGATTCTGAAGCAAGCAAAATTAGTTTCGACGCTGATTTTTAATAAAAAGTCACGGAAAAAATTAGCCACAAAGACGCCAAGACACAAAGAAAATTAAGGATTTGTAGAGTCTATAATTATATTCTTTTAAAAAACTAAAAAAAAACTTTGTGACTTATCGTCTTCGTGGCAAAACAAAAAACTATTACAAATAACCCGAAATAGCGAAGGGATTTTCTATTTCACAAAACACAAAAACTTATGTACGTAGTAAAAAGAGACGGCCACAAAGAGCCGGTAATGTTTGACAAAATCACCGATAGAATTAAAAAACTATGCTATGGTTTAAATGACAGAGTAGATGCTGTAAAAGTAGCCATGCGTGTAATTGAAGGATTGTATGATGGAGTAACTACGTCAGAATTAGATAATCTTGCAGCAGAAACAGCAGCGTCAATGACGATTTCGCATCCTGATTACGCTCAATTAGCAGCAAGAATCGCAATATCAAATTTACATAAAAACACCAACAAATCATTCTCTGAAACGATGAATGAAATGTACCATTATGTAAACCCAAGAACCAATCAAGAAGCGCCATTGCTTTCGGAAGAAGTTCACAATGTAATTCAAGAAAATGCAGAATTTTTAAATTCTCACATTATATATAACCGTGATTTTAACTACGATTATTTTGGTTTCAAAACCTTAGAGCGTTCGTATTTATTAAAAATCAACGGTAAAATTGTTGAAAGACCACAACATATGTTAATGCGTGTTTCTGTTGGAATTCACTTAAACGACCTTGAATCAGTTATTGAAACTTACGATTTAATGTCGAAAAAATTCTTTACACACGCGACACCAACATTGTTCAACGCTGGAACACCAAAACCTCAAATGTCATCTTGTTTCTTATTAACTATGAAAGATGATAGCATTGATGGAATTTACGATACGTTGAAACAAACGGCAAAAATTTCGCAATCAGCTGGTGGAATTGGATTAGCAATTCATAATGTTCGCGCAACCGGTTCCTACATTCGTGGCACAAATGGAACTTCAAACGGAATTGTTCCGATGTTGAGAGTATTCAATGATACTGCACGTTATGTAGATCAAGGTGGAGGAAAACGTAAAGGAAGTTTTGCGATTTACCTAGAAACTTGGCATGCCGATATTTTCGATTTCTTGGATTTGAAAAAAAATACAGGAAAAGAAGAAATGCGTGCTAGAGATTTATTCTTCGCCATGTGGACATCAGATTTGTTCATGAAACGTGTAGAAGCAGATTCAACTTGGACTTTAATGTGTCCAAACGAATGTCCAGGATTAGACAATGTTTATGGTGACGAATTTGAAGCATTATATACTTCGTATGAAGCACAAGGAAAAGGAAGAAAAACAGTAAAAGCACGTGAACTTTGGGAAAAAATCCTAGAATCACAAATTGAAACTGGAACACCATATATGTTATATAAAGATGCAGCGAACAGAAAATCGAACCAAAAGAATTTGGGAACTATTCGTTCGTCTAACTTGTGTACTGAAATTATGGAATATACTTCTGCAGATGAAGTTGCAGTTTGTAACTTAGCTTCTATTTCATTACCAATGTTTGTTGAAAACGGAAAATTCAATCACGAATTACTTTTCAATGTAACTAAACGTGTAACAAGAAACTTAAATAAAGTTATCGACAGAAATTACTATCCTGTAATAGAAGCTGAAAACTCTAACATGCGTCATCGTCCTGTTGGTCTTGGTGTTCAAGGTTTGGCTGATGCTTTTATTATGATGAGAATGCCTTTTACAAGTGACGAAGCAAAACAATTGAATCAAGATATTTTTGAAACATTATACTTTGCAGCAGTAACTGCTTCTATGGAATTGGCTAAACAAGAAGGACCCTATTCTTCATATGAAGGTTCGCCGATTTCTAAAGGTGAATTTCAACATAATTTATGGAATATTAAAGACGAAGAACTTTCTGGAAGATGGGATTGGGCAGGTTTGAGAAAAGAAGTTTTAGCAAATGGTGTTAGAAATTCATTGTTGGTTGCACCAATGCCAACGGCTTCAACATCACAAATTCTTGGAAACAACGAAGCTTTTGAACCTTACACTTCTAATATTTATACAAGAAGAGTACTTTCAGGAGAATTTATTGTAGTTAACAAACACTTACTAAACGATTTAGTAGAAAGAGGATTGTGGAACGAAACCTTGAAGCAAGAAATTATGCGTCACAATGGTTCGGTTCAAAAAATAGAATCAGTACCACAAGATTTGAAAGAACTTTACAAAACAGTTTGGGAAATGTCTATGAAAGACATCATCGATATGAGTCGTCAAAGAGGTTACTTTATTGACCAATCGCAATCGTTGAACTTGTTTATGCAAGATGCTAATTATGCTAAATTGACTTCGATGCATTTCTACGCATGGAAATCAGGTTTAAAAACAGGAATGTATTACTTAAGAACAAAAGCTGCGGTTGATGCCATCAAGTTTACTTTAAATAATGATAAAAAAGCCGAACCAATTGAAGTTCAAGAGCAACCTGCAGCAGAAATAAATGCTATCACTGAACCATTACAACCAATTGCAGTACTAAACGAACCGGTAGAAATGACAGCCGAAGAATACAGAGCAATGATTGAAATGGCAAAAAATGCTGGTCCGGACGACTGTGAAATGTGTGGTTCGTAAAAAACAAGTAAATGAAAAAAATCACAATTATATTATTCTTGTTTTTCAGTCTGATTTCAGAAGCTCAAGAAAAAAGACTTTGGGCAAAATCATTTCAAGATAAAGAAGCACCTGCTTTTGTTGTTGAAGAGTGGATTTCTGACAAACCTGAATTGAAAGGAAAATTTGTATTAATAGATTTTTGGGCAACTTGGTGCGGACCATGTAAAAGAGCCATTCCTGAATTAAATTCATTTCAAAAAGAATTTGAAAAAGATTTAATTGTGATAGGAATAAGTGACGAAACTAAAGAAAAGGTTTTAACTCAAATCAATCCTAAAATTGAATATTACAGCGCAATTGACACAAGTAAAAGATTAAACGATAGTTATGTTGTAAAAGGCATCCCTCATTGTGTGTTAATTGATCCAGATGGCATTGTTAGATGGGAAGGTTGGCCACAACAAAAAGGATATGAACTAACCAGCGAAGTAATTAAAGAAATTATAGCTAAATATAAAAAATAATTATAATTAATCAACTTAAACAGTCATCATTTCGATGGCTGTTTTGTTTTTTAATTATCTTTGAAATCAAATAAAAAAATAGTAGCGATACTGAAACAAGTTCAGCATGAAAGAAAAAGGAGTTTACACAGGAATTATAGAAAAAGACGAAAACGGAAATTATTTCTGTGGCGAATATTTATTAGATTATCAAATGGTTGTTAAGGATTTTAAATTAGGAGATGAAATCAATATCAAATCGGTTATTGCAAATCCGAGTGATAAAAGTTACAACCAATATCCAAAAAAATCGCGCCATTTCTTTTTAGCAAATGATAAAAAATAATTGCAATGCTTACCTTCAAAAGAACAACCTCGGATAATCCAGATTTTGAAAAACTAGTAGTTCAATTGGATGCTTATTTGGCAATTCTTGATGGTGAAGATCATGCCTTTTATTCGCAATTTAATAAATCGAGTTTATTGAAAAACGCCTTAATTGTCTATGAAAGTGAAATTCCAATTGCAATTGGTGCTTACAAAGAATATGATGCTGAAACTGCCGAAATGAAACGAATGTTTACATTACCTGAACACCGCGGAAAAGGAATTGCAACCAAAGTTTTAACGGAATTAGAAACTTGGGCAAAAGAAGAAAATTACAAAACTTCTTTATTAGAAACGGGTCATTTGCAAAAAGATGCTATCTATTTATATCAAAAATCAGGATATGAAGTCATTGAAAACTTTGGACAATATCAAGGCGTTGAAAATAGCGTTTGCATGAAAAAAAATATCTAATATCTAAAATCAAATATCTAATATTAAATGATGAACTGGGAACAACTTTTATCTTTAAAACGTCAAGGCGACAAAGGAAAACGACTACGAATAGAGCAAGACGATACACGTTTGGGTTTTGAAGTTGACTATGATAGAATTATTTTTTCATCAGCTTTTAGAAGTTTGCAAGATAAAACGCAAGTCATTCCGTTGTCAAAAACCGATTTTGTTCATACGCGATTGACACACAGTTTAGAAGTTTCAGTAGTTGGACGTTCTATTGGACGATTGGTTGGGAAAAAAATCATTGAAAAATATCCACATTTACAAGAAATACATGGTTATCAAGCTAATGATTTTGGAGCCATTGTCGCAGCAGCTTCCTTAGCTCATGATATTGGAAATCCACCATTTGGACATTCAGGTGAAAAAGCCATTGGTGAATATTTTTCTATCGGAAAAGGTCAAAAATACAAAGAACAACTTACCGATAAAGAATGGCAAGATTTAATAGATTTTGAAGGAAATGCTAACGGATTTTCTGTTTTAACAAGTTCACGACCTGGAATAGAAGGAAGCATCCGATTGACTTACGCAGTTTTAGGAGCTTTTATCAAATATCCGAAAGAAAGTTTGCCCAAAAAACCAACTTCCAATATTGCTGATAAAAAATATGGTTTCTTTCAAACCGACAAAGAATTTTTCAAAGAAGTTGCCAATGAATTGGGATTAATTGCAAACAAATCGGGGAATGACATTGGTTATGAAAGACATCCTCTCGCCTATTTGGTTGAAGCTGCCGATGATATTTGCTACACTATAATTGATTTTGAAGACGGAATAAATCTCGGATTAGTGTCAGAAGATTATGCTTTAGAATATTTAATCAAATTGGTAAAAGATACTATCGATACTAATAAATATCAAACACTTACTACAAAAGAAGATAGAATAAGCTATTTACGTGCTTTAGCTATTGGAAATCTAATTAATGATGCCGTTCGTATATTTATAGAAAATGAAGAAGCAATTCTTAAAGGCCAATTCCCATATGCATTAACAGATAAAAGTAAATACAAAGCACAAATTGATGATATTATCAAACTGAGTGTGAAAAATATTTATCAAAGTCGTGAAGTAATCGAGAAAGAACTTTCAGGCTATCAAATGATTAATAACTTATTAGACAAATTCATAACGGCATATAACAACAATTATGAGGGAAAAGCTACCAATTATGATAAACTATTATTAAAGATTTTACCGGAAAAACATCATGTTGAAAAAGAATCATTATACGAACGATTATTGCACATTTGCCATTTCATTTCTATGTTAACAGATGGTAAAGCATTGTTATATAATAAAATAATTACTGCATAAAATTTGTTAAAATTATGATTTTCATGCAAAATAGTTGCTTTTATATGAAAATTAAATTAGATTTGTTATCCTATAAAAAAACTACAAAATAAAATTATGAAAAAAATTACATTTTTACTGATGATTTTGTTTACTGTTTTAGGTTTTTCTCAAGAAAATAAAGCAAAAATTCAAGCCTACCTAAACCAGAATAAAGCAAAATATAATTTAAGCGACCAAGACATTAGTGATTGGATTGTCGAGAGTACAGGAAATTCAGAGTCCACAAAAATTGACACCTATTGGATTAAACAAAGATATCAAGGTATTGAAGTTTTTAATGGTCTATCAAATGCATGGATTAAGAACAATGAAGTAATTAATATTGAAAATGGATTTATTTCAAATATAAGTCAAAAAATCAATACGACAACTCCAAATTTGTCAGTATTAAATGCTTTATCTAAAGGTTTTTTAGAATTAAATGAAATAAATACAAATGGAGAAATTGTTGAAACTATTAGTGCCAACGAATTCAAAATCTCTAATGGTATCGATGAAGGAATAAAAGCTGAATTGGTTTTTCAACCCATAGAAAATACGTTAAAATTAGCTTGGGATTATACAATACCTACTTCTAATGGTTCTCATTTGTGGAGCATTAGAATTGATGCAACAACAGGACAATTATTAGTAAAAAAAGATATGGTCATCTCTTGTAATTTTTATAATCATAATTGCGAAGCACAATCTTCAAACTTTTCATTTTACAAAGATATTTATAAGGAATCCAATGCTTTGCCAATTGTGCAGGTTCAAGGTGGATCCTACAGAGTTGTTCCTTTTAATTTTGAAAGTCCTAACCACACAAATAGACAATTAATTTCAAATCCTGAAAATGCTCTTTCATCACCCAAAGGTTGGCATGATGCAAATACTTTAACAGGAACAACTGCATCTTTAAAATATACTTATACACGTGGTAATAACGTTTGGGCTAGGGCTAACTATACCGGAACAGAAAGTCAAACAGCTCTTGAAACGAATTTACCATATTCTACGACTACAACAGCAAACGGTTATGCGCCGAATGGCGGTGCTGGTTTATCTTTCGATTACGCTTATGCAGGAACATCAGTTGCTGCAAATACTTACATCGATGCATCAGTAACAAACTTGTTTTACATGAATAACATAATGCATGATGTATGGCACAGATATGGTTTTAACGAAGTTAATGGGAACTATCAAGATAATAATTACGGTATTCCAAGTTCATCAGGCTCTGATGCAGTTTATGCAAATGCCCAGTATGGATCAACAGCAAGTCCTCAATCGCTAAACAATGCTAATTTTAGTGCTAATGTTGATGGAACTAGTGGAACGATGAGAATGTTTTTATGGAGTTATAGAAAAGTAACTCAATTATTAACCGTTAATTCTCCATCTGATATTGCTGGAGCAAAATATACTACAGATAATGGCTTTAATCCAGGTCATGTGAATGTACCTGTAGCACCTGCAATGATTCAATCAAATATAGTGCTTTATGATGACGGAACACCCGATGTTGGACAGACTGACAATGCTGACGGTTGTGCTGCGGCAACAAACGCAGCAGCCATTAATGGAAATATTACAATTATTAGAAGATCTACTTCTGTAGCCAATGGTGGAAATCCTTGCACCTTTGCAGATAAAGCATTAAATGCAAAAAATGCCGGTGCAACTGCTGTAATTATTGTAAACAATGACACTACAGCACCAAATTCAAGTGTTGGTATGTCAGGAGCAGATGCAAACATTACTATCCCAGTAATCAGTGTTTCATTAAATAATGGAGAGGCTATCATCACAAAATTAAAAAATGGAGAAACAGTAAATGCAAAAATTCAGTCTGATACACCTTTGAATCTTTTTGTTAATACTGATGGTGATTTAGATAATGGTGTTATTGCTCACGAATATGGTCATGGGATTTCTACAAGATTGGCTGGAGGAAGATTAAATTCTAGCTGCCTTCAAAATTATGATCAAATGGGTGAAGGATGGTCTGATTGGTTTGCCATGATGATGCAGATAAAGCCAGGTGATGTTGGTGAAACACCAAGAGGTTTAGCAACATTTGTAATTAATCAAGATCCAGACGGAGGTGGTTTACGATCTTATCCTTATTCTACAGATATGACTATCAATCCTCTTACTTATAATGATTCTAATTCTGCGATTCCATCAGACCCAGCAGATACTTCCTTTAGATATGTAAATGGTGATTTTTGGGCAACAGTGCTTTGGGATTTAAACTGGGCTTATATTCAAAAATACGGCTATGATGACAATAAATATACAGGCACCGGTGGTAACAACAAAGTAATGAGATTAGTGCTTGATGGACTTAAATTACAACCCTGTAGCCCAACAGTTGTATCGGCAAGAGATGCCTTGTTTGCTGCAGATCAAGCCACAACAGGCGGACAAGATTATTGTATGATTGCTGAAGTTTTTAGAAGAAGAGGTGTTGGTTTAAATGCTTCTGCAGGAAGTAATCAAGATTGTGATGATCAAGTCGAAAATTTTGATGCGTTTCCTACAGGTCCAAATTGTACTTTAAGTGTTGATTATTTTGAGAATAACGAATTATTTAGAGTGTATCCAAACCCAACAAACGACTTGTTAAACATAAGAATCAACAACTATGTAGGTAAAGTAAACATTCAAGTAATAGACATCAATGGAAGAATAGTAAGTGAATTTAAAAATGAAGATTTCAACACTGAGAAATCATTAAACTTAAACAACTTACAAGCGGGAATGTATGTTCTAAAAGTTAGTGGCGATAACCTAAACTTTACTCAAAAAATTATTAAAAACTAAAGTTAACTTTATTTCTTTTTTAAAACTCCGTTTATTTCTAAACGGAGTTTTTTTGTTAATATCCTGTTAATTAAATAACATTAAGATTAAATAAGGGTGAAATAATTTTCTTACATTTAATAAATTAACTATAAAACACACAACATGAAAAAACTATTTTATTTTTATTTTATGATTCTTGGATTTGTCAGTTATGGGCAGATACTACCAAATGGAATAAACAACGATTTAAGTCCTAACGGAGTGATGGATAATGTATTTGATCATTACGGTAATAAATACAAACTATCTGATATAAAAATTGAACCAGTAAAATATGCAAAAATAACGAATGCCATGCTTGGCACCTCTACTACGCCTTTACATTGTGGTTATTTTGATTTATATTTAGAAGATGGATGTGGTTTAAACACAACTGATACTGATTATATTAATCGTAGAAATGTTATAACAAGAGTTTTTACAGATTTATCAAACTTTATAAATTCACCATTAACAACTTCAGGTAAAAAGGTTAATATTTGGGTTAGAAATATGGCTAATATAACAGGTGTTCCTTCGAATGCGGTAGGATTAGCATCATCTTTCTACTGTGTACCTTATAACACTACTGCTGGCTTTGGGGGTATTGTAGACAACGAAATTTGGAAAACAATTCATATTGGTGATGATTCTTATAAAAATGTAGTTTCACCATTAGCTATAGATCCTTCGAATACTAATGCTACAACTACTGGCACCTTCTATCATGGAATGGTTGCTTTTCGATTTGATGGTACAGTAAATTGGAACACAAGCTTAACGGCTACAACTATTTCTAATACTGATTTGTATTCGGTAGCGTTGCACGAAATAACACATGCGATAGGCTTTACCAGTTTAATAGAGAGTAATGGAGCTTCAAGACTAGGTACAGGATTTAATTACTATACTCGATATGATTTAAAATTAAAAAATAGCACAAATACAAACACTTTGATTAGCAATACTGGTGCATGTAGTCCTATGTATAATTATACTTTTAATAGTTCCACACTAACATCTACAACCTGCTCAAATGCAATAAAATATATTGGCGCTACAACAGTTGCTACTTACACCCCAAGTGTATTTGCTACTGGGAGTAGTTTAAGTCATTTTAATTCATCTTGTACATCAGGCAATTTTGTAATGAATTCATCCATAGGAGCAGGTATTATGAGAAGATTTTATACCATTCAAGAAAAAAATGCTTTAGTAGAAATGGGATATACTGTAAATAGTAGTTTTGGGACTAGTACAACTTTTAATGGTTCTGCAACTTACACTACACCTCTAACAGGAATTCCAGTAGCAGGATTAAATGATGGCATAAATGCTAATGGAACTTATAAATATATAGGAAATGGATCATCTGATATTATAATTAATAGTGCTACAGATGCTAATTTAAAAATCCTAGCAAACGATCCAAATGCTACTGGATTTGAATGTTTACAGGATGTATTTGATACAACTGCTGTAATAAATACAATAGCTGGAACCACAACTTTTAGAAGTGCTGTTACTGGTTTACACTTATTGAGATATGTTCCTTTAAATGTAAATGGACTTAAAGGCAACATTACGTATATATATGTATATGTTAATGATATTTCAAATTGTGCAACTCCTTCTGTTTGTAATTTAGTTATTAATGGCGATTTCGAAACTCATACAGCCCTTAGCAACAGTTTAGGAACTATAGAAACCGCATGTGGGTGGTCAAATGCAAATGCTAATTACAATAATGGAGCCGATTATTTTAATGTAGATAACCCTTCTATTCTTGGTCATATACCATGCAATTTTGTAGGGTATGAAACTGATAATATTTCATCAAACAAAGGGTATGTTGGGATGACAGTACAATATTCACCGTGGACTTCATTAACAAATTCTGAAGTTATAAAAACAAGGTTATCAACACCACTACTACCAAATACAAATTACCAACTTAGTTTTGATGTCTCTTTAGCAGAAGGTTTAAATGATTCGACAATTAAATTTCAAGCTCTTTTATCTCCAACCTTTCAAACTTTTCCAGGATATGGCGTTATTCCAATTGACAACCAAAATATGTTCAAAGAGTACTCAATATTTTCAACTAAAACAGAAGGTTGGCAAAAAATATTGTTAAATTTCACAACGAGTGCAGGACTGGAAAACACTTTATATCTTGGTGCTTTATCTAATATACAATATCAACCAAATATTCAATCCCCACTTAACATTCACAATTGTAATTACACAATCCAATCAAACCCAAACAATTACATACGACAATATTATTATATTGATAATGTGAGTCTAATTCCATTAAACGGAGGTACATTTACACTTCCAACAACAATCTGCAGAAATCAACCGGTACCTGATTTAAGAAGCTATTTGTCAGGACTACCAACAACCGGTGTTTTTAGTGGTACAGGAGTTTCTTTATTCCCAAGTGGAGCCTACAATTTTAATACTACAGTAGCTCCGTTAGGGGTTAATACAATCACCTATAAATATACAAATTCATCCGGTTGCTTAGTTACAATCTATTGTAATACAAATGTTGTACAAACTCCAGCAATACCTGTTATAACAGGAAATAGTTTTTCATGCACTACAGCTGGAAACTCAAATTCCTACAGCATTCCTGCTTTAACTACCGGACAAACTGTTACTTGGACTATCACAAGCGGTGCTGGGACTATCACCAATGGAACTACTGCTACCCCAACCATTACTTGGACAACCTTACCTGCAAAACTTAAAGTTACAATTACAAATGCAGGCACTTGTTCGTCTACCTCAACGATATCTGTTGGAGTTTTACAAGCTTATATTACAGGAACTTCAACAGCATGCACATCACAAACTGCAAATGCTACCAAAACATATTCAACAACTTTAGCTTCTAATCAAACGGCGTTTTGGCAAATTATGAGTGGCTCTGGTACTTTTATGAGCGGTACAACAAGTGCTAGTGCAACTCCAATAATAAAATGGACATCACTTCCTGCAACATTAAAACTTACAATAACACAAGCAGGTGGTTGCTCAGTAACTAGAACTTTAATTATAACTTCACTTTGTACAGCAAGCTGTGCTTGTTTGGATGATTTAACATCAAGTTATTACACAAATATCTCAGATACAGGTGGTACTGCAATAGGTGTTGAACAGTCAACAATGTCAGATTTTTGTGATGGTTTTGTAATTTTCAATTTTGACTTTGGTGATGGTACTACCAGTGGTCCAACAGGCAACTATGTTGATCACTGCTACCCAACTAAAACTACTTATAATGTTGTTTGTACTGCAACTATGACAAATGGATGCTCAAGAACTATTTCCTTTCCTGTATTAGCGGATCCATGTGTAATCCCACCATGGACTCCGCCAACAGTATCAAGCAAACAATCTGAAAATCTGTTAAATAATAATTCAACAAACTATCAGATTGAAATCAATCCAAACCCAACAAACGACTTGTTAAACATAAGAATCAACAACTATGTAGGTAAAGTAAACATTCAAGTTATTGATATCAATGGTAGAATAGTAACTGAATATAAAAATGAAGATTTTAATACTGAGAAATCATTAAACTTAAACACCTTACAATCTGGAATGTACATTTTAAAAGTGAATGGTGACAATGTTAACTTCACTCAAAAAATTATTAAAAATTAGTTTTTTAGTTTATTAAATTCAAAAGCGACTTATTGTTTAGTAAGTCGCTTTTTTTATTCTTATAATTCAGACAATAATTTTTCTAAACTTTTAACGTCAATTTTACACATTTGTTGCAACTCTTCTACTGTTCCGTGTTCGATAAAATCATCAGGTATTCCGAGCGTTTTTATGGTGTTTTTATAATTATTTTCAGATGCAAATTCGATAATTCCAGAACCAAATCCACCTTTGATTGCTCCATCTTCAATAGTTATTATGATGTCAAATGAATTGAAAATTTCATGCAACAACTTTTCGTCTAATGGTTTTACAAATCCAAAATCATAGTGAGCAATTTCATTAGCATTTGCAATTTTATCTAAAGCCAAACTTACATTGTTACCGATAAAACCCGTAGATAAAACCGCAATTTTAGTTCCTCTTTTCAACAAATGTGCCTTCCCAATTTCAACATTCTGAAATCTGCCTTCTGAAATCTGTTCTCTGAAATTTGCAAACTTTCCTCTTCCTCTTGGATATCGAATAGCAATTGGATGATTCAATCCTAATGAAGCAGTATACAATATGTTTCGCAAATCGATTTCATCTTTAGGAGCATAAATAATCATATTTGGAATGCATCGCAAATACGCCAAATCAAAAACGCCATGATGCGTTGCGCCATCTTCTCCAACCAATCCTGCTCTATCCAAACAAAATATCACAGGTAAATTCTGCAAAGCCACATCATGAATCACTTGATCGTAAGCGCGTTGCAAAAAAGTAGAATAGATATTGCAAAAGACTACCATTCCTTGCGTTGCCATTCCGGCTGCAAGAGTCACAGCATGTTGTTCTGCAATTCCAACGTCAAAAGCTCTGTCAGGAAAAGCATCCATCATGAACTTTAATGAACTTCCACTTGGCATTGCAGGTGTAATTCCAATAATATTTGGATTATTTGTAGCCAATTCAACTAAAGTTAAACCAAAAACATCTTGAAATTTTGGAGGCAAATGTTCTTCCGATTTTGGATGAATTTCTCCAGTAGTTTTATCAAATTTTCCAGGTGCATGATATTTCACTTGATCTTCTTCGGCTTGTTGCAAACCTTTACCTTTGGTAGTAATTATATGCAAAAACTTTGGCCCTTTTACTTTTTTCAATCGTTCCAATTCCGAAATTAAAGCCTCAAAATCATGTCCGTCAATTGGTCCAGAATAATCAAAGTTCAACGACTTTATCATATTATTCTGCTTCGGGTTTTTTCCTTCCTTAACTGATGTCAAATAATTTTTCAAGGCACCAACACTTGGATCAATTCCGATTGCATTATCATTTAAAATTACTAGCAAATTTGCATCGGTAACTCCAGCATGATTTAATCCTTCAAACGCCATTCCACTTGCGATTGATGCATCGCCAATTACCGCAATATGATGTTTATTTTCACCTTTCAACTGAGAAGCAATCGCCATTCCCAAAGCCGCAGAAATCGATGTTGAGGAATGTCCAACACCAAAAGTATCATAAACACTTTCGCTACGTTTTGGAAATCCAGAAATGCCACCAAGTTGACGATTGGTATGAAAAATGTCTTTTCTTTCAGTTAGAATTTTATGTCCATAAGCTTGATGACCAACATCCCAAACCAATAAATCATTTGGCGTATCAAAAACATAATGCAATGCAATTGTCAGTTCAATCACACCAAGACTTGCACCAAGATGACCTTCTTTTACTGAAACCACATCAATAATAAAATCACGCAACTCTTTAGCCAATTGAGGCAATTGCGATGGTTCTAATTTTTTCAAATCAGATGGATTATTGATGTTTTGAAGTAAATTTTCTGACATGTAGCAAATGTACGAATTGAATTCCTATTTTTGTTCTATGGAAAACATTTTCACCGACGAATACTTCATGAAAAAAGCTTTGCAAGAAGCCGAAACTGCTTTTGAAAAAGGCGAAATTCCTGTTGGTGCTATTATTGTAATTGATAACAAAGTCATTGCAAGAAGTCATAATCTTACCGAATTATTAAACGATGTCACGGCTCATGCCGAAATGCAATCGATAACAGCTGCTGCCAATTTCCTTGGTGGAAAATATTTAAAGGATTGTACTTTATATGTTACACTCGAACCTTGTCAAATGTGTGCCGGCGCTTTGTATTGGAGTCAAATTTCAAAAATTGTTTTTGGTGCTCGAGACGAACAACGCGGATTTCAAACTTTAGGAACAAAATTACATCCAAAAACTCAAGTAAATCAAGGTGTTTTGGCTCAAGAATGTGGTGACTTAATGAAGCGTTTTTTTGCCGAAAAAAGAAAGTAGAAAAATTCCTTTTTTTACAAGAAAAATAGTCCAAAAATTTATTTTACATTTACTACAATATTTAAAATTTATTTCTGTTATAGCATTAATTGAAAGTGTTAAAAAAGCATTTTTTTCAAGACAAAAAGTTCTAACCAATAATTCCATTACTTTTATGAAAACCAGCAAGTTAATCGGTTTGTTTCTTGCAATCTTTGTATTGCATTCTTGTTCTAAAAAATCGGCAGCCGATTTTGATTCCGACTTCACTTTATACAAGGATTATATATCGAGTTTTTCTTCTGGTTTTGTATCGGTCAGTTCCGATATTCGTGTGCAATTGGCATTCAATAAAAGTGATTGGAAACCCAACCAAGAATTAGACGAAGATTTGTTCGACATTTCTCCAAGTATTTCAGGAAAAGTGGTAGCACTTTCTAACAATACCATTGCTTTTATTCCAAAAGATAAATTGGAACAAAATACGTTGTATCAAATTACGCTTCATCTTTCGCAAATCAATGATAAGACGCCGAAAGAACTAGAAGATTTTAAGTTTTCGATAAAAACCATCAAACAAGATTTCATTGTCAATACATTAGACTTACAATCCTATGATAGAGACACTTATTATTTGAACGGAACTATTAAAACCGCTGATAATTTATCATTTGAAGACGCTCAAAAACTATTGAAAGCAACACAAAATGGTGATGATTTAAAAATTATTTTTGATAAAGCTACAAGTACTTCAACGGAATTCAAATTCACAATTGACAAAATAAAACGTTTCGATGACGACAGCGAAATTACCATCGCTTGGGATGGCGATGATGCTGATATTGAGCAAGAAGGTGAAGTGAAATATCCAATTCCAGGCAAAAATCAATTCAAAGTTTTAGACATTAAAATTGGTGACGAAAACAACCAATCTTTATTGATAAACTTCTCCGATCCATTAAAAAGAGATCAAGATTTTAAAGGATTAATCGCAATTGAAAATACTAACAATTTGAAATTTGCCACAATGGGCAACGTTTTGAAAGTGTTTTTCAGTAATGAGGCCAAAAATTCTGAAGTAGATAAAGGAAATTCAACTGAAACTATCACAGAAAGTGTAACTGCTGCTGTTGATTCGGTCGCTGTTGCTGTTGACACTGCTGCTGTTGCAGTTGATTCGGCTGTAGCTTATGTTGCACCAGTAGTTGAAGCTGTTGAAGAAGAATCCAATGTTCAATCGTTTGCCGGAACAAAACTAGTCGAAGTTTTTCAAGGAATTGAAAGCGAATACGGCTACAAAATGAAGCAAAATTATTCTGAAAAACTACAATTTGAACAAATAAAACCAGCCGTTCGCTTACTAAAAAGCGGTACTATTTTACCAAGTTCTAATAATTTAAAAATTAACTTTCAAGCTGCCAATTTGAATGCTGTTGATGTAAAAGTGTATAAAATTTACAAAAACAACATCATGCAATTCTTGCAAAATAATGAACTTAACGGAACCCGAAATCTAAAACAAGTAGGACAATCGGTCGCCAAAAAAACCATAGAATTAAAACAAAACAACCTTCTCGATTACACCAAATGGAATACCTATGCTTTAGATATTTCCAAAATTGTAACTCCAGAACCTGGTGCGATTTATCGTGTAGAATTTTCATTCAAAAAGAAATATTCTCTTTACAAATGCGGAAATGAAACGCCAAATAACGAAGAAGAAAATCAAGATTCTGAAGAAGAAAACGAAGACGACGTCAATTATAGCGGCAACAATTACGACTATTACTACTACGAAGAAGATTATGATTACAGAGAAAGTCTTGATCCTTGCACCGACTATTATTATTACAACAACACAACCATTGGAACCAATATTTTAGCAACGGATTTAGGTGTAATTGCAAAACGTGGAACAGATAAATCCGTGACAATTGCAGTTAGCGATATTGTTTCTACTGATCCAATTTCTGGTGCAACCGTAACTTTATACAATTACCAACAACAAAAAATTGCCGATTCAAGTACGGATGGTGATGGAATGGCTTCATTTCAATTAGAAAAAATTGCCTATTTCGCAATTGTAACTAAAGGTGATCAAAGCACTTATGTGAAATTGGATGATGAACTTTCGCTTTCACTGAGTAACTTCGATGTTTCTGGTGAAACATTACAAAAAGGATTGAAAGGTTATTTGTATGGTGAACGAGGCGTTTGGCGTCCGGGTGACACGTTGTATTTGTCGTTTATTTTGAATGATAATGCCAATAAATTACCAGAAAATCATCCAATAAAAATAAAACTAAACGATCCAAACGGAAAAACCGTGTATCAATCGGTTCAAAAAGGAACGGCTTTAAGTCATTATAAATTTATTGTTCCAACGCAATCTAGTGCGCCAACTGGAAATTGGGAAGCTGTGGTAAGTGTGGGTGGCGCTCGTTTTTACAAAAGCATCAAAATTGAAACCATAAAACCCAATCGTTTAAAAATTAAAAATAGTTTTAATGGAACGATGCTTTCTACAAGCAAAAACAATGTCAATAACATACAAGTGTTATGGCTTCATGGTGCTATTGCAAAAGATTTAAAAACCGAAGTTCAAGCCAAATTCTCCCAACAAGTTACAACGTTCAAAGGATTTGACAAATATGTTTTTGATGATCCGACAAGAAGTTTTTCAACGGAAGAAATCAATATTTTTTCAGGAAAAGTGGATGGAAATGGTCGTGCATCGATTCCAATAAAACCAACGCTTCAAGGTCAAGCGCCAGGAATGTTGAAAGCTGCTTTCATTACGAAAGTCTACGAACAAGGTGGCGATGTTTCTACTGATGTGGCTTCAACAACTTATTCACCTTACCAGACTTATATTGGTGTAAAAGCTCCAGAACCTAACAAATATGGTTTATTAGAAACCGGAAAAGCCAACCGATTTGATATTGTAGCCGTTTCTGAAAATGGAAAACCAAAATCAGTTCAGAATCTAGATGTTCGCATTTACAAATTAGAGTCACGTTGGTGGTGGGATGCTTCCAATGATAATTTGTCTAATTATAGTTCGTCGACTTCAACAATTGCTTACAAAAATTTTAGGGTTTCTACCGATTATTCAGGAAAAGCAAGCGTTTCATTTGTAGTTCCAGAAAACGATTGGGGTAATTATTTAGTTCGTGTTTCCGATCCAAATAATGGTCACGCCACAGGAACAAGAGTTTACATCGATTCGCCTTATTGGTCAGCTCGTTCTAAAAACGAAGATGGAAAAGCCGCGACAATGTTACGTTTTTCAACGGATAAAGAAAAATATGCTGTTGGTGAAACTGCTAAAATATTCTTCCCATCAAGTGAAGGCGGAAGAGCTTTAATTTCTGTGGAAAACGGAACTAAAGTCGTAAAAACACTTTGGGCAAAAACCAAAAAAGGTGAAACTTCTGTCGAATTACCAATTACAGGTGAAATGGCGCCAAATGTTTATCTTAATGTAACTTTATTGCAACCTCATGCTTCTACTAAAAACGATTCGCCTATAAGAATGTACGGAATTGTTCCAATAGAAGTTGTCGATAAAAACACGGTTTTAGAACCACAAATTTCAATGCCAAATGTACTTCGTCCAGAGCAAACGGTGAATGTAAAAGTATCTGAAAAACAAGGCAAAGCAATGACTTATACCATTGCAGTAGTTGATGAAGGTTTGCTGGATTTAACGCGTTTCAAAACTCCAAATGCTTGGGATAATTTCTACACTCGTGAAGCATTAGGCGTTAGAACTTGGGATATTTATGACGATGTAATAGGTGCTTATGGCGGAAAAGTGAATCAAGTTTTTGCCATTGGTGGTGATGCCGATTTAGGTGGCGGAAAAGCTAAAAAAGCCAATCGTTTCAAACCAGTTGTGATGTATTTCGGACCCTTTGAATTAGGAAAAGGCGATTCTAAAACGCACAAAATAAAACTTCCAAAATATATTGGTTCCGTTCGTACCATGGTTGTGGCTGCCAATAAAGAAAATAGCGCTTACGGAATGGCTGAAAAAGCTACGCAAGTAAAAAGTCCGTTGATGGTTTTGGCTTCGTTGCCACGAAAAATTTCTCCTTCAGAAAATGTTACGATTCCAGTGACGCTTTTTGCAACAGAGAAAAACATTAAAAATGTAACACTTCAAATCAAAACTAATAGTGCTGTTAGAGTTCTTGGAAAAGCAAGTCAAATTGTAAAATTCACAGAGCCAGACGAAAAAATGGCGTATTTCAATTTAAGTGTTGGAAATGTCACAGGAATTGGAAAAATACAAATCATCGCCACATCAGGAAAAGAAAAATCTACTTATGATGTTGAAATTGATGTTACTAATCCGAATCCAGTAACTACAACTTACACCGATATTATCATTGAACCAAATAGCAGCAAGAAAATCTCTTGGGATTTATTTGGAGTAACCGGAAGTAACAAATCTAAAATGGAAGTTTCATCGGTTCCAACAGTCGATTTTAGTCGAAGATTGGATTATTTGATTCAATATCCGCATGGTTGTGTTGAACAAACTACATCATCGGTTTTTCCACAATTGTATTTGAATGATGTAATGGATTTAGACGCGACTTACAAACAACGAATTCAGAAAAATGTAACCGCAGGAATCCAAAAATTAGGAAATTTCCAAATTGCAAATGGAGGATTTGCCTATTGGCCAGGCAATGCTGAAGCAGACGATTGGGGAACTTCTTATGCAGGACATTTCTTAATTGAAGCAGAGAAAAAAGGATATGTTTTACCAATTTCTTTCAAAAATAAATGGATTTCCTATCAAAAGAAAATGGCAAAACAATGGCGTTTTGAAAAACAATATGGTAACGATTTTGCACAAGCCTATCGTCTCTACACTCTTGCTCTTGCAGGTTCCGCCGATTTAGCTTCGATGAACAGACTTCGTGAAACGGTTGGGATTTCTAACGAAAGTAAATTGCGTTTGGCTGCAACTTATGCAATTATCAAACAAAATTCGGCAGGTTTGGCCTTATTGAGCAAATCAATGATTGACGAACAAAACGAAGACGGTTACTACTATTATTATGGTTCAAACGAAAGAAATCGTGCGATGGCTTTAGAAACTTTAGTGTTGTTAGGTCAAAAACAAAAAGCTTTTGCAATGGCAACAAAATTGGCAAAAAATCTTTCAAGTAATGAATGGATGAGCACACAAACAACTGCTTACGGATTATACGCAATGTCAAAATTTGCACAAAGTAATGGTAGCAAAGGCGTTTCGGTTCAATATACAAATGGAGGAAAATCAGTTGTGATTAATACCAATAAAACTGTTGCTCAACGAAATTTATCTTTAGTTTCAGGTACTAATTCAGTTACGATTAAGAACAACAAGAATAACACTATATTCGTTCGTGTCTTGAATAGCGGAATTCTTCCAGTTGGAAAAGAAAATGTTGTTCAAAACAACTTGACTGCCAACGTAGTTTTCAAAAACCGAAAAGGAAAAGCAATTTCAGTAACCAAAATAGCTCAAGGAACAGAATTCATTGCAGAAGTTACACTAACAAATCGTAAAAACGAGCGAGTAGAAAACATTGCGCTTTCGCAAATTCTACCTTCAGGATTTGAAATTGTAAATACTAGATATACTGAATTTGGTGAATCAACTTTCAATGTTGCTGACTATATCGACATTCGTGACGATAGAGCCAATTACTATTTTAGTCTTCGTGGTGGCGAAACAAGAACTTTCAAAATCTTATTAAACGCATCGTATTTAGGTAAATACTACTTACCAGGATTACAATGTGAAGCTATGTATGACAATGAATTCTTGGCTCGAACTAAAGGTCAATGGGTTGAAGTAGTGAAATAAATTATTAACCGCAAAGGCGCCAAGAAAGCGCAAGGTTCGCAAAGTTTATTTCAATAGGCTTGAGAATCAAGTGTAAAAAAAAATCAACTTTGCGGTTAATCAACTAATCTTTGCGAACCTTGCTAAAAAACTTTGTGCCTTTGCGGTAAAACAAAAATGAAACAAAAACTCCAAGCGTTTCTTCAACGCATTTTAAAATACATTAAAACCAACAAAAAGAAATCTGCTATTGCATTTGTTCTTCTTGTGGTTTACTATTTTTCTTTGCCAAGAACACTTTTTGAAGAACCTTATTCCACAGTAATCGAAAGTAGTGATGGCGAATTATTAGCAGCCAAAATTGCTCGCGATGGACAATGGCGTTTTCCTTCAAAAGATAGTATTCCTGATAAATTTAAAAAATGTATTGTCTATTTTGAAGACGAACATTTCAATTACCATTGGGGTTTTAATCCTGTAGCGATGGTGAAAGCTATACAACAAAATCAAAGCGCAGGAAAAGTAGTTCGTGGCGGAAGTACCTTGACACAACAAGTCATTCGTTTGTCTCGAAAAAATAAAAAACGTACTTATTTCGAAAAAGTAATCGAAATTATTCTTGCCACTCGATTAGAATTTCGTCATTCTAAAGAAAAAATTTTAGAATTATACGCGGCACACGCACCTTACGGCGGAAATGTTGTTGGACTCGAAATGGCTTCTTGGCGTTATTTTGGAGTGCAATCGCATCAACTTTCTTGGGCAGAAACGGCTACTTTAGCGGTTTTACCGAATGCTCCAAGTTTAATTTATCCTGGAAAAAACCAACAAAAATTACTAAAAAAACGTAACACACTTTTACTAAAATTATACAACGTAAAAGTTATTGATAAAATGACGTATCAGTTATCAATTGAAGAACCGTTGCCTCAAAAACCATATAATGTTCCGCAAATTGCACCTCATTTGTTACAGCGTGTTGCTAAATCGGATGAAGGAAAACGCATCAAAACTACGGTTGATATTTCGCTACAAAATCGTGTGAATCAAATTGCTGCTTATTATTACAATCAATACAAGCAAAACGAAGTTCACAACTTGGCGATTATGGTGATTGACATTCAAAATCGCAACGTTATTAGTTATGTTGGAAATGCTCCAACAGATAAAGATCACGATAAAGATGTTGATATTATTTCGGCACCACGAAGCACAGGAAGTATTTTAAAACCTTTACTTTATGCATCGATGTTAGATTCTGGTGAACTTCTTCCTAATACTTTGGTTGCTGATATTCCTACACAAATTTCGGGTTACGCACCACAGAATTTTAATCTGACTTTTGATGGCGCAGTTCCGGCACAACGAGCTTTGTCGCGTTCGTTGAATATTCCAGCGGTTTTGATGTTGCAAGAACATGGCGTGAATAATTTTTATGAATTACTTCAAAAATTCCAACTTAAAAACATCAATAAACGACCAGATCATTATGGATTATCTTTAATTCTTGGTGGCGCCGAAAGTAATCTTTGGGATTTATGTAGAACGTATGCTAATCTTTCTTCAACCGTTAATTATTTCAATACAACAAAAGGAAAATACCGAAATAAAGAATTTTCAGAGTTGAATTACGTGAACGGATTTGAACAAGATTATGGCGATGAAACCAATCAAAAACCTATACTTGGCGCAGGTTCGATTTACTTGACTTACAACGCTATGAAAGAAGTTAATCGTCCAGAAGGTGATGAAGCTTGGCGTTTTTACGATTCATCCTTAGACATTGCTTGGAAAACAGGAACAAGTTTCGGAAATCGTGATGCTTGGGCAATTGGAACTAATTCAAGATACGTCGTTGGCGTTTGGGTTGGCAACGCTTCAGGTGAAGGACGACCACAATTGACAGGAGTTGACAGTGCAGCACCAATATTGTTTGATGTTTTTAATTTATTGCCACGAAAAGCGTTTTTCAGTCCGCCATTGAATGATTTAGAATATGCTGATGTTTGCACCAAAAGTGGTCATTTAGCACAAGATGATTGCCCGAAAACCAATCAATTGATTCCTAAAAATGGTAAAAAAACCAGTATTTGTCCGTATCATAAATTGGTTCATTTGGATGCTTCACAACAATATCGAGTAAACAGCAGTTGTGAAAATGTAGATAATATTGTCACAAAAAAATGGTTTGTTTTGCCACCAGTTATGGAATGGTATTACAAAAGTCAGCATATAGACTACATGCCATTGCCTCCATTTCGCGCCGATTGTCAGCAAACGCAACAAGCGTCAATGGATTTTATCTATCCCAAAACGAATAGTAAAATTTATCTCACCAAAAACTTTCAAAGTAAGGTACAGCCTGTAATTCTAAAAGTGGCGCATTCCAACAAAGAAGCCAAACTTTTTTGGTATGTTGACAACGTTTACAAAGGAGAAACCCAAACGTTTCACGAAATGCAAATTGAAGCCAACACCGGTTTTCATTACATCACAGTTGTAGATGAATTTGGAAATGAGATTAATAGGAAAGTTGAGTTTGTAAGAGATTAAATCCTTGTTTAAGAAATAGCCCTAGCCCAGATAGTAGTGGAAATCCTTTTACTTTGTTGCCTGAGGCTCTCGAAGGCAACAAAGTAAAAGATTGAAACGGATAGCTGGAATTAGCTTCAAAAAAAAAGCACAAAAAAACCGTTACTCAATTAAGAATAACGGTTTATTTTTATTTAATTTCTTTTCCTTGATTATCAAAAAAGTGATATTCTAGGTACGTGTAAGCGTCACGAGGTATGATTTTCACCCATTTTTTATGTTCAAAGAACCACTTTGAACGTATTGATGGAAAACCTTTTTTAAGGTATGCTGCCACGAAAGGATGAACATTAAGTTTTACTTTCTTGTGGTCTTTCATAATTTTTTCAAGTGAAAAAGTAATCTTGTCTATAATTTGGATTGGTGCATCTACATCGCTACTCAAATTATTAGGATTTTCTTCCCTTGTTTCAATATTTACTTCTGGTCTTACTCTTTGTCTAGTAATTTGAACTAATCCAAATTTACTTGGTGGTAAGATCTTGTGTTTGGCTTTATCATCTTCCATTTCTTCTTTCAAGAAATTGTATAGCACTTGACGATTTTCAGGATTTTGCATATCGATAAAATCGACTACTATAATTCCGCCCATGTCGCGAAGTCTTAATTGACGTGCAATTTCTGCTGCGGCAATCATATTCACTTCTAGAGCAGTATCTTCCTGATTGGTTGCCTTGTTAGAACGGTTTCCGCTGTTTACGTCAATAACGTGAAGCGCTTCTGTATGTTCTATAATCAAATAAGCTCCTTTACTCATGGAAACTGTTCGTCCGAATGAGGTTTTTATTTGACGTTCTATATGATATTTCTCAAAAATAGGAAGGTCTTTATTTTGATAAAGCTTCACCATGTTTTGTTTTGAAGGTGCTATTTCGGCTATATAGTCCTTCGTTTCTTGGTACAACTCTTCATCATCTACTTGAATACCTGTGAAAGTATCGTTGAATATGTCTCTAAGCATTGAAGAAACTTTGTTAAGTTCTCCTAACACTTTAGAAGGATGATGAGCAGTTGGTAATTTCTTACACATTGCAAGCCACCTATCGTTTAGGTTTTGCAAATCTTTTTCTAGTTCGGCTGTTTTTTTGCCTTCTGCTACTGTTCTCACAATAACACCAAAACCTTTTGGTTTGACGGCTTGTACCAATTTTTTCAATCGGTCTTTTTCGGCTTTGTCTTCTATTTTTTGAGAAACAGAAACTCGGTCAGAAAAAGGGACAAGAACTAAATATCTACCAGCAAAAGAAAGCTCAGAGCTAATTCTTGGTCCTTTGGTAGAAATTGGTTCCTTAACCACTTGCACTAAAACAGATTGATTGGCGCTCAGAATATCTGAAATGGCACCATCTTTATCAATCTCTTTTTCAAACTGAAAGTTTTTTAGGGAGAAATCTTTTATTTTACCTGCGCTTACAAGTTTAATGAATTTCAAATAAGAAGCTAATTGCGGACCCAAATCATGATAATGTAAAAAGGCATCTTTTTCGTAGCCAACATTTACAAAAGCAGCATTTAATCCGGCAACAGGTTTCCTGATTTTGGCAATAAAAATATCACCTACAGCAAAACTGTTCTTTTTTTCTTCTTCTTTGTGTAATTCAATTAGTTTTCCATCTTTTAATAAGGCAAAATCTACAGCATTGTCATCCTTGCGAATGATTAATTCTTTATTCATGTTGTAAATTTTTATCTGTTTTTTGAGAAAATAGAGAAAAGAGAAAAGAAAATAGATACAATCTAAAATCTAAAATCTAATGTCTAAAATCTTATTTACAGATGGATTAAACATTTTTTACAGGTTTTTACCCGGTGGAATTGATATTAGATTTAAGATATTTGATATTAAATTTATGCAGCAACATTATATCTAATATCTAAAATTTGAAATCTAAAATTCCTTTTCAATGAACGTTTAAAAAGAAAAAAGTAGTTTAAAACTACTTTTTCTTTTTGTGTCGGTTAGCTCTCGCTCTTTTTTTACGTTTGTGCGTCGCTACCTTATGTCTTTTTCTTTTTTTACCGCTTGGCATAGGTTGATTTTTTGTGATTAATAAATAAGTTTTTAAACTGCTACTTCAGTTTTAGTTTTTACTCCTTCTACAAATACTTTTGCAGGTTTAAATGCAGGAATATTGTGAGCAGGAATTTTAATTGTAGTATTTTTTGAAATGTTTCTACCAGTTTTTTCAGCTCTAGTTTTGATGATAAAACTACCGAAACCTCTTAAATAAACGTTATCTCCATTTTCTAAAGAAGTTTTTACTTCTTCCATTAATGCTTCAACCGTTGATTGAACATCACCTTTTTCAAGTCCTAATTTTTCTGAAATTTTCGCTACGATGTCTGCTTTCGTCATTTTCTTTCGTATTTAATAATTATGTGTATTTTTTTTGAGAGTGCAAATATAGGAATTAAAAAAACAATATTTCAAGGATAATTGATTAAAATTTAATTACATAAAGTTATACTTTTGTTAATCTTAAAATTTATATGGAATTTTCTAACTCATTATTGCATTGGTATTTACAAAATAAACGCGATTTACCATGGCGAAACACCAACAACCCTTATCCTATTTGGCTGTCTGAAATTATGTTACAACAAACTCGTGTAGCACAAGGAATGCCTTATTTTCATGCTTTTATGGAAGCTTTTCCTACTGTTTTTGATTTGGCGAAAGCCGATGAAGAGCAAGTTTTAAAACTTTGGCAAGGATTAGGATACTATTCAAGAGCAAGAAATATGCACAAAACGGCACAAATTATAGCTTTTGACCTCAACGGAAATTTCCCAAACAATTATAACGACTTATTAAAACTGAAAGGAATTGGTGAATATACTGCTGCTGCAATAGCATCGTTTGCCTTCAACGAAGTTGTTCCAGTAGTTGACGGAAATGTTTACAGAGTTTTAGCAAGATACTTTGATGTTGAAACCGATATTGCATCAAGTTCGGCTAGAAAAGAATTTACTGCTTTGGCAAAAGAGTTGATTCCGAATGATAATCCAGCGTTGTTCAATCAAGCAATTATGGAATTTGGAGCTTTGCAATGTGTTCCTAAAAATCCGAATTGTGAAATTTGTATCTTTAATAGTAGTTGTGCTGCTTTACAAAAGAAAAAAGTTTCTGAACTTCCTGTAAAATTGAAGAAAACTAAAGTTACCGATAAGTTTTTTAACTATTTGATTTTCTTAGATGATTTTGAAACAACATTAATAAATAAAAGAACTGAAAAAGGAATTTGGCATAATTTGTATGAATTTCCGATAATTGAAACTGAAAATGAAATTGATTTTGATGTTTTGTCTAAGTTAGTCCATGAAAACTATTCAGGTTTAGAAATTAAAGGCATTTCAATTTATAATGAGAATCAGATTATTCACAAATTATCACATCAAAAACCGCATATTAATTTTTATAAAGTTGAAGTTTTAAAGAAATTGAAGAACGGAATTGAATTAGATTCTTTGAGAAATTATCCATTTCCGATAGTAATTTATAATTTTATTGAGAAATATTCTATTTAATTTGTAATTTTGAATTTCTCAAATTATTGAATTATGAACGGAACATTGAATAAAGTTATGCTAATTGGTCATTTAGGTGACGATATTAAGATGCATTATTTTGAAGGAGGAAACTGCATTGGGCGTTTTCCATTGGCGACTAATGAAGTTTATATCAATAAATCTACCAACGAAAAAATCACTTCTACGGAGTGGCACAATCTTGTAGTTAGAAATAAAGCTGCCGAAATTTGTGAAAAATACCTTACGAAAGGTGATAAAATATATGTTGAAGGCAGAATCAAATCGCGCCAATGGCAAGCAGAAGATGGTTCAACAAAATATACTACAGAAATTCAAGTTACAGAATTTACCTTTTTGAATGTGAAAAAAGATACGGAAGGCAACAAACAAATTTCAGGTTCTGAACCTAAAAGCGGTAACTTTGACACACCTAATTCGGCTATCGAAAATGATATGCCTTATTAATTATGTTTAACTAATTTAATTTAATTTGGACCCAGAGCCCAGTTTTACATTATTTTCTACCGTTGACACCAACATGCTTTTTGGCATCATTGGAATTATAATTTTGCTTTTTTGTTGTTCGATGGTTGCTGCATCTGAAGTAGCACTTTTTTCGCTTACACCTAAAAACATTTCCGATTTAGAACAAAAAAATCCTTCAAAAGCAATTGTTGTCAATCAAATGCTTTCGAAACCCAAAAAACTGTTGGCAACTATTTTGGTCGCTAATAATTTTCTTCACATTTCTATTGTAATTTTATTTTCCTTTTCATTAGATGAAGTTTTTTCAACTATTGCTTCACCTCTTTTGAAATTTATTGTTGAAGTGGTTTTGGTCACGTTTCTAATTTTACTTTTTGGAGAAGTTTTACCTAAAGTTTATGCCAGTAGAAATAATATAAAATTCGCTTCATTTATAGCTTATCCGCTTTCTCTATTAGACAAATTGCTTTCGCCAATTAGTTTGCCAATGAGAGCTTTTACTAATTTTATTCAAGAGAAATTAGGCAAACAAAAAACCAATTTTTCGGTTGATCAACTATCGCAAGCTTTAGAATTGACTTCAACAGACGACACATCGCAAGAAGAACAAAAACTATTGGAAGGCATCGTTTCCTTTGGAAATACTGATACTAAACAAGTCATGAGTCCGAGGATTGATTTATTTGCTTTAGACATTGAAGAAACGTTTGCAGAAATATTTCCAAAGATTGTTGAAAAAGGATATTCGCGAATTCCAGTTTATAGAGACAATATTGACCACATAGAAGGCGTTTTGTTTATTAAGGATTTGATTCCGCACATTAATAAGAAAGAATTTGATTGGAAAACCTTACTTCGTGAACCATTTTTTGTTCCTGAGAACAAGAAATTAGACGATTTGTTGAAAGATTTTCAAGGCATGAAAAGTCATTTGGCCATTGTGGTTGATGAATATGGCGGAACGTCAGGAATTGTATCTTTAGAGGATGTCATCGAGGAAATTGTAGGTGATATTAGCGATGAATTTGACGATGAGAACATTAATTTTTCTCAAATTGATGATAGAAATTACTTATTTGAAGGTAAAATTAACCTAAAAGATTTTTACAGAATTATTGATGTTGACGAAGATTTATTTGAAATAAGAAAAGGAGAAGCCGAAACCTTAGCTGGATTTATTTTAGAAATATTAGGGAATTTTCCAAAAAAAGGACAAAAAATACAATTTGAAAACTGCCTATTTACCATAGAAGTAGTTGATAAAAAACGAGTTAAACAAATAAAAGTTACCATTGATGCGTAAACCATTTCATTATATAGTAGGATTGACTTTAGCTTTTAGCGCTTTAATTTTTACAAGTTGTAAAGACGATGTTTTGCCAAAACCATCAAGCCAATTGCGATTAGATTATCCGGTAGCAGAATATGCTGCTTTTGAAAACCATTGTCCGTTTACCTTCAATATCAATTCGGAAGCTGTGATAAAAGAAAAAACTGATTGTGGTTTTACGATAACTTATCCGAAGATGAAAGCAACGATTTATTTAACTTATAAATCTGTAAATGGTAACATTGACAAACTGCTGCGTGATGCTCAAAAACTAACTTACGAACACGTTATTAAAGCCGACGACATCTTAGAACAACCTTTTATAAATGATGAAAAAAAAGTATACGGAATGTTTTATCGTGTTGGCGGAAATGCTGCAACTAACTCGCAGTTTTACGTGACCGATAGTACAAAACATTTCTTGACAGGTTCGGTCTATTTCTATGCTAAACCAAACTATGATTCGATAATGCCAGCTGCAGATTACATTAAAAATGATATGCAGAATTTGATGGAATCGTTGAAGTGGAAGTAAAACAAAAAAGGATTCGCAATTACGAATCCTTTCTTTAATAAATTGAAATAATAATTAAGCTTTATTTCCAAGTTTTACATCAGAAACTTTATAGGTTTTTCCGTCAGCGCATGATTCTGCTGCTTTTACTAAATCTTCTGATTTTAATTTGTCTAAATCAAAATTTACAGTGGCAGTTTTTGTTTCAAAATCTACTTTTGCATTTTGAACGCCATCCATTTCGGCTAATTTTTCTTCGATAGTTTTAGCACATCCTACTGCGCAAGTCATTCCTTCAATATGAAATGTTGCTGTTTCAGGTTTTGTTGCAGCTGCGATTTCTTTTTTGGCAGCAGCTTCTTCTTTAACTTCTGTTGGTTTGCTATCCGTATTTTTACATCCCACAAAAAGCACTGATGCCAATGCTAAACCAACGATTCCTTTTGAAATTCTCATTGTATATATGTTTTTAAATTTTTGACTCTTAATTGTTTTTACAAAATTACAACTTTTTTTATGCGACAATTCATAAAATTATGTCAATTTTGTGGTGCTAAAAAAATGCTATGCAAACTAATACATTAAAATGGTTGTTTTTAACCGTTCTTGCCTTGATTTGGGGAAGTTCCTTTATCTTAATCAAGAAAGGATTGGTAGGTTTATCGCCGATGCAATTGGGTTCGTTACGAATTATTTTCTCTGCTATATTCCTAATCATAATCGGATTTAAAAGCATTACTGAAATCAAACAACATCAGTGGAAGTATATTGCTTTAACTTCTTTGTTTGGGACTTTCATTCCAGCATTTCTTTTTGCTATTGCTCAAACACAGATTAGTAGTTCGGTGAGTTCAATTTTAAATTCACTAACACCTTTAAACACTTTAATTATTGGTGGATTAGCATTTGGCTTAAGCTTCAAACGAACACAAGTTTTTGGAGTAGTCATTGGTTTAATTGGAACGCTTTTGCTGATTGTTAATGGAGCAATGAATCATCCTAATCAAAACTATTGGTATACTATTTTGGTTCTTATCGCTTCTATTTGTTATGCAACGAATGTGAATTTGTTAAAGAAACATTTATCTGATGTAAAACCTTTAAGTATTTCTACAGGAAATTTTTTAGTGATGTTAGTTCCAGCTTTGATTGTATTATTCTCAACCGACTTTTTATCTGTTGTAGAAAATGCAGAAGTTCAAAATTCAATGATTTACATCATTATTCTTGGCGTTGTTGGAACAGGAATTGCGAATATTATTTTCTTTAAATTGATTCAAATGTCATCTCCAGTTTTTGCTACTTCGGTAACTTATTTAATTCCGGTTGTGGCTTTCTTTTGGGGATTGTTAGACAATGAAATGCTAACGCCAATACAATTTATTGGAGCTTTTATTATTTTAATTGGAGTGTATTTGTCAAGTAAGAAGTAGGTTTGAAGTTGCGAGTTACGAGTTGCGAGTTTTAGTAGCAGAAAAAATCTAATTCATTAATTTACAGAAAAATAATACAGAATAATTTTGTTACTTAAATATTAATGTTTAGTTTAGCTAATCTATTAACCATTTAATATCAATTGCTTATGAAAAAATTATCTTTGTTTGTTTGTTTGTTTGTTTGTTTGTTAAATGTGAGAGCTCAAGAATGTGGGTTTGAAACACCACAAAATTATCAAACTTATGAAACAAATACATATGGATTGCCATCAAGTACTACACCTAATTATTGTATAAATGTGGCTTTTCGAATTGTTAGAGATAACGATGGTACAAACGCCGCCATCAATCCATCAATTATACCTCAAGTATTTGCACAATTAAATGCCGTTTACAATCCCCATGGAATAAGTTTTGTTCAAATTGGAACTTTTGATTATGTTAATGATACCAATTACAACAATTATGTTTCAACACCAGCAACATCTCCAGCTAATATTCCTAATTGTTTAAATGTTTTTTTTATTAAAAATTTTCAGAATTTTAGTAGTTCTTTTGACGGTATAGCTAGTTTTGGAACTAATAGGTCTGTAGTTCGTGGTAGTGCTGCATTAAACAATTATAATGTTGCTCACGAAATAGGTCATAATTTGAACTTATTACATACATTTCAATGTTCAAATCCTTACCAACCGAGTTGTGCTGATAATCCTTTAAATAACATAAATTGTTTAACAAGAGGCGATAGAATATGTGATACACCTGTGGATTATAATCCTCTTGCTCCAATTAGTAGTCCAACATATCCAAATCCTTACACAATATCAAATTATAATCCAGATACAACAAATATAATGTCGTATTGGTCTAACAAAACTAGTTTTACTACTGGACAGGCACTAAGAATTAAAAGTGCATTACTAAATGCGCCTGAATTGCAAAGTATTCGTTCTAATCAATGTGCAATAATAGAAGGACAAAGTAATATTTGCTCAACAGGAAATTATAATTATAGTATTGTTACTTACGGAACAAGTCCAACAATAACTTGGTCGGTAAGTTCAAATCTTTCAATTGTTGGTTCAAATAGTGGTAATGCTGTTACTATCAAATCAAGCAATGCTAATAATTTTGGTACAGCTACAATAACAGTAAACATAAATGGTTTTTCAATTCAAAGAACGATACATATTGGTGCACCAAACTTAGGAACCAATAATAAAGTAATGGGCATATATGATTGGGTAAGTGTTGGCTATACTAACATGGGATTAATTGCTCCAAATAATCCAACAATAGAATCTTTTAGATGGGAAATAATTGAAGGTGATGATTTCCCACCAAATTGTCCTACGGCAAGCTCAACTAAACCAAAGTTTATTGGTGCGCCTGCTTCTGATCCTTACAATTACAATAGTGGCTCTTCAAATCAAGCAGTTGTTAATTGGGGTACATGTTCTGGCAGCTATATGATAGTTTGTTATGCAATCAATTCATGTGGTGAAACTTCTTACTTAGAGCGTTATGTTGATGTAGGACTGCCAAAAAATAATCCTTGTTTTAAAAACACATTCAATACTATAATTGCACCAAATCCGATTAGGAACAGAGAAATAAATATAGTTGTAAATAAAACTCCTCAACAAACTCCATGTAATTGGAAAACTCAAAATACTTTTGTAACCTTCAATGAAAAACTTGATCAAATTAATAATACAGTAAGTATTTATGATTTTAATGGTACTTTAATTTACAACGCACTTTATGAAAGTGATGAATTTACAATTAGTAATTTAGATTTAATAAAAAATAATAATTACATAGTAAATCTTGTTACTAATGAAGGCGGAGTTGATCAAAAAATAATAATTGTAGAATAATTTTAAATTAATATCATGAAAAAAATAATAATTTTATCCCTATTAATAACAACTTTTTTTAGTTGTTCCAAAGATTCTAATGAAGATGAAACTATCAAAAACACAACTCCTCGAGAATTAATTGGTAAATGGAAACTTGTTGGGTATTATGATGATATTGACAATGATCCTGTAACTGGAACTAATTATCATTTAGTTCAGGATGGTGGAATAACAATTTTTAATGTTAATGGAAATATTGAAATGCCTGCATATTCATTAAATCCTGTAGGGACTTATTCTGTTTCTATAGATTCAATTATAACTGTTAACTTCAATACAAACTATTCTTGGAATCCTAATAGCACAGAAACAAATAAAATACATTTGTTGAATAATCAATTTTTAGAATTAACTTGCAATCAAGCAAATGTAATGTGTGATACTTATCGATATGAAAAAGTAAACCCTTAATTTATTTTTAAAATTCAAAAATAAAAAGACCGTTTCATTAATTTGAAACGGTCTTTTACTATTAAATTATTTCTATCTAATTATTGAAAATCAGCATCGGTAACACCTTCGTTGATTTTTACTTCAGAAATTTTAATGTCTATTTCTCTACCTTGAGACATTATGATATTGTGTGGTACTTTAATTCCTTTAACATCTTTATAGTCATTGAAAGTAATTGTAGAAGTCATTTTTTGACCATTTCTTTCAGATGTTGTTGATGATAAAAGTTTTAAACCAGTTTTTACATCATAGTAAATAGTGGTTTTACCATTTTTGATAGCATAAGCATCAACACCATTTATTGATTCTATTCCGTCTACAACAACGTCAGCTTTTTTAGCTAATGCTAATTCTTCGAACGTTGTTGCTAAAGGTTTTTTCTCAGCAAATTCTTCTGGAGTTAAATCTTTCTTTTGACCTTGAGAAGAAGTATATCCACTTGTATCTCCTATAACTTGTTTAGAAAGTTCCATCATTCCAACTAATTCTAGTTTAGATAATGTTTTTCCTTTCACATCTTTTTTCACAACATAAGATAATGGCGCTGGTGCACCTTCAATTTCTGAAGAACCAGTTAAGAAAATAGTATTTACCGCTGCAACAGCTTTATCTCCACCAATAGCTTTGATATAATTATCCATAACTGTTTTCACTGTAACTCCAGCAGGAGTAGGCTTTTTCATAGCTGGTTTCTCTGTTGGATTTCCAAATTTATCAAAATAGAACATTGGAATTTTCAATCGTTCTAAACCAGGAATAACCTCTGAACCTTTACCTGTAACAATAATTCTTAAATTATCTTCAAGAACATATTTATTCATAACTCTTGTAACATCGTCAGCAGTTACAGCTTGAATGTTTTTGATATAATTTTCATAGAAATCTGCAGGTAAACCTTCAGTTTCAATGTTTAATGCATAACGAGCTACTGTTTGCGGTTTTTCAACTTGCATTACAAATCTTCCAACATATCCAGCTTTTACATCATTTAATGTTTGCTCTGAAACTTTTTCTGTTCTAATTCTTTTAATTTCTTTTAAGAATTCAACAACAGCACTATCAGTAACGGCATTTCTTACTTGTGAGTTAGCTTTAAATTTACTAGCCATGTATTTACTTGAACCTACATTAGAACGAGCGCCATAGGTCCAACCATGAGCTTCACGTAAGTTCATGTTTAAATAACTATTAAAATCTCCACCTAAAACTTGATTTGCAACAATAACTGGAAAGAAATCAGGGTCAGATAATTTTAAATTTACAGTGTTCACTAAAGAAATTTCAGATTGAACTGCATTTGGCATATCCACAAAGTTAATTTGTGTGTATTGAACGTTACTTGGAGTGTTGTAAGTAATTTGAGGTGCTTTAGCTTTAACCCAAGAACCAAAAAGTTTTTCAACTAATTTCTTAGTGTCTTTAAATTTAACATCACCAATAACTACTAAATAAGCCTTTTCTGGAACAAAATAAGTACTATAGTTAGTTTTTACATCTGATAAAGAAACATTATTAATTGTTTGCTCTGTTAGATATTCTCCAGCTGGATTGTTTTTTCCGTAAACCAATACGTTTTCAACTCTTCCGGCAACAGCAGGAACACTTTTTTCTTGTGTTTTTAAACCCTCAATAAGTTTTTCCTTTTCTTTATCGAATTCTTCTTGAGTAAAGTTTGGGTTTAATGCACCATCAGCCATTAATTCTAAAATTCTTTTTGAATATTTAGATAATCCGCTTGCGAATGCACCATTTGTACTAAAGTTTATATCAGCTCCTAAGAAATCTACTTCTTCATTGAAGGCATCTTTACTGATAGTTTTAGAACCATTTCCAATTAATGAACCTGTTAATTCATCTACACCTTTTTTATCGCCTTCTGCATAAGGAGCATTGTCGATAGAAAGGTTGAATGAAACTCTAGGTAATTTATGATCTTCAACAACCAAAACTTTCAATCCGTTTGGTAAAACAAATGAAACTGGTTTTTTAATATTAATAGTAGGAGCTGGTCCTGGTTTCGGCTGTGATCTGTCTTGTGCTTGCATAGTGATAGTTAAAAACAAGCTTGATAATATGATTAGTGATTTTCTCATTTTCGTATAAGTTTATTTATTTTCAGCTTTGTCTTTTGCAGGAACATAATCTAAAATCAATCTTTGATTTGGATTCAAATATTTCTTAGCAATATCTCTAATTTCTTCACGAGTAATTGAACGATAAATTTCAATTTCTGTATTGATTAAATTAATATCGCCATACAACATATAATATGTAGCTAAATTTTCAGCAACACCTTCAACGCTTGAATTTCCGTTTACGTAGTTATTTTCGTATTTGTTTTTCAATTTCAACAAATCATTTTCAGAAATTAACTCTGTTTGAAGTTTTACAATTTCTTCATCAGCTTCTTTAATTAAATCAGCAGATGTAAACTCACCTTGAGGAATTCCGATAATCATATAAGAACTATAATCCTCTTGACTATAATTGAATGAACTTAATTGAAGGGCCATTTTCTTTTCATCAACGATTTTTTTGTACAATCTTGAACTTTTTCCATCGCTCAATAAAGTAGAAACCATATCTAAAACTCTAGCATCTCTAGTTTTCATTGATGGTGTTCTATAAGCAGCAACAACCATTGGTTTTTGAATATTCGGATCTTCATATCTAGCATTTATTTGTTGTGTGATTGGTTCTTCAACAAATGTTTGCTTAACCGGTTTTTCACCAGCAGGAATTGGTCCAAAATATTTTTGAATCCATTCTTTAGTTTTTGCAATATCTAATTGACCCGCAACTACTAATACAGCATTTTTAGGAGCATAGAATTTTTTATTAAAAGCTTGAAATTCTTCTAAAGTTGCAGCATCTAAATGTTCCATAGAACCAATAGTTGCCCAACGATAAGGATGATTTTTGAATAAATTCTTTTTTACTTGAGCAATCCAACTACCATAAGGTTGGTTGTCAACTCTAAGACGTTTCTCTTCTTTTACAACTTCATTTTGGGTATCAACACCAATTTGGTTGATAACAGGATGCATTAATCGCTCTGATTCCATCCATAAACCTAATTCTAAATTGTTTGATGGGAAAACTTCAAAGTAGTACGTTCTATCATCAGAAGTGTTGGCGTTGTTTGTTCCACCATTTCCTGTTACAATTTTGAACCACTCACCTCTTTTGATGTTTTCAGTTCCTTCAAATAATAAATGTTCAAAAAAGTGGGCGAAACCTGTTCTTTCAGGATTTTCATCTTTTGAACCTACGTGGTACATAACCGAAGTTATTACAACAGGTGCGGATTGATCGTTGTGTAAAACAACATGCATTCCATTGGCTAAGTCATATTCCTCAAAAGCAACCTTTTGGGCATGAGCTGTTCCTCCAAGCATAAGCACTGAACTTAAAGCGATTAAAGATTTTTTCATAAAAACTATTATAAATTTTAGTTGATAGTACAATTAGTATAATAATTGCAATTTCTGTTACACAAAAATAGATTTTTTTATGGCTACTTAAAAAAGTATTTAACTTTAAATTTGAAAATATATAATCAATTGATTTATAAGTGAAAACTTTTTTAAAAATGGGTTGTATGAGAAATATTTATTTGTATATTTGCAACCTTAAAAAAATTAACTAAACAATTTGTTATGTACGCAATCGTAGAGATAGCAGGGCAACAATTTAAAGTAAGCAAAGACTTAAAGGTTTATGTTCACCGTTTGGCTAGTGAAGAAGGTTCAAAAGTTTCTTTTGACAAAGTTCTTTTATTAGACGATAATGGAAATGTAACTTTAGGCGCCCCAGCTATAGAAGGTGCTTCTGTTGAAGCAAAAGTGTTACAACACTTAAAAGGTGATAAAGTAATTATCTTCAAAAAGAAAAGAAGAAAAGGTTACAAGAAAAGAAATGGTCACCGTCAGTATTTAACTCAAATCCTTATTGAAGGAATTGTTGCAACAGGTGCTAAAAAAGCGGCTCCAAAAGCAGAAAAAGTTGAAGCTCCAAAAGCTGAGAAAGCTCCAAAAGCAGAAAAACTTGTAGAAGCTGTTGAAGAAAAAGCTCCAAAAGCTCCAAAAGCAAAAAAATCAGGTGATGATTTAGTAATCATTGAAGGAATTGGTCCAAAAGCTGCTGAAGCATTAGTTGCTGCTGGAATCGATACATTTGCAAAATTAGCTGCTGCTTCTGCTGAAGAAGTTAAAGCAATTTTAGATGCATCTACTTCAAAAGTACAACATTTAGATCCAACTACTTGGGCTCAACAAGCACAATTAGCTGCTGATGGTAAAATGGATGAATTAAAAAAATTACAAGATGAATTAAACGGTGGTAAAGCTGTTTAATTTTAGTATTAACTTATAAAAACCAATACATCATGGCTCACAAGAAAGGTGTCGGTAGTTCGAAGAATGGTAGAGAATCACATTCAAAACGTTTAGGCGTTAAGATATATGGTGGTCAAGCTGCAATTGCTGGAAACATTATCGTAAGACAAAGAGGTTCTAAACACAATCCAGGTGAAAATGTTTACATGGGTAACGATCATACTTTACATGCTAAAGTTGATGGTATTGTGAAATTTCAGAAAAAAGCAGACGATAAGTCTTTTGTTTCTGTAATTCCTTTTGAAGCATAATCTAAATTATTTTAGATAATTAAAAAACCCGTTCACAACTGAACGGGTTTTTTTGTATATCAAATTTTGGTTAACAAAAAAACCATCCAAATAAATGAATGGTTTTCAATCTGTATTGTTTGAAATTCTATTATTCTATTTCTTTCATTTTGAATGATTCCATAAATGCTGTAGTGTAATTTCCTGCAACATAATCTGGTTCATCCATCAACTGTCTATGAAATGGAATGGTTGTTTTAATTCCTTCAATATAAAACTCATCTAAAGCACGTTTCATCTTATTGATAGCTTCTTCACGTGTTTGCGCTGTTGTAATCAACTTTGCAATCATAGAGTCATAATTTGGTGGAATTGTATATCCAGCATAAACGTGAGTATCTAAACGCACACCATGTCCGCCTGGTGAATGCAATACTGTGATTTTTCCTGGTGAAGGACGGAAATCATTATATGGATCTTCGGCGTTAATACGACATTCTATTGAATGCAATTGTGGTAAATAATTTTTACCAGAAATTGGCACTCCTGCAGCAACAAGTATTTGCTCACGAATCAAATCGTAATCAATAACTTGTTCTGTTATTGGGTGTTCTACTTGGATACGAGTATTCATCTCCATGAAGTAGAAATTTCTATGTTTATCTACAAGAAACTCAACCGTTCCTGCGCCTTCATATTTAATATATTCAGCAGCTTTTACCGCAGCTTCTCCCATTTTATGACGTAATTCATCTGTCATGAATGGTGAAGGAGTTTCTTCGGTTAATTTTTGGTGACGTCTTTGTACAGAACAATCTCTTTCTGAAAGATGGCAAGCTTTTCCATAAGAATCTCCAACAACTTGAATTTCGATATGACGTGGTTCTTCAATAAGTTTCTCCATATACATACCGTCATTTCCGAATGCTGCTGCAGCTTCTTGACGAGCACTTTCCCATGCTTTTAGTAAATCTTCTTCTTTCCAAATAGCACGCATTCCTTTTCCACCACCACCAGCAGTTGCTTTCATCATTACTGGGTAACCAATTTCTTTAGCAACTTTTATAGCATCTTCGAAAGAATCTAAAATTCCCTCAGAACCTGGAACACATGGAACTCCTGCTTCAATCATGGTTGATTTTGCTGTAGCTTTATCTCCCATCTTGTCAATCATTTCTGGCGAAGCACCGATGAATTTAATTCCGTGTTCTTGACAGATTTTAGAAAATTTAGCATTTTCAGACAAGAAACCATATCCTGGGTGAATTGCATCAGCATTAGTAATTTCGGCAGCTGCAATGATATTTGACATTTTCAAGTAAGATAAATTACTTGGTGGCGGACCAATGCAAACGGCTTCATCTGCAAATTTCACGTGTAAACTTTCAGCATCAGCTGTTGAATAAACCGCTACAGTCTTTATGCCCATTTCTCTACAGGTTCTAATTACACGAAGTGCAATCTCTCCTCTATTGGCAATTAATATTTTTTTAAACATCTTGTTTTAATTTAGATTATTAGACAATTGGATTGTTGGATTTTTGGATAATTAGAAATCTATACGGTTCTAAAAATCTAAAAATCTAAAAATCTAAATTAAGATGGATCAACTAAGAATAATGGTTGGTCAAATTCAACTGGAGACATATCGTCAACAAGAATTTTAACAATTTTTCCTGTGATTTCAGCTTCAATTTCATTGAACAATTTCATCGCTTCAACAACACATAAAACATCACCTTTACCTATTGAAGATCCAACTTCAACAAAAGTTGGTTTGTCTGGAGCTGGTTTTCTGTAGAATGTACCAATCATTGGTGACTTAATTGTAACATATTTTGCATTTTCATCTACTGCAGGTGCAGCAGGAGCAGCTGTTGCTGCAACTTGTTGAACTGGAGCCGATTGTTGCACAGCTTGTTGCATTGGCGCTTGTTGCACATAAGTTATATCAGGAGTATTTCCTTCTAAAGTAGTTCTGATGGTAATTTTAATATCACCAGTTTCTAATTTTACTTCCGCAACGCCTGAATTAGATACAAATTTGATTAGGTTTTGAATTTCTTTTAAATCCATAATTGATTTGTTTAAGTTATAGTTTTTATTGTTTGTTGTATGCCCACTTAAGGTAAATTGAACCCCAAGTAAATCCGCCACCAAAAGCAGCAAAAATAAGGTTATCTCCTTTTTTAAATTTATGTTCAAAATCACTCAACAACAAAGGTAATGTTGCTGAAGTTGTGTTTCCATATTTATGAATATTTACTAAGACTTTTTCTTCGTCAAGTTCCATTCTTGATGCAGTTGCATCGATAATTCTTTTATTAGCTTGATGTGCAATTAACCAATTTATATCCTCTTTGGTCAAATTATTACGTTGCATTATTTTATCACTAACATCTGCCATACCAGAAACTGCGTATTTGAAAACAGTCTTACCATCTTGAAATACAAAATGTTGACTATTTTCTACCGTTTGCTTAGAAGCTGGTAAAATAGAACCACCAGCATCAATTTTCAAATATTCTCTACCAATTCCATCTGAACGTAAAAATTCATCTTGCAAACCTAGTCCTTCGTTGTTAGGTTCAAATAATACTGCTCCTCCACCATCACCAAAGATGATGCAAGTAGCTCTATCGGTATAATCGATTATTGAAGACATTTTATCTGCTCCAATTAACAATACTTTTTTATATCTTCCAGATTCTATGTAGGCAGCAGCAGTTGACATTCCATAAAGGAAACTTGAACATGCAGCAGACAAATCAAAAGCAAATGCATTAACAGCTCCAATTTGTGTAGCAACGTAAACTCCAGTCGTAGCAACTGGCATATCTGGCGTAGCTGTTGCCATAATTACCAAATCAATTTCAGCTGGATTAATATTTCCTCTTTTAAACAAATCTTGGGCAGCTTTAATAGCTAAATAAGAAGTTCCTTTGCCTTGTTCTTTCAACAATCTTCTTTCTTTAATACCAGTTCTAGTAGTAATCCATTCGTCGTTGGTATCTACAAGAGTTTCTAATACTTGGTTAGACAGAACATAATCTGGAACATATCCACCAACAGCGGTAATTGCGGCTGTAATTTTACTCATATAGTTTATTTATAACCTCTTTATAAATCAAATTTTAAAAGAGGTGGAATTTACAAAAAAATATTTAGTTATAATCAAATTTTATAAAAAACAAAAAACTCTCACAGGTCGTGAGAGTTTAAATGTAATTTTAAAAATATATTAAGCAGCAACTACTGATTTATCAATAACTACTTGACCTCTGTAATACATTTTACCTTCATGCCAGTAAGCTCTGTGGTATAAATGTGCTTCTCCAGTTACTGGACAAGTTGCAATTGTAGCTGCAGTAGCTTTGTAATGTGTTCTTCTCTTATCTCTTCTTGTTTTGGAGATTTTTCTCTTAGGATGTGCCATTTTACTATATTATTTATCCGTTAATAGTTGCTTTAATTTGTCCCATCTAGGGTCCGTATTTTCTTCTTTTTTACTCTCTTTTTTCTGTTCTTTTATAGATAGTTTTGTTAATTTTTCGAGGGTTTCTGTTTGCAAAGTTCCTTCTTTTATACCAGGATGAACTCTTTTTAACGGAACCGAAAGCACAATCATTTCATAAATATATTGTGATATATCTATTTGATGCTCACCATGAGGCAAAATCAATAACTCTTCGTTATCGTTGTTAAACTCTTCTCCAAAATTAACTACTAATCTTATCTTCCCTTTTATTGGAAGGTCAAACATTTCGTTAGTTAAATCACAAGGCACATGAATTGTTCCTTTATGTTTGAAAGAAAGCTCCAACATGGTACTTTTTTTCTCTAAAACTACATTTACTTTGATATCACAATCTTCATATTCGTGATAATCAAAACTATCAAAGAACTTTTTCTTTATTTGAAATTCAAATTGATGTTTTCCTAACTTTAATCCAATAAACGGAATTAAAAATTCATTTGTAACTTTCATCATTTCATCAATTTGTCCCATCCGAAGATTCGGGTTTGGGAGTGCAAAGATATAAATTTATTGTAAATCCAAAAGCGTTAAGCACCTTTTTTTGTTTCTAATTGTTTTTCTTTTATTTTTAAAGGGTTTTTTGACAACTCTAAATACTCATTTCTTGAGTGATAGATGTCAATCGCAAGATAAACAGCCTCTTTGAATGAGGATGCATCTGCTAATCCTTTTCCTGCAATTTCATAAGCTGTTCCATGATCTGGAGACGTTCTTATCTTATTTAGACCTGCTGTGTAGTTCACACCATTACCAAAAGCCAACGTTTTGAACGGAATTAATCCTTGGTCGTGATAGGTTGCAATTACAGCATCAAACTTTTCATATTGACCGCTTCCAAAGAATCCATCTGCAGAATAAGGGCCAAATGCCAAAATTCCTTTATCAAATAATTTTTTAATTGCGGGTTTTAAAATTTCGTCATCTTCTTTACCAATAACTCCATTATCACCAGCATGAGGATTCAAAGCTAAAACCGCAATTTTAGGTTTAGTAATGCTAAAATCCTGTTTCAAAGTCAAGTTAATAGTTTCGATTTTTTGAAAAATTAATTTTTCTGTCAAATGCTTAGCAACATCATTTACTGGAACATGATCGGTTAATAATCCAACTCTTAGATTATCTTGAACCATCAACATTAATGCATTACCTTCCAATTCCTTATCTAAATAATCTGTATGCCCAGGAAATTTAAATTCTTCCGATTGAATATTATATTTATTAATTGGAGCAGTAACCAAAACATCTATTAATCCTTCTTTTAAAGCATCGGTAGCGGCAACAAATGATTTTATAGCGTATTTACCTACGTTTTCATCATTTTGTCCAAAATTAATATCAACTCCTTCTCTCCAAACATTAAGCACATTAATTTTTCCTTTTACTAATTGTTCCAGTTTATCAATCCCATGAAGTGCAACTTCAGAATTGAGGTTTCTTTTAATAAAGGATAAAATCTTAACATTAGCAAAAATTACAGGTGTACACAACTCTAACATTCGAGTATCTTCAAATGTTTTTAATATTACTTCGCTTCCAATACCGTTTAAATCTCCTATCGAAATTCCAACGATTATATTTTCTGCTTTTTTCATAGTGACTTCTTCTTATTTATTGCTAATTTTGAAGTGCAAATTTAGTAAAATAAAACGACAAATGTTTACAGGAATAATAGAAACCCTTGGAATAGTAAAAGACATTGTAAAAGAAGAAGAAAACCTACATCTTACTATTACCTCATCCATAACTAACGAACTAAAAATTGACCAAAGTGTCGCTCATAATGGTGTGTGCCTAACTGTGGTTGGAATAGAAAATGACAACTACACCGTAACTGCGATAAAAGAAACAATTGACAAAACAAACGTTGGTGATTGGAAAATAAACGACATTGTAAACTTAGAACGCGCAATGAAGCTTGGAGACAGACTTGACGGTCACATTGTTCAAGGTCATGTTGACCAAGTTGGTTTTTGTAAATCTGTTGAAGAAACTGATGGAAGCTGGAAATTTACTTTCGAATATGATGCTGCATTAAACAACATCACTATTGAAAAAGGATCGATTACAGTAAATGGCGTTAGTCTAACTGTTGTAGATTCTAAAATCAATGAATTTAGTGTTGCCATAATACCTTACACTTTTGAGCATACTAACTTCAAAAGTTTTAAAATTGGAACAAAAATTAATTTAGAATTTGATGTAATTGGGAAATATGTAGCAAAATTGAATGCTATCAAATGAATATAAACTTATTAAAACAAAAAAGCTTCAATTATCTTGAAGCTTTTTTTATTGTATATATTTTGTAAAATGCAAAAATCAATGACGCAAAAAACAAGACCATTATTCCTCCATCTACCGGTAAACCTGGTGGTGGTGGTGGAATTGGCGCTGGCGGATCTGGTGCTGCAAATGTAAAATTTACACTAAGCAACCCGACGATTAATACTATTATCTTATTTGGGACAATTTTCATAGGGCGTAAAAGTAAAAAAAAAATCTCTTTATCAAAATTTTTTGTCTTATATTTTAATTATTGTAGTAAACAATTGACAATTTATTTACAAACAACCATATATTTTCAATATTAACGTAAAAAAAACGTTTTTGGTTTACGTATAATAAAAAAGACCTCTTTTTTTCGAGGTCTTTTACTTGTGGTCCCACCTGGGCTCGAACCAGGGACCACCTGATTATGAGTCAGGTGCTCTAACCAACTGAGCTATAGGACCGGTTATGAGGTTGCAATATTACTATTATTTTTAATTTATTGCAAGTATTTTTAAATTTTTGATTTATTAGAATTTTACAAAATCTATAATTATTTGAAATTCAATTCCTCTAATCAATTTCTTGACATAGTTCAATCAGAACTCCATTGGTGGTCTTTGGATGAAGAAAAGCTACTAGTTTGTTGTCAGCTCCTTTTTTAGGTATTTCATTTAATAGTATAAATCCTTCATCTTTCAATCTTTTCATTTCTAAAACAATATCTTTTACATCAAATGCTATATGATGAATCCCTTCACCTTTCTTATCAATAAATTTAGCAATTGGACTTTCTGGATTTGTCGCTTCTAATAATTCTATTTTATTTGGCCCATTCATAAAAAAAGAAGTTTTTACTCCTTCACTTGCAACTTCTTCTTGTTTGTAAGCTGGTGCACCAAATAATTTTTCAAATAATAAATTCGAAGTTTCTAAATTTTTTACAGCAATTCCTATATGTTCTATTTTTCTCATTATTTTACTATTGTTTTCAATGATTTATTAGAAATCAAAGTTACTAATTCCGAACTTTATTAACTAATGATTTTTATCATAATGAACGCTATGACTTGAAATTAAACTTAAAATCGTATTTTTGCACCATGGAAACAAATAGACAGAAAAAAATAGGAAGCGTTCTACAAAATGATTTAGTAGATATTCTTCAAGGTGAAGTGAGAAAAAACGGACTTACAAATTTGATAATTTCGGTTTCTAAAGTTGTTGTTACAACTGATTTGGGTGTAGCACGTGTATATTTAAGTGTTTTTCCTCAAAATAGAGCTCAAGAAATTTTAACTGCAGTAAAATCTAATGCACCATTAATAAAACATGACTTGTCTCAACGCGTTAAATTGCAGTTGAGAAAAGTGCCTAATCTTTCTTTTTACATTGACGATTCTTTAGATTATATCGAAAAAATTGACAATGCTTTAAAAGGAGAAGAAAACCCTATTGAAAATCGTGATCTTTTAGAAAAACGTAAGAAATCATAAGTGAGTTTCCCTTTTTACATAGCTAAACGATACCTTTTTAGTAAGAGCAAGAATAATGCAATCAACATCATTACTAAAATTGCTTCAGGCGGAATTATTGTTGGAGCCATGGCGTTGTTTGTAGTGCTCTCTGTTTTTAGTGGATTGAGAGTATTTAGCTTATCCTTTTCAAATGATTTTGACCCAGATTTAAAAGTAAATCCATCAACAGGAAAATCATTTTACATTACAACTGATCAAGAGAAAAAAATTAGAAATACCGAAGGTGTAGTAAACTTTAGTAAAATAATTGAAGAGCGAGTATTATTCTCTTTCGATGGAAAACAACAAATTTCTATTCTAAAAGGAGTTGACAACAACTTTAAAAACGTAAGTAAAGCATCTCAAAAACTATTTAACGGTCAATGGTTAAAACCCGAAACTTACCAAGTTGTAGTTGGCTATGGAATTTCTGAAAAATTATCTATGGGTTTGTTTGACTTCAACAACGCCTTTGAAGTTATGGCACCTAAGCCCGGTAAAGGTGATTTGGCTTTAAATCCAGAAGATTCATTTAATAAATCGGTCTTGATTCCTGTTGGAATATATGCAATCAGCGAAGAACTTGATTCTAAGTATGTATTTGCCGATTTAGGTTTGGCTCAAGAGTTATTACAGTACAAAACAAATCAGGTTTCAGGAATTGAATTGAAATTAAAACCTAATTCAAATGAAGCTGAAGTAATCACCAAAATTGAAACCATTTTCAATAATAAAGTTGACGTAAAAACAAGAGCTGAATTAAACGCAACTTTACACAAAATGTTAAATACTGAAAATATTGCGGTTTATCTTATTTTTACTCTTGTAATTGTTATCGCTCTTTTCAATTTAATAGGAGCATTAATAATGATGATTTTAGACAAGAAAGCCAACTTAAAAACCTTGTATAACCTTGGGACAGAAGTTAAAGATTTACGTAAAGTGTTTTTGTTACAAGGAAGCTTATTGAGTATTTTTGGTGGTATAATAGGTTTGATTTTAGGAATTATCATTGTTTTAATTCAACAACAATTCCAACTTATTATGATAACTCCAACTTTAGCTTATCCTGTTGAATTTTCAATAATAAATGTATTGATAGTCTTTTTAACGATTGTTTCTTTAGGAATTATTGCAAGTTTTATTGCAAGCAGTAGAGTAACAAAAAAACTTTTAAACTAAACAATTTGATAATTAGCATATTCTTGGCTAATCTCTTCAAATATATCCATCAATCCGTTGTGTTCGTCTGTCGTTACTAAACGTTGTTTGTATTCTTTAAAGCCATGAATTCCTTTGAAATAATTGGTATAATGACGACGCATTTCTACAATTCCAAGGCGTTCACCTTTCCAATCCATTGACCAAATTAAGTGATTTCTTGCTGCTTCTACTCTATCAGCAATTGTTGGTTTTGCCAAATGTTCTCCTGTAGCAAAATAATGTTTGATTTCGTTAAAAATCCACGGATACCCAATTGCGGCACGACCAATCATCATTCCATCAAGTCCGTATTTATTTTTATATTCTAATGCCTTTTCAGGAGAATCGATATCGCCGTTTCCAAAAATTGGCATTGTAATTCTAGGATTGTTTTTTACACGTTCAATATGACTCCAATCAGAATGACCTTTATACATTTGCGCACGCGTTCTTGCGTGAACCGTTAAAGCTTGTACACCAATATCTTGTAAACGTTCTGCTACCTCATCAATATTAATAGAATTTTCATCCCAACCCAAACGCGTTTTTACTGTTACCGGAAGATTAGTTCCTTTAATAACTGCTTTCGTCAAACGCACCATCAAATCAACATCTTTCAAAACTCCTGCGCCTGCACCTTTACAAACAACCTTTTTCACGGGACAACCAAAATTGATATCAACCAAATCAGGTTGAACTGCATCAACTATTCGTGACGACATTTCCATTGCTTCTTCATCGCCACCAAATATTTGAATTCCAACTGGTCGTTCGTAATCGAAAATATCTAATTTCTGACGACTTTTTACAGCATCACGAATTAATCCTTCCGAAGAAATAAATTCGGAATACATTAAATCGGCACCGTGCAATTTGCACAATCTACGAAATGGTGGATCACTCACGTCTTCCATAGGCGCAAGTAAAAGTGGAAAATCTGGTAATATAATGTTGCCTATTTTGGGCATTAGACTAATTTTTTTGCAAAGATAGTTAAGAATATTTAGTAATGAAAGTTAATCGAAATAAGAACTATAAAAGCTGAAATTACAATTTTACAATTTTATTACTATTAATTACGTTAGTTTTACCTAATCAAAGTTTCAATCATCAATCAAATGAGAATTTTAAAACTATTTTTAATTCTTTTATTTTTCAATAATTTGCATTCACAATCCAAGGTTTTTTCTGTAGAAGAAGCCCAAAAAATTGGAATTAATATTGAAAAATTAGATTTAGAATACAAATCGGCGGTTCATATTGATAGTACAAAAGCTGTTTTCAGAACAGAAGCACAGCAACAAAAGTTACAAGAATCTTATATTAAATTACTTCAAGATTTTGGTTCGTTTTTAAATAAAAACAACTTCAAATGGGAAAGTAAAACCAAATGTTTTCAAAGGATTTATTTTGCTCCAAATGGAAAAATCGATTATTTCATTTATAATTTCAAATTAAAAAATGTACTTCCTGAAAATTTAATTTCTGAAGAAAAACAAAAAGAATTTGAACGTTTATTAAAACTTTTTGTTAAAGATTATACTTTTTTCACTTCAGCAAATGAAAAATTTGCTCAATGTAGCCCAACTTCCTATCAATAAGCACAAAAAAACATAGCTTAAAAGTCTAAACTTTACATTATATTTGCAGATTAATTGCATTAGAATTGCTATTGCCCCGAAGTTTCGGGATTGAACTTGATATTGAAGCATGAAAAATATTAGAAATTTTTGCATTATTGCACATATTGACCACGGAAAAAGTACGCTTGCAGATAGACTTCTTGGCGCCACACAAACCGTTACTGCTCGTGAAGAAAAAGCACAATTGCTTGACAACATGGATTTGGAGCGTGAACGTGGAATTACCATAAAAAGTCACGCCATTCAAATGGAATATAAATATAAAGGTGAAGATTATATCTTAAACCTTATTGATACTCCTGGACACGTAGATTTCTCATACGAAGTTTCTCGTTCGATTGCGGCTTGCGAAGGTGCATTATTGATTGTTGATGCTGCACAAAGTATTCAAGCACAAACAATTTCTAATTTATATTTGGCTTTAGAAAATGACTTGGAAATTATTCCGGTTTTGAATAAAGTAGATTTACCAAGTGCTAATCCTGAAGAAGTTAGCGATGATATTATTGATTTATTAGGTTGCAAATTGGAAGATATTATTCACGCTTCAGGTAAAACTGGTTTTGGTGTAGAAAATATCTTAGCTGCAATTATTGAAAAAATTCCTGCACCAAAAGGTAATGTTGACGAACCATTACAGGCATTGATTTTCGATTCACATTACAATCCGTTTCGTGGAATTGAAGTTATTTTCCGTGTTAAAAATGGTGAAATTAGAAAAGGTCAGAAGATTAAATTCATGGCTACTGGAAATGAATATTTTGCTGATGAAGTAGGAACCTTGAAGCTAAACCAAGTTCCGAAAAGCGTTATTTCTACTGGTGATGTTGGATATTTAATCTCTGGAATTAAAGAAGCGAAAGAAGTAAAAGTTGGTGATACCTTAACGGATGCAAAAACGCCAACAACGAATATGATTACAGGATTTGAAGATGTAAAACCAATGGTTTTCGCCGGAATCTACCCTGTTGATACCGACGATTTTGAAGATTTGCGTGCTTCAATGGAAAAACTTCAATTGAATGATGCTTCATTAGTATTTGTGGCCGAAAGTTCGGCTGCTTTAGGTTTCGGTTTCCGTTGTGGATTCTTAGGAATGTTACACTTGGAAATTATTCAAGAACGATTGGAACGCGAATACGACATGACTGTAATTACTACAGTTCCTAACGTTTCGTATTTGGCTTACACTAAAAAAGATCCAGAAGTTTCATTTGTAATTAACAATCCATCGGATTTACCTGAACCTTCAAAATTAGACCGAGTTGAAGAACCTTATATTAAAGCAACCATTATTACAAAAGCCGATTATGTTGGAAATGTAATGAGCTTATGTATCGAAAAACGCGGTGTAATTACCAATCAAACCTATTTAACAACAGAACGAGTTGAATTAACTTTTGATATGCCTTTGGCAGAAATTGTATTCGATTTTTATGATAGATTAAAAACGGTTTCTAAAGGTTACGCCTCATTTGATTATTCGCCAATTGGAATGCGAACTTCTAAATTAGTGAAACTTGATGTGTTATTAAACGCACAATCGGTTGATGCGCTTTCTGCATTGATTCACGAAAGTAATGCGTATAACATTGGTAAAAAAATGTGTGAAAAATTACGCGAATTAATACCAAGACAACAGTTTGACATTCCAATTCAAGCAGCAATTGGAGCCAAAATCATTGCTCGTGAAACTATAAAAGCCTTACGTAAAGACGTTACTGCCAAATGTTATGGTGGTGATATTTCGAGAAAACGTAAACTTCTTGAAAAACAGAAAAAAGGTAAAAAGAGAATGCGTTTGGTAGGAAATGTTGAAATTCCTCAAGAAGCGTTTATGGCTGTTTTGAAGTTGAATGATTAATTAGAGAATAGAAAAAAGATACAAGAAGAAAGACAAAACCCAAGGACGAAAGTTGTTGGGTTTTTTTAGATATCTCGCAGTAATCGCATCACATCTTCTGCTTTAAAAAGTTGTGTTCCTTCGTTCATTGTGGCGGCTGTTCCGCAGCACACGCCTATTTGGATTACTTCTTTTAGGGATTTGTTTTGTGATAATGCCCAAACCATTCCGCCAACCATGCTATCGCCTGCTCCAACCGTGCTTTTCTTTTCTACTTTTGGTGCTTTTACTAAATGGGTTTCGTCTTTGGTGACTAAGATTGCGCCTTCTGCTCCAAGTGAAACTACTACAATTTCTGCACTTTTATTTTCGATGAGTTTTTTCGCTGCTTTTTCTACTTCTATTAATTCCAATCGTTCAACTCCTATTAATTTTGCCAATTCACCTATGTTCGGTTTGATTAAATAAACGCCAGTTTCTAATACTTTTTGCAACGCTTCACCTGATGTATCAACGATAACTTTTATGTTTGATTCTTTAGCGATTTCTGCTATTTTTTGATAGAAATTTGTAGGCAAACCTTCATTCAAACTTCCGCTGATTACAAGATAATCGGTTTTCAAATCTTTTATGGCTTGAAAGATTTCATCTTTTTCATCATCTGAAAATTCATTTCCTGGAAATCCGAATCTATATTGTGCTTTGGTTTTATTTTCGAAAGCTATAAAGTTTTCTCTGGTCCAATTTTTTGTTTTTATTACAATACTTTCTAGATTTTCATTTGCAACTAATTCCTCTAACATTTCACCAGATGAACCACCCGAAGAAAAAACACAAGTAGAAGTTCCACCTAATTTCGCAATTGCTTTCGACACATTTATTCCGCCACCGCCAGCATCATATCGTGGTTTTTCGCAACGAATTTTTTGTTCGGCAATCAATCCTGTGAAATGCGTTGATTTGTCTAATGATGGATTTATGGTAAGTGTTACAATTTGATAATTTTTCATAAAAAGAGATTTATTACTATAAAGATGCGAAAAATCTGTGAATCTGTGGCAAAAAAACTTTGTACCTTTGCAAAATGATAGAAGATAAAAATCCGCAACGAACATCACTTTCGCAATTGGGCGAATTTGGATTGATAGACCATTTGACAAAAAATTTTGATGTAAAAAACACCTCAACTATAAAAAGTATTGGTGACGATGCTGCTGTTTTAGATTTTAAAGATAAAAAAGTAGTCGTTTCAACTGATTTATTAATTGAAGGCGTACATTTTGATTTGGCTTACATGCCTTTGCGACATTTGGGTTACAAAGCTGTTGTTGTGAATGTTTCTGATATTTGTGCGATGAATGCGAAAGCGACTCAAATTACTGTTTCGGTTGCAGTTTCCAATCGTTTTCCGTTGGAAGCTTTGGAAGAATTGTTTGACGGAATTACATTAGCTTCTAAATTTTACAATGTTGATGTTATTGGTGGCGACACCACTTCGTCACAGAAAGGTTTGATTATCTCAATCACTGCAATCGGTGAAGCAAATGAAGACGAAATTGTTTACAGAAGCGGCGCAAAAGAAGGCGATTTGTTAGTAGTTTCTGGCGATTTAGGTTCCGCTTATATGGGATTACAAGTTTTGGAACGTGAGAAACAAGTGTTTCAGGTAAATCCAAACAATCAACCTGATTTGGATGCTTATACGTATTTGATTGAAAGACAATTACGTCCAGAAGCACGTCACGATATAAAAGAATTATTATCAAAATTGGAAGTAAAACCAACTTCGATGATTGATATTTCGGATGGATTATCTTCTGAGATTATTCATATTTGTAAGCAATCAAAAGTGGGTTGTAATTTATATGAAGAGAAAATTCCGGTTGATCCGCAGTTTATTAATGTGTGCGAAGAATTCAATATTGATTCTACAACAGTTGCAATAAATGGTGGAGAAGATTACGAATTATTGTTTACCATCTCGATGGAAGATTTTGATAAAATAAAAGCCAATCCAAACTTCACTGTAATAGGACATATGGTTAGCGAAAGCGAAGGAACGCATTTAATAACAAGAGCTAATACTAAAATTCCGCTGAAAGCTCGTGGTTGGAATGCTTTGGAAGAATAGACATAAAAAAAGCGATACTTTAATTTAGTATCGCTTTTGTTTTTATAATAACATGCCTCGGTCTTTGGCAACTGCAGCTAATTCTGAGTCTTTACATCCTTTAATTCCAAGTAACTCTTTCATGTTTTCTTTTCTAGTTTTCACAGAACTCGATGAAATTGTTATGTAAAGTGGAATATCGTCATATTTTACACCTTTATTTAAGTAGTGTAAGATTTGTTTGTCTATAACATCAACATACACTTTTTCTTTTTGTTGATTATTCAAAAATTTAATAACCGAATCACTATAATATTTTTCTCCTCTAAGTATTGTTTGTAGAGCTAAAATCATACTTTCAAAACCCAAATCATTTTTTATAACTAAACCAAGAGGATTTATTTCATCAATAATTGATTGCACCTTTAGGCTTTCTGAATGCATTGTTAAGAGAGCAATTTTACATTCGGGCATTTCACTAATTAACAACTTCGCAATGTCTTCACCTGTGTTGATGTTTTTTTCTTCGTAGGTAGGCATACTAACATCAAGAAAGGCTAAATCATATTTTGCTACTGGATTAATTACAGCTTCATATCCTGTTTTACAATCAATTGCTTCATAGAATGTGAATTCTATGTTTTTGTCAGGAAATAATTTGATCACATTTTTATATCCTTGAATAATAAAAGGATGATCGTCAACGATTAATACATTAATGTTTTGGGGCATTGTTATACTTTTATAGTTTTATGTTCAAGTGGAACTACAACTAATACTTGAGTTCCTTTATCTTTTTCAGATTTTATTTCAATGGTTCCGTCACTTTCGTGGGTTCTGTCAACCATGTTTTTCATTCCAATTCCTTTACTTTTCTTTTTAACATCATAGCCTTCGCCATCGTCTACAATATTAAGAATTAAATTCCCTTTTTTATCTTTTTTAAACTCAACTTTTATAAATTTTGCATTGGCATACTTGTTTATGTTTTGCAAACTCTCTTGAAGAATACGATACAAGTTAATTTTTGTAGTATTTGAAAGTAAGTCCCAATCTATATTTTCACCAATAAGTGTTGTTAATTTAGCAGAATTTATTTTAGTTTGTTCCTCAAGCAGTCCGTTAACAATGGCTACAAAGTTATTAATTAAAACAAATTTTTCCCTACTTAATTCATGAGAAATTTCACGAAGATCTTGCTCTATAGTTTTTAATTCTTCTAAATACCTTAGTCTTTCTTCAACAGCTTCTTCATCGGTTCTTTTATTTAAGCCATCAAGGTTAAGTCTTAAACCAAACATTCTACCAAGAACTCCGTCGTGAAGTTCTTTTGCAATTCTATTTTTTTCAAAGACTTTGCCTTCGTCAAGTTTATTTTGTTGTGATATGATTAATTTGTATAATTCTTCATTAGCGCGCTGTTGCGACTGTGTAAGAACAAGCTCTCTTCTTCTTGCTCTTTGTGCTCTCATAAAAAACAGAATCCCAACGAAAGCCATAGTTCCCATAAAGTAGTTAAGAATATCTCTGTTTTGCTCAACAAGATCATCTTTTTGCTTTATGATTTCATCTGTTTCTAATTGCAAACGAGCGAAACGGTCTTTTGAATTTCGCTCTACTAATTGCAGACTATCACTAATTCTAATATAATCCTCTGAATATTCAGCTGAATTTTCTTTGTCAACTAAAGTTGCTTGCTTAAGTGCCGCAATTGAATAATAAGGTAAATTAGAGATTTTAGCAGTTTCGATTGCGTTTAAAGAGTATTTTTTTGCATTTACTATATCATTAATTTTAAAAAAATATTCTGACAAATGAATATAAGTCAATACCTTATAACTTGAATAATTTAAACTATCTCTTATTGTAAGTGATTCGAAGAATAATTTATTAATGTTTTTCAAATCATTATTTTTAAGCTTAGAATAAGCTAAATTATCAATAACACTAGAATACAATAAAGGATTTTCCTTTTTTAAATTATTTTCAGATAATGCTTTCGTAAAATAAAAAATTGCGCTTTTGTAATTTTTTAATTCTAAATAAACTAAACCAATATTATTGTAACAATTAGCCGATTGATGTTCTGTAGTTTCTAATTTTGCTTTAGATACAATTTCCAAAGCATTTTTATAATTTGCAATTGCTCTGTCATATTCTTTTAGTTCACTAGAAACAGTTCCTAATGAATTTAAAGCAGCATAAATACGTTGATTGTCATCAGTCTTTTTCAGAATGTTATATGCTTTAGTCAACGAAACGTCAGCACCAAAAAAATCGTTTAATTCTAATTGAACTATTCCTTTTTTAAGTAATACAACTGAATAACTATTATAATCTCTGAGTTTATTGTAAAAAAATTCAGATTTGTTGTAGAAATAAAAAGAACTATCTAAAATTCCTTCTTTGTAATAGTAGTTTCCTTGATATCTCATAGCTTTCGCTAAGTGAACTGTATCTTTTGCAGACCTTGAAATATTTAATAATTCTTTAGAAAGTTTATCGTACTTATTCCATTGATTTAAATAGAAATAATTATCTATTACTAAATCTAAGCTATTTCTTTTGAAAACAGAATTTTCAATCTTTAATATCAAATCTGTTGCTTTATCATTGTAAAGAGATTGCTCTTTTTCTGAATATTTATTGTTTAAAGTGTTTTTGAGATACAAATCAATTTTTTTTGCAGTTTGATTGTCTGCATTTTTATTATTTTTATTGCAACTTATGAGCAAAAGTGTAAGTAAAAAAAAGAAGATTTTTTTCAAAATGTAATTATTGATTTGAACAAATCTACAAAATAAAAAAAAGCTATCATAAAATGATAGCTTTTTAGTGTATATTTTTTTTTTAATTAGTTTCCTGTACCTACTTGCCCACGACCACCAATTTCAAAGTTTCCAGTTCCAACTTGACCTCTTCCACCAATTTCATAGTTTCCAGTTCCAACTTGACCTCTTCCACCTATTTCAAAGTTTCCAGTTCCAACTTGACCTCTTCCACCTATTTCAAAATTTCCAGTTCCTACTTGACCTCTTCCACCAATCTCGACTGGAGATGTAAAAGATGTTAATACCATCATTAAAGAGAATAATCCGAATATTACTAATGATTTTTTCATGATTGTAATTTTATGTTTTTGTTAGACTTTAATTGTTATTCGCAAAGCCAGTCGTTTAAAACTTGTTTGGGGCTTTTGACGTCGTAAAACTACTACAGCATTAGGTTTCGATAAATACGTTTACGCGTGTATAATGTAGAATGACGCCATTTGATAGTGAATGATACTCAAATTTGGGTGAATGACATTTTTTAAAACCACGTAGTTTTACGTGGTTTTGAAAATGAAAAAAATGTATTTAAAATATTGATTATCAGTTATTTATGATATTTTATTAAAAACAAATATCATTTTAACGAGAAAAAGTGCTGTTGGTCTATGATTAATTTTTAATAAGAAACAGCAAAATGAAGCGCTGATTTAATCAAGAAAAGGGTAATTAGATTTCTAAGTAATTTCCAGATGCTATTGAAGCTATAATAGCATCTATGTTTTCTTTATAAGATTTAGAAAACGGAAGTTTTGTGGTAGTATTTTTAATATGGCAAACTGCGTTTCCAGTGTGAATTCTAGAAACATAGTCAATATTGAGTATATAACTGTTGTGAATTCTAACGAAAGGATAACTAAGAACGCCTTCAAAATGCTTAAGTGTTTTAAAAGCAGTAATCATTTCTCCTGTATTTAAATGAATATCAGTAGAGTTGTTGTCTGCTTGTAGATAACAAATGTCTTTAGCGTCTATATAACGATAATCACCGTAAGACTTAACACAAATAATTAAGGGTTTATCTTTTCCTCCTTTAATTTCAAACGTTGTGTTGTTTTCTTTTGGTTCAGAAGCTACTTCTTCGCTTATATCAATTTTATCATCAATTAATTCTGTTTCTTCAACATCAATAATTTCTTCACTAGAAATATCTGATTCATTAGCTTCTTCAACTTCTACTTGAACATCAACAGTAACCAACTCAATTGGAGTGATTTCTGACTCAACTACAGTTGATTCAACCTCAGGAACATCTGAAACAATTATAGATGGCGCAATAACCTTACTAGATATAGTAGAAGAAGAACTAATTGACGATTCTTTATCTAAACGAAAAATACTTTTACGAAGTTCCTTAGTTTCTATAGGATTGATTAAATAATCAAAAACACCATATTTATATGATTGTAAACAAAGTGCATCATTTGTAGTAGTAACAATTACTTTAGGAATTACTGATAAATAGCGGTGTAATTCATTGATAAAAGCCAATGATAACTTAGATTCCTTGTCTTGAGGATCAATTTCAAGAAAAATTACGTCTGGATGGTATTCTAAAACAATATCTATTCCATCTTCATAATTATCAGCCATTGCCAAAAAGGTTAAGTTTTGAAAACTTTCGGCCGTGGCTTTAGTCTTCAACCTATTTTTTGGGTTGTCGTCAATAATTACGAATGTAAAATTCTTCAATTGCTTTACTTTTTGGGGTAAAGCATCAGTTTTTATGAGTTCACACAACTCATGTTAAAATATAGATAGTTTTGGGGACTATTTTTTGGTGTAAATCACACATTTTACAACGTTACTAAATTAGAAGTTTTGTAGAATATTCAAACAGATGTGAACTACGACTTTTTAACAATATACCCTTTTTAGTTGAAAGGTAGGAAAAGTCGATTAAACGCAATATTATTAAGGTTTTTTCTTACTTTTTTATAAAAACAAAAGAAAAAACACAAAAGACATATTGTATCTATATATAGCTATAATATAATTTAAATACTATTTATAATTACTTGTTTATTAAATATTTAAAGGTAAATTTTTATAAAAAAGTCAGAAATAAAAATAAAGCACAGAATTATTTATTAACATTCAATTGTAAGTAAAATCGTCTGAAAAAGCTTAAAACCAAATAAAATCGTTTCAAATAATAATTATGTTGATGTTGTTAACAACCTTCAAAAAAATTTGACAAAAATCAAGTGATCTATTTATCGTATTATATCTATATCAAAATATAAAATAGATCTGTAATACTATCAATTACAGATTGATAAAAATAAAAACAATAATCTATGGATAAAAATATCTTTAAATGAATATGCAGTAAAAGAATCTTTTCTAAATTTGGAAACAAATTATCTAAAAATTGTAATTCAACTACAAATGATGAAGATACTTTTCGTGTGAATTAAACAATAAGAAAAACAAACTATTTTAATTATATATAGCGATATGGGAATTACTAAAACCTTCGGATTTTCCTTTAAAATCAATGAAATGGCCGATGTTTTAAAAGCATTAGGAAATCCAGCTAGATTGAAAGTTATTCAGTTTTTAATGGATAATCCAACATCTTGCTGTGGCGATATTATTGAAGTTTTGCCTTTGGCGCAATCAACAGTTTCAAAACACCTTTCAGAATTAAAAAGAGTAAAATTAATCAAAGGGAAAAACAAAGGAAACAATATATATTATTCACTAAATGTAAAAACTTGGGAAAAAGTGCGAGATTTTGTTTTGAGTGAAATTAACTTACCTAAAGAAGATTAAATTTAATGTTAAAATAATTGGTTACGTCATTGATATCATTATTTTTGATTAAAAAAACGCAATGAAAAAAATTATAATCTTTAGCTTACTTGGCTTTTCACTTGGCTTTTCCCAAGAAAACACAACCAACCAAACATTTACAAAGAAAAATTTTGGTGATAAAAAACATGAATTAAAATTTGGTGCTTTAAAAATGTTAGGAGGAACCATTTTTGAAGGAACTTACGAATATATTAAAAGTGAAGACTTCACCTTTGGAAGTTCAATTTTGGTAAATTTTGATGCAAAAGGAAATGATTATCCAGAAGATTTTTCATTAACACCTTTTGCACGATTTTATTTTCAAGAATCTAAAGAATATGGCGCTAAAGGATTTTTTGTTGAAGGTTTTGGAAAATACAGTTCAGGAACATTTAATAAATATACCGATGATGTAGAGCCAACAAAATACAGCGCTGCTTCTCTAGGTATAGCTTTAGGAAAAAAATGGATTAATAATTCTGGATTTGTATTTGAAATTTTAGTTGGTGCAGGAAGAACATTAGGAAATTCAGACGTTGCACCTGATGCGTCATTTAGAGGTGACTTAAATATTGGCTATAGATTTTAACAAATGATAATTATAGTAAAAAAGGCGAAAAGTTACACTTTTCGCCTTTTTTATACCTCGTACTTCGTATTTCAAACTTCGTACTTTATATTGTTTTCATCAACCAATTTCTCATAGAAACTTCTTCATTGATAATTCCTCTTAACTCAGAAATAGCAACTCTATCTTGTTTCATTGAATCTCTGTGACGAATAGTTACTGTTTTGTCTTCTAATGTTTGATGATCAACTGTGATACAAAATGGTGTTCCAAGTGCGTCTTGACGTCTGTAACGTCTTCCTACGGCATCTTTTTCGTCGTAAGCCACGTTGAAATCCCATTTTAAGTCATCAATTATACTTTGAGCTACTTCTGGAAGTCCATCTTTTTTAACTAATGGTAAAACAGCCGCTTTTGTTGGAGCTAAAACGCTTGGCAAACTTAAAACGGTTCTTGTTGAACCATCTTCCAATGTTTCTTCTTTTAAAGATGTTGCAAAAACCGATAAGAACATTCTATCCAATCCAACTGAAGTTTCTACAACGTAAGGAACGTAGTTAGAATTCGTTTCATTGTCAAAATATTGTAGTTTTTTACCTGAAAATTGTTCGTGTGCTTTCAAATCGAAATCGGTTCTTGAGTGAATTCCTTCCAATTCTTTAAATCCGAATGGGAAGTTGAATTCGATATCGGCAGCTGCATTGGCATAATGAGCTAATTTTTCATGATCATGAAAACGGTAATTTTTCTCACCCAATCCTAAAGATAAATGCCATTTTAAACGGTTAGTTTTCCAGTATTCATACCATTTCATTTCTTCGCCTGGTTTTACAAAAAATTGCATTTCCATTTGTTCAAATTCACGCATACGGAAAATAAACTGTCTAGCAACAATCTCATTTCTAAAGGCTTTACCTGTTTGAGCAATTCCAAAAGGAATTTTCATTCTACCAGTTTTTTGAACATTTAAGAAATTAACAAAAATTCCTTGTGCTGTTTCTGGACGAAGGTACAAATCCATCGCATTTTCAGCAGAAGCACCTAATTTAGTTCCGAACATTAAGTTGAATTGCTTCACATCCGTCCAATTTCTTGAACCTGTTTCTGGGTCAGCAATTTCTAATTCTTCAATTAATGCTTTTACGTCTTCTAAATCGCCATTTCCTAACGATTTACCCATTCGTTCAAGAATTTCTCTCTCTTTTGAAAGATATTCCATTACACGTGGGTTTGTTGTTTTATATTGTTCTTCGTCAAAAGATTCGCCAAAACGTTCACGCGCTTTTTCGATTTCTTTTTTAGCTTTCAGGTTTAATTTTTCGGCATAATCCTCAATTAAAACGTCTGCTCTGTATCTTTTTTTAGAATCTTTGTTGTCAATTAATGGGTCGTTAAAAGCATCAACGTGTCCTGAAGCTTTCCAAGTTGTTGGATGCATCAAGATTGCCGCGTCAAGTCCAACAATGTTTTCGTGCATTTGCACCATTGCTTTCCACCAATATTCGCGGATGTTTTTCTTTAATTCAACACCATTTTGTGCATAATCGTAAACTGCACTTAAACCATCGTAAATTTCGCTTGACGGAAAAATAAATCCGTATTCTTTTGCGTGCGAAACCACATTTTTAAATAAATCTTCTTGTTTTGCCATAATGGTGCAAAAATATAAAAGTGAAATTAAAATTTAATATAAATAACCAATGAATCGTTGATTTTTATATTTTTATAAAAATATTAGCCCAATTTCATGATTCAAAGCATCATAAATCTCTTTTTTCCTAAAGCTTGTGCAGGTTGTAATTCCTTTTTATTGAAAGATGAAATTGTAATTTGTACTTCCTGCCGACATGATATTCCGCTTACAAATCAACATTTGAGTAAAAATAATGACGTTTTTTCGAAATTTTATGGTCGAATTCCTATTGAATTTGCCTCAAGCTTGATGTATTTCCACAAAAAAGGAATTGTTCAAGAAATGATTCACAAACTGAAATACAAAGGTCATCAAGAAATTGGTGAAGCTATTGGATATTGGTATGCAGAAGAGTTGAAAAATGTTGAAGAACTAAAAGATGTTGACTTCATAATTCCAATTCCATTACATAAAAAAAGATTTAAAGAACGTGGTTATAATCAAGTAACTACTTTTGGCGAAGCCCTTTCAAAAAGCTGGAACAAATCTTATGATGAAACTATTTTGGTAAGAAATGTTTATTCAAAAACTCAAACTACTAAATCCATTTTGGGAAGAGCTGAAGTTGTAGAAAATATCTTTGGAGTTAATTTTAACGAATCCCATCACAATAAACACTTCTTATTAATTGACGATGTAATTACAACTGGTTCAACACTTGAAGCTTGTGGTAGAGAACTACTAAAAATTCCGGGTTCAAAAATCAGTATTGTTTGTATGGCAATGACGCAGTAATTATTTTTAGTTAATTATAAATAAAAAGATTTCGTTTCCACTAAATATAATTGTTATTTTGCGCTAAGAAATTAAAGAATTGATGCAAAAAGGTGTTTTTAAATATGTTTTACTATTACTAGTTTTTCTAGCGATTGGATGTGCAAAAAAAGGGACAATCACTGGAGGTTTGAAAGATACTATTGCACCAAAAATGGTTAATAGTTTTCCTAAAAATTTCTCGACAAATTTCACTGGAAAGGAAATAAAAATAAGTTTTGACGAATACATTAAGTTGAAAGACATTAATAAGCAGCTTATCATTTCGCCGCCTATGAAGCGTCAGCCAGAAATTTTACCTTATAACGCAAGTAAAGTCATTACTATCAGAATTAAAGATACGCTTCTTCAAAACACTACTTATAGTTTTAATTTCGGAAAAAGTATTGCAGACAATAACGAAGGAAATCCTTACCAACAATTCAAATATGTTTTCTCTACTGGAAGTTATATAGATTCCTTGAATTTGGGTGCAAAAGTAAAAGATGCTATTGAGAAAAAAGTAGATAATTATGTTTCCATAATGCTTTATGATGCCAATGATAAATACAATGATTCTATAATTTACAAACAAGTTCCAAGATATATCACCAACACTTTGGACAGTTTGCAATTGGTTAAATTTGAGAATCTTAAAGAAGGAAAATACCGTTTGATTGCTTTGAAAGATGTAAACGGAAACAATAAATTTGATCCTAAAACTGAAAAAATAGGATTTCAAAAAGAGTTCATTACTATTCCGAATGATACCATCTATGAATTAGAACTTTTTAAAGAAGAACCAACATTTAAAGCTGTAAACGCATCACAAGCTTCTGGTTCAAGATTTACCATTGGATATGAAGGAAATCCTAAAGATGTAAAAATAACACTTAAAAAGAGCTCTGAAGCTATTCCTTTTGTTGTTTCACAATTACCTAAGAAAGATTCACTTCAAGTATGGTTTAAAGCCGTAAAAGGAGATTCATTAAGTATTGATGTTTCAAAAAATAAATTTCAAAAGACCTTTTCTTTAAAAGTTAAAGAACAAAAAAGAGATACTTTAGGATTTAGTTCAGAACAACAAGGAACCATAAGCTTTAGAGATAATTTTGCCATAAAATCTAATGTTCCTTTGACAAAATGGGATGTAACGAAGATGAAGCTTATTAATAAGGATTCTGTAGAAGTAAAATTTACTAATGAATATGACGAACTCAAACAAGAGTTGAAGTTTATTTTTAACAAAGAACCTTTAGAAAAATACAATTTAAAAGTTTTGCCAGATGCATTAACGGATTATTATGATAGAAAAAATGATAGTTTATCTTTTGATTTTTCTACCAACAATCTTTCTGATTATGGGAATCTTCGTATAAAACTCGAAAATGTAAAGCGTTTTCCTGTTATTGTAGAATTGACTGATAAAGACGGAAAAGTTATTGTAAGTCAATATTCTGAAAAGGAAACGTTATTGAATTTTGATTTAATTGATCCTGCAAAATATACCATTCGTGTTATTTATGACGATGATAAAAACAAGCGATGGACACCAGGAAGCTTTTTAGAACAACGCCAAAGTGAAGAAGTAATTTACTTTCCAAAAGAAGTTGATGTGAGAGCTAATTGGGATGTTGAACAACCAGTTGATGTTGTGAAATAAATTTTAACACAAAAGGCACAAAAAAAATATTTTGTGCCTTTTGTGTTTTTTAGAGAATTTGAAACTTATCTCTGTCATTTAGAAAATTTAATTTTTTTCTAGTTTCTAGCATTTCGTTTTTATCTAATTCTACTATAAAAACGCCTTCTATTTCTTGAGGCTCTTGAATGAAATTGCCTAGATAATCAATAGCTTGCGAATGTCCGATGTATTCAAGATTATTAGCATCTATTCCAACACGATTGACTCCAATTACATAACTCATGTTTTCTACTGCACGTGCTTTTAGCAAAATATCCCAAGCGTTTACGCGTGGTTTTGGCCAATTGGCAACATAAATCAAGACATCATAATCTTCTACATTTCTGGCAAAAACTGGGAAACGTAAATCGTAACAAATAAGCGGACAGATTTTGAATCCTTTGTATTCGATTATTAATTTTTCAGTTCCCGAAGTATAAACTTTCTCTTCTCCAGCTAAAGTAAAAAGGTGTCTTTTATCATAAGTTTGAATTTCACCAGTTGGAAACACAAAAACCAATCGGTTGAAATAGTTGCCGTTTTCTTCAATTACCAAACTTCCTGTGATGGCACAATCTTTAGACTTTGCAGTTTCTTTTAGCCAAGAAATAGCATCGCCTTGCATGGTTTGAGCTACATTTTTGGGATTCATTGTAAAGCCAGAGGTAAACATTTCGGGCAAAACAATTAAATCGACATATTGCGAAATAGCATTTATCTTTTCTTGAAGTAAAGCTTTGTTTTCATTGGGGTTTTCCCAGGATAATTCGGTTTGTATTAAGGCTATTTTCATGGTTATTAGAACGCGGATGAAACGGATTCACTTCGTGAAAACGCAGATTCTCGCGGATTTTATTTAATTGTTATTTCATCTATAAAAATAAACGCATCTCCATTATAAGGAAAACCTAAATGCCATTCTGGGAGTTTTCCGTAATTGTAGGCTTTTACTTTTATATATCTTGCATTGATTGGTTTTGAAGATGTAAAACTAAAATCTTTGATAGTGTTTTCGTCTTTTTTTGGATCAACATCATTGTCAACAGTTGTTAATAATGTAAAATTGACATTGTCAGTCGAACTGTAATATTCTACTTTAGTTGGCATTAAAATCCAAGAACGTTGGTCTTGTAGAAAGGTTGCGCTAAAATTGGATACTTCTTTTACATTTTGCAAATCAACAATGGCTTCAAAATCTTGAGTTTGATACCCTTGCCAATCGCCTTTTCTCCAATTTGTTGTTCCATTAATTCCATCCAACAAACCATCCTTTCCACCAGCATGATATTGCGGATTGTAGGTAGATTTTATGTCGATAGTGTAATTATTTGGTTTTTTGAAGAAGGTTGCGGAAATGGTTTGACTTTGTCCTTTGTCATTTTTAATATATGCTTGTATTGTTGAAGAAGCTTCAATATCAAATGGTTTTATATATGGAACGTAAGTCATTTTAATAGTTGAATAATCAACACCTTTTTCAAAAACAATATAGTAAATTTTATCTTCTGGGTTTTGTGACAGAATCTCAATTTTCATTTTGTCTTTAAACGATTTGCTTTCCGCTTGAATTACTGGAACTGGAATAATATCATTAGCTAACGGTAATGATTTTCTATGTTGGATTTCAATTCCGAAAAATCTTAAATCTTTTCCTACAGATATTTCTGAATTATAATTTTTCTCAAAATTTACTTTAATTTTCCCAAAATTTGGTTTCACTGTTGACCAAATTGGTTCTCCTGGCGTAACCGAATAAATTCCCATAGAACTCAAAACATACCAAGCACTCATTTGTCCGCAGTCTTCGTTTCCTATTAATCCGTCTGGTGTGTTTTTGTAGAAATTATTTAAAATGTAATGTACTTTATTTGTTGTTTTTTCTGGCTTTCCAATGTAGTTGTACAAATATGCCATGTGATGACTTGGTTCGTTTCCGTGTGCATATTGTCCGATTAATCCAGTTACGTCAACTTGATCTCTTCCTGTAGTTTTACTTTCAGAGTTGAACATTTCGTCTAGTTTGGCTTCAAATTTATCATTTCCACCATACGCTTCAATCATTCCCGGAATATCTTGTGGTACAAAAAACGAATATTGCCAAGAATTTCCTTCTGTAAAATTGTTATTGATTTCTCTCGGGTCGAAGGGTTTGTCCCAACCACCATTTTTCTTTGGTCGCATGAAACCGGTATTCCAATCGAAGATATTCTTCCAACTTTGAGAACGCTTCATGAAATATTTGTATTCTTCCTTCTTGTTTAAAATTTGAGCCATTTGCGCAATACACCAATCGTCGTAAGCATATTCTAAAGTTTTAGAAACGCTTTCGTGCTCGTCATCCATCGAAATAAAACCTTGCTTTTTGTAGGCATCCAATCCTAAATGATCTAACATCGCCGAATGTTTTGCTGCTTCAAATGCTTTTTCGTAGTCAAAACCAGTAATTCCTTTTGCCATTGCATCAGCCATTACCGAAACCGAATGATAACCAATCATACAATCGGTTTCATTGGAAGCTAATTCCCAAACTGGCAATCTTCCGCGTTGTTCGTATTGTTTTAGAAAGGTATTTATGAAATCGGCAGTGCGTTTCTTTTCGATTAAAGTATACAATGGATGCGCACCACGAAACGTGTCCCAAAGCGAGAAAACCGAGTAATAATCGAAACCTTCTCCATTGTGAATTTTATTGTCCCTACCTCGATATTTTCCGTCAATATCTTGAGCGATATTGGGCTGAACCATTGTGTGATATAAAGCGGTGTAGAAAATCGCTAATTTATCTTTATCTGTTTCCGTTATCTCAATTTTGGATAATTGTTTGTCCCAAAGTTGTTCGGCTTCTTGTTTAACTTTATTGAAATCCCATCCTTTTATTTCAGACATATTCAATTTTGCTCCTTCGTAACTTGTTGGCGAAAGTGAAACTTTTACTGAGATTTTTTCTCCTTTTTTAACTTGTTTTGAAAACGCTAATTTTAGTTCCGTACCAGCAAAAAATGTAGGGCTAATTTCTTCATTTGAATGAGAATTTGAAATTTCCAACGGTACAGAAAATTCAATTTGAGCATAAACATATTGATCTTTTGCCCAAGCTTCGCTTCTTCTTAGAATTTGAATCGTTTTTTTATCAATAATTTTCACATCGCCATATAGCAATTTATCTCTATGGTTTAAATCGAGAATTATATTAGCTTGTCCAGCATTGTTAAAGGTATATTCATGAAATCCGACACGTGTAGAAGAGGTTAAACGAACGTCAATATCATGTTTATCCAACTTCACTGAATAAAATCCAGCAGTTGCCTTTTCATTTGAATGAGAAAATTTGGACCCATATTCATTTGGAATAAAATTGTGATCACCCATTGTTGGCATTAGCATAATATCGCCATAATCAGTACAACCCGTTCCGTTCAAATGCGTGTGTGAAAAACCATAAATTATCGAATCATCATAATGATATCCTGAACAGCCATCCCAACTTCCATCAATTCTGGTATCAGGAGAAAGTTGCACCATTCCAAAAGGAACTGTTGCTCCAGGATAAGTATGACCATGACCTCCAGTTCCAATCATAGGATTGACATATTTGTGATAATTCTGTCCGAAAGTGACTATTGAGGTAAATAGAATTATTATTGAAAAGAAATTTCTCATTGCAGTTTTGTTTGTCTTTCAAAGATAAAAAAACGCATCCAAATTAATGAATGCGTTATAATTTATTTTAAAAAGTATGTATTACTTCACAGAAGCTTTTAAATATTCTCTATTCATACGAGCGATATTTTCTAGAGAAATTCCTTTTGGACATTCTACTTCACATGCTCCAGTATTGGTGCAATTTCCGAAACCTTCTTCGTCCATTTGACGAACCATGTTTAAAACACGATTTGTAGCTTCAACTTTTCCTTGAGGTAATAATGCATATTGAGAAACTTTTGCTCCAACAAATAACATTGCTGAACCATTTTTACAAGTAGCTACGCAAGCTCCACAACCAATACAAGCAGCTGCTTCAAATGATTTATCAGCATCGTCTTTATTAATTGGGGTTGCATTAGCGTCGATAGTGTTTCCAGATGTATTTACAGAAACGAAACCACCAGCTTGTTGAATTCTATCGAAAGCAGTTCTGTCAACCACTAAATCTTTAATTACTGGGAACGCTCTACTTCTCCATGGTTCAACATAAATAGTATCACCATCTTTGAACATTCTCATGTGCAATTGACAAGTAGTTATTCCTGTATCTGGACCATGTGCACGACCATTGATGTATAAAGAACACATTCCGCAAATTCCCTCACGACAATCATGATCAAATGCAATTGGTTCTTTTCTTTCGTTTACTAATTGCTCATTTAATTGGTCTAACATTTCCAAAAATGAACTTGCTGTAGAAACTTCATTTAAAGTATAAGTCTCTAAATTTCCTTTAGCTTTGGAGTTTTTTTGACGCCAAATTTTTAGGGTAATATTTATATTTTTTGCTGCGCTCATAACTCTATTATTTGTAATTTCTTGCGGCTATTTTAATAAACTCGTATTTCAATTCTTCTTTGTGAAGTTCTTCCTTGCTGATGTCATCGCCTTTGTATTCCCAAGCTCCAACAAACTTAAAGTTTTCATCATCACGAAGTGTTTCACCTTCAGCATCTTGATATTCTTCACGGAAGTGACCACCACAAGATTCTTTACGTTGTAACCCATCCATTGCCATTAATTGTCCTAATTCTATAAAATCGGCAACTCTAAGTGCTTTTTCTAATTCTGGATTCAATTCGTCTGCACTACCTGGTACAAATACATCTCTGTAGAATTCTTCTTTTAAAGCAGCGATTTCTGCAATAGCTTCAGATAGTCCTTGATCATTTCTTCCCATACCAACTTTATTCCACATAATCAATCCTAAACGTTTGTGGAAATGATCTACAGTCTTAGTCCCATTATTGTTTAAGAAGAAATTAATTGAATCTTTAACTCTTTTTTCTGCTTCAACAAATTCTGGTAATTCAGTGGAGATTTTTCCAGTACGAATATCATCCGCTAAATAATCAGAAACTGTATAAGGAAGAACAAAATATCCATCAGCCAAACCTTGCATTAAAGCAGATGCCCCAAGTCTGTTTGCTCCGTGGTCTGAGAAGTTAGCCTCTCCAGCTACGAAACAACCTGGAATTGTTGATTGTAAATTATAATCAACCCAAACACCACCCATTGTATAGTGTACCGCTGGATAGATTTTCATTGGAGTTTCATACGGATTTTCATCTGTAATTTTTTGGTACATTGTAAACAAGTTACCATATTTTTCTTCCAACCATTGTTTTCCTAATTTAGTAACTTCTTCTGCAGATGGATTATGATTTCCTTGAGCATAAGCGGCTTGTTTACCTTTATTTTGAATCTCTGTAGAGAAATCTAAGTAAACCCCTTCATTAGTGTCATTTGCCTCGATTCCAAAACCAGCATCACATCTTTCTTTTGCAGCTCTTGAAGCTACATCACGTGGCACCAAGTTACCGAAAGCTGGATATCTTCTTTCTAAGTAGTAATCTCTATCTTCTTCTGCGATTTGTGTTGGTTTTAATTTACCTGCACGAATTGCTTCTGCATCTTCTTTTTTCTTTGGAACCCAAATACGCCCTGAATTTCTTAATGATTCAGACATCAAAGTTAATTTTGATTGATTTGTTCCGTGAACTGGTATACAAGTTGGGTGAATTTGAACATAACATGGATTAGCAAAAGCTGCACCTTGTTTGTGAACTTTCCATCCTGCAGTAACATTACTTCCCATTGCGTTTGTAGAAAGGAAATAAACATTTCCATAACCACCAGTTGCTATAATAACAGCATGAGCTGAATGTCTTTCGATTTCACCAGTAACTAAGTCACGAGCAATAATTCCACGTGCTTTTCCATCAACTTTTACTAAGTCTAACATTTCGTGACGGTTAAACATTTGAACACGTCCAAGTCCGATTTGTCTTGATAAAGCTGAATAAGCTCCTAATAATAGTTGTTGCCCAGTTTGTCCAGCAGCATAAAAAGTTCTTTGAACTTGAGTACCACCAAACGAACGGTTATCTAATAATCCACCATAATCACGAGCAAAAGGAACACCTTGAGCCACACATTGGTCGATAATGTTTCCAGAAACTTCGGCTAAACGATGAACGTTTGCCTCACGAGCTCTGTAATCACCACCTTTAATAGTATCATAGAATAATCTAAAAATACTATCTCCGTCATTTTGGTAATTTTTAGCAGCGTTTATTCCTCCTTGAGCAGCAATTGAGTGCGCACGACGAGGTGAATCTTGAAAACAAAAAGCTTTAACATTATAACCCATTTCACCTAGAGAAGCTGCAGCCGAAGCTCCTGCTAAACCAGTTCCAACTACAATAATGTCAATTTTTGGTCTATTATTTGGGGCAACTAATTTTAAATGATCTTTATAATCCGTCCATTTTTGTGAAATATGCCCTTCTGGTATTTTAGAATCTAACTTCATAATTTTTATTTGAATTTGTACTGAAATAAATTCAGCATAAAATTATTTTAAGAAAAAGTGAATGTAAACTGGAATAATTGCAAATAACAACGGAACAACAATTGCAAAAGCAGTTCCGAAAAATTTGATTTTAGGAGTCCAATTTGGATTATTAAGTCCTAAAGATTGGAAAGCACTTTGAAAACCATGTAACAAGTGGAAAGCTAAAACAGCCATTGCAATCACATAAAGAATTGTTGCAATTAAACCATATTTTGCATCTTTAAAAAATGCTACAGTAATTTTGTGAAGATCCTTGTAACCTTCTCCAACTTTTACTTTTGCTTGAGTATTGTAAAATTCTGTTCTGTTTTCAATATAAGTTTGAGCTCCAGATTTTGTGGCTTCATCAAGAGATTTTGCAACCTGTTGAACAGGAAGATATCCTTCATTGGTTGTTAAATATAGGTCTTGTTTTTGTCCCATTGCTTCAACAGTAATGGTTTGCAATGGCATGTCTTTATCGAAATGCATCTTTGCCCAAAAATTAACCATGTGTGTAACAATAAAAACCAAGATTAGAGTTCCTAAGATTGCCATATTTCTAGAAGAAAATGAGCTATTAGCTCCTGGATTGGATTTTGCGTAACCAACTGGTCTTGCTTTAACATTTTGATAGGTTAACATAAAACCATCAACTGCATGAAATAAAATTGAAATGTAGGTTACATAAGAAAGTAACTTAACTGCTGGATTTGAAGTCATAAATAACGCATACTGATTGAAATGTAATGCGTCGCTAAAAATCAGTTGTAGATTTCCAGCTAAATGTCCTGCCAAAAACAAGCATAAAAATAAACCCGTAAGAGCCATCCAGTATTTCTTTGCGATAGATGACTTTAAAAGTGCAGATTTTGCCATAAGATTGTATAATTTATTTTAAAAAATCAAACAAAAATACAGCTATTTGATATTAACTACAACCTTTTCGTCGTAATTTATAATCAATTTAAAGTGAGTTTAACACTTGTTGATTTTCAAAGTGTTATATTAACAAAAAAGATGTTTTTTCTTAAACAAAACTACTTTGTGAAAGAAGGAATCAATCCTCTTAATCCCATATCAACAACATTTTCACCTTGAGATGGATCAAATTTTCCGTTACCATTAGTATCAATCCATTCAAAACTTTTGTTGGTAGATAATGAAACTGTTATTACAACATTCTTCTTTTCTAATCCTGTAATTTCTAATGGAGTATTAAATTTTCCGGTGACAACACATGAAGTTAAAGGAATTGATGATGTTGCAGCAATTGGATTTGGAACTGTCGTTGCTCCTGCTGGAGCCTGACCTGATGCAGAATATGGAAAATCATTTAGTGCAAAGGCCCAATATCCTTGTGGCTTATTGGCATCAACTTGGAAAAAAGTATTACCAATGCTATGAGTTCCTATATAGGTATTGAATCCTACAAAACTTTCTAAAGTTCCATCATACTCAAGACTCGAACCTGGTTTACGAATTTTTATCTGGTAATTCTGATAGGATAACGAAACTCTCAACCATTCATAACTTCCAATTGCTAGATCTTTAAGAGGGATTTCTAAAAAAGTTTCTCCTTCAGCAACAATTTTAGCTTTACTAAAATCTATTGCATTAGCACCTCCAATTGTTGTTTCTTGACCATGATAAACAATACTTCCATCGCCTAATTGCGTGTTTGCATCTTTAGCAAATTCAATATAATGTGAAGAAATTTTGTTAAAAACAGGTGACTGCGCACCATTACCAAAAGGAACAAATGAAGGCTGACCTAAATTATTCAATCGGGCTTGATTTGGATCAAACTTAAATTTAATAATCAACATAGGTTCTACCTGATTGTCATCTAAATCTTCACAAGAAAAGAAAGAAATGCTTAAGGTTAAAATTGTTAGTAATAAAATTATTTTTTTCATACTTGGTTTTAAGTTTTCTAGCTTCAAATTTGTTTTCGAATAACAAACAAATATAAAGCACATAAATATTAAACGAATTTAATACGTTTTTGTTACATCTTCGTCAATAACGAGAATAAAATCAGCTTTATTGTAATTTTCTTTTTCAAGTTTTGATATATCTTTTTGTTCAACCGTAGATATTGTTACAATTTCTATGGTCGGATTGTAAGTTTTTAAATACCAATTAATCCCATCAAAATTATCAGAATGAAAAGTTCCGTTATAATGAATAAAAACACTATTGGCTTTCAAATTTTTATTTATAAAATAGGCCATCGTTGCATCTTTACTAGCTTGAGCTTTTGGCATATTCGGACTTGTATGGTCACCCATCATTTTCATCATTTCAACATAACCAGGTAGTGATGCGTCGTAAGGAATTGGTTGTGGTGCAATCCAAGTCTTTTCTTCTGTTGTAAGAGTTTCTAATGCTTCAAAACCTTTTTTAGAAACCATAGAAGCATAACGTCTAGGAATATTAGTAGCTATAAAATCAAAGTTATTCTCTTTTGCAAAATCAACCAAAGGTTTGTAATCTGTTGGATGATTTTTCCAAAGACGTGCTGTAGAATCTAATTTTTTTTGATCGATTTCACCTTTTAAATATTGGTTTAATTGGGTTTGATTATCGGCTTCTATCATTTCTGCACCAAGAACCACAGGTGTTTTCGCCGCAACATCTTTAGTCAATTCTAGTTGCAACCAATGTGAAACAGAATTATTATGATATTCTCCAAAAAGAACAACTTGTGTTTTTAAAGATGCTTTTAGCAATTTATCGTAAGAGACTTTCTTTCCATTTTTATCAAATAATTGATAAGATTTTTTGTCTTGTGCTTGAAGAACAATTGTGAAAAGAAGAAGTAGTGACAAAAATTTAGTTCTCATTGTGAAATTTTTTATAAAAATATAGATTTTAATCTGAGTTGAAAACTATTTGGATATTTTTGTTGAAACTTTTACAAATGCCAGTTTTAAAATCAAACGATACTTTTCTTGATTATTTATATCAATTTATTGATGTAAACGAAGATTCTATGAAAGAATTGATTGTTAAAGCTAGAGAAACATTTCAAATATTACATCTTAAGAAAAATGAATTCTTTGTAAAAGAAAATGAAGTTTGCCAGCATTTTTGTTTTGTTGAAAGCGGCATTTTACAACATTCTATAGAAGTTTTGGATGAAGAAAAAACAACATATTTAGCTTTAAGAAATTCGGTTACCTCTTCATTAAGTAGTTTTTTATTTGGAAAAGCATCAAGAAAAAGCATCAAAGCCATTGCCGATTGTAAATTATGGATTGTAGATTTAAAAGCTTTCAAAGATTTAATTGAAAACAATAAAGCATTTCATCAATTTTATTACAATGTTATTGAAAAACAAATTTGCTTAATCGATGATTATCGAATTGATTTGCTAACGTTAACTCCAGAAGAACGTTACAAAAAACTTCTTTCAACCGAACCTAAATTACTGCAAGAAGTTCCGTTGCATTATTTAGCTTCATTTTTAGGAATTTCATCTCGCCATATGAGTCGTATCCGTAAAAACATAAATTAATAATTACCGCAAATTCGCAAATTTTTTTTTATCTTCATATGATTTTAATTTGCGAATTTGCGGTTAATTAAAATAACGCCATTTGGCTACACATTAAAAAGATAGTTTGCGTAATTTTGGTAAATAAAATTATCGAATTGTCTAACAATCCAAAAATCTAAAAATGAAATACCATCAAATAGACCGTGATTTGTTTATTAAAAACAGAGCTAAATTCACGGCACAAATGAAACCTAATAGTGTTGCTGTTTTTAATTCGAACGATATTTATCCAGTTTCTGCCGATTCTACATTGCCTTTTGCACAACATCGCGATATTTTTTATTTATCGGGTGTTGATCAAGAAGAAAGTATTTTGTTGCTTTTTCCGGATGCACCTTATGAACATTTGAAAGAGATTTTATTCTTAAAAGAAACTAACGAACACATTGCAATTTGGGAAGGCGAAAAGCTTACTAAACAAAGAGCGTTTGAAGTTGCCGGAATTAAAACCGTGATTTGGTTGCAAGATTTTCATAAAACGTTGAAAGAAGTGATGACTTATGCCGACACGATTTACATCAACACTAACGAACATTATCGTGCCGTAATTGAAACGGAAACCCGTGAAGCACGTTTTATCAAATGGTGGAAAGAAAATTATCCAGCGCATAAAGTGGAGAAATCAAATCCTATCTTGCAACGTATACGTTCGGTGAAGGAAAGCGAAGAATTAGACTTAATTCAAGAGGCTTGTAATATCACTGAAAAAGGATTTCGTAGAGTTTTGAATTTCGTAAAACCAAACGTAATGGAATACGAAATCGAAGCCGAATTTGAGCATGAATTTCTAAGAAATCGTTCGAAAGGTTTTGCTTATACGCCAATTATCGCTTCTGGAAACAATGCTAATGTGTTGCATTACATTGAAAACAACCAACAATGTAACGAAGGTGATTTGATTTTGCTTGACGTTGGTGCAGAATACGCAAATTATTCAAGTGATATGACGAGAATGGTTCCGGTTTCGGGACGTTTTTCTGATAGACAAAAAGAAGTGTATAACGCGGTTTTACGTGTAAAAAATGAAGCTACAAAAATGTTGGTTCCAGGAACTTTATGGAAACAATATCATGTAGAAGTTGGTAAAATAATGACTTCAGAACTTTTAGGTTTGGGATTGATTGACAAAGCTGATGTTCAAAATGAAAATCCAGATTGGCCAGCCTACAAAAAATATTTCATGCACGGAACGTCGCACCACATGGGATTAGACACACACGATTACGGATTATTACACGAACCAATGCAAGCGAATATGGTGTTCACCGTTGAACCAGGAATTTATATTCCAGCAGAAGGTTTCGGAATTCGTATTGAAGACGATATGGTAATTCAAGAAAAAGGCGAAGCGTTCAACTTGATGAGAAACATTCCTATTGAAGTGGATGAGATTGAATCGATAATGAATAATTAACAGTTGTCGGTTGACAGTTGTCAGTTTAAACGGTTTGCGAAAGTGAGCCGTTTTTTTGTTTTAACACAAAAGACAAAAAAAATTCTTCTATAGCCTTTTGTTTTCTTTTATGACTTTTGTGTTTCAAAAAAATTAAAGTTATAGTTTTGCACCAATGAAAACCACGATATTCAAAAACACAAAAATCACTTACACCGACCAAGGAAAAGGCACGGCTGTAGTTTTGTTGCATGGTTTTTATGAAAATAAAGAAATGTGGAATGCTTTTGTACCTGAGTTTTCAAAGAAACACCGCGTTATTGCTATTGATTTATTAGGTCACGGACAAACCGAATGTTTGGGTTACGTGCACTCAATGGAAGATCAAGCCGATATGGTGCATCACGTTTTGCACGAATTGAAAATTAGAAAAGCAGTTTTGGTTGGTCATTCTATGGGCGGTTATATTGCGTTGGCTTTCGCCGAATTGTATCCAGATGCTATGAAAGGTTTGGTGCTTTTAAACTCAACTTCAAGAGCTGATAGCGACGAACGAAAAGCCAATCGTGACCGAGCCATTATTGCTGTAAAAAAGAATTATGTGGCTTGCATCCGAATGAGTGTTGCGAATTTATTCAGTGAAAAAAATCGTGAAATTCTATTAGATGAAATTGAATATGTAAAGTTGGAAGCTTTAAAAACGCCTCTTCAAGGCATTGTTGCTTGCCAAGAAGGCATGAAAATTAGAAAAGATAGAGAAGTGATTTTGCATTTTGCCAATTATCCAATGCTATTGATTTTAGGAAAAGAAGATCCTGTTTTAAATTATGATGAAAACGTTGACCAAATTGAAGGAACCAACGTAAAACTGCACACTTTTCCAGACGGACACATGAGTCATATTGAAAATAAGGAAGAATTGTTGTTGGTTTTGGGTGAGTTTTTAAAAAAGGTTTAACCACCAAGACACGAAGAATGCAGGGAGGTCACAAAGAAACTAAATCAATCCTTCACGTAAATAACCTTTATCAATAAGTTCATTTTTATCTTTTAAATGAAACGCTTTTCCTTCTTTCATTAAGATCAATTTTGAAGAAATTTTAATAACATTTTCATAATTATGGTCAGTAATTATTATTCCTTTCTTAGTAGAATTTTGAGTAATCAATTGATTTATTTTATCAATCATAATTGGAGATAATCCATTATATGGTTCGTCAAGTAAAACAAACTTTGAAGAATTTGATAAAATTAATTTAATTTCTAAATAACGTAACTCACCTCCAGAGAGATGGTTGATTTTTTTGTATTTTAATGAATTTATAAAATCGTCTTGATAGAAATCGATAATTTTATTTTTATCTATTGACAATTGAATCGTCTTTTTTACTGAAAATGAATTTGGAATAAAATCTTCTTGAGGTAAATAGCTAATTTCATTTAGTAAGTCATTTGTTTTAAATAGTACTTTTCCGTTAACTCTAACAAATTTATTATCAGCAGATAAAATCCCAAAAATTATCTTTAATAAAGTTGATTTTCCCGATCCATTTCTTCCTAATAATCCAATAATTTCTCCTGTTCTGCATTTCAAATAAACATCTGAAAGCACCACTTTTTGATCAAAATGTTTTTGAATACTATCAATTTCCAAAAGATGATTCATCATAACATTTTCATTACTAGGTTAATAATCATGACAATAACGACTAGAAAAAAGAAGTTTAAAATATAGGAAAATAACCAAAGTTTAATTTTTGAAATTCCATTATTATAATAAAACAAGTACTCATTTTTGCGCCTAACTTCTTTTATAAAGATACTTGAAAAGAATCCTAACGTTAGAAATATGGCTTCAAAAGATGAAATTCCAAAATATACTAACGGTAATAAACTTATGGCAAAGTTTATTGGCAAAGTGCTTATATAAAAAGTTAGTATGTTGTTTAGTGTTCTGATATTCTTTTTTGGTAAAGAAAAGAAAACAAATTATACGAGATTTGTAATAAGATGTTAAACTTTTTCCTCAAAAGCTACATCAACACTCAAAATCTCATTTAATAAAACCACAATTTCTTCAATATAACTTTCCATTATTTCAGGTGAAATTACTTCGAATGTTTCTTTACCTTCTTTGAAACCAAAAGGCAAAAATCCATTTTTTAAGTTTTTGAAAGAAATAATTCCGGCTTCGATTTCTAATCCTTTGGCTTGTTCTTCATACATGAATGCATAAGCAAGAATTTGGATAATTTTATCGTTTTTTATGTCTTCTGTTAGGCCATTCCAAGATTTTAAAGTAACGCTTGGTTTTGTAACATTTCCGGTTTTGTAATCGATGATTCGAATTCTTCCATTTCGGTTTTCGATTCTGTCGACGTTTCCACCAATTTTTACTGGAAAAGGTAATTTTGGATGTTCTAAAACGCGTTCTAGATGTTTTTCTAAAGCAATAATCTGAATTTCATCGCCGCTTTGAATGGCTTCTAATTCTAATTTTAGAAAATTCAATACGTTTCTTTTGGCAACTTCAAAAGCTAGCAAATTTCTTCCTTTTTTAATTTCACCTTCTTTGTAAACCAATTTGAATTGTTTTAACACTTCATCATCGATATTTTTGATGCAAATTTTAATATCATTTTCAATTAAAATCTTACCTATAAAGGGTTTGTACAATTCTTCTAAAGTTCCATGAATTATGGTTCCTAGTGTATTTACTGCAATGTTTTCTTCAACTTCATCGGTTTCAGAAATGCGCAATATTCTTTGAAAATAAAACTGAATCGGATTTCTAATATAAGTCGTCAATGCTGATGGAGAAAATCCTTTTTCGGCAATTTCATTCAATCGCAACAATACTTTTTCCGATTTTGGAATTACTAAAGGCTGATGTGCTATTTCGGGAACATTGGCGTTATATGTTTGAAAAGTTAAATTGTGATTGGGTTGTTTTTCGACTTCCAATTGTGTTATAAAACGACTACGTTCTCCAGCATCCAAACCTTCACTATCGGAATTATATAACAAATAAATATTTTTAGCACGTTGTAATAAGTGATAGAAATGGTAGGTATAAATCGCATCTTTTTCTTTGAAAGTTGGTAAACCGTACTCCTTTTTAACATCATACGGAATGAACGAATTCATACTTTTTCCAGCTGGAAATTTGCCTTCGTTAACCGATGTGATTATTACGGTTTCAAAATCGAGCACACGACTTTCAAGAACTCCCATAATTTGCAATCCGTTCAAAGGTTCACCTTCAAATGAAACTTCAGCGACATCAATTACTTGCTTGTAAATGGCATAAAGTGTTTCAACAGAATCAATATTGGAATTAGATGAAAAATAAGAAATCATTTTGTTTATCACTTTGAAAATAGAATAAACAAAGGCATTCGTAATCTTTTCTTCTTCGTTATCAGAACTCAAATTGGATTTAATTTTGAGCAAAATCTGACTCAAATTTTCCAAAATAGCTACTGACGAAGTATCCCATTTTTGAAAAATCAATTGAAATAATTCATTCTGATTTTCTTGTAATTCTAGAATTCGTTTGTGAACTATGAAAGTATAATTATTCTGATTTATTCGATTTACCAATTCTTTAGCATTGATATAAGGTTCAATTAACGGATGCGTTAGAATATCCAAAACATCTTTATAATAAAACACATAACTCGATGCGTTTCTAGAAATAGCATTCGTATGTGCTTTAAAAAGTTTCGCAATCAACAATTGTGCAGGATTATTTTTACTTGAATAACCCATAGTAATATTCAAAGCATCAACATTGGATGGAAGCGAATATAAAATTGGAACCAAAAGTGATTCTTCACCGAGAACTACGGCAACATTTTGAAGTTTACTTTCGTTTTTATTGCTGTATTTTTCAATGATTTCGCCAACTATTTTGGCTTGACCAATAGCTTTTGGAGTACCAATGACTTGAATGTTCTTTTCTTGCTTAAAATCACTTGTAATCCATTCATACGTATTGGTTTTATAGTAAGGCCAAGTTGATTTGAATCTTCGTTGAAAAAGTCCTGTATCGTGAAATGGATCGTTTAAAAAGGTTTCATCAATATCCCAATAGATCTTGGCTTTATCAGTAGCTAAAAGATGTTGGATGATTTTTTCTTCGGCGTGGTTTAGAGCATTGAATCCAGCGAAAAGGAATTTTTTATCTTTTATAGTTTCTGAAAAATGATTCAAATTATCAACGGCTTCTCTGTAAATCAACCCTTGATAACCAATTCCTTTATGTAATAAATAATTATAAAGCGAATGATAATATAATGGAAGTTTTTTCCAGAAAATTAGATATTTATCAATTAAATCGGTTCGTTTATCAATGTCAACTGCCCAATGTTCGACTTCTTTTATGTTTTCTAGATATTTTAAAATCTTATCAGGTTCAAGAAGATATCTATCAATTTCATTAAAATCTTGAAGTAATGTTTTTGCCCAATTGGCAAAGGTTTCAAAAGATTCTTGGTCTTTTTCAGTTACAGATAGATAAACATTGTAAAATTCGAATAACAATTCAACACTATCAATAGAACGAATTCCAGCAATGTCTTGAACAAAGTCTTCAATACTTATAATTTCTGGAGAAAATATGGTTTGAGCAGTTTCTTTTTTGAGTTCATCAATAAGAAAAACTTTAGCTCTTCTGTTAGGCAGAATGACTATTAAATCTGAAAAGTTGTCAGAATAGTCGGCAACAATTATCTTGGAAAGTTTATTTAAAAATGAGTTATTATTCATTTTATAAATATAAAAAAACGCCTCGAAAATCGAGGCGTTTCTTGAAAATATTTTGGAAGAAATTATTTTACTAATTTCACTTCAACTCTTCTGTTGTTAGCTTTACCAGCTTTAGTTTTGTTAGAGTCAATTGGCATTGTCTCACCGAAACCTTTAGATGATAATCTTGAAGCAGCGATACCTTTTTCGATTAAGTAATTTTTAACTGCTGCAGCTCTGTTTTCAGACAAAGTTAAGTTAGCAGCATCTTTACCGTCAGAATCAGTGTGTCCTTCGATTGAGAAGTTAGCACTTGGGTATTCTTTCAAGATAGCAGTAATAGCTTCTAATACTGGGTAAGTTCTTTGTTGGAAAGTAGCTTTGTTAGTATCGAATAAGATAGTTTTAGCATAATCATTTAATCTTTTGATAGCTTCGTCAGAAACTTCAGGACAACCTTGATTAGCTACAGTACCAGCAAGATCTGGACATTTGTCATCTTTATCTAAAACTTTGTCACCATCTCTATCTGGCCATGGACAACCTTTGTTTTCTTTAGGACCTTTAACGTCTTTACAAGCGTCATCTTTATCAGCAACACCGTCTCCGTCAGCATCTGGACAACCATTTAATGATTTTAAACCAGCTACATCAACACAAGCGTCATCTTTATCTTGAACACCATCTCCGTCAGTATCAGGACATCCATTGAATTCAGCTAAACCTGCTGTATCAACACATGAATCTTTAGAATCTTCGATTCCGTCTCCGTCAGTATCAGGACAACCTTTGAATTCTTTTAAACCAGCAACATCTGGACAAGCATCTTCTCTATCGTAGATTCCGTCACCGTCTGTATCTTTAGCACCAAATTTGAAAGTTAAACCTCCAAAATGTTGTAAATGAGTTGGAACGTCAAATGTTGGATTTCTTGAATCATCAAATGAATGTTTGTAAGTTGAGCTAAATGATAAACCAACTTGCTCAGACAACCAGAAAGTTAAACCTAAACCTCCGTTGATTGTTCCAGCAGATGCATCACCTAACCAAGTATAACCTCCACCAACGTGTACAGATGGGTCGATCATTTTTGATTTAATCATGTTCATAAAGCTGTATTTAACAACTCCATCAACACCATAATACATTAAATCACCAGGATTAACTACAGTGTAATCATTAGTGTTTGTTGCAGGATCGTAAGTTCTTTCACCTACTAGTTTTGTAATTTTGTTTACAGATCCAGTTACTCCAAAAGAGAAATTATCTCCTACATATCTTGACACACCAATTGTAGAAACTGATGGTAAAACACTCCAGTATCTTTTTGCGTCAAAGTATTGAGAAAATTGGTCTTCTATTTTAGAAGCCGCACTTACTCTTGCTCCGTCTACTGCGTTTACTCCAAACGAAATAGCCCATTTGTTGTTACTATCTTGTGCTTGAGAACTTAATCCTAAAAGCATCAATAAAGCAAATAATTTGTTAAGATGTTTCATACTTAATTTTGTTAGATTATATACATATAATGGTGCAAAAGTAATGCGATAAAATGAATTATCAAAATGAAAAGCTTAAAATGTGGGAATTATGAAATAATTCTACAAATTTATGCAAATAAACAAGTTAGTTAAATAACGCATAAATTCTTCGCAACTTCTGTAAAAGCTTGTATTGCTTTGTCTAAATGTTCTTTAGTATGAGCTGCAGAAAGTTGCACTCTAATCCTTGCTTTATCTTTTGGAACTACGGGATAAAAGAATCCAATGACATAAATTCCTTTCTTCAATAATTCATCTGCCATTATTTGGGAAAGCTTTGCATCATATAACATTACTGGAACAATAGCTGAGTCACCATCAATGATATCAATTCCTGCTGCTTTCATTCCTGCTTTGAAGTAATTAGTATTCCATTCCAATTTATCTCTTAAAGTGGTGTCTTTTTCTAAAAGCTCGAACACTTTAATAGATGCTCCAACAATTGCCGGCGCCAATGAATTTGAAAACAAATACGGACGAGATCGCTGACGTAAAATTTCTATAACTTCTTTTTTGGCTGTTGTATATCCACCCATTGCGCCACCAAGCGCTTTTCCTAATGTTCCAGTTATTATGTCAACTCTTCCCATTACACCTTTCGCTTCTAGCGTTCCTTTTCCGGTTGCGCCAATGAAACCTGCGGCGTGACATTCGTCAACCATTACTAAAGCATCATATTTATCGGCTAAATCGCAGATTTTATCTAATGGCGCTACTAATCCGTCCATTGAGAAAACTCCGTCGGTTACAATTAGTTTGAAACGATGTCTGGCTTCAGTTGCTTTTATTAGTTGTTGTTCTAAATCTTCCATATTGGAATTTTCATAACGGTAACGAGCTGCTTTACATAAACGAACACCATCAATAATAGAAGCGTGATTCAATGAATCGGAAATAATACAATCTTCTTCACCTAGTAATGGTTCGAAAACACCACCATTTGCATCAAATGCTGCTGCATATAAAATAGTGTCTTCTGTTCCGTAGAAGTTGGCGATTTTTTGTTCTAATGTTTTGTGAATATCTTGAGTTCCACAAATGAAACGCACAGACGACATTCCGAAACCATGAGAATCTAAGGTGTCTTTTGCCGCTTGAACCACTTCTGGATGCGATGATAAACCTAAATAATTGTTAGCACAAAAGTTTAAAACCGTTTCGCCGTTAACTGTAATTTCTGCTCCTTGTGGAGAAGTTATAATACGTTCTTTTTTGAAAATACCATTTTGCTCAATAGTATTTAGTTCGTTTTGCAGGTGTTGTTGAATTTTTCCGTACATATTTTAGTTCTTTGTTTGTCGTTTATTGTTTGTGGTTACAAATGTAACACTTCAATTGTTTCTCCTATATATATCAGTGCCTTTTTCTCTACTTTGAAACCCATATCTTCAATAGATTTTTGATAATTCTCGAGTTGAGTTTTGTGTTTTGGCAAATGCTGACCCGTTTTATAATCTAATAGAAACACTTTTTTATCTTTCGAAATCGACATTCTATCAGGTTTTACGATATTTCCTTGTTTTTGGATTATTGTTTGCTCGTTCATCACCTTATGTTCCTCTGAAAAATAATCGGATAATTCTTTGTGATTTACAATTTCATAAATCGTTGCCAAAACTTCTTCTTTTTGACTTGAAATAATTAATCCGTTTTCGATGGCTTTGGTTATTGCCAAATCGATGTCGTTTTTGGTTTTTACAAATGCCAAGATTTCGTGAATGATGTTTCCAAATTCAATTGCTTTTTGTTGTTTGGTATTCCACATTATGCTTTCGCGTTGCGCAATTTTAATGTTTTTAGGATTTAAGGTTTCTGAAAGTTGCGGAATTGTTAATGCATTTGAAACTGCTTCTTTAGTTTTAGAAATTTTTTCATTCGAACCAAATTCGTATTCCAATTGTTCTTCTTTGAAATCGTTTCCTAAAAATTCGATAAAGAAAGTCGCCATATTATTAGGCAATTCTCCTTTACTGTTTTCAGAAACCAAACCTGAGATTACATACAATTGTTCTTCGGCGCGAGTTAATGCAACATAAAGAACATTAATATTGTCTAATAAATCTTCTTCTTTTTTCTGACAGTAAACTTTTGATGCTTCTTCACCAAAATTCTCGACGTCTTTGTTTTTAGAAACCAATGCTTTTGGCAAACCAATTTGTTCTTCATCGGCAGTAATCCAAATTTTATCTCCCAAATTTTGTGAATAGTTTTGTTCTGCAAATGGGAAAATAACCACCGGAAATTCCAAACCTTTAGATTTATGAATCGTCATAATTCGAACGGCATCATTTCCTTCAGGTGATGGAATGCTTAATTTCTCCAAATTGTTTTCCCAATAAGAAAGAAAATCGGAAATTCCGGATTGCTTTTTCAAATCGTGTTCCAAAATCAAATCTAAGAAATATTGTACGTAGGCATTTCGTTTTTCAATTGGAATAACTTTTGAAATTATGATTTCGGTTGCTTCATAAAGTGCTTTTTTACGAATGTTTTGAAACGAAAAATCCACATCAATTTCGGTCAACCAATTTTGAAATTCCAATTCGTTTTTCAACTCCATTCCTTTGGCAATAAAATCGTGAATTGGCAATGCTGTTTGATGATTATTTGCTAAATAATATAAGAAATTGGCTTTCGATTCTAAATCATTTGAATTTTTTAAATATCGCAATATATAAATACATGTTTGCACTTCGGAAGAAGCGCCAAGCAACAAACTTTCAGAAGAAACTATCGGAATTCCATTTTCAATTAAATGATTTGCAATAGCTGTTCCTGGTTTTTTATTTCGTGTTAAAATTACGATGTCTTTATAATTGAATCCGTTGGATTTTACTTTCAAAATAGTATTTAAAGTCGCTTCCAAATACAAATCGTTTTTGTCCAAACTATCTTCATCGGAAACTTCTTCTTTATCGATTTTTGGAATAAAACTCACATTTACATAACCGCCTTTTTTATCATTAAATTCTTGATGTGAATGGTTTTCATACAAATCTTTGTAATCTTCATTAGTAAATTTGGATGCTAAAAACTTGAAAAACTTATTATTAAAATCAATTACTTGATCATAACTTCTCCAGTTAATCCCGAGTGGAAAAAGCTCTTTACTTGGATTTACGAACGGATTTTTATCTTTACTTAATTCGATAAATTGTTCTGCTTTTCCACCGCGCCAACGATAGATAGATTGCTTTGGATCGCCTACAATCATAAGCGAACCGCGAGTTCCATCTAAATCTTCACTCGAAAGTGCATTATCAATCAACGGAATCAAATTCTGCCATTGCATTTCAGACGTATCTTGAAATTCGTCTATGAAAAAGTGTTTGTATTTTTCGCCTAATCGTTCATAAATAAACGGTGCTGGTTGGTTTTGAATTTGCTCGTTAATCAACTTGTTGAATTCAGCAATCGAAAGTATATTTTGCTCCTTTTGAATCTCTTGCAATTTATTACTCAAGGTATTCATCAACGAAAGTGGCGTGATGTTTTTTAAGAACGCTTCGCAGAATAAGTATTTTTCAGCTATTTCATTTATTTGTTTTAAAATGGTAAATAATTCATCCGCTATTTCATCAATACTCTCTTTTTGATTTTGAGGTGTTTTAGAAGAATATCTTTTCCCTTCATTTTCGTCTAAATATTTATAATGCCCAATATGCTTAACAATTTCTCCTGAAGATAATTTCAAAAAATGCTTTGGTACATAACTAGAATAAAAAGAATTAAATTCGATTCCTTTATTTTCAATTAATTTTAATGCAAGATTAGAATAATCAATACTTTGAGATTTTAAGTTTTGGCAATACTCCTCTAATTTGTTCTTAATTTCAACAAATTCAGCAATCGATTTATTGTTGAAATGACTTATTTCTTCTCGATTATTCTCGTTTAAAATTAGTTTTCCGGTTTCCATAATTTCACGCGAAACATCCCACGATTTATCATCGTCGGTTTTTTCCATCGTGAAATTCACAAGAAGATTGGTCAATGTTTCATCTTCGCCAGCTTGAGCGATTATGGCATCAACGGCTTCTGTTAAAAGGTTTTCGGTGTCAAGAGAAACATCGAAAGTTATTGGTAAATTCAAATCGTGCGCAAAGGCTCTAATGACTTTATGAGTGAATTTATCAATGGTTGAAATATCAAAAGCAGCGTAATTATGAATCAGATTCTTAATAATACTTTTGGCTTTTTCTTTAATATCAAAAAGTGAAATTCCAGTTTCTGAATGAATGACTTGCATTAAATTCAGCGCTTTTTCGGTAGGATTATCTTTGGCGAACTCTGATAAACTATCAACTACACGGCTTTTCATTTCGTGCACCGCTTTGTTGGTAAACGTAATTGCGAGAATGTTGCGATAGGCATCTTGTTTCTTTGACAAAAGAATGATTTTGAGGTATTCTTTTACCAAAGTATAGGTTTTACCCGATCCTGCCGATGCGTCGTATATGGAGAAAGCTGGTTTTTGCATTTATTTTTTATTAATCTGATAAATATAATTCAATTTAGAATCTTCTCCATAACATTCTACTTCAAATTCGTCAATTTTTATTCCACCAATTTTTTCCATTGCTTTTTGAGATCGGATATTAAAAGCTCCAATATGAAAATAAATGGTGTCAACATATTGAAAAGCATAATCCATCATTAATTCTTTCAATGCTTTATTGTAGCCTTTTCCCCAAAATTTTCTTCCTATAAAGGTGTAACCTATTAATATAGAATTGGTTTCTGGATTGTAATCATAAAATCTACTGCTGCCAATAGGCTCGTTAGTTTTTCTCTCTCTAATAAAAAATGCTCCTTTGGATTGTATTGCTCCTTCGAAGAAATTTTGAAAAACGTCTCTTTGATATCTTAATTTATTAGGATGCTGTTCCCAAACTAAAGGATCGGAAGCTACTTCATACAATTCTTCAAAATCATTTTCATGAAGCGGAACTAGTTTTATCAATTCGTTTTGCAAATGTTTGGGCTGAATATCAAATGTCATTTAGTTCTATTATAGGTTTTATCAATGTAATTATGTAAAAAAAGTATTTTCATTTACAAAGATAAATGTATAAATTTGAAATCAATTTTAGTATTAACTTATAACAAAAAATATCATGGCATTTGAATTACCACAATTACCTTACGCTTACGACGCGTTAGAGCCACATATTGATGCAAGAACAATGGAAATTCACCATTCAAAACATCACAATGCATACACAACTAACTTAAATGCAGCCATTGCAGGTACTGACTTAGAAGGAAAATCTATTGAAGAAATTCTTAAAAATTTGGATATGACTAAAGCAGCTGTTAGAAATAATGGTGGCGGATTTTACAATCACAATTTGTTTTGGACTGTTATGTCTCCAAATGGTGGTGAACATCCAAAAGGTGATTTGGCTGCTGCAATTGAAAAAGATTTAGGTTCATTCGACGAATTTAAAGCTGCTTTCGCAAAAGCTGGTGCAACTCAATTTGGATCAGGTTGGGCTTGGCTTTGTGTAAAAGACGGAAAATTGGAAGTTTGCGGAACTCCAAACCAAGACAACACATTAATGCCAGGCGTTGGTTGTGGCGGAACTCCAATTTTAGGAATGGACGTTTGGGAACACGCATATTACTTGCATTATCAAAACCGTCGTCCAGATTATATTGAAGCTTTCTTTAATGTAATTAATTGGGATGAAGTTTCTAGAAGATACGCTGAAGCTAAATAACACTTAGTCTTATAAAAATCAAAAACCGGTTGTGTGTGCAACCGGTTTTTTTTGTGTGTGAATTTTTAAAAAGACGTTCGCGAGAGCGAACGCCTTTTTGCCCCAAATCTACCATAAACTTAACCTACTAATTCTATGGTACTACAAACATAATAGGAAGACACCTACAAATGCAGTTAAAATGGCTTAATATATTGGGATGATAGGCAAATGAGAGTAAATAAACCTTTTTGAAAGTGGAACTTATAGAAAATAAAAAAGGTGAAATTTCTTTCACCCTTTTTGCCCCAAATCTACCATAAACTTAACCTACTAATGCTATGGTCCTCCAAAGATATATGGCGGTGTATTGTGTTTCAAAATATTATTGATGAATTACAATAATAATCGATGAAATACACTATTTATACTATTTTTAATAAGCTCTAGCGTCTTTTCCTTCGTAAAAGTTCATAAATGCTCTGTTTACAACACGATTTCCACCTGGTGTTGGATAGTCACCAGTGAAGTACCAATCTCCTAAATTCTTCGGACATGCTACATGTAAATTGTCAACTGATTGAAAAATGATTTTTACTTCTGCTTTTATATCACTTGAAGTTAATAATTGAGCTATTTTATTTGATATTTCTATATCGCTAAATGGCGAATATATTTCTGTAACGTAATTAACTACTTCTGAGTCTTTTAAGTCTTCTTGAGCTTTGCATTTTCTATAAACCTCATCAACGATTTTATATTGATTTCGCTCTTTTAAAAGTTCTATTGCGGCTTGAAAAGCTACTAATCCTTCCAGCTTAGCCATATCAATTCCGTAGCAATCTGGATACCTAATTTGTGGCGCCGATGAAACAACAACTATTCTTTTTGGATTTAATCGATCCATCATTTTGATGATACTCATTTTAAGAGTTGTACCACGAACGATACTATCATCAATAATTACCAAATTATCGGTTGGTTTAATAACTCCATAGGTAACATCATAAACGTGTGCAACCAAATCATCACGATTGGCATCATCCGTTATAAATGTTCTTAATTTGGCATCTTTTATAGCAATTTTTTCAGTTCTGATTTTTACAGATAACAATTCTTCCAAAGAATCTTTGGTTAGCTTTTTTCTATTGTCAAGAATGAACTTGTTTTTTCTTTGATTTAAGAAATCATTAGCTGCTTCAACCATTCCGTAAAAAGAGGTTTCTGCTGTATTTGGAATATAAGAAAAAACCGTGTTGTCTGTATCATTTTCAATGGCTTCAAGAACCGCTGGAAGTATTAATTTTCCTAATTCTTTTCTTTCTTGATAAATTTCGGCATCGCTTCCTCTTGAAAAATAAATTCTTTCAAACGAACAAGCTTTTTTTACTGTTGGAACAATAATTTCCTCTTCTGTAACGGTTCCGTTTTTCTTAATTATTAATGCGTTTCCTGGTTGTAATTCTTGTACTTTATCAAAAGCAACGTTGAAAACGGTTTGGATAACTGGTCGCTCTGAAGCTACAACAACAATTTCATCATCTTCATAGAAATAAGCCGGACGAATTCCTGCTGGATCTCTAAAAACAAAGGCATCTCCATGTCCAAAAAGTCCTGCCATTGCATAACCTCCATCCCAACCTTTGGAAGCACGTTTTAATATTTTGGCAACAGGAAGTTTTTCAGCAATTACTGGTGAAGCTTCTCTTTTGGATAATCCGTTATTTTTACATTCTTGGTATAAATCGGTAACTTCATCATCAAGAAAATGTCCGATTTTCTCCATTACGGTCACCGTATCCGCCATTTCTTTTGGATGTTGTCCTAATTCTACTAGACTATTGAAAAGTTCTTTAACATTCGTCATGTTGAAATTTCCAGCAACGATAAGATTTCGGTGCATCCAATTATTTTGACGTAAAAAAGGATGGACACTTTCGATACTATTTTTTCCAAAAGTTCCGTAGCGAACGTGACCAAGAAATAATTCTCCGATGTATGGAATATTGGCTTTTTGAAGCGCCACATTATCAGCGTATTCTGGATGTAAGGTCAATTCTTCGTTTACACGTTCATTGATTTGTTTAAAAACATCTTGAATCGCTTGTGCATCGTTAGAACGAACGCGGCTTATGTATCGTTCGCCTGGTTCAACATCAAGTTTAATCGATGCAAATCCGGCACCGTCTTGACCGCGATTGTGCTGCTTTTCCATCAAAAGATACATTTTCTGTATTCCGTAGAAAGCCGAACCGTATTTTTCTTTGTAGAATTCTAACGGTTTTTTTAATCGTAAAAGTGCAATTCCACATTCGTGTTTGATTGCGTCACTCATTGTATTGTAGTTGTTTAGTTGTGTGTTGTATTTTCAAATAAAAATGCCCCGATAATTTCGAGGCATAAATTTATTATAATTCTATATCAAAATGTGTTAAAGCTTTGAATTGTTTCAATCTTTCTTGCACTTCTTCTTTTTTCAATGATTCCATTCTTTCTGTTCCGAATTTTTCTACGCAGAACGATGCTAAGTTAGAACCTTGAATAATCGCAGTTTTCATTGTATTAAATGAAACATCGCCTTGTTGCGCAATATATCCTGAAAAACCTCCTGCAAAAGTATCTCCTGCACCTGTTGGATCAAAAACGTCTGCTAATGGTAATGCTGGTGCGAAGAAAATATGTTCATTGTGGAAAATTAACGCGCCGTGTTCTCCTTTTTTAATCACTACATATTTTGGTCCCATTGTGTGAATTTTAGCAGCAGCTTTCACTAAAGAATATTCTCCTGAAAGTTGACGAGCTTCTTCATCATTGATTGTGATTACATCAACGCGTTTGATAACGTCTAATAATTCTGGCAAAGCACAATCCATCCAAAAATTCATAGTATCAAGAACTACTAATTTTGGTGTTGATGTCATTTGATTTAAAACACCTAATTGAACTAGCGGATGCAAGTTTCCTAACATTACTACTTCGGCATTTTTAAAATCTTGAGGAACTACTGGATTAAAATCGGCAAGAACGTTTAATTCTGTTGCTAAAGTATCTCTAGAGTTCATGTCGTTGTGGTAACGACCGCTCCAAAAGAATGTTTTTCCGCCTTTTACGATTTCAATTCCTGAGATATCGATGTTTCTTGCAGTCAATGAATCTAAATATTCTTGTGGAAAATCTTCACCAACCACCGAAACGATTCCTGATTTTACATTGAAATGCGAAGCTGAAAGTCCGATAAACGTTGCAGCACCACCAAGAATTTTATCTGTTTTTCCAAAAGGAGTTTCGATAGCGTCAAAAGCAACCGTTCCTACTATTAAAAGTTTGTTCATTTTTACGTTTTCAAATTAAAGGTGCAAAGATAAACTTTAGTTTAGAAGTTTAAAAGTTTATAGTTTAAAAGTTTAAAAGGATTTTGAGGTTTAAAGTTTTGAGTAATTTACAACAACTTCCCATCTTCATTTTCATAAAAAGCATCGATTGATAAATTAGGTAAACCCGATGCATAAACTGCTAATTCATCGCAACGTTCGTTTTGTGGATGATTGTTGTGTCCTTTGATCCATTTGAAATCTACATGGTGTTTTCTGTAAACTTTTAGAAAGCGTTTCCATAAATCGGAGTTTTTTCTGTTGGCAAATCCTTTTTTCTCCCAACCTAAAACCCATTTTTTCTCTACAGAATCGACAACATATTTTGAATCAGAAATTACTAAAACTTTCATATTTGGATTTTTTAGTTTTTCTAAACCTACAATTACGGCAAGAAGTTCCATTCTATTATTTGTAGTTAATCGAAAGCCTTCGTAAAACTCTTTTTTATGTGATGTGCCAACAAGTTCCATAACAACGCCATAACCGCCGTTTCCGGGATTTCCTTTGGCCGCGCCGTCAGTGTAGATGTGGACTTCGTGTGACATGGTTGCGAGTTACGAGTTTCGGGTTAAAAGTTTTTCAATTACTTCAGGGAAATATTGGTATTCCAAAACGTGAATTTTATTGGCTATTTCTTCTGCGGATTTGCAATCTTCAATATTTACAGATTTTTGGAAAATAAATTCACCTTCATCATAATGTTCGTTAACATAATGAATGGTAATTCCTGTTTCTTTTTCTTTATTTTCTAAAACCGCTTGGTGCACATTCATTCCATACATTCCTTTTCCACCATAATTTGGTAAAAGCGCTGGATGAATGTTTATTACTTTATTTGGATATACTTTTATAATGTGTTCAGGAAATTTCCATAGAAATCCGGCAAGAACAATTAAATCGGGTTGAATTTTGTTTAATTTTTCCAAAACAATTCCATCGTTTAGCTCTTGTCTATTGAAAACTTGAGAAGGAACGTTTAATTTTTTTGCTCTTTCTAACACTTTGGCATTAGGATTGTTAGTGAAGACTTCGAATACGTTCACAAGATTTTTTTTATTGAAATGTAATATGATATTCTCGGCGTTAGAACCCGATCCAGAAGCGAATATTACTATTTTACTCATTTACCTGTAATTTTAATTACGCAAAAAAAAGAATAATAAATGATAATAAATAATATAAATGAGGTCTTTGTAAAATTATTTTTTTAATTTCGTATTCACATTTATTAACTAAAAGGTGGATTTAAAATAAAGTTTTTTATTTTTGCCAACAATTTAAATTTTAAAATTAAAGATTATGTCAGACATTGCATCAAGAGTTAAAGCGATTATCGTAGACAAATTAGGCGTTGACGAGAATGAAGTTGTAACAGAAGCAAGCTTCACAAACGATTTAGGAGCTGATTCATTAGACACTGTTGAGCTTATTATGGAGTTCGAAAAAGAATTTGATATTCAAATTCCAGACGACCAAGCAGAAAACATTGCTACTGTAGGTCAAGCTATTTCTTACATCGAAGAAGCAAAAAAATAATAAAATAAAACACCCGTACACTATAAATGTGTGCGGGTTTTTATTATTTTTAAAAAAATTAGACTATTTTTGATTGAATTTCAATCACACTATATTGAAATACCCTTGTCTCTTTAAGTTCAAATTATAAAGAAAACAGGGTATTATTTGTTTAAAATACATTTAAAAAAAATTATATGCAATTAAAGCGTGTTGTTGTAACTGGTCTTGGAGCATTAACTCCTATTGGAAATTCCATCCAAGAATATTGGGATGGTTTAATTAATGGAAAAAGTGGTGCTGCTCCAATAACATATTACGATACTGAAAAGCATAAAACAAAATTTGCTTGCGAAGTAAAAAACTTCAATATTGAAGATTACATGGATCGTAAAGAATCGCGTCGATTAGATAAATTTTCTCACTATGCTATTGCATCAAGTGATGAAGCTATCAAAGATGCTGGAATTACTCATGACAACGTAAACAAACATAGAGTTGGAGTAATTTGGGGTGCAGGAATTGGCGGTTTGGAGACTTTTCAAGAAGAAGTGATGTACTATGCCAAAGGCGATGGAACTCCAAAATTCAATCCATTCTTTATCCCGAAAATGATTGCCGATATTGCTCCTGCTCATATTTCAATGAGAAATGGCTATATGGGTCCAAATTATACAACGGTTTCTGCTTGTGCATCTTCTGCTAATGCTATGATTGATGCATTTAATTATATTCGTTTAGGAATGTGTGATGTAATTATCACTGGAGGTTCTGAAGCGGCTGTAACTATTGCAGGAATGGGCGGATTTAATTCGATGCATGCTTTATCTACAAGAAATGAAAGCCCAGAAACGGCTTCGCGTCCATTTGATGCAACTCGTGATGGTTTTGTTCTTGGAGAAGGTTCTGGTGCCATTGTTTTAGAAGAATACGAACATGCAAAAGCGCGTGGTGCAAAAATTTATTGTGAAATTGGTGGTGGCGGAATGTCATCAGATGCTTATCACTTAACTGCTCCACATCCAGAAGGAATTGGTGTAATTGCCGTTATGGAAAACACGTTACGTGATGCAGGAATGACACCAGAAATGGTTGATCATATCAATACACACGGAACTTCAACGCCACTTGGTGATGTTGCCGAATTGAAAGCGATTAGTCATGTTTTTGGTGCTCATGCTAAAAACATCAACATTAATTCAACTAAATCAATGACAGGTCATTTACTTGGTGCTGCTGGTGCGATTGAAGCAATTGCAGTTATTTTAGCAATGAAACACAGTATCGTTCCTCCAACAATTAATCATACTGTTGTAGACGAAAATATTGACCCATCGTTGAATTTAACTTTAAACAAACCGCAAAACAGAGAAATCAAAGTGGCTATGAGTAATACTTTTGGCTTTGGTGGACACAATGCTTGTGTGTTATTTAAAAAACTAGAAGAATAAAGTTTTCATGCGATTACTTAAAAAAATATTTACCCGAAATTCCCGTCCTGTTGAAGGCGGGAATTTTTTTGTTGCTATCGAAAAAATTATTGGTTCAAAACCAGTTAATCTAAAATTCTACGAAAAAGCATTTACCCATCGTTCTTCCAATAAATTGGATGCCAATGGAAATCCTTTAAATTATGAACGTTTGGAATTTCTTGGAGATTCCATGTTGAGTTCTGTCATCGCTGCACATTTATATAAAGAAGCGCCTCTTGGTGACGAAGGTTATTTAACAAAAATGCGTTCTAAAATTGTAAGTCGTGAACATTTGAATGAACTTGGTCGTGATTTACATCTCATTGATTATGTAGAAAGTAAGGTTCCTTCTTCTCATTTTGGAGAAAATATTCATGGTAATATTTTTGAAGCTTTAGTTGGAGCCATTTTTCTTGATAAAGGTTATGCCGGTTGTGAAGAATTTATTCAGAAAAGAGTTATCATTCCTTATGTTGATATTGCTCGATTGGAAGGAAAAGTAATAAGCTATAAAAGTTTGGTTATTGAATGGTGTCAAAAAGAGAAAAAGCAATTCAATTTTGATGTTTTTGACGATAATGGAAACGATGGTCAACGTTATTTTGGAGTAAAATTGAGTATTGATGATAAAGTAATTGCAAAATCGAGAGCAACTTCTAAAAAGAAGGCAGAAGAAATTGCTTCAAAACGTGCTTATTTTGCATTTCAAGAAAAAATTAACAAAATTTAATGCAAATTCTCATAAAGCTATAACGTTTTCGTTTATAAAATAACGTTAATCTAATACTTCATTGGTGTTTTGAATTTCTATAAACACTATATTTACAACTTATTTTGGCACAAAATGGGTAATCTTAAACTATCTATTGAGGAATTTGAAGAAGACGATTTTTTTATTATCGCCATTCATACTCCATTGGAAGATTATCGTTTGGCTTATTTTTTAAATCTGAATCTTGAGATTTTTTTAAGTAAAAATAAAAATGATATTGAATCTCAAGTAAAAGAGGGAAAAACATCGTTTGCAAGATTCACTTTTGAAGACAAAGAAAAATTCATCAAGTGGGATTTGGTTCAAAATAAAAACGAAATTGAAATCGTTGAAAATATTAATCAGCAAGATTTGTTTTCCGGATTTAAAAATAAATTTTCTGCATCGGCTTTTTTATTGCCTGAATATAAAAAAGTAGATTATTTTCTTAAAATAGAAAATGCAGAAAAGGAAATAGAAATTGATACAATCGTTTCAAAAATAAATAGTATCGAAAGTGTAAAAATGGTTTATGCTATCGATTCTGAAAATATAAAATCAAAAAATAATTTAATTTTTTAAAAAATGCCAACAAGAAAAAAGACTAAAATTGTAGCCACGTTAGGTCCAGCTTGTAGTTCAAAAGAAGTCATTAGAGACATGGTTGAAGCCGGAGTAAACGTATTTAGAATTAACTTTTCTCATGCCGATTACACTGATGTTAAAGAACGAATCGATATTATTAGAGAATTAAATGCCGAATACGGTTATACAACAGGAATTCTTGCAGATTTACAAGGTCCGAAACTTCGTGTAGGAGTAATGAGTGAAGATGTTGTTGTAAATCCAGGTGATATTATCACTTTTCAAACCGCAGAAGACGTTCCAGGAACAAAAGACAGAGTTTACATGAACTATCTTGAATTTCCAAGAGATGTAAATCCAGGTGAAAAAATTCTTTTGGATGATGGAAAGTTAATGTTTGAAGCTTTAGAAACTAATGGAACTACCGAAGTAAAATGTAAAGTTATTCAAGGTGGACCATTGAAATCTAAAAAAGGAGTAAATCTTCCTAATACTAAAGTTTCACTTCCGGCACTTACTAAAAAAGATATTAAAGATGCACTTTTTGCTATTGAACAAGATGTCGATTGGATTGCCTTATCGTTTGTAAGAACTCCAGCCGATTTAGAAGAATTGCAAGATTTAATTGCTAAAAATTCTGATCATAAAATTCCAATTATTGCAAAAATTGAAAAACCAGAAGCAGTAGAAAATATTGATAAAATTGTTGCTTTTTGCGATGGTTTAATGGTGGCTCGTGGTGATTTGGGAGTTGAAATTCCAGCACATGAAGTTCCTTTGATTCAAAAGAAATTAATTCATAGAGCTAAAACGGCTCGTATTCCAGTAATTGTGGCAACACAAATGATGGAAACGATGATTACAAGTTTAACTCCAACTAGAGCAGAAGTTAACGACGTTGCTAACTCTGTTATGGATGGTGCTGATGCAGTAATGTTATCAGGAGAAACCTCAGTTGGAAATTATCCTGTTCAAGTAATTGAAAAAATGACACAAATCATTGAAGCAGTTGAAGATTCTCCGCTAATTCAAGTACCATTAACGGCACCGCAAGTTAGAACGAAACGTTTTATTACCAAGTCTATTTGCTATCATGCAGCGTATATGGCAAATGAAATTAAAGCAAAAGCAATTTCAACATTAACTAATAGTGGTTATACAGCTTTTCAGATTTCGGCTTGGCGTCCATCGGCTCATATTTTGGTTTATACTTCTAACAGAAGAATTCTAACTCAATTGAACTTACTTTGGGGTGTAAATGCGTTTTTCTATGATAAGTTTGTAAGTACAGACGACACTGTAGAAGACATTAACCACATTGCAAAAGAAAATGGATATGTTAAGAAAGGTGATATTCTAATCAATCTTGCAGCAATGCCAGTTGTTGATAAAGGAATGGTAAATACGTTGAGAATTTCTGAGATAGAATAAATCTCATTTAAAAATAAATCAAAAGGATTATTGAAATAGTTAAATATTTTGATAATCCTTTTTACATTTCAAAAGAAAAAGTATATTTGAACAACTAAATTAAATTAATTATGGAATCAAAAAACCCGTTTTTTAAGACAAAAACATTCTCTAATACTTCTGCGGCGAATGATAACGTAAGCGTTATAGATTACAACGAAACAATGACGGTTTCAGGAACAATTAATAAAAGTTTTATTTTATTAATGTTATTAGTTGCCACAGCTTTTATCACATGGAATTTAGCTTTCAATGGTTATAATCCTATTGTTTTAACTATTGGTGGTGCTATTGTTGGTTTGATTTTAGTATTAATTTCAACTTTTAAACCGCATCTTTCTACTTATTTAGCACCAGCTTATGCTTTATTTGAAGGATTATTTATTGGTGGAATTTCTGCTTTTTTTGAAGCAAGTTACCCAGGATTAGTAATTCAAGCCGTTGGTGGAACATTTGTTACGTTTTTAGTTTGTTTTGCATTATACAAATACAACATTGTAAAAGTTAATGAAAAATTCAAATCGATAGTAATTGCTGCTACGTTAGCTATTGGTGTTTACTATTTAGTATCTTGGTTATTATCAATGTTTACAAGCTTTCAACCAGTTCATTATGGAAATTCTATGATGAGTATTGGAATCAGTGTTTTTGTAATTGTAATTGCCGCTTTAAACCTATTTTTAGATTTTGATCAAATAGAAAAAGGTGCACAAGAAAAAATGCCAAAATACATGGAATGGTATGGCGCTATGGGATTAATGATAACTTTAGTTTGGTTATACATTGAATTCTTGAGATTATTATCAAAATTATCTAGTAGAGATTAATCTATATTTTATCTATAAAAAAAAAAGCGTTCAAAAAATCTTGAACGCTTTTTTTTAAGTTTAATTTTTTTTTAAATCTAAGCTGCTATTTTTTCAAAAGCTATAAAATTGATGAGTTTACCATTTGTGTCAAATACAGGATAACCTTTAATCTGACATTTATATAACGAGCCGTCTTTGCAATAATTAATAATAACTTTATCAAATGGTTGCTTTGCTTTTACTGCTTCGCTAATTTCTTTAGATATTTTCTCGTTGGTAAGTTTACCTTGAAACATTTTTGGTGAATTTCCAATAACTTCATTTGGAGTATAACCATTCATCTCCACCATATTTTTGGAAGCAAAAACTATTGACAATTGTGCATCAGTAACAACAATGACAGTATCACTAGTAAGTTCTTCTTTGTAATCCCAAGTGGTGTTCCATTTGTTATCTTTTACAATTCTATTTAATAAATTGGCATCTGAAAGCGTCAGTCTAAATTTGTCAAAACTTTTAGAATAGAAATCCCAACAAGTTAGTGGAAAGCTATTTAAAGTCAGACTATTATAGTGCTTTGCTATGGCATTTTCGTAATTTGAAAGTTTCATTTTTTAATCAATTTGAGGCAAATCTAAAATGATTTTTCAAAAACAAACACTTTCTTTCAAAGATTAACTTTTGTTGAACGATTTTAAAACTCAAATCGCAACTGAACTACAACTGTTTTCTTTATTTCTGTGTTCAAATTATTAAGCGAAATTCCGAGTAATCGAACCGAATCTTTCATTCGTTCTTGGTAAAGCAATTCTTTGGCCGTTTCAAATAGCAAACCTTTATCTGAAATAAAATAAGGCAAGGTTTTACTTCTTGTTTGCGTGGTAAAATCGCTGTATTTAATCTTTAATGTGACTGTTTTGCCAGAAATGTTATGTTTCTTTAATCGCTTCTCTAATTCGGCCGCAATGCGTTCTAAACGTTCTTGCATGAAGATTTCTGAAGTTAGATTTTCATTAAAAGTGTGTTCAGCAGCAACTGACTTTGAAACTCTATTCGGTTTGACTTCGCTATTATGAATTCCTCGAACGATATTATAATAAAATCCACCACTTTTTCCGAAGTGTTGTTCCAAATATTCTTTGGTTTTGGATTTCAAATCTTTTCCGGTGAAAATTCCGTGATGGTACATTTTTTCAGTAGTTACTTTTCCAATTCCGTAGAATTTTTTGATGTCTAATTTTTCTAAAAAATCTTCAACTTCATCAGGATTTACGGTTTTTTGTCCGTTGGGTTTGTTGTAATCACTTGCAATTTTGGCAACAAATTTATTTACAGAAATTCCTGCTGAAGCTGTTAATCCAACTTCTTCAAAAATTCGTTTTCTAATTTCTTGAGCAATTAAAGTAGCACTTGGATTTCCTTTTTTATTTTGAGTAACGTCTAAATAAGCTTCATCTAACGAAAGTGGTTCTACCAAATCGGTATAATCGTGAAAAATCTTTCTTATTTTATTGGAAATCTCTTTGTAGCGGTCAAATCTTGGTCGGACAAAAATTAATTCAGGACAATTTCTCTTGGCTTGAATGCCGCTCATAGCACTTCTTACACCAAATTTTCTAGCTTCATAACTTGCTGCAGAAACGACACCTCTAACTTCACTTCCGCCAACAGCTAATGGTTTTCCTTTTAATTCAGGATTATCCATTTGTTCAACAGAAGCGTAAAAAGCATCCATATCGACGTGAATTATTTTTCGATATTTAATTTCCTCTGACATATTACAAATTTAGATGTTTTTATTTCAGATTTTAGAAATCGAAACCTTATAGTTTTGTATTTTTATAGAAAATTATACTTCACATGATTGAAATAGAACGTAAATATTTAGTTACTTCTTTAGATTTTTTAAACGAATATTCTTCAAAAAACGAAATCGCTCAAGGGTATTTAAGTTCTAACCCAGAACGTACTGTAAGAATTAGAATAAAAGGAAAAAAGGGCTTCCTTACCATTAAGGGAATTGGCAGTGAAAGTGGTGTTTCTCGTTTTGAATGGGAAAAAGAAATAGCTGCTGAAGAAGCAAAATCACTTTTAAAATTGTGCGAAAAAGGTGTAATTGAAAAAACTCGATATGAGGTAAAATCGGGAAAACACATCATAGAAATTGATGTATTTCATGGAGAAAACGACGGATTAATTTTAGCTGAAATTGAATTAGAAAACGAAAACGAAACAATTTTAAAACCCAATTGGCTTGGAACTGAAGTTACCAATGATGAACGATATTATAATGCTTATTTAAGCCAAAATCCGTTTAGAAATTGGTAGATTATTTTTGAAGTATTTCAATTGTAACAATAACCGATCCTGATCTTTTGTTGTTTACAATACTCATAAAGGCTCTTTTGGACAAATCTATTTCTCTTCCTCTCACAAATGGTCCTCTGTCGGTTACCTCAACGATTACAGATTTTCCATTCAACTCGTTAGTTACTTTTAATAAGGTTCCGAAAGGAAGTTTTTTGTGAGCTGCAGTTAATTTTGTGCTATCGTATTTTTTACCACTTGCTGTTTTTCTGCCATTAAATTTATCAGCATAGTAAGACGCGTGAGCTTTCTTTTTATAAGGTTTAAACTTTCCTTTATAAACTAAAGTGCTATCTATTTCAATAGTTTCAGATACAATATTATCTTTTTTTATGGAATCTGTTTTCTGTTTTTTTAAATCTCTTAAATTTCCGTTTTGAGCTTTAAAAGATAAACTTGAAAAGAACATTAGGAAACATAAAAAAAATAAAAGTATTGGTGTGCTTTTTTTCATAATAGTAAAACTTAAGACCAAAAATAATACCAAATTACCAATTTGTAAGTAGTAGTAATTTGACATTGCTAAAAAAAGTCCTTTTCAGGACTTGCTTTTTATTTTATAACCATAATTTCCAAGGAATTCTTATTAGAATTAAAACCAAACCTAAACCATAAAATAAAGTTATTGATTTGAATTTAGATTCATTTGTTGCTCCTTTTTTATGTTTAGACCATCCTATAGTAATCAGTGTAATTGCAATTATATTGGTTAATGGATGTTCTAACATCGTTAATCTTAATTCCGGAATTTTCATTGCTCCTTCAGTAGAAAAGGCTTTCATTCCAACTTCAGAAATAAAATACAAAATTAAGCCAACTACCAATTGTATATGAGTTGCTATCAATGCAAAAAGAGCAATTTTTCGGTCTTTAGCAGTAAATTCTTTTTTGGAAGTCATTCCAATAACTGAATTAACAACTGCAAGTACTAATAGTAAAAGTGCTAAATATGCCCAACCAGAATGAAATTTTTGAATGAAATTATACATGAAAATTTATTTTTTGTTTTAACAAATATAGAAAAAAAAGAATAAAAAAACGGCACTCTTGATTAAGAATGCCGTTTTTTAATATTAATTTTAAACTTGTTTAACTAGAAGTTGTAAGTAATTCCGAAGTTCCAAGTTCTACCAAAACCAAACCATACTCTGTTAGCATCAGCTACTCCATTGTATGTTCTACCCAACTGGTTGTATGTTTGACCTCCACTTGCTACGTCGTCTGCAAAGATGTTAGTTTGTGATTCAAGTATAAAAAATTCATCAAATAAGTTGTCTACATTTAATGTTAAACTAACTGAATCTTTTTTACCTCTTCCCACAGCTAATTTATAGTTTAAACCAGCATCAAAAACATAATAAGATGGTAATTGTAAAGTTCCTTTGTTTATTTGATTACTGAAACTTGCTGGATTAATATCAGCATACAATTTATCATAATAGTTTCCGGTAATATTGAACTTAAATTTTGGTATAAATTCATAATCCAATCCAAGTGATGATGTTAATTGTGCTGCACTTCCAACTCTAACGTTATCTAAATAAACCTTAGTTCCAGTAGCAATAATTTCATTTTGATTGTTGAATGTATCACCTGTTGATTCTCCTTTGTAAGACCAATCTCCAATTGAAAACATACCATTAATTCTTAATGTAGAAATTGGCTTATAATTAAAGTCTAATTCTGCACCTTGATGTAATTGGCTAACTCCATTGAATACAAAATAACCTTGAGGATTACTAGGTGCAGTATCACCTCTACTTGTAAATCTGTCGTCCCATTGTGTTCTGTAAACATTAACGTTAGCATTAAATTTAGGAGATCTAAATCCGTAACCAGCTTCAATACCTAATATTTTCTCATTAACAACGTCATCATTTACTAAATTTCTACTATTTGGGAAAATAGCATCAATAAATGGTTGTCTTGAATAATAACCAACGTTAGCAAATACATTATGCTTGTCATTAAGATTGTAATTAGCTCCTAACTTGATATTTCCGCCTAATCTGTTTTGTTTTTCTGATGTTTGAACTGGGTCGGCATTTGTATATAAAAATCTATCTACTCTTTGAAAATCTTGATTAGAAATTGCTCCTTGAACAAAAGCGGTTAATTTTTCTGTAGCATATTCTGCTTGTGCAAATCCTCCAATCCAATTTACTAAACCATCCCAATCTCTATCGACAATGGTGTTTTTAGTAGCATTAAAGAATGGGTTTAATGAAGGAGAAGCTACAAAAGTTTCGTTAGTATAGAAAGGATTGTTATTAACATTTCTTGTATCCTTGTAGAAATCTGCTCCAAGTAAGTCATTAACATTTCTTACATGGATCCCTTTATAAGTTCTGTAATCAATACCTGCATCAATTGTTATTTTATCAAACTTTTTATTAATGTTCATAATACCTCCAAACCAGTTGTGAGAGTTTATTCCGGAAATCATTGAAATACCATTTGATGCTGTATTTACGTTACCAAAACCAGCTTCTGGAGCTTTAGATGTATTTACAGTACCTGTAAAATTAGCATTTGGAATTGTAATTATTTGTCCTTGATTGTATTGACGAATTAATTCATAATTTACCAAACCATTAGCATCTCTTAATCGGTTATTAGCATAATTTAGATTAGTTGTACCTGCTACAACATTACCGAATGCACCTGAACCTCCACCACGGCCCCATGAACCATAAACTAATGCATTTAATTTAGTTGTACTATTGATATCCCATTCCCAATTTAATGAACCTACTGGTTTATGATAGAAGTTTCTTCTTACGTTAAATTCCTTACCATCCAGATAACCCCAATCTTCATTCCATTTTCTATTAGGCTCACCATTTTCACCTCTATTGATGTATCTTTGAATTGTTATACCTGTACTTCTTTGGTGATGCCATTGAGGAGCACCTGTGAATGTAAATTCAAGATTGTGTTTCTTGTTTATTTCATAACCAAATGCTAAAAAATAATTTTGCCCTTCAAATTTTGTCCCATCTACATATCCGTCTCCTCCTGTTGAACTCATTAAGATAGATGCAGAAAGTCCATTTTTCATTTTTCCGGTTGAATAGGTAGCTACAAATTTACGATAGTCGTCATTTCCAGTCATTGCATTAACAAAACCACCTTCTTTTCTTTGTGAAGATTTAGTTACAATGTTAATAGTTCCTCCTACTGAAGAAATTGCAAGTCTAGAAGACCCTAAACCTCTTTGTACTTGCATTGAGCTTGCAACATCTGATAATCCTGCCCAGTTACTCCAAAAAACTCTACCGTTTTCCATATCATTAACAGGCATACCATTAATCATTACGGCAATATTTTCTTGTCCGAAACCTCTTACTGTAATTCTTGAATCTCCAAAACCACCACTACCTTTAGAAGCATACACAGATGGTGTTGTATTTAATATCTCAACAAACTCTTTATTACCTAATTTTTGCTGTATTTCTGCGGCTTTTATTGTAGAAACTGCAACTGGAGTTTTTCTGTCTTTTGCAATATCAAAAAGTGAAGATCCTTTAATAACTACTTCTTCCAATTGACTTGCATCAGAAGCTAATTTTATTGATCCTAAATCAACTGTTTCGCCATTTTTAACTGTGAAATTAACTGTTTGTGTTTTGTAACCGATGTAAGAAATAACTACTTGCCCAGATGAAGCAGTAGTATTTAATGTAAATTTACCATCGATATCTGTTGAAGCTCCTGTTGAAGAACCTTTAACTACCACATTTACACCAGGTAATCCTGAATTTAATTCACTGTCTAATATTGTTCCTTTAATTTTTCCTTGAGAAAACATTACTGTTGCCATCAAAAGAAACATTACTGAAAATAAATTAGTTGTAACTTTTTTCATGTTGTTTTGGTTTTTAAATTATTGGTGCAAAATTGTAACTTTATTACTTTACATATGTTAAGCTAATGTTAACAAAGTGTTTTTTGTTGCGTTTTTCTTAGTCAATTTTATTTTATGAAATTTTTTTTATGAAAAAACTAAATTTTTAAGACAATCAATAAAAAAACCTTAATATTTTTACATATTAAGGTTTAAATTGAGATTCTTGTTGTTTTATTTTACTTATCATCAAGGAAATATTTGAGTAAAAAAGAAGTTGAATTATCGTGATTGTTAACTTTTTTAGAATTTATTTCCTCTAAAATTGAATTAGCCAACTGCTTTCCAAGTTCAACTCCCCATTGATCATAACTAAAAATATTCCAAATAACTCCTTGAACAAATATTTTGTGTTCGTATAATGCTATTAATGAACCTAATGATTCTGGTGTTAATTTTTGAATTAAAATAGTATTGGTAGGTTTATTACCCGAAAAAACTTTGAATGGCAAAAGGAATTCAGCTTTTTCAGATGAAACTCCTTGTTTATCAAATTCAGCTTTTACTTGTTCTGAAGTTTTTCCGTTTAACAAAGCTTCGGTTTGAGCAAAGAAATTAGACATCAACTTGTCATGATGATCATTATCACCATATAAAGGTTTAATATAACCAATAAAATCAGTCGGAATTAATTTTGTTCCTTGATGAATTAATTGAAAAAAGGCATGTTGTGAGTTAGTACCTGGTTCACCCCAAATTATAGTTCCTGTTTGATAATTTACTGGTTTACCATCTCTCCCAATACTTTTACCGTTACTTTCCATAATTCCTTGTTGTAAGTATGGTGCTAGTTTTTGTAAATATTGTGTGTATGGAATTAATGCTTCGCTTTCTGCGCCAAAAAAGTTATTGTACCAAATGCTAAGTAGAGCCAAAACTACTGGGATATTTTTATCAAAAGATTCGTTTCTGAAATGGTTATCCATTTTATTGGCTCCTTTTAATAAACTATCAAAATTATCAAATCCAACTGCTAGAGAAATAGACAATCCTACTGCACTCCAAAGTGAAAAACGTCCGCCAACCCAATCCCACATTGGGAAAATATTGTTCGAATCTATTCCAAATTCAGTTACTTTTTGGATATTTGTTGAAACTGCTACGAAGTGTTTAGCAACATCTTCTTGCTTAGCCGATTTTAAAAACCAAGCTCTAATCGTTTCAGAGTTTGTTAATGTTTCTTGAGTTGTAAAAGTTTTAGAAACAATTACAAAAAGTGTAGTTTCGGGATTTAATTTTTTAATTATCTCATTTACGTGATCACCATCTACATTAGAAACAAAATGCACATTTAAATGATTTTTATAATATTGCAAAGCTTCTACAACCATTGCTGGTCCTAAATCTGAACCACCAATTCCTATATTTACAATATCTGTAAATGGTTTTCCTGTATAACCTTTTCTCTCTCCAGAAACAATTTCATTAGTAAAATTTTTGATTTTCTTTTTAACGTCAAAAACTTCAGGCATAACGTTTTTTCCGTCAACAAGAATTACTGCGTTTTCAGTAGCTCGCAATGCTGTATGCAAAACAGCTCTATTTTCTGTTTGATTGATTAAATCACCTGTAAAATATTTTGAAATAGCATCTTTTAGATTAACTTCATTGGCTAAGTTTAGCAACAAATCTATTGTTTCTTGATTGATGTTGTTTTTTGAATAATCAACAAGAAAATCATTCCATTGAATGTGAAATTTTTCAGCTCTTTTCTCATCATTTTGAAACATCTCTTTTATGGAATTGTTTTCCATTTTAGAAAAATGTTTTTCAAGTAGTTTCCAAGAGTTTGTATGAGTAGGATTAATGTTTAGTAAAGACATAATAATTAATTTTGAGATACAAAATTAAATAAAACATTATAGATAAAGTTATAAGAAAATAAATTTGTTCACATAAAGAGCTATGCAAACGTTGTAGTTGATAAAAAGAGTTTGTTAAAAAATTTATTTATTAAACTTTATTTCTGCAACACTATCCAATGCTCTTTTTAAAGGTCTAATTTGTTCTTTGAATCTTGGAAGGTTTCTACTTTCCATTGGTTGTGAATTTGGAAGTTTTAATTTTAAAGCATCAACCTGAACACCATTTTTCCAGAAACGATAACATACGTGAGGGCCAGATGCCAAGCCTGTGCTACCAACTTTACCAATTACTTCTCCTTGTTTTACTCGTTGTCCTCTTCTTACAAGAATTCTCGACATATGTAAATATTGAGTAGCATAAATTTTGTCGTGTTTTACTTTTACAAAATTACCATTACCAGCAGTGTACCCTGCTTGTTCTACAACTCCAGCAGCTGTTGTCATAATTGGCGTTCCTGTTGGTGCAGCATAATCGGTTCCTTTATGAGGTTTCCATTTCAACTGAACCGGATGAAATCTGTTTTTAGAAAACTTTGAAGTAATGTGAACGAATTTTAATGGTGCTTTTAAGAAAAAGTTCTTTAAGGCTTTTCCTTGATCATTATAATAATCAACTTTTCCGCCTCTTTCTTGAATAAATGGAAAGGCATAAATTTTCTCTCCTTTATATTCAAAAAATGCTGCTCTTAAACTATCTACACCATCATAAATAGTGTCATTTATATATCTTTCTGTAAAACTTAGAGCAAATTTATCTCCTTTTTTAGATTTGAAAAAGTCAATAGACCACGCAAAAACTTTGGTAAGTTTTCCAGATAATGTTGGGTCAATTTTTAAATCTCTTAAAGTTTTTGTGAGTGGTCCTGTCAATTCTCCTGCGACAGTTCTTACTTTAAAAGTTAAAGGTCTAGATTTTTTAAATCCAACAACAGAATCTGTCAAATCAACTAAATAATAATCTATTCTATTGGGTTGATAAATTAAATATTGAAGTTTGTTATATTTATCTTTTGAACGTAAACAAACATAAGGTCTTTTAAATACAACGCTTGTTGGAAAAGAATTTTTAATAATTTTTAAAATTTCAGAGGCTTTTTTTCCATTAAGATTTTGCTTTTTTAAAATTTTCTCAAAAGTATCTTGTCTATCAATGGTGTCGAAATGAACATTAAATTGATCAAAATGAAATCCGTAATCAACTATTGGTTTATAGGGTTCACTATCTTCAATAACAAATTCTTCTTGTGTATTTTTACAAGAATATAATGAAAATAAAACAATTAAAAATAACGCTATTTTTCTCAATATGAGTCTTTTATTTTAACAATCTTCTCCCCAATTTTTCAATTCACTTTCACTCCATAATTCTGGAAAGAAAATTCTTCTTTGGTATTTTGGGTGCATGTATTTTTTCCAATCACTACCTCCAGTTGCTTCTCCTGAACCATGCCCGCTTTCAATATATTTTTTGGCCGCATTCAAATGTCCCATTACCCAAGTAATGTTTACTGTTTTGTCATAATGACGCATAGCTGCAACCAAATCTGGGTTTCTTTGATCATTTTCTGGTAACTCTTTGAATTTTTGCCAAATATTTATCGTGTTATATTCTTCCATATAACGCAGAAACTCGTCTTTATATTTTCGTTCAAATTCTAGAATTAAATATGACTTTTCACCTGTTTGATAATCTTTTCCAGCAGCTTGCCAATATAAGTGTTCAAATGCATGAGAATATGGTGTGTTTCTATCAATTGTTGCTCTAAAACGATAATCTATTAAATTAATTAAATCGGTTGAAGAAAATTCTATCAACCTATATTGAGCTGATTGAAAACCACTTGCTGGGGTTAAAGTATTTCTAAATTTCATATATTGTTCTACTTCCATACCATCACCCATTATATCAAATGAAGTAGTTAGCATATCAAAATAACGAGAAATTCTAGTTAATCTATCAGTGAAAAATTTAGTTTCAAGTTTTTCGCAATGACAAACTTGTTTTATTTCCCAAAGAATCATTTTAAACAATAACTCATTGACTTGATGATACATAATAAAAACCATTTCGTCTGGCAAAATGGTTCTTTGAGTTTGTAAATTTAATAAAGCATCTGTTTGAATATAATCCCAATAAGTAATTGGTTTTGACCAAAGTAAACCTTCTAGATGGGTATCTGTTTTTTGATTTATTGCATCAAATTTCTTTTCTAATTCCTCAATTAAATGAGTTGTTTCTGTGTTCATTTTTTTACTTTTATTGTAAATGGATTTGCTAATCCTTTAAAAGATTCTAAATCCGCTTTAAGAGAACCAACAGCTAGACTGGCTTTAATTCTTAAAGGAAGTTTATTGTCATCATCTGATATCCAAACAGTTAAGCTTTCTTGTTCTTTAAAAACTCTTCCTGATTGAACCAATGGTCTAAATATCATACAAGGAACCACTCCAAATTTAGTATCTAAATCCTCTCTGCCTATGAATTTTAACTTAAATTTTGTTGTTTCATCGTCAAAAAACATGTCGATTGCTATAGATTCACCCACTTTTAATTTATCAACATTTGGATGATTTCTAAGATAATAAAAGGTAGATACTATATCTTGAACATTTTCTGGAGTAGTAAATGTTTTGTTAGTATCGTTTTTATAATCTTTTACTAAGATAGTATTTTTATCTTGATTAAAAAAGCCTTCTTGGTTTTTTGTATAACCTCCCTCATCAATTTTTCTTACATAATGGTAGGGCTTTCCTGTAACTTTATCAAAATAAGACTCGTAGTTGTCGTCAACCTTAAAAAACCATTTTGACATACCTGTTGTATATCCGCGACCAATTGCATGAAAAACTTTCTTGTTATTTTTTGTAGCTTCTTTTACTTCAAGTGTAGCGTAACCTGCAGTCACTAATCCATAATGAATTCTAAACTTAAACCATTCTCCTACATCAAATGCTGATGGCCTTTGAGAATCAAAACTCACAGTTAAAAAAAGAAGTGCTAGTATAATTATCTTTTTCATTTTAAAATACTTTTTAATTGATTTTATAACTGTAATACAATTTCTGTTCCAAATGTATTAAAACAAAAAAACTCCGTCAAATATTGACGGAGTTTTTATGCTATTAACCAACCAAAAAACTATAAATTATGAAAAACTTATATAAAACTAGTAAGGAAACCACTCCTTTTCGTTTTGTGAGTACAAAGATAGGACTGTTTTTGAATTATTCTCAATGAAAAACAAACTTTAACATTTATTTGACAAAAACAACACTACTATAACGTTGTAATTTAATGATTGTTTAATAATTTTTAACTTTTATAGAGTTCCTCTCAAAGCTTGTTCTCTTTCTATTGACTCAAAAAGAGCTTTGAAGTTACCTGCTCCAAATCCGGTTGCACCCATTCTTTGAATGATTTCAAAAAATAAGGTTGGTCTGTCTTCAACTGGTTTGGTAAATATTTGTAAAAGATAACCATCTTCATCCGCATCAACTAAAATCGAAAGTCTTTGCAATTCTTTGATATCTTCTTTCATCATGTCTCTATGAACACCCAATCGATTTGGAATATCGTCATAATATGCTTGTGGAGGTGGAGGTAGAAATTCTACTCCTCTCGCTTTTAATCCAGCAACGGTTTTAATGATATTATCTGTTGCAACGGCTAGATGCTGAACTCCTGAATCTTCATAAAAATCTAGATATTCTTCAATTTGTGATTTTTTGTTTCCTTTTGCCGGCTCGTTTATTGGAAATTTAATTCTTCCATTACCATTACTCATTACTTTACTCATTAAAGCTGAATATTCGGTGTGGATTTGAGTATCATCAAAAGATAAGAAATTTTCAAATCCCATAACATCTTCATACCATTTTACCCATTGGTTCATTTGATTCCATCCCACATTTCCAACCATATGGTCAATATATTTTAATCCTAAAGCTTCTGGGTTGTAATCTGATTTCCATTCTACGAAACCTGGTAAAAAAGCACCATTATAGTTTTTTCGTTCTACAAATATGTGAACCGTTTCGCCATAAGTGTAAATTCCTGAACGAATGACTTCTCCGCGCTCGTCTTTTTCAACAGTTGGTTCCATGAAAGAAACAGCTCCACGTTTTGTGGTTTCTTCCCAAGCTGATTTTGCATCTTCTACCCAAAGTGCTATTACTTTTACACCATCACCATGCTTGCGCAAATGATCATTAATTGGTGAGCTACTGTTTAATGGAGTTGTTAGAACCAAACGAATTTTGTCTTGTTTAAGAACATAACTTACAGAATCTTTAGAACCTGTTTCTAATCCACGGTATGCGTGCGATTGAAATCCGAAGGCTGTTTTGTAATAATGTGCTGATTGTTTTGCGTTACCAACGTAAAATTCAACATAATCAGTTCCTAATAGTGGAAGAAAATCTTGTGCTCCACTGAATATTTTTTCTAGTCCGTATTCTACGGATTTTACTTCTTTACTCATTTTTGTTTTGTATTAAGATGAAAGTAATGTGAATTTAAGATTCAACTTTATTCAAAAGATACTTTCTAAAATTTATATTTATTTATCTAACCAAGATAGAAAGTAGGTTTCATCAGCAATTTTCATTGCTTCTTCTGTAACCATCAAGGGTTTGAAAGTATCGACCATAACGGCTAACTCTAGTGTTTCTTTTTTTCCAATACTTCTTTCTGCTGCTCCTGGGTGTGGTCCGTGCGGAATTCCTGCTGGATGTAGCGAAATATTTCCTGGTTTTACATCATTTCTGCTCATAAAATCGCCATCTACATAATACAAAACCTCATCGGCATCAATATTACTATGATTATATGGAGCTGGAATTGACAAAGGATGATAATCGTATAGTCTCGGAACAAAAGAACAAACAACAAAAGCAGATGTTTCAAATGTTTGATGAACTGGTGGCGGAAGATGAATTCGTCCGGTTATTGGTTCAAAATCATGAATAGAAAGTGCATAAGGATAATTAAAACCATCATAACCAACTACATCAAAAGGATGTGTGGCATACACCATTTCAAAAATTTCGTCTTTCTTTTTTACTTTGATTATGAAATCTCCAACTTCATTATTAGTTTCTAATTCATAAGGACGACGAATATCCCTTTCGCAATAGGGAGAATGTTCAAGTAACTGTCCGAACCAATTTCTGTATTGTTTTGGAGTGTAAATTGGAGAATGCGATTCAACAATAAACAATCTATTATCTTCAGTATCAAAATCGATTTTGTAGATTATCCCTCTTGGAATAATAAGGTAATCACCATATTTAAAATCTAAATTACCATAAATGGTTCTTAGTTTTCCTGATCCTTGATGGATGAAAATCATTTCATCAGAATCGGTATTTTTATAAAAATAATCGGTTGTTGATTTTCTTGGAGCTGCCAAAACAATATGACAATCAGAATTGGTCAATACTATTTTGCGGCTTTCTAAAAAGTCGTCTTGTGGCGCAACCTCAAAACCTCTTAATTTATAAGATTGGATATTGTTTGACTTAGCAATAGTTGGCGCAACACTATATTGAGAACGAATTTCTTTTACTTGTGTTGGACGTTGCTCGTGATAAGAATTAGTTGACATTCCGTCAAAACCAACGGTTCCAAAAAGCTGTTCATAATACAAATCGCCATTTGGTTTACGAAATTGTGTATGACGTTTAGGTGGGATATTTCCAAGTTTGTGATAAAATGGCATTTTCTTTTTGTTTTAAAGTTTAAAGTAGGAAAGTTTATTACTTTCGTTAACACTCAAAAAGAATTTCACTCATTCAGGATTTCTCTTGATGAGGAATTTTAAATGGATTAATAAGTTGTCCCATTTTTTCATTTAACAAATATCGGAAAAATATTTTTTAGTAGGTGTTAATTAAAAAATATTTATAAAATGAAAAAAGCATTAAAAATGATTAATCATTTTTAATGCTTTTTTCAGAATAATCAGAAAATAAAATTATTTAGGATTGTTCAAATTACTATGCTTTTTGCTATATCCAAAATATATTATCAATCCTAGTGCTAACCAAACCGCAAGTCTTAACCAGTTAGTCCACCCTAAACCATAGATCATTGCTAGACAAACAAAAACTCCTAATATTGGAACTAAAGGAACTAAAGGTGTTTTAAATTCACGTTTCATATCAGGTTCTGTTTTTCTCAAAACAATTACAGAAATACATACTAAAATAAAAGCAAATAATGTTCCTATACTAGTCATATCACCAACAATGTCTCCAGGTACAAATGCTGCAAACAATCCAACGATTACTAAAATAGCTAGGTTTGCTTTGTAAGGCGTTTTATATTTTGAATGTAAATCTCCAAAAGCTTTTGGTAATAAACCATCACGACCCATAGCGTAGAATACTCTCGATTGCCCAAGTAACATTACTAAAATTACAGAGGTAAATCCAAATAAAATAGCTACTGTTACAAATTGTGCTAACCATCCAAAACCAGGCATCGCTGATGTTATTGCATTTGCAACAGATGCTTCTTTTCCTCCATTTCTGAAGAAATCAACAGACTCTAAACCAGTTAATACGTGAGCAAAAAGAATATATAAAATTGTACAAATAGCTAATGAACCTAAAATTCCAATAGGCATATCGCGTTTTGGATTTTTTGTTTCTTGAGCAGCTGTACTTACTGCATCAAAACCAATGAATGCAAAAAATACTGTACCAGCTGCACCAAGTATTCCCATAATGCCTCCAAAATTATGACCAACTCCGTGTTCATCTGTAAAAATTGAACTTTCAGGAATGTATGGAGTATGGTTCTCAGGATTGATAAAGCTCCATCCAAAAACGATAATCATTACAACAATTGCAACTTTTACAACAACTATAATTCCATTTACAAAAGCTGATTCTTGAGTTCCTTTTATTAAAAGCAAGCTAATAACCGCAACGATAAACAATGCAGGTAAATTTATTATACCTGAAACACCATCAGCTGAAGTTTGAAATGGAGAATGGCATAATTCATATGGAATTGGACTAGTATGGAGGACATTGACCAGAAGATTATTGAGATATTCGCTCCAAGCAATTCCAACTGTAGCAGCTCCAACAGCATATTCTAATATTAAATCCCAACCAATAATCCATGCAAGTAATTCTCCCATAGTTGCATAAGTATAAGTGTAGGCACTTCCAGAAATTGGAATAGATGATGATAATTCTGCATAACATAAACCAGCTAGCGCACAACCGATTGCTGCAACTATAAAACCAATTGTAACTGATGGACCAGCATTTTGAGCCGCAGCTGTTGCTGTTCTAACAAAAAGTCCTGCTCCAATAATAGCTCCTATTCCTAATGCTACTAATGACCAAGCTGTTAATGTTCTTTTTAATCCTTTTTCAGAGTCTGATGCTTCAGCGAGCAACATAGACATAGGTTTTCTTTTCCAAATAGACATAATGTAGTTTTTTAGTTTATTGTGTTCAAATATACTTTTTTTGTTTAATAATTTTACGAAAATAGAAAAATTATAGATTTAAAACCAAAATCCTACATTAATCCAAGTAAATCCTTTAGGTAATTCTGGTGACCAAGAATATTTAATTTCAATTGGTCCTAAAACGGTTTCAAGTCCGTATCCAACTGCATATCCAGAGTATCTAGGTGTTGAAAGCCAATTGCCTGAACTGAATAATTTATTTTCAACATTGGCATAGTTTGCTGAAAAATTAATGTGATTTTTCTTTAAGAACTCTACATCAATTGTGGCTAATGATTTTATATAGCTATCTGCTGCGATACTTAAAAAATCGTAACCATAAAAATGTTTGAAATTATTTATTGTATTAAATCCATAACCACCTAAAACAAAATCTAAGAAATGAACACTATCTTCTCCGAAAGAGAAACCAGCCTCTGATTGAAATCTTAAATTAAATATTTTATAAAAAGTTCTTGTAATTCCCGCTTCTCCTTTTAAAATTGAGAATTTATTGAATTGATTTGTATAATCACTTGATTGCAAATAAGTTTGTAAATCTCCATTAAAAAACCATCCTTTTTTAGGAAAAAATTTATTATCAAAAGAATCATATTTTAAATATCCGAATGCACTTGCATAATTGCTGTTTTCAAAAATTGTGTTATTGCTTTCTAACGTTTTTGATCTAATTTTTAAATGTTTTAATTCTAATCCAGCTCCTATTAAAAACTTTTGTGCAAATATTGTCTGAACATAGGCTTGATTTGTAATATCAGAAAAATCTACGTTTAAGGAATTAATTCCGTATTGAGAAAAAAGATTACCATCATTAAAGTCTGTTAAAACATTTTTATTGAATTGATTAAATTGAGATTTAAAACCGAAACTAAAATAAAACCCGTTATCGATGTAATAATTAAGGTTGTATCTGAAATTATCTCCAAGTCCTAAATCTATTGCTAAAACGTCGTTTCTTAAAAAGAGTTTTTTCTGTGTTAGATTAACTAAAACTGCACTTTTATATAAGTCATCATAATGTAATCCGAATTTTAAAAACGTTTTATTCTTGTTCTCAATTAAATTTAAATTAATGTCATCGCCGTTTGTTAATTCATTGATTTGATAGTTAATAGCACTAAAATTTCCTGTTGCATCAAGAGTATTAATTCCTGTTTTTAACTGATCATAACTAATTACATTTCCTCTTTTAAAACCAAGCTTACCGATTACATAAGCATGGGTGTAATCTTTAAGAGTATTGATTGTTATTCTCTTAACATCTAAACTATCTCTAGTAACATTTAGTTTCTGAGTTTTATAATTTCTTGTTTCTGAACTCAACTTTTTTAATTCATCAAATACCTTTAATGCCGCATCTTCTCCTTTTTGAATAATTTCTTGGCCTTTGTCGAAGGTAATAACTGTATAGTCTTTAATATCTGGTTTTATGTAGATATCTGTCTTTTTTATCTTCTCTTTCATACCTTCAATCATCTGAAGATTTGAAATTTGAACCAAAATCTTTGTAGCTTCTTTCAATGAATTTCTTCCTTTTAATCCGTCTTGAACATCAACACCAATAATGATATCAGCTCCCATTTTTTTTACCTCATCTATAGGGTAATTATTAGTTACACCACCATCTATTAACATTTTTCCATCTATTTCTAAAGGAGAAAACAATGTTGGAAAAGCAGAACTGGCTAAAAGTGCTTGAGCTAAATATCCTTTATCTAGAACTAATTGTTCACCAGTTTCTATATCGGTTGCAATGCATAAAAAAGGAATTGGAAGTTTATTAAAATCTCTAATATGCCTTACAGAATGGGTAAGTTTTGTAAGTAAATTGTAATTATACATTCCTTTTGAAAGTGCTATTGGAACTCCAACACTGAATTTATTGAATGGTAATGAAATTGCGTAAAGCTCATCATTACGCTTTTCATAAAAACTTTTTGAAGACCTTGGTATGTAATCTTTTAAAAGTTGATCAAAATTTGTATCGTGAAATATTGAATCTATTTGCATGGCACTATATCCTGTAGCATATAATCCTCCAACTACAGCACCCATACTTGTTCCTCCAATATAATCTATTTTGACTCCAGCTTTTTCTAGCACTTTTAAAACTCCGATATGGGCAAATCCTTTTGCTCCACCGCCGGTTAAAACTAATCCGATTTTTTTTCTTTGAATGGTGTCTTGCGAAAATGAGTGTAGAGGTAAAAGAATCGTCAGTAAAAAATAAATAAAAATTTTAAATTTCACTTTTTGTCTTCCAAATTTTAATCTTAGACACATATGATTATTCTTTTTTGTAAAATTCGATAATTTTTTTGGATTTAGATACACCAACCACGTCAGAAATTTCTTTTTCTGAAGCTAATTTCAATCTTTTAACACTTTTGAAATGTTTTATTAATGTGAGCATGGTTTTTTCACCTATTCCAGGAATGGTTTCTATGGATGAATTTAAGGCAGATTTGCTTCGCTTGTCTCGATGAAATGTGATTCCGAATCGGTGCGCTTCGTTTCTTAAAAACTGAATAACCTTTAAAGTCTCAGATTTTTTGTCAAGATATAATGGAACCGAATCTCCAGGATAAAAGAGTTCTTCTAATCGTTTTGCAATTCCAATGATGGCAATTTTTCCACGCAAACCTAAATCGTCAATGCTTTTTAATGCCGAAGAAAGTTGTCCTTTTCCCCCATCGATGATAATTAGTTGTGGCAAAGGTTGATTTTCGTCTAAAAGACGTTTATATCTTCGGTAAACGACTTCTTCCATCGATGCGAAATCGTTTGGCCCTTCTACGGTTTTTATATTGAAATGACGATAATCTTTTTTGGATGGTTTTCCGTCTTTAAAAACTACACAAGCCGCAACCGGATTGGTTCCTTGAATATTGGAATTATCAAAACATTCGATATGTCTTGGTTCTACAGAAAGGCGTAAATCTTTTTGCATTTGCGCCATAATTCTATTTGTATGACGCTCTGGATCAACAATTTGAATTTGTTTTAATTGGTCTAAACGGTAATATTTGGCATTTCTTTCGGATAATTCTAAAATGTGTTTTTTGTCGCCGAGTTGTGGAATGGTAATCTTTACATTTTCGCCTAAATTCAATGCAAAAGGCAAAACAATTTCTTTGGAAGTCAAATGAAAACGCTCACGAAGTTCGACAACTGCCAATTCTAAAAGTTCTTCGTCGGTTTCGTCTAATTTTTTCTTTAATTCTAAAGTATGCGAACGAATGATTGCGCCATGAGCAATTTGCAAAAAGTTGACATAAGCCATAGTTTCATCAGAAATAATGGAAAACACATCGATATTGGAAATCTTCGGATTTAGAACCGTTGAACGCGATTGATAATTTTCGAGAACTTCTATTTTTTCTTTGATTTGTTGAGCTTCTTCAAATTGCATATTGGTTGCAAATTCTTGCATTTTGGATTTGAAATCCTTCAAACTTTCTTTGAAGTTTCCTTTCAATATTTCACGAATGGCGTTGACTTGAATTTGATAATGTTCAGCTGTTTCGTATCCTTCACATCCGCCTTTGCAATTTCCAATATGAAATTCTAAACACACTTTAAATTTTCCTTTTTCAATATTTTGAGATGACAAATCAAAGTTGCAAGTTCGCAATGGATACAACTCTTTTATTAAATCCAAAATCGTATTTACCGTTTTGAAATTGGTATAAGGTCCAAAATATTCCGAACCGTCTTTTATCATTCTTCTAGTTGGAAAAATTCTTGGAAATGGTTCTTTTTTGATACAAATCCATGGATAGGTTTTATCATCTCGCAATAAAACATTGTATCTTGGCTGAAGTTTTTTAATCAAATTATTTTCCAACAAAAGTGCATCTTGTTCAGACGAAACGACAATATGTTTTATAGTAACAATTTTGCGAACCAAGACATTCGTTTTTCCGTTATCGTGAACTTTGTTGAAATAGGAAGAAACGCGTTTTTTGAGATTTTTGGCTTTTCCTACATATAGAATTTTATCCTCTTTATCGTAATACTGATATACTCCAGGATTATCGGGTAAGGTTTGTATTTGAAGTTCTAAAGATGGATTGTTCATGTAACAAAGTTAATTTGAATTGTATCAAAAAACAAGAATTTAACAACCTAACAATTATCATGTTTTATTTTAGTCTGTTGAAGTAGTTTTGGCGAAAATTATAGGTATGATTTATTGGAAAAAACTCCCAAAAGAAGAACGTAAAACCAAGATACAAAATGCTTTAAAAGCAAATGTGAATTTCGCAAAAGATACTTCTTTGGGTTATCCTGCGTCAAAATTGGACGGAAAAGTATTTTTTGATGCTGATTTTTTGAAAGATGCTCCTGTTTTGCAAACCTTTGTTTCTAATCCAAATCACATTGGATGTCACACTTTAGGTGATTCTGAAAGTGCTTTTAAAGGAACTCATGAGTTAGAAAAAGAAGTTTTGAATGTTCTTGCCGTTGATATTTTTAAATCAAAACCCAACGAATTTGATGGTTATATTTCTCCTGGTGGAACAGAAGCTAATATTCAAGCCATTTGGATGTATCGCAACTTTTTCATGTACAAAAAAGACGCAAATCTTGACGAAATTGTAATCCTAGCTTCAGAAGATACACATTATTCAATTCCGAAAGGTGCAAATCTTTTGCAATTGGATTGTTTGAAAATTCCAGTTTCATTTGAAAAACGAGAAATTAATAAAATTGCTTTAGAAGAAATCATAGTTAAAGCCAAAAATAATGGAAAGAAATATTTCATAGTGGTTTCAAATATGGGAACTACTATGTTTGGTTCTGTTGATAATCCAGAAGATTATATTACTATTTTAGAAAAACATAATTTAGATTATAAACTTCATATTGACGGCGCTTATGGCGGATTTGTTTATCCGTTTAGCAATGAAAATTCTAATATAAACTTTAGTAATCCTAAAATTAGTTCAATTACAATTGATGCTCATAAAATGCTTAAAGCCCCATATGGAACTGGGATTTTTATTTGTCGAAAAGGATTAATCGAAAATGTGTTAACCAAAGAAGCGCAATATGTAGAAGGAATGGATTTAACACTTTGTGGAAGTCGTTCAGGCGCTAATGCAATTTCAGTTTGGATGATTTTGTTTACTTATGGTCCTCACAAATGGTTTGAAAAAATTAGTGTTTTACAAATGAGAACGCAGTTTTTATGTAATGAATTGGATAAATTAGGTATCAAGTATTTCCGTGAACCGTTTATGAATATTGTTACTATTCACGCTGAATTTATTCCAAGAGAAATAGCAGAAAAATTTGATTTAGTTCCAGAAACACACAATCATGAAAATAAATGGTACAAAATTGTGTTGATGAATCACGTAGAAGTGCAACATTTAACTACTTTTATAGACGAATTGAAGTCGTCTGTTTATGCATAAAAAAGAGTTAAGAAAAAAGTACAAAGAGTTAAGACAAGATTTGACTCCTGAAGCAATTGAAGATAAAAGTTTGGCTATTGCTAATCGATTATTGCAGTTGGATGTTTGGGATAAAACCTATTACCATTTATTCCTGTCAATTGAAGAACAAAAAGAAATTGATACGGAATTCATTCTTCAAATTTTAGCTGGAAAAGATAAAGAAATTGTAGTTTCTAAAAGTGATTTTGCTACTTTAGGAATGACACATTATCTTCTTACGGACAACACCAAATTCAAGAAAAACGAATACAATATTCCAGAACCTGTTGATGGTTTGGAAGTTCCTGTAACTAAAATTGATGTAGTTTTTGTGCCGCTTTTAGCTTTTGATGTAAAAGGAAATCGAGTGGGTTATGGCAAAGGATTTTATGACAAATTTTTATCCGAATGCAAACCAGAAACTATAAAAATTGGATTATCTTTCTTTGAAGCAGAAGAATTTATTGAAGATATTTCAGAAAATGATATTCAATTGGATTTTTGTGTTACACCAAATAAACTATATTTTTTCTAGATTGCATCGTCATCTAATTTATTAGAAAACTTAACGTTAGGTGGAAGTTTTACAGGAGCAAATGCTCTTTTATTAAAGAATATTAATATTCCAACTCCAACAGAAATTGCAAAATCTGCAACATTAAAAATTGCATTAAAAAATCTAAAATCATCACCGCCCCAAAAAGGAATCCAGTCTGGTAATTTACCTTCCCAAATTGGAAATTCAAACATATCAACAACTCTTCCGTGAAACCAATCGCCATAAGGTTGTTCTGGGAAATAAGTAGCTAGATGATATCTCGTGCTTTCATCAAACATAACTCCATATAGGACAGAGTCAATGATATTTCCTAAAGCTCCTGCAAAAATTAAGGCAATTGCAGTAATTAAAAATTTAGATTTTCCTTTTTCAACTGAATCCCACAACCAATATCCAATACCACCAACAGCTAAAATTCTAAATAAAGTTAAGAATAATTTACCATATTCACCTGGTATTTTTGTTCCCCAAGCCATACCTTCATTTTCAATAAAAGTAATATTAAACCAACTCAACACTTGATAAGGTTCTCCATAGTAAAAGTTGGTTTTTACGTAAACTTTTGAGAATTGATCTACAATTAATATAAGGATAATGATAAGTGCTGCGTGCCTAAGTTTCATTTTTTGATTTTTGTGTGCAAAAGTACTACTATTTTCTATGAAAAACGCTCCTTTTTGGAGCGTTTTATGTTAAATACAAACAACAATTATCGTTGTAAATTCTTAGCTTCGATACTCATTGTAGCATGAGGAACGATTTTTAATCTTTCTTTTCCGATTAATTTTCCTGTTACTTTACAAACACCATAAGTTTTGTTTTCAACACGGAAAAGTGCATTTTTAAGGTCACGAATAAACTTTTCTTGGCGAATTGCTAATTGTGAATTCGCTTCTTTACTCATGGTTTCGCTTCCTTCTTCAAATGCTTTGAATGTTGGTGACGTGTCGTCTGTACCATTATTTAAATCATTCATATAAGCACTTTTGATTAATTCTAAATCCGTTTGTGCTTTTTCAATTTTTGTAAGGATAATTTCTTTGAACTCTGCTAAATCAGCATCAGAGTATCGCATCATTTCTTCAACCATCTGTATACTATTTTGATATTAATATTTTTGTTTTTATGTCATCAAACTCAATTTCTATACCATTTTCTAAATTATCAGTAAAATTTAATTCTTCTGTTAATGTTTCGTCTTTGATATAGCTTTCGTTATTCTTTATTGCTTGTTCTAATTCTCCATTACGTTGAATTTGAACTTTAATTTTATCTGTTACTTCAAAACCAGAATCTTTTCTGATATTTTGAATTCTGTTCACCAATTCTCTTGCTATTCCCTCTTGTTTCAATTCTTCAGAAATTGTAATGTCTAAAGCTACTGTAATTCCGTTAGAATTTGCAACCAACCAACCTGGAATATCTTGTGAAGATATTTCTACATCTTGGGATGTTAAAATTATACTTTTTCCTGAAATAACAAGCGATAGCTCACCTTTAGCATCAATTTCATTGATTTGTTCTTGTGAAAATTTTTGTATCTCACTAGAAATCAATCCCATATCCTTACCAAAACGAGGTCCAAGTGCTTTGAAATTTGGCTTAATTTGCTTCACTAAAACACCCGATGCATCGTCCAAAAGTTCGATTTCTTTGACGTTTACTTCAGCTTTTATCAGGTCAGAAACTGCCTCGATTTCAGCACGCTGCGTCTCGTCAAGTATAGGAATCATAACCTTTTGCAACGGTTGACGTACTTTTATCATTTCCTTTTTACGAAGTGATAAAACTAGTGACGAAACCGTTTGCGCTTTCATCATTTTGCTCTCTAATGATTTATCAACAAAGTTTTCAACCGAAACAGGGAAATTTGCCAAGTGAACACTAGTAAAACTCTCGCTTCCAGTTGCATTAACTAAATTGGTATATAATTTGTCCATAAAAAATGGCGCTATCGGAGCCGAAAGTTTAGCCACATTCAACAAACAAGTATAAAGCGTTTGATAAGCTGCGATTTTATCTGTTCCGTATTCGCCTTTCCAGAATCTTCTTCTGCACAGACGAACATACCAGTTACTTAAATTTTCTTGAACAAAGTCAGAAATAGCTCTTGCCGCTTTTGTTGGTTCGTAATCTGCATAAGCTTCATCAACGGTTTTTATCAAAGTGTGTAATTCTGATAAAATCCAACGATCGATTTCAGGTCTTTCGTTTAATGGAATTTCTGCTTCTTCGTATTTGAAACCATCGATATTAGCGTACAAACTAAAGAACGAATAAGTGTTATATAATGTTCCGAAGAATTTTCTACGAACTTCTGCAACACCTTCGATATCAAATTTCAAGTTATCCCAAGGATTGGCATTCGAAATCATGTACCAACGTGTAGCATCTGGACCATATTCAGCCAAAGTGGTGAATGGATCAACGGCGTTTCCTAGACGTTTCGACATTTTTTGTCCGTTTTTATCCAAAACCAAGCCATTCGAAACTACATTTTTATACGCTATTTTATCAAAAACTAAAGTTCCGATGGCGTGTAATGTATAAAACCATCCACGAGTTTGATCTACACCTTCTGCAATAAAATCAGCTGGAAATGCTTTGTTTTCGTCAATTAAATCTTTGTTTTCAAATGGATAATGCCATTGCGCATAAGGCATCGCACCTGAATCAAACCAAACGTCAATCAAGTCGCTTTCTCGTTTCATCAATTTTCCTGATGGCGAAACCAAAACGATATTATCAACGACATTTTTGTGTAAATCGACTAAATCGTAGTTTTCTTCACTCATATTTCCAACCACAAAACCTTTAAACGGATTTTCTTTTTGGAAACCAGCTGCGATTGATTTTTCTATTTCTGAATACAATTCTTCAACCGAACCGATTAAAATTTCTTCTGTTCCATCTTCGGTTCTCCATATTGGCAATGGAATTCCCCAGTATCTTGAACGCGACAAGTTCCAATCGTTAGCATTTTTCAACCAATTTCCGAAACGACCTTCTCCAGTTGCTTTAGGCTTCCAATTGATGGTTTCGTTCAAATCGAACATTCTATCCTTGATTTCGGTTACTTTGATGAACCATGAATCTAATGGATAATATAAAATTGGCTTGTCGGTTCTCCAACAATGTGGGTAACTGTGAACGTATTTCTCAACTTTGAAAGCCTTATTTTCTTCTTTTAATTGAATAGCAATTTCAACATCGGCAGAGCGTTCTGGAGCTTCGCCATCGTTGTAATATTCGTTTTTAACATATTTTCCAGAATAATTTCCTAAACCATGAATGAATTTACCTTGTAAATCAACTAAAGGAACAGGATTTCCATTTTCGTCAAGAACCAACATTGGTGGTACTTCAGGTGTTGCTTCTTTAGCCACTTTAGCATCATCTGCACCAAAAGTTGGAGCTGTGTGTACAATTCCAGTTCCATCTTCAGTTGTAACGAAATCACCAGAAATTACTCTAAAGGCATTTTCAGGATTTTGATAAGGCAATGCCAATGGCATCAATTGCTCGTAACGAATTCCCACTAAATCAGCACCTTTGAATTCGGCTAAGATTTGATATGGAATATTTTTATCGCCTTCTTTGAAATTTTCAAAATCGGATGGTTCATTTGAAGCAAAAAATCCTTTTCCGAATTGTTTTCCAACAAGGTTTTTAGCCAAAATTACTTTAACAGGTCGAAAAGTGTATTGATTGAAAGTTTCCACCAAAACATAATCGATTTTTGGACCAACGGTCAAAGCGGTATTTGATGGTAAAGTCCAAGGAGTTGTCGTCCAAGCTAAAATGTGAACATCACCAAAACCTTGTAAAAAGCTCGGTAACGTTTCTACTTTCGTTTTGAATTGTGCTACAACTGTTGTATCCGTAACATCTCTGTAACTTCCTGGTTGGTTAACTTCGTGCGAAGACAATCCAGTTCCAGCTTTTGGAGAATACGGTTGAATGGTGTAACCTTTGTATAATAAGTCTTTGTTGTAAATTTGTTTCAACAACCACCAAACGGTTTCCATATATTTGGATTTGTAAGTCACATATGGATCTTCCATATCAACCCAATAACCCATTTTTTCTGTCAAATCGTTCCATACGTCGGTATAACGCATCACAGTTCGTTTACACGCTTCGTTATATTCTTCAACAGAAATGGTTTTTCCGATATCTTCTTTGGTAATTCCTAATTCTTTTTCAGTTCCAAGTTCTACTGGCAAACCGTGAGTATCCCAACCTGCTTTACGTTTTACTTGAAATCCTTTTTGAGTTTTATAACGACAAAAAATATCTTTAATAGCACGAGCCATCACGTGGTGAATTCCAGGTAATCCGTTTGCCGAAGGTGGACCTTCAAAAAACACATATGGAATTGCACCTTCACGCGAAGTTACACTTTGTTCAAAAACGTTGTTTTTCTTCCAAAAATCAAGAACTTCTGATGCTACTGTTGGCAAGTCAAGTCCTTTGTATTCAGTAAATTTTGTGCTCATTTTGTCGTAATCTTAAATCAGTTTGCGAAAGTAATAAATAGTTGTGAGTTATGAGTTATGAGTTATGAGTTTTTGCGATAGTACAAGAAAGAATGTCTAAATTTATCTTTTATGCAAAAACTTCCTTTAAAAATGTTTTTAGATTGTGGATTTTACTTAATTTGACTTTGCATCATTAATTTATTAATTGCACATTTGTGAACTATTTAAATTTTTAATTGAATTCCAAATGGAAAGAATACCAAATATTACAGGACTACGATTCTTTTTAGCAGTTTTTGTAATGATTTTCCATATTTCTGAATTTTGTAGTAAACATGACATTCCGTTTTACAATTCAATACCACTATTTCACAAAGGTTATGAAGCCGTTTGTGTATTTTTTTCATTAAGCGGATTTTTAATTATAAGGCAACTTTATCTTGAAAAAGAAACAACAAACACCATTTCGCTAAAAAACTTTTATATTAGAAGAGCTTTACGAATTTTTCCGCTTTACTTTTTGATTTTACTTTTTGGCTTGACTTATTACAATTATATTCTTCCAAAATTTGGTTTCACTGGTGGATTCAATACTAATTATAATTTATATGAAGGATTGTTGCTTTCAATATTCTTTATGCCAAATGTTTTTGCCGCTTTACACAATCCTGGTGGAATTATAGAAATTCTTTGGTCTATAGGTGTTGAGGAACAATTTTATTTGTTTATTGCTCCAGTATTATTGTTTTTGCCTGTAAGAAAAATAATTTTCTTCTTATTAGTTTCCACCATTGTTTTCTTTACGATATATTTTACTATTGAAGGAAATATTTTATATAAATACACTATGCTGTTTTTTTATTTTACTTCTAGTGGTATCATTTCGATTCTATTATTAAAAAAGCCACAACTATTTAATAATAAATTAGTTATATATATTTCTTTACTTAGTTTTATCCTCTATTTTACAACTAATTATTTTGTAAATTTATTTTCATCTAGCAACTATAATCTTTTCAGTATGTTGCTGTTTTGTTTAGTAATTGGAGTATTGAGCAATAAACCTTATTTCATTTTAAACCATCGTGTTACAATTTATTTGGGTAAAATTTCTTATGGAATTTATGTTTACCATGCAATTGTTATCCAATTGATTGGCTTGATTTATATCAAACTTTTTTCCAATCTTGGTCTCAATAATTATGTTATAATTTTGGTTTATAATGCTATTGTTTTAATAATAACTATTTGCATTTCGCATTTTTCTTATCAATATTTTGAGAAGTTTTTTATGAATTTTTATCGAAATAAATCTGTATCAAGAAAAAACTTCCTTTAATACGTCTAAAGATTTTGGTTTTTTAAATCCATCAAGGTGAATGGAATAGTAATCTAATAAGATTTTTAGAAGTATTTGACGTTCAATTCCTGCGAAAACCTTTTGGTCGGAGTCAAATTTTAAGTTGATTAGTTTTTTGAAGAGAAATGTTTCGTGTTCGTTAAGGCAATTTGTTCCTTGAAAAGGTGAAAAAATGCCATCAACCATTTCAAAAAAATTGAAATCCGTTTCGGAATTATCTGGGTAAAAACCTAAAAATTTTGTTGTTTCTAAAAGTAAAATTAGATGAAAATTGGATGTTTCTTCGTGTGTATCTAACCAAATTAAAGCCGTTTCAAGAAAGGTAAATAAATCTTCATTTTTTTCTTCTTCGTGAATGCTATGGTGTAACATCTCTGACAAGAAAATTACAATAGTACTTTTTACAATATCGGTATTTATGGTTTGATAAGCTGTGGCTAGTTTTATTTCTTTAAAATGCTCTAAAGTACCTTTATTCTTATGATTGGCTTCAATTTCAAGAATAGTTAAAGGTTGAAAATAAGCGATTTTTTGATTTGATTTTTTTCCAGAATAAGCACTTTGCACGAAGTAACTTTTTAATCCGTCGCTTTGTGTAAAACATTTTACAATCAAGCTTTTTTCTTGATATTTTACGGATGAAAGAACGATTGCTTTAGTTTTGACTAACATTACCTGATAATCATTACTTTTTTAACGATTGTATCTATTCCATCTTCTGCAGAAACTAAAATCATATACACACCTGAAGCTACTTTGTGTTTTCCGAAAGCTGTGGTATCCCATTCTATTGTACCTCCTTCTGAAGTAGTTTCATAGACTAAATTTCCTTCAATGTCTGTGATTTTAACAACTGCTTTATTAGTTAAACCTGATATCTTAACTGTTCCTGAAAAACCTGGTCTCACTGGGTTTGGATAAGCATACACATTACTTAAATCATCACTAGGTCTTGTGGCTGTTCCTTTAAAAGAAACTAATCCTTTATCTGTTGCAAAAAAGACTTCTCCTGTAAAACTATCAATTTCAATATCGTTTACATTATTACTTGGAAGTGGCGAATTTTCTTTTGTGAATTTATAAATAGTTTCCTGACCATTTGGCGAAACTAAATATACTCCAGACTCAGCTATCGAAATCCATTTTCTATTCGCGCCATCAACAGCAATATCCATAATAAATTGCTCATAAAACAATTCTTGAGCCAAATCATCTTCTAAAATAATAATTGGTTTTGATTCGATTTCAGTTTCACTAATAAAAGAATCCGCAGAAGGAATATATCTTAATCCTCTTGCTGTTCCTATCCAAACTTGATTTCTATTATCTATTGCAACAGCTCTAACGTCATTTATCGGTAAATTACCATCGGTTCCTGTTCTTATTCTAATAAATTTATTTGCATAATTTTCATTAAATGCAATCAATCCGTTTCCTCTGTAGGAAGGCACCCATTTGGTGTCGTTTTTATCTATAGCTAATTTGGAATATCTCTCTTCAGTTACTGATGCTAATTGATTTTGCCAATCACTTGGCGCTATCCAAGTCCCATCGCTTTTTAATGCTTTAAGTCCTTTAAAAACTAATGAATTTGACATCCAAAGACTGCCTTTACTATCAAATGCGCCTCCATTAATTCTAACTGAAACATATAATGGTGTAACTAACTGTTGGTTCTCAGGTCCGTTTGGTGGTGCACTATTTTGATTGTAAAAAGTGATCACATCATCTTTTATTTTAAGTAAACCATTATGAAAAGAACACACATAGACTTCTTTTTCATTTTTCGGATTGGTTATAATATCTGACAAAGATGTTGCGCCAAATAATTCACTAAAAGGTATTTTGCTCCAACCTGTTTGTCTTGAATATTTGCTTATTCCTTCTTCAAGTAATGTTGGATCGTAAGTTAATGAGTAACCTCCGTAGGTTGCCCAAAGAGTTGTTGATGTTTGTTTTAATCTAAAAATATTATTTCTGTCTGGACCATCTGGCTTTATAACTTGAAAAGTTGTTGGTGCAGATAAAGAGGACGTTAGTAGTCCTTTTTCATTTGTTCCGATGAAAATTTGATTATCAGCTACTGTCGCGCAACTAAAGGAAACAGGTGCTAAAGTATATTGATTACTATTAATAGTTACTGTTTGTTGCAAAGCAGCATTGAAAATATAAATATAATTTTGATTTGTTACAATTAGAAAATCCTCATTAGTCCTTATATCTAATCCACTTTGATTCATGATAAAAAATTCTTCAAAGAAAGTTCCATTATGCTTGTAGAGCCTAGCATTGGTATTCATTCCAACAAGTTTATTTTGAATGGTTGTAATTCCATTCCAATAACCACCATCGAATAGTTGCCATTGATTATAATCTACCAAATTAGGATTTGAAAGAGATGCTTTTTTCATACCATGTATATCGGTCACGGCAAAAATTTCACCATTAAGAATTGTTGTTTGGTATACTTTAACTTGTTGCCCATTATTCCCGATGTAATAAGTATCTCCAAATTCCATTGACGTTAAATCAAAAACTGAAATTCCATAATCACATGATATATAAACCTTTCCATTATGTTCTAAAAAATGATTAATTTTTTTAAGAAATGGTGAAACTGGTACTTCTACTACAATTCCGTTTTTGAAAACTATTTTGCCATCAGGATTCATTACTAAAAGTAATCCGTTTTTATTTCCAACAAGTGTTTTATTAAAACTTTCGCTATGATGAATTGCTGTAATTGTTTCTGCTTTCAGTCCATCAACAGATGTGGTTGTAGCTAAATCGTTAGTAGCTAAATTTTTAGAAAAAATAGAAATTTCTGAAGATGCGTAAATTTTATCTTGTCCTTGACTAATATCTGTTATTTTGTTGTAGGAGAAATAACCTTGCCATTGCGGATTAGTTTGAGCAAAGCCATTTACGAATAGTACTAAAAATAATATTTGAACAAATTTCTTTATCATTTGGTAAATTGCAATTTATAAATACAAATATACTATAAACGTATTTAATTGTAATTTCATATACATCAATAAAAAAACCTTCTCCCAATTAAGAGAGAAGGTTTATATAAATTTGTAAGTGTTTTAATTACACAATTCCTTGCGCTAACATTGCGTCTGCAACTTTTACGAATCCTGCAATATTTGCACCTTTTACGTAGTCTATATAACCATTAGAATCTGAACCATATTTCACACAAGCGGCGTGAATATTCGCCATAATTCCTTTAAGTCTTTCATCAACTTCTTCTGAGGTCCAACTTAAACGTAAAGAGTTTTGAGACATTTCAAGACCAGAAGTTGCAACACCTCCTGCGTTTGAAGCCTTTCCTGGAGCAAATAATATTTTAGCATTTTGGAAAACATGCATTGCTTCTGGAGTTGAAGGCATGTTTGCACCTTCAGCAACACAAATACATCCGTTTGCTACTAATGTTTTAGCTTCTTCTTCGTTCAACTCGTTTTGAGTAGCACATGGTAAAGCAACATCACATTTTACTTCCCAAGGACGTTTTCCGGCTACGAAAGTTGCGTTAGGATATTTAGTTACATAATCAGAAATTCTTCCGTAGTTTACGTTTTTAATTTCCATTACATAAGCTAATTTTTCTGCTGTAATTCCGTCTGCATCATAGATATAACCTGATGAATCTGACATTGTTACAACTTTTCCACCTAATTGAGTAGCTTTTTCTGTAGCATATTGAGCTACATTTCCAGAACCTGAAACTACAACTGTCTTTCCAGCGAAACTATCAACTTTAGTTGCAAGCATACTTTGTGCAAAATACACATCACCATATCCTGTAGCTTCTGGACGGATTAATGAACCCCCGAAAGAAATTCCTTTACCAGTTAAAACTCCAGTAAATTCATTTCTTAATCTTTTATATTGACCAAACATGTAGCCAACTTCTCTTCCACCAACACCAATATCTCCAGCAGGAACGTCAGTGTCTGCACCAATATGTTTAGATAATTCCGTCATAAATGCTTGACAGAATTTCATGATTTCAATATCAGATTTTCCTTTTGGATCAAAATCTGCTCCACCTTTTCCTCCACCCATTGGTAAAGTTGTTAAACTATTTTTGAAAGTTTGCTCAAAAGCTAAAAATTTCAAAATACTTAAATTTACAGATGGATGAAAACGAATTCCTCCTTTGTAAGGTCCAATTGCAGAGTTCATCTGAATTCTGTAACCTCTGTTTACTTGAGTTTTACCAGCGTCGTCAATCCAAGTTACTCTGAACATGATTACTCTTTCTGGTTCAACCATTCTTTCCAAAAGCATTTTGCCTTCGTATTTTTTATTCTCTTCAATAAAAGGAATTACTGTTTCGGCAACTTCCTTAACAGCTTGCATAAATTCTGGCTCGTTAGGGTTTCTTTTAGCAACCGCTTCAATAAAGTTGTTGATACTTTGTGACATAAAATATAATATTAATGTTTAAGAAAACGTTTTCGTAATATTCGACAAATATACATTTTATAAAAATAATGGCACAATTTTTTTTAAATTCTCATAATTTTTATCTTTTTGTTAAGATTTTTTAATGATATGTGAAATTAATGACCTGTTTTAAAACTATTTCTGCTTTTTTTCATAGATATACAAGTATTTTTTTATTTTATTTTATTAGTGAATGATGTTTTTATATATTTGTCGAGAATTGAATTAATCTGTATGAAAATGACCAAGTATTTTATTGTCACTTTATTGCTTTTGTTTGGTGTAACCAACAAGGCACAAGCTCAGTTTGGTTTCTCCCATGAAATTGGTGGTATCATGGGTCCTGTAGCATTTCAGTCTGACTATGGAGAGCGAAACGATATTTCTACAAATGCAGGAAATACTGGTTTTGGTATTGGATTAATCCATTATCTAAATTTTTCATATAAAGCAGAATGTAATTGTTACACTCCTGAGACTTATTTTAATGATCACTTTAAATTAAGAAGTGAATTATCTTACAACAAAACCAATCTTCAACATTTTGGAGAATGGGTTGCAGATAATAAAACTTCATTAGGAGCAAAACAACTAAGAGCAATGCAAGGAAGTACTGCTGTAACAAATATTGGAATGCAATTGGAATTCTTCCCTTTCAGTATTAGGGATTTTACAGCAAATATTGGAAGTTGGGCTCCGTTTGTAAGTCTTGGTGGTCAATTTAGTTTCTTTAAGCCAACTGCGGAATCGAGTTTAGGTCCTGGTTTAGGTCAATTACCAACAGTTACTCCAATAAAATATATTGATGCTTTTGATGTAAAAGGTGGAACAACATGGTCTGTTGTTTCAAGTGTAGGGACAAGATATAAATTAACTGAACTTTCAGATTTAATGGTAGATTTGAGATTTCAATACTATTTTTCAAACTGGGTTGATGGTTTAAGTCCTGATCCTAAAGTTTATTTAGAAAATAGAGCAAACGACTGGAATGTTTGGTTAAACTTTGGATACATCTATTATTTAAATTAATATAATATAAACAGAAATAAAAAACCCCGATTCATTGTATTGAATCGGGTTTTTTGTTTTTTATCTGAATGCTTGTTCTAAATCGGCAAGTAAATCATCTATATCTTCAACACCTGTGCTTAATCTTACTAAGTCATCAGTGATTCCAACTTCAAGACGTTTATCTTCTGGAATTGATGCGTGAGTCATTAATGCTGGGTGATTCGCTAAACTTTCTACTCCACCTAAAGATTCTGCCAAAGTGAAAACTTTAAGTTTTTCTAAAAAGGAAATTGCATCTTCTTTTCTTCCTGATGTGAATGTGAATGAAACCATTCCACCAAAACCACTCATTTGTTTTTTAGCAATATCATGAAAAGGATGATCTGGCAATCCTGGATAATAAACCTTAGCTACTTCTGGATGATTGCTTAAAAATTCGGCCACTTTCATTCCGTTTTCACAATGTCTTTGAACTCTTAGGTGCAAAGTTTTGATTCCTCTTAAAACCAAATAACTATCCATTGGTCCAAGCGTTCCTCCTGTTGCAAATTGCTTAAAGTGTAATTCGTCACCTAATGCTTTATCCTTAATAATCAAAGCGCCTGCAATAACATCCGAATGTCCACCTAGATATTTTGTAGCTGAGTGCATTACAATATCAGCTCCTAAATCTAAAGGTTTTTGTAAGTAAGGCGTTGCAAAAGTATTATCAACTGCAAAAAGGATATTATGTTTTTTAGTGATTTTTGCAATTTCTGAAATATCGGCTAATTTCATTAATGGATTTGTTGGTGTTTCAACCCAAACTAACTTCGTGTTTTCATTAATCAAGGATTGGAACCCATCCAAATCATTCATATCAACGAAGTGAAATTTGATACCACTATCTTTATATAAACGTGTAAATAATCTATAAGTTCCACCATATAAATCGTCCATAGCAATGATTTCGTCACCTGCTTTGAACATTCTTAATAAACAATCTGTAGCTGCCAATCCTGATGCAAATGCTAAACCTCTTGCTCCATTTTCAATTGATGCCAAAGCATCTTCCAAAGCTTGACGAGTTGGATTTGCTGCACGACTATATTCATAGTCACCTACAGGAATTCCTGGACTTGTTTGTGCATAAGTTGAGGTTTGAAAAACTGGAGTCATTACAGCTCCAGTTACTTTTTCGTGGTGTTGACCACCGTGTATTACTTTAGTATTGAATTTCATTATAATAATATTTTTACAAAGGTATTTTAAATTAAATAAATTTTCTAATATTCATCATAAAACCCAAATGAATTCCTTCATGATAATTATTAAACTCCATGGCATCTTTTATGTTTGCTAAATGAAATCCTGTTCCTGTTGTGAATTCGTTATAAGAAGTGAATTTTCCATTAGCATAATCTTCTTTGGTTTTTTCTAACAATGAAAATAATAAAACTTTCAATTCATTTATTTCTTCTTGGGTTGTAGCAGTTGGTTTTGACCCATTTTTATATTTTTCCATCATTTCGGGTGAAATATTCATTGGCAAACCCGAAAGTCGATATACCAAACCTTGTTGCGAAACAACAATGTGACCTAAATTCCAAGCCAAATTATTACTAAAACCTTCCGGAATCTTATTCAATTGTTCTAATGAATAATTCTCAATGATTTTTAAATAAATGTTTCTGCTGGTTTCCCAAATTTTAAATGTTGCTTCCATTTTGTGATTTTATAATTGTGTAAAATTATCTGATTTTGGTATTAAATTCATGACATCAATTGCAATTTGAGGTGTTGGATTTGCAATTTTCCTTAGTTTTGTATCCATCCAAGCGCCATCAACAGTAATAGTTGCTAGAAGTTCGTCTTTGTCGTTTTTAAATTCGTGAATAAGCGTCCATCGTGAAGCATCTTCTTTTATTTTACCCACTTTTGTGCTGATAAAAACCTTTTGATTCATTCGCTTTTCTCTTCTAAAAATACATTCTTCACGAAACAAGATTGGTCCAAAATGTTGTTCTTGCATGATACGCATTGACATTCCTAATTGTTCTAGAATTTCAACACGATGTTGTGCTCCAAAATCGTAATATGCGCTGTGACGCACGTGAAAATTTGGGTCTAAATCGGCCCAACGAATGTGTATTTCTTTAATAAATGTTGACATTGATTGCAATTTTTTTACAAAAATACAGATTATAAGTTTCAAATGAATTTTCTTTGCAAAAAGAAAAAATTATGACTGATACCATATACTATTTAGCGAGTTGCGATACGTGTAGAAAAATTATAAAATCGTTGCCTAAAAGTGCAAATTTGAAATATCACGACATAAAACAAGATCCAATTACAATTGAAGAATTAGAATATATGCGTTCACTTTCTGGAAGTTATGAAGCCTTGTTCAGCAAAAAAGCGCAGTTATACAAGTCATTAGATTTGAAGAATAAAAACTTAACAGAAGACGATTTTCGTAAGTATATTTTAGAACATTACACCTTTATTAGTCGTCCAGTTTTTATAATTCAAGACAAAATTTACATCGGAAACACACAACAAAACATGTTACAAGTAATGAAAGCATTAGAAAATGTCTAAAAGAACTTGGGCATTATTTGCCGCAACATTAGTTTCAATAATTTATGGCGTAACCTTTACTATTGCTAAAGATGTAATGCCAAAATATGTCGAGCCGTTCGGATTTATAACCATGCGCGTTGGTGGTTCGGTTTTACTATTTTGGTTAGTTTCCTTTTTTGGCCCCAAAGAAAAAATTGCTTTAGAAGATTTTCCTCGAATTGCTGCTGCGGCTTTGTTTGGCGTAGCTTTAAATATGCTTACTTTTTTTAAAGGTTTGAGTTATACTTCTCCAATTATGGGTGCGGTTTTAATGGTTACCACGCCAATGATTGTATTAATTCTTTCAGCAATAATAATGAAAGAACGAATGCAAAAACGTAAAATATTTGGAATAATTTTAGGATTAGCAGGAACAATAACCCTGATTCTTTACGGAAAATCAATGGTTAATGCTCCAAACGCCACTTTAGGGAATTTACTCGTTTTTATCAATGCGATTTCCTATGGTTTTTACTTGATTTTGGTAAAAAAGTTAATGGATAAATACAATGCTTTCACTTTCGTAAAATGGATTTACACCTTTGGATTTATTATGGTTTTACCGTTTGGCTGGAGCGAATTTGACGCCATAAATTGGACAACAATTCCAACGGATATTTTTTGGAAAATTGGATTTGTAGTGGTTTTTTCAACCTTCCTAACTTATCTATTAAATCTAATTTCGATGCGTGAGTTAAAACCAACAACCGTTGCCGTGTTCATTTATTTACAACCACTTTTTGCAACAATTTTTGCTGTTCGTTTAGGAAAAGACGAACTGAGTTTGGTGAAATTACTTTCGGCGGTTTTAATCTTCGCTGGAGTTTATTTAGTAACACAAAAACGAGTAAAAAGTGAATAGTAATTAGTAAATAGCTTTGAAATCGATAAATTACTAATCACTTTTCACTAATCACTAATCACTATTTCATATATTTGAAGTCTATAAAACATAAGAATGATACAATCAATGACCGGTTTTGGGAAAGCATCTTTGCAATTACCAACCAAAAAAATTACAGTAGAATTAAAATCACTAAATAGTAAAGGTTTAGATTTGAATACAAGAATGCCGTCAGTTTACCGCGAAATGGAATTGGGTTTACGCAATCAAATTTCACAAAGATTAGAACGTGGAAAAATTGATTTTTCTCTTTACATCGAAGTGACTGGCGAAGAAACATCTTCTAAAATTAATGTGCCTATTGTAAAAGGTTACATCAATCAAATGAAAGCAGTTATTCCAAATGCTGATGAAACTGAATTGATGAAAATGGCTGTAAGAATGCCTGACGCATTAAAAACAGAACGCGACGAAATTGACGAAAACGAATGGAAAGAAATCCAAAAAGTCATTGATGAAGCATTAGAAAATATCGCGAATTTCAGAAAAGACGAAGGCGTTTCATTAGAAAAAGAATTTCTACATCGCATTGCCAATATCATGAAATTAATGAACGATGCGGTTGCTTATGATGCTGAGCGAGTTGAAACTGTAAAAACAAGATTGAGAACCGCTTTAGACGAACTTCAAGTGAATGTTGATGAAAATCGTTTCGAACAAGAATTGATTTTTTATTTAGAAAAATACGATATTACAGAAGAGAAAGTTCGTTTAGAAAATCACCTAAATTATTTCATAGAAACCCTTGCAGGAACAGAAGCTAACGGAAGAAAACTAGGTTTCATCACGCAAGAAATGGGTAGAGAAATCAACACTATGGGTTCTAAATCAAACCATTCTGAAATGCAGAAATTGGTAGTGATGATGAAAGATGAGTTGGAGAAGATTAAGGAACAAGTTTTGAATGTTCTTTAAGAAGATAGAGAATAGAAGATAGAGAATAGAATAAAGAGAATAGACAACACAACTAAGAATGAATAAAGGAAAATTATTAGTATTCTCAGCGCCATCTGGTTCGGGAAAAACCACCATAGTAAGGCATTTATTGGCTCAAGAAGATTTGAATTTAGAGTTTTCAATATCTTGTGCAACACGCGAACCTCGTGGTCAAGAAGTAGATGGAAAAGACTACTATTTCATCAGTTGGGAAGAATTTAAAAAACACATCAAAGCCGAAGAGTTTGTGGAATGGGAAGAGGTTTATACCAACAACTATTACGGAACCTTAAAAAGCGAAGTTGAACGCATTTGGGCTAAAGGTAAAAACGTAATTTTCGACATTGATGTTTCAGGTGGATTGCGAATTAAATCAAAATTTCCTCAAGAAACATTAGCAGTTTTTGTAAAACCACCAAGCGTTGACGAATTGAAACGAAGATTAAAAGAACGTTCCACAGAAAGCGACGAAAAGATAAATATGCGCATCGCAAAAGCACACGTTGAATTAGCAACCGCACCACAATTTGACAAAATCATTAAAAATTATGATTTGGATGTAGCCAAAGCTGAAGCTTATGAACTAGTAAAAAGTTTTATTTCTTTAGAGTAAATAGTGAAAAGTAATTAGTAAATAGCAATAAGATGGGAAGCATAAATTCTTATAAAGACTTGCATATTTGGCAGAAAGGTATTGTTTTAGTAGTAAAAGTTTATAAATTAGTTAAATCTTTTCCTCAAGAAGAGTTATATGCTTTAACTTCTCAAATTAAAAGAGCCGCAGTATCTATTCCTTCTAATATTAGTGAAGGTTACGGTAGAAATACAGATAAATCATTAAGTCATTTTCTTGATATTTCAAGAGGTTCTTTAAATGAATTAGAAACACAACTAATTATTGCTAAAGAACTTGAGTTTATATCAGATTTTGATTCATATAATGAAGTTTTATCATTAATTACAGAAGAATCAAAAATGATTAACGCTTTTTCTAAAACACTCAAAAACTAGTAGATAAAGCATTCGACTAATCACTTTTCACTATTTACTAATCACTAAAATCATGAAAATAGGATTATATTTCGGAACCTTCAACCCAATTCACGTTGGGCACATGATTATTGCCAATCACATGGCAGAACATTCCGATTTGGACCAAATTTGGATGGTTGTCACGCCACATAATCCTCACAAACAGAAGAATACCTTATTGGATGATTACCAACGATTGCATTTAGTGAATTTAGCAACCGATGATTATCCTAAAATCAAAGCTTCGGATATTGAATTCAAATTACCTCAGCCTAATTATACCGTAAATACTTTAGCGCATTTAAAAGATAAATTTCCGCAACACGAGTTTTGTTTGATTATGGGCGAAGACAATTTGAATTCGCTTCACAAATGGAAAAACTACGAATACATCATAGAAAACCACGAGATTTATGTCTATCCAAGATTGAATTCAGGTGAAATTGATGAACAATTTGTGAATCATTCCAATATTCATCGAGTTGGCGCACCAGTTATCGAACTTTCCTCAACTTTCATTCGCGAAAGCATCAAAAACAAAAAAAATATTCGTCCGTTATTGCCCGAAAAAGTTTGGGAATATGTAGATCATAATAATTTTTATAGGAAGTAAATGAGTTTTGAAGCAGAAATTTACCTAAAGTACAGTAATATTCCGTTTTATAAAACTTGGGCAACCACCGAATTGTTGACTTGGACAAGTTTTTTATTATTTTTTATATTAATCATTCCTATTAATTTTATCAATGAAATAGTAGCATCATTTGTAATTGATGTTTTATTATTTCTATCCGTATTTCCTCTTCTTACCATTGTTTTTGCCTCATTTAAACGAATAGTAGAGTATGAAAAAATGAATGGGAAATTGGAAGGTAAAATTTCTTTAAATGAAACTTCAATTGTCATAAACGACAAAACATATTTATTTAATGAAATTAAAGATTTTAAAATTGGTTATGGAAATAAATATGGTGATTTTACAGGAAACACAAAAATTGGCGCCACTTATTCACTAGGTTTAAATAATTCCGTTTCGTTTTATTATAATTCAAATTACATTGAAGTTTTTTTTCAATTAAAAACAGAAAATCAATTAAATACTTTAAAACAGGATTTATACTTTTACATAATAAATGAGGTTCTCCCCTTAAATACAAGAACTTTTCAATATGTAGATAAAAAATTTAAACATAAAGAAGAATTTAAAAATCTAATTCATAAGCATATTAAATCTGGTAAATTAAGTTGTACTGAGGGTTTATTAATGATTGGTTATTCATCAGATAAAGAAGCTAAAGAATTGAGACAAAAATATTGCTCGTAACTTAACATTCCTTTACCACTTGTTCGTTCAATCGTTTCGTAAATTTGTACTCTAAATATTTTTACAATGAACAATTTCGAATTATACAATCCTGTCAATTATGTTTTTGGCAAAGGACAAACAGAAAAATTAGCTACATTAGTTCCAAAAGACGCCAAAGTTTTATTGGCTTATGGTGGCGGAAGTATCTTTAAAAATGGCGTTCACGAAGCCGTAACCTCAGCTTTAAAAGGATTTGAAATCGTTGAATTTGGTGGCATCGAACCCAATCCAAGATTTGAAACGTTGATGAAAGCGGTTGAAATTATTCGCGAGCAAAAAATCGATTTTATTTTAGCTGTTGGTGGCGGAAGCGTTATCGATGGAGTGAAATTTATTTCTGCAGCTTCGAAATTTGAAGGCGATGAAGCAGATATTTTAAGAAAACGAATCTTATTTACCGATTTATCCCAAGTGATTCCGTTTGGAACCGTTTTAACCTTACCGGCAACAGGTTCAGAAATGAATTCTGGTGCTGTAGTAACTATTGAAGCAACTCATGAAAAACTGACTCTTGGTGGAAGTGCTTTGTTTCCAAAGTTCTCAATTGTTGATCCAACTGTGATTACTTCTTTACCAAAAAGACAATTGCAAAATGGTGTTGTTGATGCGTTCACACACGTTATGGAACAATATTTAACGTTTCAACACGATGCTTTATTACAAGATAGATTTGCAGAAAGCATTTTGAAAACTTTAATCGAAGTTGGTCCAAGTGTTGTTGAAAATCCTAGTGATTATAAATTAGCTTCTAATTTCGTTTGGAGCGCAACAATGGCGTTAAACGGATTGATTCAAAAAGGTGTTCCGAGTGATTGGGCAACCCACATGATTGGTCACGAATTAACGGCTTTATACGAAATTGATCACGCAAGAACTTTAGCGATTATTGGTCCGAACTTATACAAAGTAATGTTTGAAACCAAGAAAGACAAACTAGCACAATATGGCGAAAGAGTTTGGAACATCACAGGAAATTCTGTAGAAGAAAAAGCTGAAAAAGCCATCGAAAAAACTATTGAATTTTTCCACACCATGGGAATGAAAACCAAAATCTCTGAAAACGCAGAAAATATTGAAAAAACAGCCGATTTTATTGTAAATCGTTTCGAAGAAAGAGGTTGGAAAGCGATGGGTGAAAAGCAAAACATCACTTTAGAAAAAGTTAGAGAAATTGTGGAAATGAGTTACTAATTTTAGTGATAAGTGAAAAGTAAATAGTGATTAGATACTGAAACAAGTTCAGCATAAATTCAAAAGGCGTTCAAGATATACTTCCTGAACGCCTTTCTCAAACCCCAAAACAAAATTTTTAACTAACTAAACTTATGAAATCACCTAACAGAAATCATATTTAGTAATAACGGCCATTATTTCTTGTTATTGTGCTGAATATCATAATTTTAAGTTAAATTAATTTTTAACAATATCTTTCCTTAATAATCTTAAACTAATGCAATCGCATTGCTTTAAATAAATTTCAGTATTTTTGGATTATCAAACAAACTAATAATGAATCAATATCCAAAATTTGCAGTGATTGGTGGCGGAAGTTGGGCTACTGCAATTGCAAAAATGTTGTGCGTCAATTTAGACGAAATTGCATGGTACATGAGAAATCAATCAGCAATTGACCATATAAAATCTCAAAAACACAATCCAAATTATTTAAGTTCAGTAGAATTTGATACTAATAAATTGCGATTAACTTCCGATATTAATGAAGCTGTTTCTTATGCTGATTATATCATTTTCGCTATTCCATCGGCTTTTTTAAGCGCTGAATTAGAGAAACTTACTTTTAGCTTACAAGGCAAAGTAATCTTCTCTGCTATCAAAGGAATTGTTCCTGAAACATTTTTGATTGTTGGCGAGCATTTCAACAAAAAATTTGATATTCCTTTTGAAAATATTGGAGTAATTACTGGTCCTTGTCACGCAGAAGAAGTAGCTTTAGAAAGACTTTCTTACTTAACAATTGCTTGTGGCGATTCAAATAAAGCAAAAGTTGTAGCCAAAGTTCTTGCCGGAAATTACATCAAAACTAAAATCTCTGATGATATTATCGGTACTGAATATGCAGCTATGCTAAAAAACATTTATGCTATTGCTGCAGGAATTGCACATGGTTTGGGTTATGGTGATAATTTTCAATCGGTTATTATGAGTAATGCCATTCGTGAGATGAAGAAATTCATTCGAAAAGTGCATAAAATGAAACGTAATATCAATAATTCGGCTTATTTGGGCGATTTATTAGTTACAGGATATTCGGTATTCTCAAGAAATAGAATGTTCGGAAACATGATTGGAAAAGGCTACACTGTAAAATCGGCGATGATGGAAATGAGTATGGTTGCCGAAGGATATTATGCCGTAAAAAGTGCCTACAAATTAAACCAAGAATACAAAGCTAAAACGCCGATTATTGATGCTGTTTACGAAATTTTGTACGAAGGGAAAGATGCTAAAAGTACATTTAAAAAACTAACCGATAAATTAGATTAAGATGAGCGAACGTTGGAAGTATCAGTTAAAAATGGGTGGATTTTGGGGTGTTTTTATGGTTATTTTCATGACCTTATTTGAGCTTAAAGAAAAAACTATTTCGCAACAACTTTCGGAAAATAATTTCTACATAAGAGCAGTTTCTTATATTGTGATAGGTATCTTCGTTTTAGGATATTTTAGCTGGAAAGAGAAGGCTAAAAGAGAGAATTCTTCTAAGAAGTAGATTCCTTAGTCATTTCGACGTAGGAGAAATCACATTATTATATAAAATCTGTGAGTTACTTTATGTGATTTCTCCCAAAAGGTCGAAATGACAAAATAGAGAAACTACCTTACAATCACACCGTCAACAAACAAAATCGGCACTTCCTCAACATAATCTGGAGTTATGGTTTGGGCACGGAAGATGAATTTTTTGTCATACAAAGTATCACCAATAAAGTAAGTCACCATAAATTCATTGTTCAATCTTAGAACGCTTGTTTCAACCATTTCTATCTTTACAACAGAAACCGATGGCACATTTGGAAATGCATGACGCAAAAGCGACGTTTTTTTCATTTCGCCATCAATAGTTCCAAAAGCTTTAGAAACAACCATTACGCTGTCTAAATTGAAGTCAGAATCGTTTACTAAATAGATGTACCAAACCTTTTCCATAAAGTCGTCGCTCCATTCTTGAACGGCAGCTAGGAAAACGTTTTCTACTTTTGGGATGGTAATATCTGCTTTCATTAGATTGTTGATTGTTGATTTTTGATTAACGATTTTTGATTTCGAGATTTACTTCTAAAATCAAAAATCGTTAATCTTCATTCTTAAATCATTAAATACTTGATTTAAATTGCTCTAAGAAACGAACATCGTTTTCAAAGAACATTCTGATGTCACCAATTTGGTGTAAAAGCATTGCGATACGTTCGATTCCCATTCCAAAGGCGAAACCTGAGAATTCATCAGGATTGATACCACAATTTTTTAGAACATTTGGATCAACCATTCCGCAACCTCCAATTTCTAACCAACCTGTTCCTTTTGTGATACGATAATCAGTTTCGGTTTTTAAACCCCAATAAATATCAATTTCGGCACTTGGTTCTGTAAATGGAAAATAACTTGGACGCAAACGAATTTTAGATTTTCCGAACATTTCTTTAGTGAAATAAAGTAATGTTTGTTTTAAATCAGCAAATGAAACGTCTTTGTCTATATACAAACCTTCCACTTGATGGAAAATACAGTGTGAACGCGATGAAACCGCTTCGTTACGGAAAACTCTTCCTGGAGAAATCGTACGAATTGGTGGTTTGTTGTTTTCCATGTAACGCACTTGCACTGATGATGTGTGCGTACGCAACAAAACATCAGGATTGGTTTGAATGAAAAACGTGTCTTGCATATCACGAGCTGGATGGTATTCTGGCAAGTTTAATGCTGTAAAATTATGCCAATCGTCTTCAATTTCTGGACCTTCAGAAACATTGAATCCAATGGTTGAAAAGATATCAATAATTTGATTTTTTACTAATGAAATAGGATGACGAGAACCAATTTGAATAGGTTCACCTGGACGTGACAAATCGCCATAAAAACCTTTAACTTCCTCTTTGCTTTCTAGCTCTTCTTGAATGGTTTTTACCTTTTCTTCGGCAACAGCTTTAAGTGTATTAATTACTTGTCCGAAGTCTTTCTTTTGGTCGTTTGGAATGTTTTTGAACTCATTAAAAAGTTCTTTCAACAATCCTTTACTCCCCAAATATTTTATACGAAATTGCTCTAACGATTCTTTATTTTTATCGTTAAATGCTTTAGCTTCTTCAATATGTTGTTTAATCTTGTCTATCATCGTTCGTTCTTTGAAGGTGCAAATTTAAGTTTTTTTAGTGATTAGTGAATAAAAAAGTGAAGAGTAAATAGTTAATAGCAGAAAAATATTTTATCCTCTCAATAGACTAATTACTTATCCCTTTTTACTAATTACTTAATAAGTTCTTTCTCAACGAAGTAATTTACAATGGCATCTTTCATTAAAATGGTTTGTTCTCCTGCTTTTAATGGTGGTAATTCTTCTTTTACTTTGTAATGTGGCCATCCGTCTTTATCGAAAAATTCGAATTCGTAGTAACCATAAGGTTCTAATAATCTACAAATGGCAATGTGCATTAGGTTTACTTTTTCGTCTTTTTTAAATAACTGTTGGAATTTTCCAAGTTCTTGAACTCCAATTAAGTATATTATTGCATCTAAGTCAAGTTGTTCTCCTTCGGCAAATTGATTGGAAAGGATTTCAACGACTTTTTCCCATCGTTCTTTTAGTTGTATATCTCGAGACATTTTTTTTATTTTGAGAAAAGAAAATAGAGAAAAGAAAATAGACTTTTCAACTACAATTTTCTATTAGTTTGCAAATATATCACATTTACCATCTTTTCTCTTTGTTCTATTTTCTATATTCTTATATCTTTACCGCTCACTTTTATTAAATTTATGGGATTTATCGATATTATCTTTGCAGTTTTGTTGGGTTTTGCAGCTTTTAAAGGTTTGCGAAATGGATTGTTTGTTGAATTGGCTTCATTGATTTCGTTTTTTGTTGGAATTTATATTGCGGTAAAATTCTCTTATGTTGTTGGAAGTTTTATTGGTGATAGTAAAACGGCGAAAGTTGCAGCATTTATAATTACTTTACTTATCGTGGTAATTGCGATTCACTTGTTAGCAAAAGTATTTTCTAAAATTGCTGATTTTGTATTTTTAGGTTGGTTGAATAAATTGGGTGGCGCATTTTTTGCCGTCTTGAAAACCACATTATTGTTAGGTATTGTGTTGAGTTTGTTCCAAAAAGTGAATATTAATGATGCTTTAGTAAGTAAAGAAACCCAAGAGAATTCAATCTTTTTCAATCCAATTTTAAAAACTTCTGAATTTATGTTGCCTGTTTTAACCGATTGGTTTAAGGATTTGAAAACTAGTGTTCAGTAGTCTGCTCACTTAAAACTAATTAAAGCTCTTTAATTGCTTCATCACTAATCCAACCTGTAGTTTCATCTGTAAGTTGTACTTTTTTCCAGTTGGCGATGCTTTCTAGAATGTACACTTTTGTTCCTTCGTGAAGTAAAATCGTTTCTGGGCTTGATGCTTTTGGTTCGCCTTTTACTGATGCTGTTTCAGCAAAAACTATTGCTGTTTTTTCAGTTGCTAATCGGTTCTTTTCAAAAAATGCGGAGAAGACAGAAGTTAATAACAACAACAAAACCACAAACATTCCTGTAAAATAAATACGCTTCTTAAAAGCAGTTGGTGAGAAATAATATCCAATAAAGAACGCTAAAAACACAAATCCAAAAACGACGGCAATCCAAGCCCAAGTGTCGTAGCGATAACATGAAGTAAAATCAGAAATTAATTTATCGAAACCTACTTTTGGAATGATTTTGATATCGTCAATAGCCATTTTTCGTGCAAAATCTAGATTGGTTTGAATTTCTGGATCGTTCGGATTTAGTTGTAAAGCCTTTTCGTAATTGTAAATGGCTGGTGCAACTTTATGCAATTTATAATAACAATTTCCAAGGTTGAAATACAACTCAGCCGATTGTTGACCATTTGCCAAAACACTTTCGTAGCTTGTAATCGCTGCTTCATATTTTCCATCGTTATATTGGATATTCCCATCTACAAAAGGATTAGAAATATCCGTTGCAAAAACAGATGCATAAATAAATAGAAATAGATAAAAAAACTTCTTCATGATTACTATTTAATTTGTTTTTCTAAACTTGAAATTATTTCAACAGCTTTGTCATAATCTTGATGAATTATAGTGCTTGTTGATGGCGCATATCGAGCTAATTCACAACTTTCGGTCAAGGTTATAAATTCTGTCACCGTTTCTGAATTTGCATTTCGCGAAAGCAGAATTTCAGTGATTTTATCTTTACTCATTTCTGAAGTTTCGATATTTAATTTGGCTTTCAAGAAATTGTGCATTGCTTTTTCTAATGCAATGTAAAATGGCTCTTTATTATTGATTTGTTTTTTGGCTTCCGATAAATATTTCTTAGCTAAAGCATTAGCTCTTTTGGTTTTATTACCAATAATATCAGCATTTTGCGTGTCTTTTCGCTTTTTAACAATAACTAGAACTGGAATTAGTAAAAACGGCAAAAATAGCAATCCATAAAATAATCCTGAACCTAGAAAATCGTCTGATTCTATACTTTCTAAATCCGTTTTTTGTTTGATAAAGGCGAATGATTTTGAAGGTGTTGCTACAGTTTTTGAGGTAGCATCTGCAGAATTTACATTAGAATTTACAACTCCTGGTCCATCCAAAACATTCAACATAATGTTTGGAGAAGCAATTGTTTTATAGCCTCCAGTTGAAAGATCAAAATAAGAAAACTCCAAACCTTTGATAGGAAAATTTCCTTTAGATTGCGGAATAATGGTATATCTATCGGAAATACTTCCTGTCATTCCAGATAATGGCGTGGAAACATTTTCTGAATGTTCTGGATCATACATTTCAAGTTCGGAGGGCACCACTGGCTTTGGTAAATTGAATAATTTTAAGTTTCCAACTCCTGTTACTTTAATGTCTAAGTCAAGAGATTCTCCATTTTTTAAAGTTGTTTTGGATGGAAGAACACTGAAATTAAATTTACCAACTGCACCAGTAAAATTTGCAGGTTTTCCAGCTTCAGGTAGAGACTTTACAGTTATTACTTTACTTCCAGCAGAAACTCTTTTCGTTTGATTTCTTACTTCATAATTTCCATATCTATCTTCTCTTCCAGTAGGAACCTCTAAATCTACATCTAAAGAAATTGGTTCAATTTGAAGATTGCCAGCTTTCTGTGGATATAGAACAACCTTTTTAATAATAAGATATCTGAATTTTTCTCCTTTAAATAGTTCCTCTCCAGGAATTTGATTGACATCAATATTTTGACTCCAAAAATCTTTATATTTAGGTTTGCTTAATTCTTGCCAATTCATTATTCCTATATTATAACTAAAATAAAGTTTGTAAACTACTGTAATTGGTTCGTTTACAAAGGGATTAATTTTAGAAATGTCTGCTACCAAGAATAAATTATCTTCAACACGAATAGTTCCACCATTTTGGAAAGGATTATTTTGTTGTTTAATTTCATCAACAATCTTGATTTTTAATATGTTGCTTTTATATATTTTACCATTGAATTCAATTTGTGATTCCTTAATTACAAAAACTCCTTTTCTTTTGGGAATTAGATAATATTTATATCTTTTTTGAAAAGCAACTCGTCCATTTATATCATATTTTGCTATCGATATAAAGGGTCCTTGTACTCTAAAATCATTCAATACTGGTAATTCAAAGTTATCTGCATCTACATTCATAGTAAAAGCAAGTTCAATATTTTCATTTAATGCATAAGTTGTTCTATCTGTTGAGGCTTCAAATCGTACTTGTTGAGCCCAAAGAGATTGAGAAAATATATATACTATTAAAAATATTCGTTTCATTTTTTCTGAATTTATTCAGTATAGTTATTCAAAGTAATATTCATTACCAGTCTTTTTCTGGCTTTTGCGGATTTGCTAATGCCTTTTGAGCATTTACTTTTTCTTGAACTTTTTTCTCTTCGTTGTTCACAGCGTCAAGCAAATTATCTATTCGTTGTTTTGAGGCGCTAGACGGTTTAGGTTGTTTAGGTTGATTCCCTTTGTCCTTGTCTTTGTTGTCGTTTCCTTCTTTTTTATCTTTATTTTTGTCCTTGTTTTTATCGTTATCTTTTTCCGGCTCCTTCTTCTCTTCTTTTTTATCTTTCTCTTGGTCTTTTTTATTCTCTTTAGGTTTTTCTGGTGGTGGATTGTCTTTTAGCATTTTTTTTGCCAAAGCATAATTGTATCGAGTTTCTTCATCGTTTGGATTGTTTCTCAATGCGTTTTTATAAGCATCAACAGCACCTTGATATTCTTTTTCTTTCATCAAAACATTTCCAAGATTATGAAAGGCTTTGTGTTTTTCGGGTTTTGTCTTAGCATCTTGAATGGCTTTTGCAAATTGGTATTTTGCTTCAGAATGTTGATTTTGCTTATAAATTGATGTGCCTAAATTATAAGAGGAAACTGCTTTTTTCTTGAATTTAGATTGTGAAATTCTATAATTTGCTTCAGCATCGGCATATTTTTTTTCTGCAAATTCTTCGTTTCCTTTTGGCAAAAACTTATCTTTCTCTTGTGCTTTTGTTGCAAAAGAGATTAGGATTAGACAATATGTAATTAATTTTTTCATTTTTATTTAGACGTGATAAATCGCATCTCTACTTTGTTTCGTTAAATAAATTCATTTTTCTAACCCATTTGGTTCTTCTTTCCAATAAAAATGTGTCTAAAAACAATAAGAAAAACCCAAAACCTAAAAACCATTGAAACTGTGATTTTAAATCGGCCATTTGTGTAGCGCCAAATTCAGTTTTTTCTGTATTATCAATCACTTTTTTTACGTAATCAACTACAACTTTGGTTGAATTTCCATCAATATATCCACCTTTTGAACTGTTAGCTATTTTAGAAAGTATTTCAGCATTTCTTTTAGTGATAACAACTTGATCGTCTTTGTCACGTTGGAAACTCTCAACAACGCCATTTCTTTTCAACGGAATTGGACCTCCTTTTTCTGTTCCTACTCCAATGGTTATGATTTTGATTCCATTCTTCTGAGCGTCTTCTGCGGCTGTTTCTGCATTATCTGTGTGGTCTTCTCCATCAGAAATTAGTATCAACAACTTATTTGTTTTGTCTTTTTTGTCAAAAAACTTAATATTGGCTAAGTCAATAGCTTGGTCTATAGAAGTTCCTTGAGAAGAAATCATTGCCGGATTCATACTTTGAAGAAACATTTTTGCTACAGCATAATCTGAAGTCATTGGTAAAACCGGAAAAGCACTTCCTGAATAGGCAATAATTCCAATTCTATCACTTCCTAATTGATTGATTAATTGTGAAACCAATTGTTTACTTTTTTCTAATCTATTAGGCGCTACATCTTCTGCAAGCATACTTTTAGAGACATCAACCGCAAAAACGATATCGATTCCTTGGCGTTTTACTTTTTCAACTTTAGTTCCCATTTTAGGATTAACCAATCCGATAATAATAAACGTAAGTCCTAATAAAAACAAAACCATTTTCAAAATCGGCTTGAAAGTAGATTTCTCTGGACTCAATTTTTGAATCAAATCTAAATCTCCAAATTCTTTCTGCTTTTTTCTTTTCCAAAATTGAACATAGAGAAAAAGCACCACCAATATTGGGATGATGGATAATAAATATAAATAACCTTTTTCTTCTAATTCGTACATTAAATATTAGATTTTTGATATTAGATATTAGATTTACTTTCTAATTCTAAACCTTATTTGTTCTGATTTTATATAAAACTTTTAAAAATTGTGTTTCTTAATGCGATTTCTATCAATAATAATATTCCTGCGATAATAACGAATAATCTGTATTTTTCGTCGTAATCATAGTATTTCAATTCTTCAATTTCAGTTGTTTCTAGTTTATTGATTTCGTTGTATATACTTTCTAATTTACTATTATTATTTGCTCTGAAATATTTTCCTCCTGTATTTTTTGCGATTGTTTTCATTAGTTCTTGGTCAATTTCTACAGGCAACATTCTATATAAAAAATCCCTTCCGTTTGGAGCATAAGCATAAGGAAATTCGGCCATTCCATTAGTTCCTAATCCAATTGTATACACTTTTATTCCGTATTCTTTTGCAATTTCTGATGCTGTTTCTGGTTCTATAAATCCTGAATTGTTTACACCGTCAGTTAAAAGAATGATGATTTTACTTTTGGCTTTACTGTCTTTCAACCTATTTACTGCTGTGGTCAATCCCATTCCAATACCAGTTCCATCTTGGAGTACGTTGTCAAATTTAATATCTGAAATGGCTTGTTTTACGATAGCTTTATCGCTTGTAACAGGTGTTTTAGTGTAAGCTTCGCCTGCGTAAACTACAACGCCAATTCTGTCGTTCGGACGTCCGTCAACAAAATTGGCCGCTACCTCTTTCAACGCTTCCATTCTGTTAGGTTTCAAATCTTTTGCCAACATACTGCTAGAAAGGTCAATTGCCATAACAATATCAATTCCTTTAGTTGTCTTGGTTTGATTACTAATATCAACTGTTCGAGGTCGAGCTAAAGCGATGATTAAAAAACATAAAGACAAGACTCTTAATCCTGATAAATGAGGTTTTAGTTTTGCCAAAATTGATTTAGACCCTTTAAATCCTTTAACAGAACTTATTTTTAGAGTAGCTGTTTGTTCTTTGTTTTTCCACCAAAGCCAAGCTATTGCAAAAGGAATTAGCAAAAACAACCAAAAAAATTCAGGATTTAAAAAACTTATTTTTTCCATTGTTATTGTGCTTGTTTTAATTCGGCAGAATTAATAATTCTCTTACCTATTTTCTCTCCATTAACATCACCATCTCTTTGAGCAACTATTATTTGTTGCAAACCACCATCTTGTTTAAACAATAAAATCTCATAATACATTTTCTCACTTTCATCCTCTTCTTTATCAAAAACAGTCATTGTTCCATAAGCTTTTACACCAGTCACTCCTTTTCCTGTATTGAATTCTTCTTGTTTGAAAAGCATATTTTGTGCTCCAAGTTTTTCCCAATTTTTAGTAATTCCGTCTAAAACCGTTTCAAATTTAATATCGGTTGTATCTTTGAATTTAATAGTAGAAACGCCAATAAATAGCTTCTGATTTAAAGCACCATATTCAAACAATTGCATTTCTTTTAGTATAGCATACGATTCTCTTGGAAGTGATTTTTTAGCGTCAATTCTTTTTAAAACCTTAGGAGTTTCGAGAATTACTCCAGGATTTCCGTACTCACTTAAAACCCATTCGCCTTCTACTAGTTCTTTGGTCTCGTTACCTAAAACAAAATCTTTGACAAAGTCGAATCCTTTTATTGCAGACGTTATTCCAACAGCTAATGCAAGAACCAAAACTGTAATAAAGACTGCGTTTTTGATGCGTTTTATTTTTTGTTCTGATGCTTTTTTAGCTAATGCTTTTTGTTTTTGCTCTTCATTCCACTCCTCTAATTCATCTTTTTCTTCAACTAGTTCTGGAATAGCTTTATGAATGGTTACAATTGTACTTGTAATTCGCTTTTTATCTTCTTCGATTTCAAAATCAAGTGGCTTTACTTTAGCAAATTTTACTAAATCGGCTTGTTGTAATACTTTTTCTAAATTTTCAAGTATTTCTTTAGAAAGTTTTAATTTTTTATTTTTGGCAACGTTTCTCAAACTCACAATTAACTCCGAAGTGGTGCTTTCCATGGCTGGAATGTGAATCTCTTCTTCGATGTAAGTTCTAGCAATATCAGTTAATTCAGAATAATAATTTTTTATTTCACCACGCTGAATAAGCTCTTTTCTTTCTAATTGTTGCAATAAAGATGTTGCTTTTTCAATTGGAGAAGTGTAAACGATTTCTTCTACTTTTTCGGGTTTTTTGTAGTACTTTTTGAAAAGCCAAAACGCTAGAAATCCTAAGCCAACTAAAAGTAAAATTCCCAAAAGATATTTCCACCAATCGCTTGAGGTTTCAACTGGAATAATATCTTTTATCTCATACATTTTCTGTTTTAAGGTATCGACTTTTACATCAGCAACCTCAACTTTTAAACTATCAGAAAAAGAAGGTTTTCCGTTGATTAAAATTTGAATTCTTGGAATAGTATATTTTCCTGAATCAAATTGAGTCAACCCATATTTCTTGATTAATTCGTATTTGTCATTCGATTTAATCGTGTCTATTTTATAAGATTCTATAACTTCTAAAGCTCCAAAATTCTTAGCTTTTGGAAAAACAACTTTATCTGTTTTATTCACTGATGCTTTTAAAGTCAACTTGAATTCGGCTCCTATTTTTTTCTTAGTAGAATCAATAGAAGTCGTGACTTTTTGGGCAAAAAGTGACGTTGTTAGTAGAAAAAATAATATATATAATTTGAATTTCATTTATCCTCTGGATTTAAAATAACCCAATAATTTTTTTACATAACTCTCATCGACACGAGTATTTACTGTTCCTGAACCGCATTTTGAGAAAATATCTTTAAAATAACCAACTTTCTGTTGGTAGTTTTTTTCGTAATTCAATCGAACATTTTTAGAACTCGTATCCACAACCATAATTTCACCCGATTCGGCATCTTCCATTTCGACTATACCAATGTTTGGCATTGTTTCTTCACGAACATCATATACTCGAATTCCGGTGATGTCGTGTTTTTTTCCTGCTATTTTCAGTGTTTTTTCGTAATCATCGTCTACCATAAAATCGGAAATCAAAAATACAATGGCTTTCTTCTTTTGGGTTGATGATAAAAACTTCAAGGCTTGTGATAAATCGGTTTTTCTGCTTTTGGGTTGAAATTCGATTAACTCACGAATGATTCGGAGTACGTGTGATTTTCCTTTTTTTGGTGGAATATACAATTCGATGGCATCGGAAAACAAAATCAAACCAATTTTGTCGTTATTCTGAGTTGCTGAAAAAGCCATCGTCGCGGCAATTTCGGTTACGATTTCGCTTTTCAACTGATTTTTAGTTCCAAAACTTTCTGAACCCGAAATATCAACCATTAACATCATAGTTAATTCGCGTTCTTCTTCAAAAACCTTTACGTGTGCCTCGTTGTAACGCGCGGTCACATTCCAATCGATAGAACGAACATCATCACCAAATTGATAAGGTCGCACTTCAGAAAAAGTCATTCCGCGTCCTTTAAACGACGTATGATATTCACCCGAAAAGATATGATCACTCAATCTTCGGGTTTTGATTTCTATTTTACGAACTTTTTTTAGTAGGTCTTTTGTTTCCATGTTTTTGCCACAAAGGCGCAAAGGCACTAAGTTTTTTTTAAAGAAAAAAGATTAAGGAACCTCTATTTCGTTAACGATTTTGTTGATGATGTCAACTGAAGTTACGTTTTCGGCTTCGGCTTCGTAGGTGATTCCAATTCTGTGACGCAAAACATCGTGAACAACGGCGCGAACGTCTTCTGGAATTACATAACCACGGCGTTTGATAAATGCGTAACATTTAGCCGCTGTTGCCAAATTAATACTTCCACGAGGAGAAGAACCGAAACTGATTAATGGTTTTAAAGATTCTAATTTATATTTTTCTGGGAAACGTGTTGCGAAAATAATGTCAAGAATGTATTTCTCGATTTTCTCATCCATATATACTTCGCGAACGGCTTCTTGAGCGCGCAAAATTTGTTCTACCGAGACAACAGCGTTTACTTTTTCGTAAGAACCTTTCAAATTTTGACGAATTACCAATCGTTCTTCATCCATTTTTGGATAATCGATTACTGTTTTAAGCATAAAACGATCGACTTGTGCTTCTGGTAATGGATACGTTCCTTCTTGCTCAATTGGGTTTTGTGTTGCAAGAACTAAAAATGGTCTTTCTAATTTAAAAGTAGTATCACCAATAGTCACTTGTTTTTCTTGCATTGCTTCAAGCAAAGCTGATTGTACTTTTGCTGGCGCACGATTAATCTCATCTGCAAGAACGAAATTTGCAAAAATTGGTCCTTTTTTTATTGAAAACTCATTGGCTTTAATGTTGTAAATCATTGTTCCCACAACATCGGCCGGAAGCAAATCAGGTGTAAACTGAATACGACTAAAACTTCCTTGAACCGCTTGAGATAAGGTGTTAATTGCCAAGGTTTTTGCCAATCCTGGAACACCTTCAAGAAGAATATGTCCTTGACCTAAAAGTCCAATCAACAATCGCTCTACCATGTGCTTTTGTCCCACAATGACTTTGTTCATTTCCATGGTCAATAAGTCAATAAAAGCACTTTCTCTTTCTATCTTTTCATTGATGGCTCTAATATCTAAAGCAGCAACATTTTCTTCCATAAATTCTATTTTTTTCGAGGCACAATTAACTATAAAATTTTAACATTTCAAAATTGAAGATTTTAACACGAATAGAATGTTAACAATGCGTTAAAACTTGCCTCTAATTCTGGTTTTTAAGGATGATTTATGATTTTGTTTTAGTAATTTTAGAGTTTTAATTTCAATTATGAGAAAAACAACATTATCACCTGTAATTGCTGGAACGATGAATTGGGGTGTTTGGGATAAAAAACTCAACACACAAGAAATGATCCATTTGATAAACATTTGTATCGAAAATAAAATTACCACTTTTGATCATGCCGATATTTATGGTGGTTACACTACAGAAGAGCAATTTGGAAAAGCATTTGGCGAAAGCAAAATTTCAAGAGAAAAATTGCAATTAATTTCGAAGTGCGGTATCCAACTTGAAGGAAGTAGAACTAATAAAATCAAACACTACGATTACTCGAAAGAATACATCATTTGGAGTGTAGAAAATTCGTTAAAAAAACTTCAAACGGATTATTTAGATGTTTTGCTTTTGCATCGTCCAAGTCCGTTGATGGTTGCTGATGAAATTGCTGAAGCGGTTGAAAAACTTAAATCAGAAGGAAAAATCATAGATTTTGGATTATCTAATTTTACTAATTCGCAAACTGAACTAATTAGAAGTAAAACGGAAGTTAGTTATAATCAAATTCAATTTTCGGCAACACATTATGAAGCCATGTTGGATGGAAGTTTAGATTACATGCAAACGCACAAGATTAGACCTATGAGTTGGAATCCGCTAGGAACCGTTTTTAGAGAAGATATTGAGCAAACAAGACGATTAAAAAAACTTTTGGTACAATTAGTTGAAAAATATGGTGTTGGTTCAGATACCATTTTACTTTCGTGGATTTTAAAACATCCTTCCAAAGTTATTCCTGTTGCTGGAACTGTAAATATTGCCCGAATTCAAGCATTAATGAAAGCCATTGAATTACCTTTAGACAACCTAGATTGGTTCACCATTTGGACAGAAAGCATGGGAAATAAAGTACCTTAAATTTAGTTGGCAGTGTTCAGTATTCAGTTGGCAGTCACTGAATACTGAACACCGAATACTGATCACTAAAATATGATAAACAAACGCCTACTTATCAAAAACTTACTGGCTCACAATGATGAGTGCAGTTTTTATGATAAAAAACGGCAGTTGAACTTGCATACCAAAGAAGGAAAAGCTAAGTTTTTGAAACATATTTGCGCTTTGTCTAATTCTAATCCTTCTAATAATTCTTATATCGTTGTTGGTGTTGAAGATGAGAATAACGAAATAACTGGCGATGATTTTTTTGACGACAGTCGCATTCAGAATTTGGTAAATGCTTTTTTGGAAAATCCACCTAAAATTCAGTATGAAAATGTTCCTTTTCCAAATTTGCCAAGAGATAAAGTTGTTGGATTGGTAACTATAAAACCCAAATCTAAAACTTCTTATTTTAAGAAAAATATTCATACCATTTTGGCCAATGCCACTTTTGTAAGAAGAGGAAGCAATACCATACCTACGGATGAAAAAATACCCTATTCTAAACTAAATATTGAAACAGTTTTAAGCATTGAAAATAGCTCTAGAAATAGCATTTCTAATACACTTGATGGCGTAATTGATTTTGTAAATAATCGTCACAAGGATATGCCATCAAAGTATAAGGTTTTTAAGGAATTGTTTGTGATTTGTTGGGCAGGAATTCCGAAAAAAAATAGAGATAAAACCTTTTTTACACGAGTTGATATCGAATTGGTAAACGAGCAAATTAAGTTGTTTTATTCGGCTCAAGATGATGTGACGATTGATTATGACGAAAATACATTTACGATAACCGAATATGTGCCTTTGGGATTGAATGACAAAACAAGTTATTATCCTTTGGAACAACAAAAGTTATCTTTCTTTGATAATGGCTATTATAAAATAGAAACCGAAATGCTTTTTGAACCACCACAATACAATCGAAAAGTTTTGTTTCATATTTATAATTCTAATTTATCTTTGTTGAACAAATTGCAAAAAGGAATCGAATTATCTGATAGAGAACATAAAGATTTGATTAATTTGCCATCCACTCTAATGATTTGTTACCTCAACGGATTTGAAGATGCCAAACAGAAATTAATTGAAGCTAAACCTTTATTGAAATTGCATTCATTTACAACTGTTTATGTGAATTTTAAAGAAGTAATGCGAGTTTTGAGGAAAGTGAAATATAATAAACAAAATGAATAGAACATTAGTAATTGGAGATATACATGGCGGTTTACGAGCGTTGCATCAAATAATGGAGCGTGCTAATGTTACCATAAACGATACTTTAATTTTTCTAGGTGATTATGTTGATGGCTGGAGTCAATCGCCTCAGGTTATAGATTATTTGATTGATTTAGGTCAAAAACAAAAATGCATCTTCATCAGAGGAAATCACGACGAACTCCTTTTAGATTGGCTTGAAAACAGCACCGATAACAGAGAATGGTATAAACATGGTGGAGAAGCTACTGTTATTGCCTATTCAACAATTTCTGAAGCAACAAAGTTGAAACATGTTGCATTTTTAAAGTTATTGGAAAACTATTATTTAGATGATAAAAACAGGTTGTTTATTCATGCTGGTTTTACCAATATGAATGGCATTGCTTATGAATATTTTCCGAAATTATTTTATTGGGATAGAACATTGTGGGAAACTGCGTTATCGTTGAATGAAAACTTAGAAAAAACAAGTTGGTTTTATCCAAGAAGATTGACTTTATATGATGAAATTTATATTGGTCATACTCCTGTAACAAGAATTGGTGAAACTATTCCAATCAAAAAAGCTTGTATTTGGAATGTAGATACTGGAGCTGCATTTAAAGGACCTTTGACAATTATGGATGTAGATTCTAAAGAATTTTGGCAAAGCGAACCTTTAAACCATTTGTATCACACTGAAAAAGGACGTAATTAAATTAATAAACTATTATATTTGCACTCTAAAATTTACAGAAATTATGAAAAGAGTTATTACATTATTACTTGTGTTAACTGCAAGTTTTGCAAATTCGCAAGCGTTTAAAGGAAAAGGAGATAAAAAATTTCAAGTTGGTGCGACGATGCAAGAATATGGAACTGGAATTGCTGCGACTATTGATTTTGGAGCAGGAGAAAATATTTCTTATGGATTTACAACTTCTTATTTATTGAATACTACAACCAAAGCAGGAACACCTAAATTTGCTGATAAATTTGATGCTAAAGCACGTTTCAATGCCAATATTGGAAATGTTTTGAATATTAGTGACAAGTTAGATGTTTACCCAGGTTTAGATTTAGGTTTAAGGAATTTTGGTGCTCATCTTGGTGCAAGATATTTCTTTACAGAAGGTTTTGGAATTTACACAGAAGCTGGAATTCCTCTAGCGAAATATGATTCAAACACTATTGGATATGAGAGATTCAATAATCAGTTTGTGTTTCAAATTGGTGCTTCATTCAACTTATAAAAACCATACAAAATGAGTGTTGTTACAGAAAAAAGATTAAAAGACAGAAGCGGTTCATTATGTGAAATTAGTGGAAGCGATGAAAATTTGGTAGTCTATTTAGTAGAACCAAAAACTGAAGCTACTCCAGAAAATTGTATTTTAATTACAAAATCATTAAGAGATCAAATTCAAAATCCTGAAACCATGAATCCAAACGATTGGCGTGGTTTAAGTGATAGCATGTGGAATGAAAATCTTCCGGTTCAAATTGTTTCATGGAGAATGCATGCACGTTTAAAAAACATGGATATGTTAGAAATGATGTATCTTGATGAAGATGCTCTTGAATGGGCAAAAGCAACTGGTGAAGCCGATGATGACGAAGGAAAAATTGTTCACAAAGATTCTAATGGAAATGTTTTATTGGATGGTGATTCTGTTGTTTTAATAAAAGATTTAGATGTAAAAGGAGCAACTTTCACTGCAAAACGTGGTGCGGCTGTTCATAATATAAAATTAGTTTGGGACGATGCTAACCTTATTGAAGGTCGTGTTGAAAACCAAAGTATTTTCATTTTAACGCAATACGTTAAGAAGACAAAATAGTTTAGACACGAATTGCACGAATTTTCACGAATTCAAAATAGGTTGAAATTATACGAAAAAAAAAGTCCCGAGATTATCGGGACTTTTTTGTCTATATTCTATTATCTTTTTTCTATGCTCTAAAGATTACAAATCAAATTTAATTCCTTGAGCCAATGGCAATTGATCTGAATAATTGATAGTATTTGTTTGTCTTCTCATATATACTTTCCAAGAATCAGAACCCGATTCTCTTCCGCCGCCAGTTTCTTTTTCACCACCAAAAGCACCACCAATTTCAGCTCCAGAAGTTCCAATATTTACGTTGGCAATTCCACAATCTGAACCTGCAAAAGACAAGAATTTTTCAGCTTCTTTCATTTCGTTAGTCATAATTGCAGACGATAATCCTTGAGCAACACCATTTTGTTTTGCAATTGCATTTTCAACTTCACCACTATATTTCATTAAATATAAAATTGGTGCAAAAGTTTCGTGTTGAACGATTTCAAAAGAGTTCTCAGCTTCAATAATTGCTGGTTTTACATAACAACCCGATTCGTAACCTTCGCCAGAAAGTACTCCACCTTCAACTAATACTTTTCCACCTTCAGCTTTTGCTTTTTCAATTGCAGCTAAATAAGTGTTTACTGCATCTGTATCAATTAATGGTCCGATATGATTTTTTTGATCCAATGGATTTCCAATAGTTAACTGACCATAAGCACCAACAATGGCATCTCTTACTTTATCATAAACCGATTCGTGAATGATTAATCTTCTTGTAGAAGTACAACGTTGACCAGCTGTTCCTACAGCACCAAAAACAGCACCAGGAACAACCACTTTTAAATCAGCTGTTGGAGTAATAATAATGGCATTGTTTCCACCTAATTCTAGTAAAGATTTTCCGAAACGTTGTGCTACAGTTGCACCAACAATTCTACCCATTCTTGTTGAACCTGTTGCAGAAATTAAAGGAATTCTAGCATCAGTAGTCATCATTTCACCTACTTTATAATCTCCATTGATGATACATGAAATACCTTCTGGTAAATTATTTGCTTTTAAAACTTCTGCAATAATATTTTGACAAGCAATAGAGCATAATGGCGCTTTTTCAGAAGCTTTCCATACACAAACATCACCACAAATCCATGCTAATGCTGTATTCCAAGACCAAACAGCTACTGGAAAGTTGAACGCAGAGATAATTCCAACAACTCCAATTGGATGCCATTGTTCTCTCATAACGTGACCTGGGCGTTCTGATGGTATAGTTTGTCCGTTTAATTGACGTGATAAACCTACTGCAAAATCGCAGATGTCAATCATTTCTTGAACTTCACCATATCCTTCTTGCAACGATTTCCCCATTTCATAAGAAACTAATTTCCCTAATGGTTCTTTTAATTCTCTTAATTTGTTTCCAAATTGACGTACAATTTCTCCACGTTGTGGAGCTGGCATAGCTCTAAAAGTAAGAAAAGCAGCTGTTGCCGTTTGCATTACTTTTTCGTAATCTTCTGCGGTAGTTGTTTTTACTTTTCCTATTAGTTGACCATCAACTGGCGAGTAGCTTTCAATAATTTCACCATTTGAAAAATGATTATTTCCTGTAGAAGTTCCTTCATTAATAGCTTTTACTCCAAGAATTTCTAATGCTTCGGTCATGCCGAATTGTTGAGCAATTGTTGACATTATGTGTTTTTTTTGAATGTTTTTTAAATTTTATACAAAAATAGTAGTTTTTTTTGAATATTAGGCAGTTTATGTCATTTAGCAAAAACTCTAAAGATCTTATTTTTTATCTACAAATCTTACGTCGGATTCCATAGTTGTTCCACACTTTTCACAAGTTCGAAGGTGTTCTGAATTGTAAAAATGTTTAAAATGAGATAAGAAATCAGTTTCTATGTTGTGAAGTTCAAAATAGACTTCATATAATTTATGATTGCAATTTTCGCAAAACCAAAGCAAACCATCTGGAATATCCTTACCTTCTCTTTTACGTTCTACAACTAAACCAATTGAACCTTCTGTTCTTGATGGAGAATGAGGCACTTTAGCTGGAAGCAAAAACATATCACCAGCTGCAAGTTTCATGGCTTTCTTTTTGCCATTATCTTGAACATAAACCGTTATTTCTCCTTCTAACTGATAAAATAATTCTTCGGTTTCATTATAATGAAAATCTTTGCGTGCATTTGGCCCACCAACTATCATTACAATATAATCACCAGAATCTATGTACAGATTTTTATTTCCAACTGGTGGTTTTAGAAGGTGTCTGTTTTCTTCAATCCATTTGTTGAGATTGAAAGGTTTTTGAATTGACATAATACTATAATGTTTTTACGAAATTACAAAAAATAAAAAAGGTTAGCATTAAACTAACCTTCTAATATCTTTATTTTATTTCAATTTCTAGCGGATTAAATATCTGAGGGATTTTTTTGGGATCTTTTTCATAAACTGAGATAGTCCCTTTAACTGTAATTTCTTTTCCAACAGATTGAGAAAGATCTAATTGATGTTCTTCAAGGTATTTGTTAGAGATAACAACTGTAAATACATTGTCTGGATAAGGTTTATCAATATTTATATAATTAGTTGATTTTCCTTCAGACGCCAACTTAAAAGAAGCAATTTTACCTTTCAAAATAACTTCTTTCCCAATATATTCTTTTGCTTGAGATGTTGTTATAGTTTCTTGAGCAAATGATGTTGTAACAAGAATTAAAAATGTGATAACAAATAACTTTTTCATAATACTAATTTAAAAAGGTTAGCATAAACTAACCTTAGATTTTTTTAATTCAATTGTTTAATCAAATAAATATAAACCGGAAAGTGATCGCTAAATCCGGGTTCACTTTGAGAATTTCTGAGTGGATATCCTTTATATTGTCCAGTGGTCTGAATTAGAAATGGCTTGTTATAAATTCCTGCCTTCCAATATCTAAATGATGTATAATCATTTCTAGTTAATGGTTCTGAAATCATAATTTGATCGAAAATATCACCAGAATCTCTGTAAAATAATGTTGCATTACCATCTTTTGCCATTTGTTCAAATGGATTGTAAATATCTCCTGATGTTTTTAATTCAGATTTTTTAAGTTTAGCTCCAATACCAACTTTAACACTTTTATTATAAGAACCATCATTTAAATCACCCATAGTAATGATTTTAGCATCTGGATTAATCTTAATTAACGAATCAATTATTTTTCTATTAAGTGCTCCAGCAGCCTCACGAAATGGCGAACTTTTTTTCTCACCTCCAGAACGAGAAGGCCAGTGATTAACAATAATATTTACTTCTTCACCATCTAAAAAGCCAGTAACCAAAAGTTGATCACGAGTATAAACTCTTTCAGAAGTATTATCAACCTCTACATTATCATCTGTTGCTTCTCCTTTATCTTTCTTGTCTTCTTTACCTTGTTGATTTTTATAAATCAATAATGGAATGTTAACATAGCTTGTTGGCTTAAAATGTTTTTTTTGATATAGCAAAGCCACATCAATTCCTCTTTTGTCAGGAGAATCAAAGTGAACAATTCCATAATCTCTATTAATTAATTTTGGTTGTTTCACTAAGTCTTCCAAAACCCTTCTGTTTTCAATTTCACAACCACCAATAAATGTTGGAGAATTTGTTGGGTTTTCACCGGTACCTATTTCAGAAAGTACTCTGGCAAGATTGTCTAATTTCTTTTTGTATTTTCTTCCTGTCCAATTCATTGCTCCATCTGGCAACCACTCTTCATCATTATTAGAACCATTAATTGTATCAAACAAGTTTTCAAAATTGTAAAACGCAACGGTATGAATAATATACTTTTTTGACTGGGCATTTACCGCTATTGTTGCGAATAAAACAAAGAAAACGGCAATTAAGTTTTTAATTTTCATTTTAACTATATTAATTAATTATGAAGTTTAACACAAACTTCACGCCAAAAGTAAATAATATTATTAAAAGATGTACATTTGTAGGCTGTTAAGTTTGTATTAAGACTTAACGAAAAGAAAATTAATTTAATTCAATTTATGAAAAAACTTGTCATTAGTATTTTGTTTGTGATGCAAGTGTGTTTTGCTTTTGCACAAACAGGTACTGGATTTTCCGGAAAAGTTGTTGACTCAAAAACACAAAAACCATTACAAAATGTTGTTGCCACTATTCAGAACAGTAATTTAACTGAAATTACAGATGCTGAAGGAAAATTTGTTTTTAAATCAGTGCCAGCTGGTTCACAATTATTGGTAGTTAAAAGTGATGGTTATAAAGACCAACTATTATCTATCGATGTAGAACAAGGAAAAATTTTAGATTTAGGTGTTGTTGTTTTGGAAGAAGATGTTACCGAAGAACAACAATTAAGTTTAGTTACCATCACAGATAACGATTTGGGTGATGATAATAGTGGTTCAGAGAGTACTTCTGGACTTTTACAAGCATCAAGAGATGTTTTTCAACAAGCTGCAGCCTTTAATTGGGGTCAAGCAAGATTTAGAATTCGTGGTTTAGATAATGAATATGGTACCACGATGATAAATGGTATTTCAATGAATAAGATTGTTGATGGGAGACCGCAATGGGGAAATTGGGGAGGATTAAATGATGCTACTCGTAACCAAGAATTTACGATGGGTTCAGCTCCATCAGATTATACTTTTGGTGGGATTTTAGGAACTCAAGAAATCAATACTAGAGCGTCTATATACAGAAAAGGTTCTAGAATTTCTTTTTCTGGAACTAACACCAACTACAACTGGAGAGCTATGGGAACTCACGTTTCTGGAATGAATTCTAAAGGATGGGCATTCGTGGTTTCAGCATCTAGAAGATGGGCACAGGAAGCCTATTTTGAAGGAACAGATTATGGTGCAAATTCACTATTTGCAAGTGTTGAGAAAAAAATAAACGACAAGCATTCGTTAAACTTTACTTCTATTTACGCTCAAAACTATAGAGGTAAAAACTCACCAAACACTCAAGAAGTTACAGATATTGCTGGTGTAAAATACAACTCTTATTGGGGTTACCAAGATGGTAAACAAAGAAATTCAAGAATTAAAAAACTAGAGGAACCAATTAATATGTTAAGTCATTATTGGAAAATGAGTTCAAAAACAAATTTGAACACAAATATTGCTTATCAAACAGGTTCAATTGGGAATAGCCGTTTAGACTATCAAGGTCAAGATAATCCAGATCCAACTTACTACAGAAGTATGCCTAGTTATTATACAACTCAATTTGATGACAATGGGGCTTATATTGGAAATAGTGCTCAAAATCAATTAGAAGCATCACAAGCTAAATTCCTTACAAATAGACAGCTTAACTGGAATGAGCTTTATGATATCAACAGAAATAGCGTTTCTGGAAACAGTTATTACGTTCTTTATGAAGATAGAACAGATGATAAACAATTTACTGCAAATTCTGTATTGTCTTCTCAATTATCAGATAATATATTGGTAAACGCAAGTGTTAATTTCAAAAAATTAACTTCTAACAATTTTCAAAATTTAGTTGATTTGTTAGGTGGTAGCTTCTACAATGACATTGATAATTATGGAACTACATTTGAGCAACAACAAAGTGATTTAAACAATCCAAACAGAACTGTTGTAGTAGGAGATAAATTTGGCTACAACTATAAATTGTTAGCAACTACTTTAGATGCGTTTACTCAATTTAAATTTACTTACAAAAAAGTTGATTTTTATGTAGCTCAAAACTATTCTCGTTCAGAATACCAAAGAGATGGTTTATACAAAAATGGATATTATCCAACTAATTCTTATGGGAAAAGCAAAAAAGTTGAATTTGACAACTTTGGATTTAAAGGTGGTTTAACATATAAAATTACTGGAAGACAATTCCTTGATTTTAATGGTTATTATGCTACTAAAGCACCAAATATGAGAAATACTTTCCCTAATGCTAGAGTTAATAATAATGTGTTTGATGATTTAAAAAGTGAAACTATTGCAAGCGCAGATGCTAGCTACATTATAAGAACACCGAACTTAAAAGCAAGAATTACGGGATTTTACTCTTACATTACAGGAGCAACTGAAACTTCTTTTTTCTTTGCTGATGGTGTTGATGATGGTAATCCTGACACAACTGATGAAAATAGTTCGTTTGTTGCAGAAACAGTGAAAGGATTAAATAAAAAGAATTTAGGTGTTGAATTTGGTTTAGAATATCAAATAACAAAAACATTAAAAGCTAGTTTAACTGGTTCTTATGGTGAATACACTTATGATAGTAATCCAACAGTTCAAATAAATGTTGATAGTCAGTCAAATGTGAACAATACTTTTCCAATAGCAAATTTTGGAGAATCTAAACTTAAAAACTACAGACAACCTGGAATGCCTCAAACAGCCGCTTCATTTGGATTAGAATATAGAGATCCGAAATTTTGGTGGATTGGTGCAAATGCAAATTATTTAGCAAATAGCTATATAGATGTTGCTCCAATCATAAGAACTAATAATTTTTTAGTTGATCAGGCATTTGGAAATACAACTACTCCTTTTAGTGAAGCCACCCAAGAAAGAGTTGATGCATTATTAAAACAAGAAAAATTTGACCCATTTACGTTAATTAATCTAACTGGAGGAAAATCATGGAAAGTTGGAGCTCAAACTTTTGGGTTCTTCGCAAGTGTTAACAATGTTTTTGATGTTACTTACAAAACTGGAGGTTTTGAACAAGCAAGAAATGCTAACTTTAGACAATTGAATCAGTCAAATTCTCATATTGATCAAACTACAGGGCAATATGTAAACCATACTCCAACTTTTGGACCTAAATACTTTTATGGATTTGGAAGAACTTATTTCGTTAACTTATACATTAACTTTTAATTAAAAAGCATGAAAAAGACATTTATTTATTCGCTTTTAGTTATTACAGGTTTTACGTCTTTTACAAGTTGTACAAGTGAAAGTGACGTAGAATATCCTAAAGCTAAAACAACATTGTTTGTTGAAAATTTCACAGACAATACTGATGGTCAAGTTCTAAATTCAACTGGTTGGACAAATTATGCTCAAGCAGGAACTAAGAAATTTACGGAAGAAGTTTATCAAGACAATGGATATGCTGAATTTACATCATTTGGTTCAAGTCAAGTTTCAAATATCGCTTGGCTTATCTCTCCAGCATTTGATATGAGTAAACAAGATGGTGAAAAATTGGTTTTCCAAGCTGCCCATGCATTTTTAACATCTGCTGATAACACTTTAGAGTTAATGGTTTCAACTGATTATGATGGAAACATTGCTAATTTTAATCAATCAAGTTGGTTAAGTTTACCTGTAACAACACCTAAACCTAGTAATGACTTTTACGAATGGGTAAATTCTGGTGAAGTAGACTTGTCAAGATTTAATGGTACATTATATTTTGCATTTAAAGTTAAAGGTTCTGGAACCAATACAAGTTTAGATGCTACTTATCAAATTGATAACATAAGACTTTATTACTAAAAAACTATGAAAAAATTTATCACATCATTATCCATTTTCGCTCTTGTAGTTAGTTTTACTAGCTGCGTTGACGATGACACCAACATGGACAATCCAGATACTGGCATTGTTACTTACGACCTTACTGCAACAAAGACAATTCAGGATATTATAGCTTTTAACAACTCCGCTTTACCTGTTCAGTATACAGCAGATGACATTATTGAAGGTTATGTTACTTCGACAGATGAAACTGGTACTTTTTATAACTCTATCAGTTTTCAAAATATTGCAACAAACACATCGCAACCAGTAGGTTTTAGTGTAACTGCAAATTTTTCATCATATGGAAAAGGATTTACACCTGGTAGAAAAGCCTATATTAAATTGAAAGGTTTATATACTGCTGTTGTTGACGGATCATTAAAAATTGGATCTCTATACAATGGAGAAATTGGAAGAATTTCTGAAAATGAATGGCAAAAATACCTTTTCGTATCGGCAACTAAAGTTTCTGAAGATGATATGGTAAGACAAGTATCATTATCAACCGCTGCATCCAATGCAAACTTGAATACACTAATTGAAATAACTAATGTTCAATTTGCTGATGGTTCATTAGCAAGAACTTATTTTGATGTTGATTCTGGAGGTAGTGCAACTAATCACAATATCGTTGATATTGCTGGTGGTACTACAAGATACTTTAGAGTTAGTCAATTCGCTCTTTTTGCTTATCAAAATGTTCCTTCAGGAAGAGGGATTATTAGAGGTGTAATGACTAAATATGGTTCAGATTATCAGTTTATTGTTAGGCATCAAAATGATGTTAAGTTAACTAATCCTAGAACTTATACTTTTAATTCTAGTTTAACTGAAAACTTTGAGAGTTTTGCTGCTAACCAAAAAGGTTTTACAAGCTATTTAAACTTTGCTACTTCTGGTACCAAAGATTGGATTATTAAAACTGTAAATGGATCTAAATGTATTCAAATGTCTGCTTTTGGAGGTTCTTTAGAGAGCAACAAATCTTATTTTGTTGTTCCTGTAGATTTTACAGCTGCCAATTCTTTAACTTTTCAAGTTGATGCTGACTTCTATAGTACTGCATTTGGTTTGAAAGTATATAGATCTATTGACTATGTACCAGGTCAAAAACTTTCTAAAGCTACTTTGTTTGATATTTCATCTAGCTTTACATTCCCAGGTGCTAATACAACTTCTTTTGTTTCTGCTGGAACTTATACTATTCCAACATCAGTGCAAGGAAACGGTTATATCATTTTTGAATATACAGGTAGTAATATTTCTGGTACAAGTTTAAATACTACAAATTGTAATATTGACAATATTGTGATTAACTAAATTACAATAGCCTTTATATCAAAAGAGCTTCCAAATTTGGAAGCTCTTTTTTTGTTTACTATTCACTAATCAATTTTTAGCAATTTTCGTAGTTCATTCATTTGCTGTTCATTACAGCTTTTATTAATATAATCTGTGTTTAGATAATCATATGCTGTTCTACCTTTATTGTCTTTTATTTTTATATCTGACTTATATTCTAAAAGAAGTTTAACTTTATCTATATCTTTTGCATATGAAGCGAGCATTAACGCAGTCGCTGAGTTTTTATTTCTCTGAATGTTTATGTTTTGTGAACTAAAACTTAGTATAGTCTTTAAAACTTCAACGGTGCTAAAGCTAGTAGCTTGCATGATTATAGTATGATTATTTTCATCTTTGTAATTTGGATTTCCTCCATATTGAATTATTAAAGCAACAGTTCTTATACTTTCATGACCAGATGCAATTAATAAATACTCATCAAGATTTTTGTACGCTCTTGTTTTCAATAAAAGCTCAACGGCATATGCATTTTCACATCTAATAGCAACTTCTAAAGGTGTTAATTCATAGTCACTTTTATCACAAATAGAAACATAAGTTATACCTTTTTTGCTTTTTATTAATTTTTCAAACTTCTTAATTTTATTTTTATAAATAGCAACCATTAAAGGTGACCAACAATCTCTACTTTCATCCCAACGTTCTTTGTAAGAGATAAAAGAGGAAAACAAAAAAACCATTAAGATAAATAATATAATTTTTTTTATCATTTTTCTGCTTAAAAAATTCATCAACAATATATTCTAAATTATAACTCACATAAATAGTGTTTATTATTTTAACTAAAGAGAAATTGAAATAAATTGCGTTTTAGACAAGTTCTTAGACTTTGAAAAGATACTAGGTATTTATCAGAAAAATGTCTTAAAATAAATAAAAACACTATTATTCGTGATACTTCTTTGGATTAGAAAACAAAAAAACCGAGACTTTCATCTCGGTTTTTAAATCTTATTGATTAAATCTTAATTATTTCACGATTAAGAATTCTGAACGTCTGTTTTGAGAGTGTTCTTCTTCTGTACATTTATCACATGCAACCTTAGGTTCAGATTCACCGAATCCTTTTCCTGAAATTCTTTCAGCTGAAATACCTTTAGAGATTACATATTGAACAGTCGCTTGAGCTCTTCTTTCAGATAATGACATGTTATAGTTATCGCTTCCTCTTCTATCTGTGTGTGATTTAGCATAGATTACTAACTTATCATTATTTTTCATCACTTGAACTAATTTATCTAATTCAAATGCTCCTTCTTGAGTGATGTTGCTCTTATCAAATTCAAAATAAATTGGTTTTAAGATAATCTCAGTTGGAGTAACTATTACGTCAATTGGTTGTAATGCAGCATCAATTTTAGCAGTTGGTCCTTTACTTTTAGCAACTGGGAATACATTTCCTTCGAAACCATCTTTAGAGGCTTGAATTGAATAAGGCTTATCACATTCAACTTTGAAACTAACTTCACCTTTATCATTTGAAGTTTCAGTTGCAATAACATTTTTCTTATCGTCTAGGATAGCCACTTTTGCATTAGCAAGTATCTCTCCTGTTTTAGCATTAGTTACAACAACTAATAAATCAACAGCGCAAAGTGGTGTAGCGCTAAAGATATCGTCATTACCATTTCTGTTACTAGATAAGAATCCTAAGTTTTTAGCTTTATTAAAAGTAAAAGCGAAATCATCTTTTTCAGTATTAACTGGTTTACCCATATTTACTGCTTCAGAACCTTTTGCTAAATCAATTTGGTATACATCATATCCACCTAAACCTTGTTTTCCGCTTGAAGCAAAATATAATGTAGAATTGTCATCAGCAATGAAAGGGAAACTTTCATTTCCTTCTGTGTTTACTTTATTTCCTAAATTTTCAGGAGTACCATAAGTATCGCCATTTACAGAAACTTTCCAAATATCAACACCACCTAAACTTCCTGGCATATTAGAAGAGAAGTATAATGTTTTACCATCTCTGCTTAAACTTGGGTTGCTTAAAGAGTAATCTTTACTATTGAAAGGAAGTGGTTTAATATTAGTCCAAGAGTCACCAGATTTAGTAGCAACATAAAGATTGTTTTTTCCAAGTTTCAATTTATTTACTTTATCTTTTTCAAAAAGACCTTCTCTAAAACTATCACTTGAAAAATACATTGTATTTCCATCAGTACTAATTGTTACTGGTCCATCATGAAACTTTGAATTTACAGATGTTAAAGTAGACGCTTCAGAAAAAGTTCCTGAATCACCCATTGTTGAAGTATAAACATCTAAAAACGGTTCGTCATTCCAACCATAATTTTTTCTAGCACCATTTCTAGCACTTGTAAAATAAAGTGTGTTATCATACATTACTGCACCAAAATCTGATTTATCTGAACTTACAGGTAAAGAATTTACTGTATAACTAACACCTTTACCTAAGATTTTAGGAACATAATTTGGGTTTTCTTTAAATGCTTTAGCTCTCAAATCATTAGGAACCATTGAAGCAAACTTATTCATTTGCTTGTTTGCTTCTTCATACTTTCCATTTGCTTTAAGCATTTGAGCATATCTAAAATAGGTTTCTGCATCTTGAGAAGATTCTGTTGCTTTAGCATACCAAGTTGAAGCCTCAGTTGTGTTAAACATGTTATAGTATGTATCAGCAAGTTGCTTATAAACATATCCATCACCTTTACCATTATCAACCAATTTTTGATATTCCTTTGCTGCAGAAACATATTCATATCTACTGAATAATTTGTCTGCTGCTTTTGTGTCTTTATTTTGTGCAAAAACAGATGCGCTAATTGCTACAAAACTTAATGCTATATATAGATTTTTCATTTTTACTATTATTTATGTTAGAAATATCTTGGAGATTGTGATACTTTTTTCGGGAAGTTCAAATCGAATAACAAAATTACCTCATGGGAAGATGGTGTTGTTACTTTTAAATCTGAAACAATGTGATCATATGCATATCCAATTTTTAAATTTGGAGTTATTGCATAATTAACCATTGCACCGAATGAATCTTCTAATCTGTATGTAGCACCAACTTCGAACTTATCGTTAAACATAAAGTTTGTCGAAACATCAAGAGATGTAGGAGCATTAAATGCAGATTTAATCATTGCAAATGGTTTAAATTTAACGTTTGGTGTCAAATCAAAAACATATCCTCCTGTTAGGAAATAATGCAAAGTCTCGTTTCCAAATTGTTTTCCATTATAATCTAAATGTTTAGATTTTAACATATTTGGAACTGAAAATGCTACATAATATTTATTAGTATAGTAAAATAAACCTGTTCCAATATTCAAAAATGTATTGTTAGTATTAGCAGCAAATGCATCGTCATTAGCATCTGGAACATTGTTAAAAACTTCATCAAGTAAACCAACTTTATGAAAAGTTGCACCCGCTTTAAGACCCAATGCTAACCTATGCTCACCACCCATATTTAGTGTGTAAGAGAAATCTCCATAAATATTAGTTTCTTCAACCGGACCAATTTTATCATTGATAACTGATAAACCAAGTCCAACATTTTTACCAGTAGGACTGTGTAAAAAGAAAGTACCTGTAGATGGAGCATCTTCAATATTTACCCATTGTTTTCTGTAAAGTAAACCTCCTGCAAGGTTTTCTTTAGATCCAGCATAAGCAGGGTTAATAACACTCATATTATACATATACTGAGTGTAGTGAGGGTCTTGTTGAGCACTCATTTCAAGGAATGTCAACAAAGCAAACGCAGTTAAGAAATATATTTTTTTCATTGTTTTGAAATTTATCATTATATAGTTAGTTTGTTATTTTATTTCTCTGTTAATATAAATCCAACCTGTTTTGCTTGGCTGATTGTTTTTAAACTCTATAACATAGTAATATGTACCGTCTGGCAATTCATTTCCATTATCAGATTGACCTACCCATTCTTTAGTATATTCTGTTTTAGAATAAACATTTGTACCATATCTATTATAGATACTTAATTTCTGAACATTAAGATTTTGCAAATCAAAAAATTCATTAAAACCATCGTTATTAGGAGAAATACCTTTTTGAATTGTACAATAAATACTTGCTAATGTTATCTGATGCATTAATGTACATCCTGCTGCTGTAGTTACAGTTACCTCAAAAGTCAAAGGTAATGCCTCAGTTGCAGCTGTAGTATTTACATAAGTTGTTACATCAAAAGTAGAATTTGTTCCAACTGGTAAACTGTTATATACCCAGTTAAAAGATGCAGTATTTACATCAAAACTACTATTTGTAGGCGAAACTTCTAAAACAAAATTATTATTAGCACATGCTCCATCTATAACAAAATCAAATGGTGGAACAAATGTTACTGTTCCAGAATCACTTAAACTTGAACAACCTGTTGTAGTATCTGTAATTATTACAGAATATACTCCTGATATAGTCGTAGAGAAAGAAGAAACGTTTCCTGGGCTTGTCACTCCTGTTGGAACTGTCCAAACATAAGTATATGTTCCAGATGTTCCCGGAGTTGCAGTAACTGTAGCAGAACTACCTTGACAAATTGTAACATCATTTACTGTTACAGTTGGATTTGGATTTATAGAAACAATTCCACTTGCGCTTGGGCTTATACATCCAGTCGCTGTATTTGTAATAACAACACTATATGTTCCAGCAATTGTTGTGCTAATTGTAGCATTATTACCTGGATTTGTTGCTCCAGCTGGAACAGTCCAAGCATAACTATAAGTTCCTGAAACTCCTGGCGTTGCAGTAATTGTTGCAGTAGAACCTTGACAAACTGTTGTACTACTAACGGTAACTGAAGGGTTTGCGTTAATAGTTGCAATTCCTGAAGCGCTTGAACTAACACAACTTGTAGCTGTATTTGTAATAACAACTGAATATGTTCCTGAAATTGTTGCATCAAATGTTGCAACGTTTCCTGGGTCTGTCGCTCCTGTTGGAACTGTCCAAACATAGTTATATGTGCCTGCCGCACCTGGCGTAGCTGTTACTGTAGCTGGAGTACCAGCACAAACTGTTGGGCTATTAACTGTTACTGTAGGATTAGCATTAATAGTTACAACTGAAGAAACACTTGAACTACTACAACCAGAAGTTGTGTCAGTAATTACAACTGTGTAAGTTCCTGAAATAGCTGCATCAAATGTAGCAACGTTTCCTGGGTCAGTCGCTCCTGTTGGAACGGTCCAAACATAGTTG
>NZ_BAAHCF010000001.1:0-46791 GCF_054776075.1 Flavobacterium koreense | reverse complement strand
AATCCTTCTGGGATCACAAATTAGGTTTTAAAATCTAGTCTAAGTAAGCACACAAACAAGTGGGAAACCGCATGTAGTGTGCTTTTTTTGTTTAATTTTTTATTCAACAACGACGATGATTTTAACTAATTACGACCGCATTTTTGACACTCAGTTGAACACTCAACGATATCGCGTGTCTATGAAAACAACTTTTTACCTTCGGCCAGATAATATGATTCAAGGAAAGAATCCTATTTATTTGAGAATATCAGGCAATTCAATGCCTTCAGAACGAATTCACACCTACTTATATGTAGATGCGAAATTCTGGCACTCAAAAAAACAACGTGTTTCTGAGAATTGCCAGGAACATATTGATTTGAATTTAATTTTGATGAATATTGAATCTAAGCTCACACAGATTCAAACGTTTTATCGTTTATCTGAATTGGCATTAACTCCAAAAATATTGAGAGCTGAGTATGAGGATAAACTTTCGCGAGTGAATTTCATTGCTTTTTTTAAAGCTGCTATTCCGGAACAGAAAATGAAAGTAGGAGAGGAGCGCTTGGAACGCTATGGAACTATACTTAATAAGCTTCAAGAATATCAAGAAGTAATTCCATTTAAAGATTTAGATCTAAAATGGATTGAAAAATTTAAAGAACATTTGAAATACAAATTGAAGAATGAAGATACTACTATAGCTTCAAACATGGCTATCATAAAAAAGTTTCTAGGAATAGCAAAGAAAGAAGGCATAAAACTTCAATTTGATATTGATGATTTAATAGTAGGTAGCACCAAAGGAAACCGAACGTATTTACTCGCACACGAATTGCAAAGATGTCTAAACTTCTATTTTTCGGAGTTTATCAATCCTAGTTATCGATTAGTACTTGGATATTTTCTTTTCTCGTGTATGAATGGTTTGCGAATTTCCAATGTTCAAAGTTTAAAACGAAGCGATTTATTAAGTAATGATTTTTCAGTTATCCTGGTAAAAGGAAATCGCGATAAGAATATGATTCTAAATAAAACTGCAAAAAGAATTCTGGAGCATGAGCCGCTGTTATTTGAAAAGAAATTCGCGGACCAACATTTGAATGATGAAATTAAAAAAATCATGAATACATTAGGAATCAATAAGAAAGTTACTTTTCACGTAGCGCGCCATACGTTTGCAACTTTATTTTTAAAAGCTGGAGGAAAGATTGAAATGCTTCAAATGCTTTTAGGCCACAGCACTATATCACAAACTATGATATATGTACATATAGTACAAGCTGAGGCAAACGAAGAAATGTATTTACTAGATGATTTATTTAAAATAAAAGCGGTCAGTTGACCGCTTTTTTTATACTCTTACCGTTTGTGAATCGAATTCAACTTCGAACTGATCGGGAGCAATCTCTGTTTTATTTATCACTTTCAAAATATGTGTATTCTCATACGCTCTGATTTTTACTTTAGAATTTAAACCTTCTAATTGTTCAATGAAACACTTGAAGCTCCATACATAGTTTACGGAATTAATTCTAAAGTCAAACCATTTTTTCCAGTTGCTTTCGTGTACTGCAGGAATAAGATATTCATTAATAGGTAATGAATAATTATTTCCTCCCACTAAACCATTATACGGAACCAGGAACATTTTGGAATTATTATTTTCAAATGCGTGCGCCGTTTGAACTCCATTTCTAGAAGTATGTGGCAATGGTAATGCGTTAATCTCTATTGTCGTTGTTTTGTCATCTACTTTAAAATTAGACGAAACAATAGAATTTTGATTTTGGAATACCGGTAAGTAGGTGTAATCCTTTGAATCAATATCGGCAAATTTCAAAAGGAATGAATTTCCTTTGCTATATTTTCTTACTGGATATTTTACTTCAAACATTGAAAAATCAATTACATCATTATGATTAACATTGTCTTCAATTCTATCCATGTAAATAGTATTTCCGACGACTTTAGTAATATCATAATTAAACCAGTTCTTAATACCTTTGACGAAATCATCAAAGAGCATGTCCGGAACTGCTCTTTTTAAATCAACTTCATTTTTATTGATAACGGTTGAAAGCGGATTTCCTGACTGATCATTTAGTAAATACATATCGATTGAAATATCTAGAAAAGTTTTATCAGTCATCCAAGTATCTGAAGTATATATTTCGAGAGTGATATCATCAGCCAATCCATCTGCTAAAGTTTCAAAGGTTGTATCTACATTAAATTCATGTACACTAAATCTGAATATCCTATCACCTCTATTTTGATTAAATTTTTTGTTGATTCTAAATTCAAATACAACAGTATTTCTATATTTAATTCTAAAATAGGAATCAATAAAGCGATTATTTACAAAAGAAAAAGTTCCAGAAACTCGATACTTTCCTTTATTTGGCAAATTTTCAGTGTATAGAAACTTTCTAAAGTTTACTAATGGATTAACAACAGTATCTATATTAGGACCTAAAAAGCCAATTCCATTATCAATTGTAAAAGTACCAGGAGAAACGATTGAACCAGTTTCAGTGGCATCTTCTTTCATTTTGTAAATAAAGATAGAATCGAACTGCACGATAGAAAAATAATCAACGTCTCCATAAAGCGTAGCTTTTTTTATTCTATCATCGTCTAATATTTGCCCGGCTAATACATAACCATCATCTGCAAATCCACGCTGAAGAATGTGTAAAAAATAGGGAAGTGGCTGAATGATATTTCTATTATAGGTCTCTTCCGCAATTTCGTCAACTTCATTTATTAGGAACGCTCCATCCTTTCTATTATTGATTATCTTTTCAAATGCAGACCATTGAGAATCATCTGTACTAATTCTATCAGTATGCACTTGTGGAAAATTATAATTAACGTCTGGCCATGTTTGAACTACAACAGAGTTTGCATGGTCGTAGATTGTAGTTCCCACTGGTAGCACTAATTTTTGTAATGAAAGCTCGGATAGTTTTTTGCCAAAACTTGGCAAAGATTCGAAACCAAATCTTAACGTACACGTTAATTTTTGTTGCAGCTGCTCCACTTCAAAAATTGCTTTAGATATGAAATTATTGTGAGTATACATAACTTCATAGTATAATTCTGGTGATGAATTATGATGTTCTATGAAGTCAAAAGCCACGTTCAAATCATCGACTAAATCAATATCAAATGGAAAACTATATTTTGTAAAAAACGAATCGGAAAACCAAGAGTTTTCTTCAGTATCTGAAATCTTGAATTGTGATAGATCTAATTCAAATTTAGAATGTGTAAGTTTTCTCATTTGATGATTTGTTAATGTTAAATTCTAAAGCATATTCAATTAACTCGCGCTGAGTATCTTTTTTTACTAATGATTTTGTTGCTGGACGTAATTCTATTTTAGAACCATCGGCAGTTAACCAAATTCTTTTTGAACGCATCAAGCTTTCAATAGTATCAACATCATTTTGAATAAGCCAACCTGTATTGATAAATAATTTTATTGCTGAAGTATTAGAAATATGTTCTAATCTTTCAACCAAATTGCTATACAATCTATTTTCTTGAACTTCGATATCGGTTTTGATAGAATACTCACCGGTTACAATAATACTATCTAATAGTAAAAATTCATTTTCCCATTCAATAAAATTAGATTGCGGGCCCGATGGAACTACGTGAAATATTTTTTCTTGAGGAAATAGTAAATCATTTCTACTACCATCCGGAACAGATAATGAACATTTCACTACATCGCCCTGGTTATAATTATCAAATGTGATTTTCTTCTGAAGAATAAAATCGTTTGCATTTGGTAATATTTCAGAACTTTCTAAAGTTCCATTTTTATAGATATGTAATGCATAGGTTCCAGCTTTTACAAGCATATTCAAATAATATACTGAAGTTTTCTTTACTGATGTAGCTTTTTTATTGAAAGCCAATATTTCAAGACCTGTTTTATTTTCAGAACCTATTCCGGCCACATATTTAATTGTTGGTAATGATTTTTGACGAATCAATAAATCATTACTAATCATCTTTTCTTGTACATTCAATTCTAATTCTGCTAATCGATATTGAAAAACACTTTCGACTGGAGTAGTAAACCTACTCATTAGACGATGAATATTTTGGCCAAGATTAAACCTTCCTTTGCCTTGAAATGGAACTAATTTTAAAGGAATAGTTATCGTTTTGAAAGTAACTCCAAAGAAATCAAACGCTTTTACGACTGCATTTATTTGAAAATAAGTATCTGCAGTAGCAGTAAAGCATTCAAAAAAATCTACATCTAAAGTGAAAGCTTTTTGTCCGTTCGCATATGGATTAGAAAGAAAATTCAATAGTTTGTAGTTTACTACAACAGACTTTTCAACCAAAACAGAGTTAATTGTAGCTTGAAATTTCACAAATCCAACATAGTCTCCAGCAGACATTGAATCGGTATTCATAGGAACAACACTATAAACGTTTCCAACATTGGTTACTTGCAACCATGGAGAATAAGTTACGCTTGTAATTGGAGCTGGACACGCTACACTAATTTCTTGTATCGTTGGTTCTTGAACGCTTACAATTCCAAAAAAATCTAATGATGTTGGATTTGGAACAATATCTGGAGTAGTAAGAATGTTTATTTGAAAAGGTATACCAGAAACAACAGTAGTTCCCGCAACTACACCCATGTAACCAGTCAAGAAATTTGGATTAATCACACCATCATAATAAGAACTTAATGTTACGACAATGTTTTTCGTTCCAGAACCTTGCGCAAATTGGATGTTTTCACCATTAAAAACATCACTTCCAAAAGTAACGCCAGGATCTGCTGAAGACAGTTCTAAATGCGCTCCGTTTGCTGTAAGCAATGATGCTACTAAAATCCAATTGTTACCAGTCATTGTAATCGTTTGACTTGGTAATGTAGTACCAGGAAAATGATTAAAAGTAAGAGCAGCAGGAGTGAAGCTAATAACGTCGTTTGTTACTGCCAAATTTATAGTGTACTCATAGGTTGATATATCAACAAAAGGTCCTCCGTAATCTGGTTCACCTTGAATTTTAAAAATCAACTTATATTGATAGTTTCCGGAAGTTAAGAGGTTAAGATTTTCAAAATCAAAATCTACTTCAACGTTTAATCCGGTTTCTGTAATATTAATAAAATCTCCAGAAGTTGGTAGACCTGTATTAGTGAGCCAATTTGGTGAGCTTGGTACTGTTGGATAAATGATATAGTACCGAAATGCGCTATACAAATCTCCCAATATGGTATTTATAACATCCTTAATTTTAAAATCGATTGAAAAAGGATTAGGAGTTAAACCCGAAGTTGGATTGTAATACAAATTCAAAGTATTATTAGTTGGTCCCCAATTTTGTACAATTGGACCTCCTCCTGTAACAGGTTGAAATGTTTGTGGTTGTGCTAGATTTATCATGATAGTAAGTTTTCTGGTATGTCTGCAAGTTGCTGAACAAATACGCCATCTACTGTTGTATTTGTTAGTACTGATGCAATTTTGTGAATCTCAATAAAGAAATTGGTATTTTCGATAGTTATCTTTTGTTTGAATTTCAATACTGCGATGTTTGGAAGATCATCAGCAACTTTGGAAATTATCTCAAATATTTCTTGTTTATCCGTAACAAATGCAATGCTATTCACATCGGCCACAGTTCCGCCTTGTAGCTTCTTAGCTGCTTTTCCTGATAAACCTATATCTTTAGATAAATCGACGCCTTCAATCTCAAATTTTGCTACATAATTTTCAATAAGGTGATATAGCAAATCAATTGTATTGTTTGCTAGAGGAATGTCAAAAACTTGTTTTTCGTTGTAGTTCATTAGAATTTATTTTTGTTTCTAAAATCATTGTAATCGTCGACGCCTTCTTTAATATTTTTCATTGAGCGTTTGTCATCTTTATCTACAAGTGCCTTAATTGGTTTGTCTCGTAAATCTTTCATAACAGCTGTATTTTCTGCAATAACAACTAAAGCCATTTCTAAAAGTCTATCACTATTACTTGATGATGATGGCGTAGAACCGGCTGGAACTTCAAAACGTTGTGAGCTTTGATTGTACATTCCGTTTTCAAAACCTTTTATTCCTCGAAGCTCTCGAAGTAATGCGTTTTTAGTTTCAGGAGAAATTTGAGAATAGGCACGCGAATCGATAATCATTTCTGGTCCGTTTTCACCAGTTAGAAAATAAGTTGGTTTGGTAACTAAACCGCTTTTCGTTTTTCCACCAAAACGCGATTGAAAGATTTTACCATCTTGCTCACGTTTCACTGGATAAAGTCCCTCTTCATATCCACGAGCCGGAAGAGGAGTTTTAGCAATTGTGGCAATTTGTAAACCTCCAACAATAGCAGCTAAAGACATTAAGAAAGGATTTGGAATAGCTGCTGTAATACCTTTGGCAGTATTTACAATTGCACCAAATAAAGCCTGAGCTTTTTCTCTTTTGGCTTGCTTATATTCAATCTCTAGTTTACGCTTTTCGTACTCATCATCAATTCGTTTGATTTGTTTATCATAAGTAGCTTGATTGATATAGCCGGCATCCAACTGACGTTTTAAACGCGCTTTCTTTTTATCAGAGTTAACCTCGAAAGTTTTAAGGTTTCGATTTTCTGAAGCAGTTTGAAAGTTTGCGTATGTTGACCACATATTTTGCAAACCAGAAACAACCATATTAACCGCTTGAAGTTGACCTTCAAGAGTTTTAAGATTATTAAAAGTTGATTCCCACTGGTTAGATGTAAAGCCTAAAATATCAGTTTGACCAAAAACAGAACGTGCAGCAGCTTTTAAATCATTATTATCAGTTTCTCCAGCTTTAGCTGCTTTGATTTTTGACAATGCATTTAATGCAAAATCTAAATCCTTTTGCAATTTATCTTTTTGCGCAGGTGTCAATAAATTGAAAGCATTATCAAGAGCAACATTAGTTTTATATAAATTGACTAATTTTTGAAGATGCTTTTCAGTAATCTCTAACTCTTTTAAATCGTAAGCTTTTTTAAGTTCTGCTTTTGCAACTTCATTATTACCCAATGCGGCCAACTGATTATTAAAATCAGTTTCTCTCAAAAGTTTTTCACGCTCAAATTGTTTTTGGAAATTCTCTATCCTTGCTTTCTCGGCATTTTCATAAATGATTCCTAATTTCTGATTGTGTATTCTTAATTTTCCTTCTTGAATTTGATTGATTTGTGTATCTATTAATTCATTTCTTTTTTTCCATTCATTTTTAATAGAAATCAAGGCATTATATTTGGTTATATCTCCAGCTTCTTTAGCTTTAGCTATTTCTTCATCCATTTTCGCCATTTCTTCAGTGTGAACTTTTTGACGTTCTAAGTCTTCAATTTCACGTTGGTAACGTAAATTTTCTATGGCTAATTCTTTTTGATATCCATCTTGCATAGCTGCTATTTTATCGTCTTCAAGTTGACGACGATTTTTAAGAAGGATATCATTATAACGAGAATCACTTTCAACTCGAAGACGATTAATTTCTTCTTGTGATGAATTTGGGTTTTTCTTTACTTTAGTTTCAGATGTTTCATCTCCTGGCACCTTAAAGTTTGTCTCAGTAGGGTTTGGAGGAGTGACATAAAGAGTTGCGTTTTTATCAATAAACTTTTTTTCTTCGTCACTTAATGCTTTTAACTGGTCTTTTGCCTGTTTTATTGAAAGCTTATATGCATTGTAGGATTCAACAGTAGGAGCATTCCAACCTTTTGTCTTCTTTTTAAATTGTTCAATATTAGAAACTTCCATTTCAAGGAACTTCTTAAAATCTATTTTTGCTTTATCTGTATTATACCACGCATCATAAACGCTCAATTCTTCATTACTTCTAGCATCAATAACATTTTTAGATAAATCTGCTCTTTTAGCAGCAAAAGCTTCTTTCATAGCTTTTAAATCTAAAGCTTCTAAATATTTATTGATAGCTGTAGTAGCTTTGTCGGTGTTGATAGTTTCAAGTGAAATATTGCCTAAGTATTCAGGAGAAATAGCATTAATTCTTTTTATTGCAGCCTCTCTTGTAGCATCTGATTGATTCTTGTCTCTAGCAATAATTAATAATTGTTCTAATGCAGCCTTTTCTTCAGCTACGGCTTTTTGTGCATTAGCTTTTACTTCATTAAGATTTTTTTGATTTATAATTGATTTGTCAACTTCTTTATTAAAAATTACATAAGCAGCAACCGCAGCCATAACTAATCCAACTAGCAAACCAATTGGATTCATTTTTGTAGCAAGATTAAACCTAATCATTGCGGCAGTTGCTCTATCTTCTTGTAAAGTCAATGTATAAAAAACATATTGTAAGCCAAGATATACTGCTTTTAATGTGCCTCCAGATAAAGCGTTAGCTTTTTGAGCAATTGTTAATAGAGTAGTAGCGCCTGTTACCCCATTTTGTAATAATGCAATCAATCTTAATGCCGCCGAATAAGATGTGAATCCCACAACAGCAACCGATATAATTTTGATTAAGCTAATTAAATTGTTTTTCCATCTAGATACTGTTCCGTCAGTATCTTCAGTTGCTCCTATAAATTTAGCAAGCCACAAAACAGAAGCGGACAACCATTTAATAAAAGTTTCGGAAGAAAACCAACCACTAACGGTTTTGCTAATCTTTTCAAGAGTGGCAGCTAAGTTGTTATTTTTGACATTATATTCATTTATCAGAGAAGTTCCTTCAGAAAATGAATTATTACTAATATCAATTAATTCTCTAAATCTATTCATATTGTTACCCATGGCACCAATAACTTTATTAGCTCCGTCAGCATTGACACCTAAAAAGTCTAAAGTTTTGGCAGTTTCTGTTGCATCCATACCTTTCATTCCTTGAGCAAATTGCATCATGAAATCTAAAGGATTGGTATTGATCATGTCTTCAACAGCTTTTTTCGATATACCCATTACTTGTGCAAACTTTGCACTTTCTGTAGAAGCTTGCTTCATAAAAATATTATAAGCTCTTGATGAAACCTCCGCCTCAATACCTGATTCCTCAAAAGCAGCACCAAGCGCCAAAGCTTCTTTAATACTTGGTTTTAATACATCTGGTAAAGAACCCAGTCTAGTAGCAAATTCTGTAATATTAGCCTCAGAAGCCACACCATTTGCACCAAGGTCATTAATAGCAGAACCAATAGCGTTATAAGATTTCTCTACAGATAAATCTTTAGTTTCTTGAAATAGAAATTTTAATTTACCTAGTTTGTTAGCCACTTCCTCAACTCCTCCAGTAAATGAATCTCCAAGAGCCACATTTGCCATATTCATATTTTTGACAAAATCTTGAATATCTGCTTTAGCAATACCAATACGGCCACCTTGCTCAGCTATTTTAAGTAAATCAATTCTTGATGTTCTTGTTTCTAATGCTCCGAAAGACTTGGTTAACTCGTCAACTTCATCTTTTGTCATTCCGGTTGTTTTCATAACATCGGCTTGAGCATCGGAAAGTTTACCATTCATATCAATTACTTTTTGAATTGAAAGAACTACTCCTGTAAAAGTTGCAACTAATGAAAAAGCAAGTGCCTGGTACTTATTAAAACCATCAGCAATGGATGAAATAGAAAACTTTGACGCTTGTGCTTTACCAGTTAATTCACCTAGACGAGCATTGACCTGTTTTAATTCTGCATCAAATTTTTTGAAATCTGGACTATCAGGAATTAAGTTTTTTAAAGTCATTCGTAACTGATTGGCTTTATCTCTTAATTGACCTATTGAAAGTCCTGTAATACCAATTTGGTTTTGCAGTTCTTTCATCGATGCCTTATTATTATCAATGGCAATAGAATTAGCTTTAATGGTTGCAGTTAATGCTTTGTATTGGTCTGTGTCTTTTTTACCTTGTGCCTCAAGTCTACGACGCTCAACGTTTAAAGCTTTGTTTTCCTCAGTAAGTTTTCGAGTAGCTTTTTCTAAATCTAAAAGTTGTTTTTGTGCTGGATTTCCATTGATGATAATGGATAACTTTATTTCTTCGTCGGTGATTGTTCTAGCCATTGGTCTGAAATTTTACCAAAGCTCTGACAATGTGAAAAAAAAAGTTGTAACGTGAAAAAAGCCACTTTTTTCGAGAAAGTGGCTTTTTGTGGCGGATTTTAAGGATTAAGTGTTGAGGACTTCCCTTTTGTTGTGATGACAAATATATAAAAAATTAACTTATAAGTTAACTTTTTATATTTCTACAAATCCATCTAATGGAGCTTTTAGTGGTAAGAACCTATCATCATCAACTAATATATAATGCTTATCTAATAGTTTCCAAAGTGAACCTTTGTCGATGATATCGTGTTTTGTGATTACAACGTCTTCAGTATTTCTAAATAAACCTTCACATCTGGTTGCTTCACAAATTTCGGATTCGGTATAATTTCCTTCCAGAAATGATTTGAATTTTATTTCATCAAAATAAAATGTGTTACCGGTACTTTCTGCCACCATTTTGTATGGTGTGAATTGTGTTGGTTCTTTTCTGTCCAGGACAAACTTTACAGATTCTTTGAAGTCTTTAGTTTTCGTGGTTAGTGTAACATTATTTGCATAATGATAAACAAGGACTGGCTTAGGCATTAGAAGCCTCCTTTCCTTGTAAAACGCTTTGACGATTTTTGTCTAAAACTAAAAATGCAGTTGCTAAAGCAGTTTCAATTTCTGACTTTGAATAACCTTTGAAAGCTTTTGTGAAATTTTCTAAATAAGCTAGATTGTTAACCCATTCCTCGCGGTATTGGTTATCTTCAAAATCTTGATGATAGGAGAGGTCAATGTACTGCTTGTGAAAAAACTTGCTAACTTTTTTGATAGCCGACGGTTCAGTCATTTTTAATGACGTTACTAAGTTACATCCTAAGTCTAGTAACTTTTTGTCTTGATTTTCATTTCCTTTTTGCATAATCGAAAATATTATATACACGAAACCCTCGTTTTAGGTGTGCAAAAATATCCAAAGGATAGATTTAAGGATAGTTTCCATTCCTTTCACCGTGACGAGGGTTCGCTTATTTTAACTTTAAAAAAAGTGTTTTTTGAAAGCCCTTTAAATATTTTTGCAGGACAAACATACAAATATAATTTTATGTGACAAAAATAACACACAAAAAAAGTGTGCATTTGCACACTTTTATATTATCATCCAAAAAAGTAATGAATGATAGCTGCTATTATCAGGAATAAAATTCCGAAGATAAAGGAATATTTATTTTTGTAAATTGGTTTCATTAAAATGTATATCCTAATGCTTTATAATAATCATAAGTGTTTTTGATACTTTTTATTTGATTATTTGTTAAGTTGACATAATCAACATACTGCGAACCAACTAGTTTAATTTTTACTGATTTAGCATCAGAAATCATTACAATTAGGTCATTATTTTTATATGAAATAGATTCATCAAACCATTCAGTTATACCTGATGAGTCATTATCACGTTTGACATCAGTTGGATATAATTCATAAGTCTTTCCATCAATAAGAAATATACATTTTTCAAAAAACAACCAATTATCTTTATGATATTGTAAAACTAACCTAAAATTATTTGGAGAAAAGTAACAATAAAACCCATTTCTATTTCTAAATTTTGGCGCAGATTTTGGAGTATACCATGCTATCTTATCTTCACTAAATTCATCAATACTCTTTTTAAATAATGGAGAAAGTTTTTTTATAATAGTACTATCAACATAAATAACTTCTTTTTTATAACCAGTATTAAAATCTGAAGTATCTACACCAACAGCATTAGTATCAATTCCTGAAAAATCATAACTTGATTCTGCATTAACATTTTTACAAGAATAAATAAATAATAAAATAAAAAGTAATAGAATAATTTTTTTCATAATAAATTTTTTAAAGTTGAATCCAAATATAAAAAAAAATTACTCCGAAGAGTAATCTTTAATTGTTTTTAAAGCTTTTTGATAGGATTTTCTATCAATTTCGTCGTTCATTAACGGCGATTCTAGTAAAACTTTGTACCAGAATTTAAATACTTTTTTTGCCGCCCTTAGTTTCTGTTTAGAGTTTTTTTTAGACATTGGCATAGAGTTTTGTCATAATATAACTACAGAAAAATACTATTATTGTGATAAAAAGTAATTTAGAATTATTCTTCTAATTTGAATAACTCTGCTTTAACTGCATCGGTATAACCATAAGCTAACTCACGTGTTAAGTTATTGTATTGACCCCAAATAACTCGATTATGAACGGCATAGCTTTTTTTCTTGTATTTGTTTCCGTTTTTATCGGTTCTAGTGCGCATATCGACAAAACGCTGACGTTTATCATGTGTATGAACTAACTGGCCATCGCTAACTTTAAATTGACGATTATTCCAAAAATCAGAACTAAAAGAACTCATTCTTTGATTCTGAATTTTTTGGATATCGCGTGAAGTTTCTTCCAGAACCTTTCTTATGAATTTACCCTGGAGAATTTCTTCAGCTCGATTTTGTCTTCTTTCAAGTAAATTCATAGCTAGGTTACAATTTCAAAAAATACTTCGTAGCCTCTACATTGCACATCGTCAAAGAAAAGCTTTATATCAATGCTAGATTCGTCTAATTTTTTTAATAAACCGCAATTGGAAAGCTCTTCAACATCACCAGCTTTGGCATCTAATATTAAATCGATAAAAGTTTGAACTGTAGTTTGAACATTATCAAAGATTTCTAATTTTTGATCGTGCTTTAAATCTTTGGTTGCAGATTTAATCAAAAAGAAAAATTGCAAATAATTTGCATATTCTGTAGCATCTTCTTTGCCGAATGGTTTATGATCTGGAAGCACTGCAAACATCATAATATTGTCTGAAGACTTTCTTTCCTCAAGGAACTTCACAAATTCTTTATTTGAAATAATCGCTTGAGCATACTTTATTTCGGGAATGAGTGCCTTAATCTCTACAAGGAACTCACGAAGGCTGTTGACTTTTAGCATCTTCTTCTAATTTTTGTTGTTGTAATTGTTTTATTCTAGAATCATACATTTTAATCATCATGTCCCAAAAAGGAGCTTCTTTTACTTTCGAGTAATCTCCGAATGCTCCACTTTCGGCCATTGCGAAAACAATAGAATCTAAACCGATATCATCTGCATCAATATCAATTACGGTGTTATCTCCTTTAAACAAAATTGATAAATCGAGTGTTTTATCACCCCATTCAATTTGACCTGAAGAAATGATTATTTGTACACTGGCAAAATATAAATAAACGCCATAAATGAATCCAATTGGTGCATACTTTAAAGATTTTACTCTTTTTTGAATATGATTAGGATTGTATTTTACTCGACAATCACCGTCGTAATTTGATAAATGCTTACTTATAAAATGAAATGGTTTTTTTGGACGATACAATGTAGCCACAAATTCATATAACGTATCCATTTCGCCTGAAGCATTGAATTTTAAAAACAATTTCAATGCATCGGTGTATTCTCCAATTTTTACATTATTAAACATCTCATCTGGTCCATAAAAAGAACGCCACAAAGGCTTAAATTTTGTAACTGGATTGTCAATGTAGTTTTGTATTACTTTCAAATCATAAGTCCCGGATTCTGCATTTTCAATCTTCTCGAAGAAGGTGCTTTCAATTAAATCTTTTATTAATGCAACGTTACCCATTTTATTCAATTCTAGCTCTTCATCATTACTTTCAGAATGCTTCATGTTCATCAATTTGTAAACGGCATGCGTCAACATATCATCAGATGCAATTTGATTGGTATGGAACTTGAATAGTAATTCGCACATATCAATATACTGCTGACTATCACATTCGGACAAGTCAGCAGGAATATATCTTTTTAATGTATCAGTCTCAATGATATGCATTATATAAATTCTAAATTATCAGTAATTCTCATTCCTAATATTCTCATTTTCTTACCAAATTCAAATAGAATCATAGCTTTGATTTCTGCTTTGGTTGTTGGTGAAAAAGGGATGTAATCCGACTTTCCTTTTTTGGTTTTTGGAGGAATTAATTTACTTGCTTCTCTTAAAAGAAGTATTTTTTCTTGCTCCTTATTCAAAATACCTTTTTTAATTTTTCTTTCGTAAGACTTCCATTTTAGGTAAGTCTTAAGATGCCAAATGGTGTAGAAGAATTGTTTAATGTTTGATAGTAATTTTTTCATTTTATATTGATTTGTTGAATTTATAAAGAAACTCCTTTGTCACATGAATCTGCTGGCATAAAAAATGGAGTAGGTTCTGCCATCGGTTCAGGTTCTGGCTTTACTAATTCCTCGATTAGTTTTAATGACAGTTCACAAGATTTTGCAAAAGATTGAGCTGCATATTCATGTTCATTTCCAATAGCTGGTTTTTTTGCAATAGTATTTGATCTATCAGATACTTGATATTGTAAAACTCCTTCAGGAAAAATAGTTACTGACATTTTTGGAATAGCCCACGCTAAAGAATAAAACACGCAAGCGCTGTGTATTAATTTCAATAGCTGAATGTCTTTTGGATCTTCTATTGGTTCTGATGACTTTAATTGGTCAAATTTCTCTTTTCCAATACGTGAAAGAATTTCAAACTCTTCACATTCTTGCAATCCAGATGTTAATTTATGAAGTAATAAACTTGATTCAATTGAAAAAACTTTGTTGAATTTATCAATTGAATTTACAAATAATGATTTAAGTTCTTTGTAAGCTGCTGAATTAATCCATTTATAGTAAATAGTTGCTTGTTTTTCTTCATCTGTCATTGATTCATAATCTTCCGGCATTGAATCATCTAATAAATCTATTAAATCATCCATAGCGCGGTAAAAACGTTTTTCTTGCTCCTTATTGTCCGCATCTATTTGCCATTGCCAAGGTAATTTCTCGTTTTCTGAAGTACGAGCTCTTCTACCTTCATTTGAATGTGACAAATCATTTGATGGTGCAAATAGAGAATAAGCTTTTACTAATATTGGATATCGAGTTGAACGTAGAATATTTGATTCAATATCATCGTAATCGTATACATATGTGCCATTTTCCTCTAAATTATCTTTGTAAAAATCATAGATATGCATATAAACCTCTCTTGATATAACTTTTCTAACTAATGTAGTAGCTGAATTGATATCCGATAAAAGATTTTTAAAAGACAAATCTGCATCAGTATAACCTAAAGTGTCTTTTATTTCATCAGCAGAAATTTCCTCATCTGTAATATTAAATAGTAACTTCATCTTATTGATTGTTTTTAGTTCGATTATCTGGATTAGTATTTTGTTGTACTTCTGGTACATTATGAAAGAAACCAATTTTCACATTTTCTTCTGGAAAATTTGCTTTAAGAGCATAGTTCCAAGGCTTACAAATAATCATTTCTTGAATATCAACACCAGTATTAAGGTAATTTAATAATGCATAGATTTGTTCAGAACCTGAATTAGCACGACCAGAATCTGTAATGTTTGCTAATACAGGATGAATATTTACACCAGCAGATATTGCTTTGTCAGCCTTATCTGAAATAAGTATCTGAGCTTCTACAAAGTCTTTAATCTTTTGGTCTAATACTTTAATTTCCCAACCTTCTTTTACTAAATCGTGACCAACCATTTTTAGAATTTCGGTAGTATGCAAATACTTACCTACATTATCAGCTCCAGATAAAACATCTGCAAACTGATCTAATATTTTTCTTTCTAAATCTTGAAGCATTTTGTCATTATAATCTCCTTTATGATATGCTTGAAGTTCGGTTTTTTTCTTATCCCAATAACCTGCTGGAGATATAATGTGATACTTTAAATTCATTGAGTTTTTAGCAAAAGCTTTGAAGATAAGAGGTACAGCAGTTGAACGATTAATCCATTCTAACGAACCATATAAGTCAGGTACTGTATAGTAATCGGAACAAAACGAATACATGTTAGAATAAAGAATGCTATTCTCATTAGCAAATGGCTTATTAAAATCAAATAATGGATAAGCTCTACTATCTGCAACAGCATTGATATGATTGAAATTCCAATTACTTACAACGATATGTGTAGGATCTAAATTCTTATTTGAACGTAAACGCGCCAATCTGCCTTTATCTGGTTGCACATGATGTAAGTTAGCAATGAAAGGTTTTCCTATCCTAGAACCCTTATTCAATTCATATCTTGTAAACGTACCTTGTATATGTTGATAGTCAACACAAGCCTGTAATAGTTTCTTTTCATAATCAATAGAGTCTAACCACTTTTGAATCTTGGGATTTTCTACACGTACTCGAGTATCTTTACCTTCTACAAGTTTATCTACATATAACTTAGGACCACCGCCCCAAAGTAACTCAGTCTTTCTTTTTAGAAATCCTGGAACATTATAACTGTTATGTACAATATCGGCAATGATTTGAGGTAAATCATTATTAGTACCATACGGATATATGATATACTCACCAATATGATTCTGAATGTTATTCCATCTTAAAGCATCAAGACCACTACTAGACCTTCTATCGAAGTCTCTAGGAGTTTCTGCAACTTGATAAGTGAATGATACTTTAGGTGTTGATACTATTGCACCACCATGTTCATAAGATACTTCCATAATTAAGGTTTTATTGTGTGTTCGTTGAATGAAATCATTAATGGTATGTGAAAGAATCTAGGTGCTTCGCTTTTATCCAAGTCTTTATAACCTACCAACTGCTGTGATAAATTACTTTGGTCATCTCTTAAACCTTGTCTTAGTATAGCTCTATCAACATTAACCAGACCATTGCTTGTACCTTTTGTTTTATTCAACGACATGAAACTAAAAGAGAATGGAACGCCAGCTTCTGTTAATTGTCTCATACGGTCTAAAGCTTCATAAGGTGTGATGTTCATGTAATTACCATTTATAGTACAAGGTTACGCATGAAATAATAGTGTAAGTGTAACGTGAAACTTTACATAGTAAGGTATTGGTGTAGTTACCAGTTGGTGGTGCTACGCCCACAACTGGTGCGCGCCTCATATTTCTGCGATTTGAGGCACGAATGTAATTACCTTACGAGAACATAGCGGGGCGTGCTTTTCGTTCAAACAAACACATTTAACACGTTTTTAGAACGGGTTAAAATGTTGTTTGTTAACGATTTGTGATTTTTTGATTTTTTTTTGCAGCAATTTTTGAACTTTTTCTATTTGATTTTATCCTATTTAGAATAATTAAAAATTATTAAATTTTAATAAAAAAGTAGTGTTTTTTGAGTTGTTTTTTTTGTGGTAATTACAATTTTTTGTATATTTATGTATTGATAATCAATTAAATACATTTTTTATGAGCCAAAAAGCACAGACAAAAGAGGACGTTAAAAACGTTAAAAATGAAAACGTTTTAAAAGTGGTGGAAAATTTAAAACCTGCCGTAATTGTAGAAAAAGCACCTTTAAAGGATGCAGAAAAACCAATCGAGAAACAAGAAGTTTCTAATCTTTTAAATCCGAGCGCAGAAGTAAGATTGAAAAGACTTGACCAATTCCTAATTTTAGGAGAAAAATTCAAGTTTTTGAAAACCAAAGAAGACGAACTAAACAAGTTTGTTTTATCAAGCGACGGAACAAAAGAAAAAATTTCTTTAAGTAACGCAAGTGGTTTTAAATTTGAAGTTACAAACTCTCAAACTATTGAAAAAGTTTTGAAAGTAATTCAAGAAGATTTAAGTCTTTTTATTACTAAAGCAGACGAGGAAGTAAAAGCTTTCATAGTCTAAGAAAAACAATAAACCCGAAGTGGTGGAACACTTCGGGTTTTTGATAATCATTAAATTTTTATACGCCATGCACAAAAACTCAATAACTGAGAGCAAAAATAACGCTTTCAAATTATCTACGCAAGTAAAATCTATACTTCACGAAAAAGGACTTTCAAAAGTCTTTAATTATACCGATTACGAATACTTTAAAAAGCAATGTACAAACGCCTGGAACAAAGCCCAAGCCATTGCAGAGTTATTCATCCAAGACAATCAAAATACTAATTCAGATTTTAACGATTATGTTTTTTAATATACGCACTAGCACTATATCGGCTTTATGTGTGCGCCCACGTTGGAAAAAATCCTATTTAAAGCCAAAATTAAATATTTCCGGAAACTGGCTAAATAAAGCCGGTTTTGAAATAGGTGAAAAAGTCAAAATTGAAGTTTTTGAAAACAAACTAATTATAACAAAAGTAGAGTAATGCACATATTTATTTTTGATTACCACAGCGGAAAAGTTTATAAATCTAAACTTAAAAAAAAGCACATCGCCAAACCCGAAAATTATATAATAAAACAAGGGTTTAACCTTGATAACGTTCATTATATGACGACAAACGAAAGTGAAATTATTAATATTTAAGCCAAAATGACCGAAAAGCAAGAACAACACCGAGCAAAACGAAAAGAGTTGCAAGAACTCTCGAAAATAGCAAAAATGCGAATGAATGCAGACTGTGAAGGAATGACAGTAAATGAAATTCTAATTCACGAATTTTATAAAGATGAAGAAAATTTCATCTTTAAAACTTTGCACGATTGGAATAAAGAAGATTTTCAAGTAAAAAAAGGCGCAAAAGCTTTTATAGTTTGGGGAAAACCAAAACAAAAGACAAAAGGCGAGGAGCACAAGCAGAGCCAGAACCAAGAAGAAGACGAAGAAGAATTTTTTCCGCTTTGTTATTTATTTTCAAACGCCCAAGTTTTAAAACGATGCTAAAAAATAGAGACGTGCCAAAGGAGTTGAAAAATTTCAACTCCTTATTTTATGAATTTCATTATAAATTTGATTTAAGTCAAATATTTGATGATTTACTAACGATTATTATTTGTGCAATGGGACACCAAACACAGGAGGAGTTATATTTACAAACTATTAAAAAATACAACCGCCAAGAAATCGACATTTTTTGTAAACTTTTTGGAGAGCTGATGAAAATATACAACCAAAATAAAACTTTTGGTATTTGGTGCGACCCTTTAGGCGATTATTACGAATGTTTAGCGAGTAACTATAAAAAATCTTCATTCGGTCAATTCTTTACACCTCGACCGATTTGCGATTTTATGGCGAAAATTTTATTTGATTCTAACGAATGGGGAAAAACTATGAACGAGCCGACGTGCGGAAGTGGAAGGATGATTTTAGCAGCTAATCAACATAGTAAAGGCAATTATTACGTTTGTGAAGATTTAGACCCGATTTGTTGCAAAATGACTGCTATAAATTTGTGCTTTCACGAAATAAGAGCAGAAATACACTGCCACGATGCACTAATAATGAATAATTACCGCTTTTCTTTAGTCACAAATTACGAATTTTGGAAACACCAAACAAAGTGTATATTTTACTATCCAAGCGCTAAAAACGGCTAATTTAAAGCCGTTTTTTCTATGCAAAAAAAATTCCGCCCAATCGGGCGGAGTTTTGTGTCTTCTTTCTTCTTTTTATGAAATACTAACGTATTTTTATTTTTTCTTTGTAGATAATCCAAATAAAAGAAACATAAATATCATCAGATGAAAATTGTCTATAATTCTATTATTGATATTATATTGATAGGACCAATAGCCAAAATAAAAAATTGTAATTAATGGTAAAATAGAATTTACGATTTTATATTTCTTCATTAAAATTTTTTAAGTTCTGCTTTTCAATTTCACTTAATTCTATTTCGCCTATAAAAGAAGTGGCTTTTAATCTTCTACCTTCAAGATACACAACATCGCCAAATCTATCCATTATTGGTTCGTTAGAAATTCTTTCACCTATAATTGCAGGACCTCCAACTTGAGCCATTCTGATTTTAGGATTTTGATTTACTGAAGTTGCAATAATATTTTTATTAATTGCTTTCTGTGCATTTTCTAAAATACTAATCTGATGAAGTGATAAATTTAATTTTATTTTTTTTACACTCATAATCTATAAATTATCAGCTAAAAGCCTGTTAAAAATTCTTTCAAAATTATCTTTAGTAATTGCAAAATCTTCTTCCTCTTCCATTCTTATAAAAACTACATGATTGTCTTTTTTAATATGTGTTGCCAACTCACCACCACCAATACTGAAATTCCAATCAATAAGAATTAGTTTATTTTGAACTATAAATTCTAAAATTTTATTTACTTCTTCTATCATACAAATCATTTTTAGAGTTTAACTTTGATTTTCTTAAATCATCAATCATTTTTGATTTTAAATCTTTTAAATCAGCTTTTTCAATAGCGACAAACGTTTCTAGCGACATTTCAGCACCACTTTCAAAAACAACCATTTGTTTTTTTTCACTCATCACGCTAATGGTTTTAAATTTACTTCCTCCACAATTTCCATCAAAGCAGATGCAAAAAGGATTTTCTTTATAGGTTCTTTTGCTAAATCTGTTTTATCCTGGATGCGCTTTAAAGCTTCAAAATGATTTTCATTATTAGATTTCATAACTTGCTGAATAATATGAATAAAAGGCGCAACTACTTCATCGTATTTATGAAGTAAAGTTTCTTTTGCAGTTTCGCGAGCTTGCTCCAAAACTACAAGGTTTTGAAAGTCTTTATTTTCACTCATAAATCGAAAGATTTACTATTTCAGGTAAAATATTTTCTTTTTTTGGATAAAATTGTGTTTTATAAATAACAACTTCATTTACATAATGAGGCAAAATTTCTACACCTTCAAAATAATGACTGTCACTATTAACGCCCATATTTGTATTATACATCATTATTAAATCCTTTAAATACTCGGGCATTAAAATTTTAATTTGTTTTTCTCTCAAAAAATTTGTTTCACAAAATTTTCTTTTTTTAAAAGATATCTCATGAAGTAGATGCTCAAATTTTGAATAAGAGATAGTGTACTCTTCTTTTTTTAAAATACTCATGGCGTTATTTTTAGATTATCAATACACAAATATACAAATTTTATCTTCCAATAACAGAAGGATCCATTCCGGAATAAACGTTATGGATATTTGCAACATCAAAAAAGTCAGGACGACATATCCAATACTTAAACGCATCACTGAAATTAGTCGAAAACATTGGTCTAGATTGTAAAGGCAATTTTTCTGAAGACTTATCTTTGTGAATGGTTCTGGTTCCCATCTTATCTGTTTTCAAAATAATTTTTGTCAACTTCAAGGAACTTGTCAAACATTTACACTTTAATTTATCTATTCGAAGCTTTGGTAATCCTGGCACTGATTCTCCCATTAATTGCTTTGCTAAATTAAATTCCTCTTCTTGATAAATGTTACCTTGAAACTCATTCATTAAATGAACAATCCAACCGCTTGAGCTTCCATCTGGAAGATACTCAATTGCATTCTTTAGATAATTTGCTTTATCGGTTTTCATTTTGGCGTTTTGATTTCCAGCTCTATCATAATACATATACAAAATTTTGTATTTATGATCTTGATAGAACTCTCTAAATTTTGCTCCAAGTGTCATTTCATCTTCTGGATGCAATGTGTAAAATTCTTTTAGAGCATAAAGATAGTTTCCTCTTCTTTGACCTGTAACCATAGAACTCATATCTCCAAAATCTACACCACATTCTACCGGAGAATCAATATCGTAATAACGCTTACTCATTGACTTGCAACTATCTTTTATAGTGTCAAAAATGCTGAATTTTTCAAAATAGGAGATATCAGTTCCATCTTCATAGAAATGATGATCTCCTAAATGGCTATAAAATTGTTCGCCTTTAGAAACATTTATTTTAAATGATAAAATTGCACTTCTGAATTCTTCAGGACCAAGCGCTTTTAATGTTTGTTTAAAATAGCCATCGGTCAAAATATCGAGATTTACTAATGATGATGCTGCATAAAAAAAAGTTGAATCTTTTCTAATTCTTATCCAAAGCTCATTCCATTTACGATAGGATTTTTCCAAACGTGCACGCTCTGAAATATTGCCAATTTGCTCATTTGCCATTATTTCACGCTTAACATTGTTTAATTCTATAGCAGCATATAAAGCCAGTTCTATTTGTTCCGAATCCATTTCTTTTTCCATCTGAAGAATCCAATCATCATCTGACGTCAAAATATTTGGCATATCGGTAGTAAATGTATTTCCCATATAATACACCGAGTGTCCAAAATTGACAAACTCACCACGAAGAGCAGGAGTAGAGCGGTCTAGTTTTTTCTTTTTTAACAAACGAGCTTCATCACCGTATCGATGTTGATAGGAAGAACCGGCCAAACCTGATGGCTGGTCTAAACTTCCAAGATTAAAAAAAGTTCCATTAAATATTGAAATAGTATGTTTATAGTGTAATGGTGGTTTATAAGGTAATTGAAAATGTGATGGCGGACGCTTATCAGTAACAAAATGAATCCCTTCACGCCATCCTTTTCTTTGCCAACCCTCAATAAGAGCTGGCAAAACGTTTGTCAATGCATTCATATAAGTGTCAGAAACAAACATTTGATAACTTCTAGGCATATCGTAGATAATGCGCTGGGAGCGTTCTGCAACAATATCGGCAGTTTTACCTGTTGCACGACCTAAAACACCATAGAAGTCTTTAGGATCTATTAAATCAACTAACATTTTTGCTTTTGAAACAAATCTGTTATCTACATTTTCAGCATTAGTTTTTACGTGGATTCTCTTCGTCATTTGGCAATGCTTTAAATGGAATTATATCAGCTTCCATATATAGGCGCTGACGTTCTTTTTCTGTTAATTCAGGGACTTTTTTGTCAATGAATTCTTTTATTCTATTTCTGTCTACTTTTGCCATTCCTAAAGTTTCAACATCTGTGGTGTAAACAACCCAAGGTTTTTGGAATAACTCTGGAGGAAGCTCTTCTTGTTGTTCTTTGTTTCCTCCTCTAACTTCAAAAGCAGTTTTCGCAGCATCAATAATACGTTTACTATCCGCAGTATCTTTTTTAACTAACCTCATGAAATTGATTTCTTGATCAATAATGTCAGCATAAAAATTACTCCAAGATTTTAAGGTTATTGTAGTATCATTATAAAAATACTCAATTGCCTCATCATACATTTGCTTAGCCTTGTATTCAGATAGTTTTTCTGTAATGATAAGATGATTTATAACTATTTTTTTAGAACCAAATCTGTCAATTCTACGAATCATACCGTCGATTTTAGAAAGCAACTCTAAATAGTAAACTATTTCTTCAGGAGCATTGTCTGGGTTCCCAGTTTCTAAAAAACGATAGATATCATCAAGTTTTACGCTTTCAATCAATTTCATGGCCAAATAATAATCGGTTCTTAATATTCTCTATATCTATCCTTTCACTTTCTCGAAGGAAAATTTGTGCTGCAGTAATATTTCCACCTTCAGCTAATTCTTTTTGCTTGCTCATTATTGCAAATGTTGTAGAAAGCTTTCCGGCATCATATGACTGACGAACATCTGATTCTTTATTATTGAATAAAGCCAAAAAAGATTTTTTATCTACATTAAGCTGTAATGCAATATCGCTAGGTGCGTAATTGCAAGCGGCCATATTGAATATAGTTTCTAAATCTTCATCGCTTATATGTATTGACAGTAGCTTATCCATTTTCTTTGCTTTTTTTAGGTCTTAAAGATTTTGGAGGTAAAGGTATTTTTCTTGTATAACCATTAAAATCTTTATCTAAAACTATAAATAATAATACTATTGCTATAGGTAAAAGAATGGATATTGCAATAATTCCGCATATTATATTTAATTCCATTTTACACTAATTCTAATTCGTTAAACATTCCTTTTATTTTTGTTGCTATTTTGATTAATTCCACTACGCCATCTTTTTCAATTATCCTTTGATATCTTTCAGTTTTATAAAAATGAATATTGATAATAGAAAAAAGCAAAATGCCATAAAAACCAATAGTTGATATGGCAATTTTACTTGAGTAATTTCTAACGTTATTCCAATTAGGAATGATAAAAGCATAAATGCGATTCCAACAATTTTTAAAAATAGTTTCATCAGTATTTTATCATGTTTACATTAGTAAATAGTTGTAATCTAAAATCATACAACCCTTTGGAATTCGCAAAAACATATTGTTCAAAATGTGCATTTTCTGCCCAATTCCCAGAACCTTCAATCACGAAATGAAAATCGTGAGTTTCCATCAAACAAACCTTTGCATGAGACCAGGCATATTGCACTTTAATATTTGGTCTAGTAGTACACATAGCTTTCAAATTTTCAATTGTGGTTGGATTTCGTTTGATCATACTTTCGGATATCAAAAGTGTGATTTGCTCAATCATTCCCTTATCGTGCATTTCTATTAATGCGTCAATCACTTTTCTACTTATACTATAAGTACATGCGTATAAATGTTTGACTGGATAAGTTTTAGCTACAAATGGAATAAATGTGAAAGCATTAAATGCTTTATCAGTTTGAAGAAAGAAAAACTCATCTTTTGTTGGAACCTTCATTAAGTCTTCACCTACATTTTTAATTTTTTGATAGTGACTAGCGATAAACTTTGAAGTGAATAACTCAGATGGTTTTTCTTTCTTTTCTTCTTTTTTTTGATTGTTAAAATCAAAGAATCTATTTTGTGCCATCCTGAGAAACACCAAGTTTAGCGTTTACCAATGATAGCTTAAATTCTCTGTCAGCAATTCTTTTATTAATTGCTTCAACCTTTTCAGGATTTCCAGCGTGTGTGATTAAATCCTTTTTATTTGTACTGAAGTATTTTACAGACGAACTTTTGAATTTAATCAATTCATCATTTGTCATCAACTCAACTTCTTTTTTGATATTGCTTTCGTAGAATACTGGATGTTTACCTAAGAAAGTTTTATTAGTGTCGTAATGCTTTAACTCATCCCAACACAAACGATTTTCTTCATATGCAGCTTCAACTTTTTTAGTTAAATCAAGTTTTTCTTCTTCAGTGGTTTCTGGATGTTTACCTTCATTTACCTGTTGAAGTAAATCGTGCAAAAATTGGTATTTTTTAAATGCAGAAATTCTTTTTCCGACAATAATAAGCATAACATCAGGGCAATCATCCTCATTTAAGAAAGGGAACTCTTCGCGAACATTTTGGAAATCTTCAACTTTTATCGCTTGAGCATCTTCACCAGTAACAGAACTTATTACGGCAGCAGCTTTCTGTGATAAATCATTCAAGAAATCTTTTTTTGCATTTAAAGGGACAACCGGAGTTCCTGGAGTAAGTCCATCAACTAAAACTCTAACCTCTTCAGAAATTTCAACATCTTTAACTTGCTCTTCAAAATGAGAAATTAAAGCATCTAATTGCAACTCGTCACTTAATTCTAGGAATAAAGGATTTGAATTTTTCAATTCTTCTAATTGGTCTAAAGTTTCTTTAAAATAGATTTCAAAAGCTTCTATTTTTAAAACGTGCTCACCATAAACATCAGCAACTTTAAATAATTGTAATGCAAGATTTTTAAACTCTTCTCCCATAGCTTCAAAAGCTTGCAAGAATAATTCATAAGCATTTTTTAATTCTTCTTTTACTACTTCAGAAACTGTTGCAACTACTTCAACTTCTGAAATATCAAACACCTTTCTTAAATCATAAAGAATGTTTTTCAAGTTTTGCTCAGAATATCCAAGACGATTATAACTCAGTTCTAATGAACGGCTTTTTCTTGGATTATTTCTGTAATAATTAAACGCCTTATTAAATTGTTCGTAAGGCGACATAGAATCTTTTTCTCTTAGAAAAATGATTACTTCTTTTTTTTCGTGTGACATGTCTATATTTTTTTATGTAATTACGTTGCTCAAAATTGGTAATTACATTTTTTAAAAAGTGTAACGTGAAACTTTACATAAAAAAAACCTCCTGAATAAACAGGAGGTTTTCCAACTAATCAAACAAAATATAAAAAACTATCCTCTAGATAATTCAAATAAATAAGTTGTAGCACCAGCTTTAAACACTTTTAATTGGATAACAGCGTTCAATAAACCTACCCAAGTAGTTCCTGAAGTTAAAACAGCAGTAACATCACCTGAAGCAGCGTTTGCTAAAGTAGCAGGAGCTGCGCCACCACCACCAATAAGCGTTACGATAGTTCCATGATCTAAATCAATTCCATCAACTTCAATTACATCTGTAACAGCTAATGATGGTAATTGATACTGAACTCCATTTGCTTTTAATAAAGGTAATGCTGCAACATCTGCAACCGCATGAGGTTCTGCAATTACTACAGCTCCTTCATAGATTTTTGGTACAAATCCAGATTTTGCGAAAGGTTCAAATGACATAGTCCAGAATCTACCGTCATTATTATCTTGCTTAGCTGCTTTTAATTGTAATGGAGCACAAGGCGTTCCACATACTTCATAGTGACTTTCACCACAAGCTCTATGCATTACAATAACATTTTTACCTGTCCAAAACTGAATAAATTCTTTAACAGCTTTACTGTTACCTGGATGCTGTAACTTAACCATCGATTTGAAAGACATTGAATCCTCATCTCCTTCAGTTTCCATAGAAGCTTCTGTTTTAGATTTAGTAGAATAAACGGTAACCATTTTATCTCCACTAGGTAAAACAAAACTTCCTTCAATTAAAACCCCACCTTGGTCAGAGTTAGGGAATATTACTCCGTCTGCTTCAAAAATGATTATTTCATTTTTTGGAGCAGCAGCACCAGGAGAACTTGCTCCTGTTGCTTTTGCTAAATTTACTTTTGCCATTTTATATTAAAATTAAGCGATTAAACGACTAGTTTCGTACCAAACTCCATTAACTCGCGTTAATTTTATAAAGTCAGTAGAAGCTCCAAGAACTGCATTAGATACAACTTCAATTGCACCAGCAACATCTGTAACTGTTAAAGCTACGTTTGCAGTATCATTTCCATAGATAGTAATTTGTTTACCATCAACACCATTCAAGATATTTGCCAAAGTTGTATTAGCAGTACCAGTAAATCTAAATACATTTCCACCTTTACTATCAAAAGAAGTTCCGTTGAATTCTTTATCAGTTTCTGCTGGAGCTGCAGGTCCACTTGTAGCATATAATTTTTTCAATTTCAAATCATCTTGAACAACTAAAGTTAATGTGCCTCCTGAATTTAATTCAAAGTCAGCACCAATAATTAAGTTAGCATTGTTTTTAACTTTTCTAGCAGCGCTTAAAGTAGTTAAACCAGTAATTGTAACAATTTGTCCAGCAACAACACCTGTAATATTTGTGATGTCTTGACCATAATCATTTTGAACAATTTCTAAATGAGGGTAGAAGTACGGATACTTGAATGAAATTGTTGTAGATTTTGGATCAAACAATGGAATTCTAGTTTCTGATGAGAAAATAGGCACACTGTTAGAATATAGCATTTGGAATTCAAATTCTTTAGGCTCTCCTTCAGTATATTTTCTACCAACTTGAATGAATCTAATTCCTTCTTTGAAATCAGCAAACATGTTAGTATCTCTTTTTTCTCTAGTTACAGTGAACTCACCTTTTTCGTTTTCACGATAAGATAAAACTTCAACGTTTTTAGATTTAGTAATACCAATGAATAATGTATCAGTTTGGTCAACTAATGGTTGAAACTTAAAGTTTGGATAATTCAATGGAGTTGCACCCATGTAATTAGTTTTCCCTTGGTCTGTTGTATATTGCAATTGATAGAAATCTCCAGCACGTTCAGCATACCATAACATTAAATCACTAGATAATTGAATTTCCCAACCTTGCTGATTTCTTTTGTGTAAAGGAATCATTTCAATCATTGTTTTAACATAGTCTACAATGTTTTCTTTTGTCGGTTCACCAATATCAAAAGCTTTATATTTTTTCTCAATATCTCTGTAGTAGTACCATAATGCTCTTAAACCATTTTGAGAGTTAACATTTAAACCTGTTAATTCTTTTGGAGTTTTTACATAGATACCATTTACTTGAGCAATACGAGAATCAAGAACAGCTTGTTTGATGTATTCACCCATTAAGAATCCAACAAATGTTGTTTTCCAAGGATGTGAGCCATCAGCAGTATTCATATAACTTAACCAGCTTTTTTCAATTTGTTTAAGTTTCTCTCCAGTTAATGTAATATCTATTTTTTTATCGTAAACTCTTCCTTCTTCAGTTTCAATAACAACTTCACCTTTAGGGTTCCATCCGCCGTTATCTCCTTGAGTAATTTCTGAAGGAGCAATTAATCCGCTTACAACTCTATCGATAATTCCTGACTGCATTCCCCAGTCTTTTGGAAGACCAATAAAATCATCAAAAATTGATTCAATTGCGGTTGGATTTTTTCTAACGAAGTGCTCGATATCACCTTGAAGTAATGGAATATCTACTTTATCATTAAAGTTTGAAACTCCAGCTTTAATAACTCCAGCTGCTTTAGCATTCCATGGTCTACCTTCAAAAGCATTATAATCTTCTGAAATACCAAATAGGTGTGTTGTAGAATGATTCATTTGTTTACCATTTTGGTTAATAGCTTGACCTTGATCGCCAACACCTTCGTTAACTAATAATTTAAATTTTGCATCATACTCTTTACGTAATTCTGCAATTTGTGTATGAATAGGCGTATTTCCACGCTCTTCTTGAGGCTTTCCTCCATCAGCATTTGCTTCAGTATTTAAAGCCAATTCCTGTCTAGCTGCATCTATTTCATCTTGAATTGCTTTCAAGTCAAAATCGTTTTCAGCCATTTGTTTCAACTCACCGTTGATTGCGTTTCTAACATCCTCATATTTTTCACCAAGAGCTGCTTTGGCCATGGCTTCCTGTTCGGGCGTTAATTCCATTGTTCTGTTTTCGGCATTTACTGGTAGTTCTGTTGTGCCAAATAAGGCAACTAAGAAGCTAACTGTTTTAGCCATGAATTTCCATTTCATAGGATTAAATAATTTAAATTAAACATTAGGTTTATAGTGATTCAGTTCACTCAAAGTTTGAACGTATTTCATAGCTTCAGACATTGTTCCAACTCTATTGGCAAAACCAACTTCGATGGCATCATCAGCATAAAATACTTTCCCAGTTAAAACACCAGGTACTTTACTTTTTAGATTAGGATTCAAGCGAATCATATCCTCTTGAAATCTTAAAGCTAACGGAGAAAGCATTTCCGTTTTAATCAAATCATAATTTCCATCAATCGCATGACGAAGAGGTAAATTTTTATCTTTACTCTCATCTGGATATACAGCAACTTTTTCAAGTCCTTGCATTTCCAACCATTTCTTATCATCAAGCCAAGAAACCATCACACCTAATGAACCAGCATTAGCAGTAATATTATTTGATGCCCAAACAAAGTCTGGTTGTAAGCCATAAGCTATATAAAGATGAGCTGAACACATTTGCTCATAAACAACTCCCAGAACTTTCTTTTTATCTCTGGCAGCTCCAAAGTTCAAGAAAGGAGAAATTGCGGACACAGCTCCTCCAGGACCATCCATAAAAACAATGATTGATTTTATATTTGGATTACTGTCTAACTTCTCGAATTGTTTAATGATTTCATCAGCTCCATAAGTACAATAATCACCATAAGTGATAATTGGTCCTATCATATTAATAACAGCTGTAGAACCTTCAGGAACCTCTAAAAATCCGTCTTCATTTGGTTTTATAGGTTCGCTATTTTCGTCATAGAAATCTATTAGCTGCTTAGCTTTAAGATTTAAATTCATTTCTTTACCTGCAACAATATCATTTGCAACTCTATACAAATAACCTGATGCATCGATAGAAATAGCCCATTGACCTTTATATAAATCGGTAATAAGATTATTTACTTTCATCTTTTTTTCTTTTAAATAGATATATAAAAAGCTTTGAAATTGCACCATATCGCAACTCTAAGCCAACTAGTAAAATCAATATTGCAAGCCATAAAAGTTGATTCATGAATGAAACTCCTTTTTTATTTACGTCTAATGAATTGCTATCTGCTAAAACTTTATCTGATGATGCCTTTGATAAATCAGTTTTACCAATAGAATCTGATTTTTTGGAAACATCACTTGTTTTAGTTTCTTGCTTTTTTTTAGATTCTTTAAAGTCTTTAATACTGCCAGAACCTTTATATTTTTTGCTTCCTGTTTTTTTACCATCTTTATCGTAGTTGGTAACTTCTAAAGAATCGCCTGGCTTCAAATTAATCTCAGTTCCTTCAGATGTAGATTCTTCTTTTTTTTCTTCAGACTCTTTTTTAGTTTCTTCTTTTTTGACAGCAGCTTGAGAGCTAGAATCTACAGAAGCAGTATTTTCAATTTTTAAACTATCCGATTGCTTTTGTTTTTTTACAGAACTACAGCTACTAAAAGCGATTGCAAAAACAAAAATCAATACAATAGTTAGGAATGCACCGGTAATAATTTTACTTAATTTCATATTTTAAGTTGTTAAACAGATTAAAAATTTATCGTGATGACCTTTTATCAATTCGGCCTTATCAGTTCCATTGATAATTCGTCGAGCTCCAATTGGATCATTATTTTTTTCGTTAAAATATTGCTCCAAACATCTTCCTGTAAAATCTCCAAAAGAGGAAGCTCCACGAAGCATTCCTTCAAACATAATTTTAATTGAATTTTCCATCACCAATGCTAGCTCTGGATTTTTCAATAGATCAACTCCTATAAGTTTACCCATTAACTCATAATTTTCAAACCAAGTCAACATTACATGACCACGACCAAAAAATATTTTATTTGGAAAAACATACGCAACACCTGAATGTTTTATTTTCTTTCCATAGCGTCTAGATTTCCCTTTTCCATACTCTTCAATAGGTTGCATGGTTTTGTCAGTTTCATGCCAAGCTGTAGCTAAAATATAAGCTAGCCACCTTAAATCAGATAGCTTTAATCTTTCCCATTCGTTAAAAATTGCTTCAATTCCTTCAACTTGTAATTGGGAAAGCTTTCCAAATTGCTTACGGAAGTTTTTATAGAATTGTGGTCTATTGATTTTTGTCATGATTACCTTGTTTATGATTTTTTTCCATGATGTACCATCTACGAATGTTAAACCCTATAAACAGTATAGAACCTAAAATTTTTAATGATACGTCAAGACTAGAAACTGATACTGCTAAAAAAGCTAATCCAGCTATAGAAAGCTTTAAATCTAATAAGTGAAATAAATTATTCATTGGTTTCATCGCTTATCAAAAGTTGGACACTCTCAAGAACAGCACTGATTCCGACTCTTAAAATCAAAATCAACAAACTATTTTCTGCATATCCAATTCCTAAAAGAATTATGGTTGCTGCATCAGAAAGTAAAGTGATTGCTTTTTTCACTTTTAAAAACCATGAAGGTTTTTTCTTGTTGTAGTTTTTTCTTGAGAACGTCATTGCTAATAATTTTCAACGAAATTCGTGTGAAAATTTCATATAAGTTGTGAATGTAAAATTTACTAAAAGAAACCTATGACTTGATTGGTACTACGTTTTTGGAAACGATTTAGTACTTTTTTTTTCTTTTGTTCATAGTACATTTTTCGCATAGTAGGCACTTCAAAACCATACTCAATAAGATTGTACTTTTCCATAAACAAAAGAACCGATTTAGAAACGCCTAATCTACCAGCTCGACATCCATCTACAAACATCACTAATGATGTTCTAAAAATATCTTCTAACAGATTATTCAAATCTCTCACTTTATCCAATTCCATTTTTAGTTCTGACCTTTCTCCTTTTTGGTCTAAATAAACGGTTCCAGATAAAATATAAAATTGTTTGTACTGGATGCTTAGATAAAAAAGAAATTGATCATTAGGAAAGTTCCTGCTGTTCTTTTTTACATAATTGATTTGAGTATACAGATAGTTTGCCAATGACGAGGATGGTAATAGTCTAATCATGTTCACTTTTTGACCTTCATAACTCGCTAAAGTTCCTTCCATTTCCTCAAAGAAGAATGGTATTAAGTGAGGACGAATAGTTACTAGAACTTGACTCATAAACTGTATATCAAAGAAGGTTTATTTGGATTGTAATTTTTTTTAATCTTGTGCAGCACCACATTTACAAAAGTGAGCCGCATTAGTAGATATCGAATTAAGATTTTGTTAAATGGATAGTTTAAGCAAATCATGATATCTATAAATTCTTTATCTACCCAGAAACCGACATAGCCCATTGAATTGCGCCAATCGTGAATAAATGACGCGAGCTCGAAAACACTATTTGAAAACCTTTCTTTTACAAAGGTTGCACCATCATAGCACCATTCACCACGCTCAAAGCTTTGCCACGCTTCTAAATGTAATGTTCGTATTGGATGTTTATAATCCAATCCAACCATTTCTGATTTCATAAGGACATCACCAACACTAAGTTGGATAGGAGTGAAGTCTTTATAAAATCTATTTTTTATCATACTAATTCCCACGCTACATTTCTAACTCCTTCTTGATTATTGATAACCAAATGACCTAAAACAGTGTATCTTTTTCTTCTTCTTGAACCATTCTCTTGAATTTCAAAATTTTGATCTAAATACCCTGTCAATAAATCAGCTTCATCAAAAGTCATAACTTTTTGTAAGCTTCTAACTTCTTTTGTTTTTACGAATTGTTGAATCGTCATTTCTCCTTGCTCATTAGGGACATTTTCCTCATATGGAATATCAACCCATTCTTTAATGTTCAAAGTATAGGTTTCGTTTTCATCATTTCTTAATGCGGAAACAACTTTAGCATAAACGATTTCTTTTAAGTTCAAATCAACTGGATTATAACTTACAGGTTCAATTGTTCTAATCATGATTTTAAGAGATTAATGTATTATTAATTGATACTAGTAGGTTGTGTTCTGTTTCTGTGAGAAAAGCAGATAAAACTTGAATACCTCCAACTTCTACCTGAGTGTAAGTTCCCGCATGATTTGCAATGAAGACCGGATTGGGGTTAAGTCCGTCACTGCTTTTTGTTTGTATACTTTTTGCCGCGTTATTATAAATATTTAAAGTAGTATTATCTCTATAAACAGCTTTAACACCTATTCCAGAAAGATTAATGCTTGTTGCAATGTTACTGTAACTATTTAATCTTATAGAAGTATCAGATCCAATATGGTAAAAATACCACACTCCATTACCATAAATAGCGGTATTAGAAGTAGGTACAGTTCTTATATAAATAAATGCTCCAGCATTACTTGATGTAAATAAGGAACCTCCACTAGAGGAAGGTATAAATCCTGTATGAAAATATCCAAGCCCAGCCTTATTAAAAAGCACTCCTTGATTTGCTGTAAAAGTATATACGCCATTAAAAGTTCCTTGAAATAATGAAGGATTTCTTACGTCTACTCTAATTGCGTTTATATTTGAATTCCAAAAGAATTTTAAACTCCTAATTTTGGACCACAAACCATTATCAACTAATGATTTTACAGCATTATTGTGTTTAATTTTAGTAGCTTCATCAGGATGTGAGAAACCTAAAAAAGTAAGTCTATCCAAATAAGCTTGATACTCTGGAGTAATCGAATTCATCGTATTTAATATAGTTCTATAATTACTCATAACTATCCTTTTACTATCCAGTATTCAACTCTAGAACCTTCAACCCACTCAGCAAAAATTATATTTAAAACGGAGTTTGTATAAGTTCCACCAATATTTACCCATCCACCCGGAAAAGTAGGAGCAGATGAATTGTTGTGATAAATCTTTTGAACTACACCTATTTTAGCACCAGTTAAATCATTGGTTATATTTGCAGTTGCAGGGGCACTAGGTAAGTTGTAAATTTTGGGAGTGTCAAAAGTTATTGAAACTCCAGTTGATGAAAGAGTATTATTTGCTTTTAAAGCTAAATCTGTTGACGTTGGAATATAAGTTGCAGCTTCAGGTACTTTAGTTAAATGAAAACTACCTGCTTGACGATACAATCTATAATAAAATCCTTTACTTAATGTTATTATTCCAGATGAATACCCTATTACTGAAGCCCCTGAAGGATTTAAAGTAACAGCGCTTGAATTTGTTGACGGAACATAAATTTCAAATTCACGACCAGAACTTAGTGATGTTGATGTAAAAATCAACTCTAAAGGCAAATTGCAAACCAAAATACGATCAGTATCGTCTTGTGAAATGTCATAGGTACCAGAACCTAAAACAGCAAATGTTTTTTTAATAGCTGCTTGACCTGATATCCTTGGAACACCGAGAGTTTTTGTGCCATCACCAATTCTACCATCTAGCCATAATTCTACTTTTTGACCAGTTGACCATAAAAAAATAACTTTATTGTCCTGAGTAATGTATCTCACAGAACCTGCAACAGCATCAAGTAGTGAGGCTTGGAATGGCTGAGTAAGTGTGTTTACTTGAACATCTTTATCTGAAGAAGCTCCTTGCTCAGTTATTTCTTGAAAAGTAGGTATCGAAAAACTATAACCAGCACCAGGATAAATAATCCATTGCGAATCGTCATTGTCCCACACAGCTAAATCGTTAGAACCACCTTCAACAATTATATTAGCAGTGTTACCAGCTACAGGTGAAGGATGCTCAGCTTGTAAAGCTTCAACTGAAACAAAGTCACCTAAAAATAAAGCAGAACCGCCAGAACCCATATTTTCGTATAAGTAATCTAGCGCTTGAAAAATTTTATTAAAGTCGCTAGCTGAAGCGAATTTAGATTCTCCAAATTGAGCTAAAAAAGCAAGCAATTGAGGTGAATCAACTTTCAATGTTATATTTAACGGAAATGGATTTGTTACAGACATAGCTTTATAATAAACTTAGTGGAATAAATGTTGGCAATCCGTATGCATTAGGATTTGGCGTGAAACCAGCTGGAGATATACTCATCGTTTCAACTTCTACGACACAAAGCTGTCCGTCTGAAGAAACTTTTATTATTGGTTTGGCGTTTTGAAACACATCATTTCTACCTACGATTAAATCTAATCCAGATGTAAATTTGAATTTCACAAATTTGATTTGATGAATTAAAGCAATGCGTTCTGATCTATTACCATCATGCTCAGGAAAACGCCAGGTTAATTTTTGCTTGTAGGAAGTTCCAGCTGGTGATAGAATACTTTCCTCACTAAAAAATATAGAAGAAAGTGAAGCATAAGCTTTTTCGAAGGTCGCATTTTCAAAAAATGAATTGTAAAAAGGCTGCCATCCAGTAATATTTGAAGGAACAACATCAACTTCAAACATCAACTCAATACTACAAGCATGAACATTACTTAATACTTTATCTAACAAGACCATACCGAAAAATTTCAATAGTCAAATATAACAAAAGTATTATTATAATCATATAAAAATATGATTATAAAAAGTAGTTGTAAATATTCTAAAAATGTAAAAAAGTCACTATTTTTTTGTAATTCTGTAATTTTTGAGTTAAAGCCTTTATTTATAAGGCTTGACGAGTTTTTTAATTTTGTAATTTGGAAGAATAAAGAAATTAGAAATTTGTACGCTCTTATTTAATTACATTTTTTTTGTAATTTTTATTACAAAATTACAATCAATTTGTAATTAAAATCTTTAGGAATTACAGCACATCGCACCATATATTACAAAATTACAATTTTTAAATGCCTTTTGTTAAATGGTGGGAGTAGGGAGGAATAACGGCCAAAAAAATCGGCTTTTCTACCTACTTGCTTAGATAAAAAGGAATAGGAAGTATAATGCAGTAATACCTCTAAAGAAAATGCGTAGAATTGAATTTGCGGTCCTCTTTTATCAAAGAGATAATTTTACTCTCGTAGTTACTTATCGCATCAATTTGGAACTTTCTGTGTTCCGGAAAGTAGCTTATATTGAAAGCCACAACTGTAGTTGTTCTGATGTTGCAATTATCTAGCCATTTGCTAAATTTATATTTGAAGTTATCAATGATCTGTTCCTGGTACTCTTGCTCTTCCCAGCTCCATTCGTAATCACCTTTGATAACTATATCTATATTGGATAACATCATGGCGTAAAATTAATAAAAAAAGCCACTATTTAAGTGGCTTGAATGGACAACGCTGTTTTTTCTTTTTTGGAATTAACTGCGAGTATTCTCGTTTAATTTTTTCGGCAATCGCTTCACGAATGAACCTAGCAACATTTACATTATAGCTGTCGAGCTTGAGTAAAGTTTGGTGCTGCACTTCAGTAATTTTTATTACTTTGACTTTGGTATATATTAATGGCTTTGGCATAGATAAGTAATACTTTTATTGCGGCAATTTATAAGTTAGTAGCTATTGAATAGACAAATCGAATTTCATAACACGATTTGATTTTTTAGCTGTAATTGTTTTATTAATGCAATCAACTACATATTGTTCGCTACCTTGTTTTGTTCTCCATAATCTTTGGCGTTGATTTTCTCCACAAGAACCTGAGCATTGAAATTCTACTATTTTGACTTCGGGATTTTCTTTTAAAATAACATCGCCTTTTTTGTGAAACTGAGTATCTCTTGAATAAACATTTGCCTGAACATAATAACCTTTCAATAAAGAATTATAAGCGGTTAAAACAGCTTCTTTTTTTGTGCCATAACCTAAATAATCATTATACTTAGTGGTAGTCCAGCTAATAAATTCATTTAAGACTTTTTTCGTTAACTTAACAGCTACTAACACATTATTGTCGCAAGTGTCGGTTTCGGTATTCTCTGAATGTTTTTGCATTGCTTTTGTTTTTAGTGATTAATCAATACTTTGTTTTGTGTTTGTCGCCACCTGACGACAATAACCCAACGTTAATAGCTAGTTTACCTAACTAGACGTTTATCGTTTCTTGAAATTGTTTCTAGGTTTATCAAAGAATTTATTTCGAGGAATATCATTGTAAATTTTTGGTTCAGTCCATTCCAATCTATTATTTGAAATCATAATTGGTTCTGGTTCAAAAGCCACATTTCTAATTTCTTCAAGTTGCTTTTTATTTTCAATTATAGCAACTTCGATTTGTTGCTTAACAACTGAACTAATTGAGTGCATTGCTAAACCTAAACCCACACTATCACATCCTACTAAAATTATTTTTTTCATACGTTTTAAATTTTAAAAAACCAGCTATTAACAAGTGTTTGTGTCAATAGCTTTGGTTGTTTTTTCCTGCGGAAAAAACTATGATAACCTTAATCTAGTTTTGTACTTGCAATGTTCAGTCTTAAATTTTCGCTACTGAACACAAGCACTCGAACGTTATTCGATTAAATAATCTGCTAAAATCCACCAATGGTATCTTCATAACTACACTACTTTTTCTATTTTCCAACCGCTTACAGTATTGAATACCATTGGTGGCTTTTCTGGTTTAACAACTTCTTTTCCTTTCAAGTTGTATTCGATTTTTACTTTGTCTCCTGGTACAAAGTTTTTAAGCAGCTCTACTTTATCCTGTGCAAACTGAACTGATACCTTTTGAGTGAATTGCTCATCTGTTTCGATAATTACATCCTGAGCTTTGAACGTTTCTGAAGGTTGCTTTAACTCTTCGATTCTTTTAATTTTTCCGACTAATTGTGGCATAATTTTAATTTATTAATGGTTATTTATTAATGATGAGATAAATTAACTTCTATACATAGTAATAGGATTTAGACCTGAGTTCCAGAAATCTTGATTAAAGTTTGGCTTTTTTGAAAGAGGCGAAACTTCATTAACTTGTGGTTTCTCGATAAATGTTTTAGATAATGATTTACTTCTAATTTTTTGGATTTCTGAAGGCGTTAGTAATAGATTGTTTTCTTCCATATACTTCTTGACCTGATAAAAGCTAACATTCAATTTATTAGAAAGGTCAACCATTGAAATTTCTAATCGATGTTCTTTTATAAAATTTTTATCTAATTCTGTGAGAGTTTTTTTATTCATGATTTTAGTTTATAAGTTTATCATTAACGGAAATTCGCTGTACAAACCTCCTAATCCTTTTTTTTGTTTGTTTTGATAGTGTGTGTCTCTACAGCTCCAATGAACATTCTCTTTTGTGTCATGGTCAAAAAAACCATTCGCTAAGTGAATATTTTTTGGATGGCTCCCCATTTCTTTGCCACAAACGGAGCATTTAGGAAACTGAAATAATTCAAGCTGATTCTCTTTCTGTAAAGTCTTCATTGCTAAGAATTATAAATGTATTAGCTGATATCAATGCTTTAGCTTGATGAACTTCTACAGCATTTCCAATATATTTTTTTTGCTCTTTCTGAGTACCTACAAGCTTGTAATCTATTGGAAAACCTTGAATTTGTTTTAATTCAGGAATATTCAACATTCTCATTTTAATATCGGAAATATGATATTGAAGCATGAATTTTTTTAACTCAATTGTTGCTGCACAATCTTCGTCATAAATTGGAACTATCAATTTTCCATTTTCTGTAGATATTAAATACAATGGAGCTTTGTCTTGACGCGCTACAATTGTATAACTTGGTTCATTAATACTACCATTATTACCAAACCAAGACGGATTTAAAATGAAATGTTTTGCTTTTATAATATTGAACTTAGGAACTGTAGTCAAACTTCCTATCGGATTTTCTACAGATGCCGGATTACTATTTCCATATTGCTGATCTATAAATGCGATATCAACTTTTGCAACTCTATCATTTGTAGTTATAGTAGGAGAGGGAAGCTCTATTGAATGTAAACCACTATTATTATAATATGTATTCAAATGAGTGTGAGTTTGAACAACTGCAAAACGATTATTTGTAGTAACTGTTCCTATTGGTTCATCAAATGATTTTACTCTTTGATCATCATTTCCTGAATTGTATTGCTTCGTAAAACCTTTTTCTCCAGTTGCAATGAATTTATTGCAACCTGCAAGAATTCTTTTAATCGTTTTTGGAGACAATGGTTTCTTTCTAGTAAAAATACTATTCCCTTCTATATTCAATTGCAATACGTTCTTAACTGGATTCCATTTTTTTAAATCGTTTTCACCTGGTATTTTAGAATGAGTTTGTTCTGGCCAATTAATTTTATATGCTTTAGAGCTAAATTGAATAAAAAGCCTTTTTCTAGATTGACAAGCTCCAAAATCGGCAGCATTTAAAATTCTTTTTTCAGACTTGTAACCATATGCCTCAATAGTATTCATCCAATTAGTAAAATAAATACCTGAATCTTTAGAAATTGGCTTTTTATTTTCACATAGTGGTCCCCAACTCATAAACTCTCGAACATTTTCTACTATAAAAAAATCAGGTTTAATATTTTCAATGTACATATACATATGTTCTGCTAAAGAACGGCTATCTGCATCCCTTGGTTGACCTCCTTTTGCATTAGAAAAATTTGTACATTCTAAAGAAGCCCATATGTTTATAACACAATTTGGTTCACTTAATCGTAAATCATCAACCAATTGCTTAAGTTTTACAACTACATTAAAATCTCTAACATCCTCAGTGAAATGCACCGCGTCTGGATGATTTAACTGATGAGATAATATTGCATTTTTATCATGGTTAACACATGCTAATACTTTTGTATTTTCTGATGATAGATGGATTCCTGTGGAAGTTCCTCCAGCTCCGGCAAATAAATCAATCCAATAAATTATTTTGTTTTTCATCTTAATTAAAATTTTCTGGTTTTTCTACTTTTTCAAACTCGATTACCCAAACCCATGGATTTAGTTTCCAGGAATCTATACCATTTATTGATTCCCATAAAGTACAAAAGCTCCATCTTGGATAAATAATACCATCTCTATCTGGATGATTATTATTATAAATTTTATATAATGGACGATCCATCATATTAACTCCAACTTGTTCTATACCTTCAGCAATTGCATCAGCTTCAGTAATATCTTGAAGACGCTCAACTGTAACTGATTTTATCTTTAAAAATATTCTAGCGTAATAAAATGGCAGGAAAATATTTGGTCTGATTTTTCCTCTACTTAAAGGTCTTGAAATATCATAGTTTGGAATATCTGCTTGATAGAAAACTTCAGCATTTACCAATTGTAAACCACTAGGTTTCCAATGGTCCCAATTTGAAGCTGTATAAAAGTTTTCACGAACCCAAAGAATATCTCCAACTTGACCATAAGGACATTCTACATATTCAACTTCTGATGAAATTGAATTTCTAAAACCATGAAATGTTTTTAGAGGATTTGGATTTTCCTCAATTGATGAATCCCAAATTCTATTTCTATGTTTAATTGGATCGTTGTTTCTATTGTAAATATTTGGTTCTTTATTTATAAACTCTAATCCTTTAGTTCTACGAGTTTTTGTTTTTCTATTTGCCTGTATAGCTAGAACCATTGGAGTGCTATACAAAATTGGTATCATTCTCATAGCGCTTGAATTAAAAAATAAAACAATATTGTCATTAGAATAGCTGCTATTGCAAATCCTAGAGCTATGTATTCGTATTTTTTACCATTGTAAAAATGTCTCAGTCCGGATTGCTCTAGTTTAGCTGTGTAATAATCTTCACAGATTCTTTCAAGTTCTGGTCCATCAGTCTCAAACGGTCCAACTTGTGAAACATCTGTAATGGTTTCACCAATGTATTGAGTGATTGTCTCAAGGAAAATTTTATTTTTCATAGCTTAATCTTTTGTTCTTTTAAATTTTACCTCAAAGGTTCTGTCTAAAATTGTAACTGGGTTTTTACAATCTAATGCGTCGTTTACATTTGAAATGACATCATCATATAGATCCATTCTTTTTTCACCTAATAGTTCTTTAATTTTTGCATCAAGTAATTCATAGAAAACAGTTTCTGAAACTTTTTCATGACCAGTAATAAAATTTATTTGATTATCACCTTTTCCAGTTTTGGTGCACTTTGCTATTTGATATGTTTTAATTATTGCCATAATATTAATTGTTTGATAGTGATTTCTATTTTATAGTTGATAAATGTGTTAATGTGGCTTTGTACAGATAAACATTTTCGTGATAATATCCAGATAGCCTTATAGATTTATCTGACAAAACATTGTCAAAGGAAACCTTAAAAGGTTTGCATCGAGGATATTTTTTATTTAATGCTTCGATGGTTTCAATAACGATTTTTTGAAACTCTTGCAGATCTACAGCATCAATTAATTTTCCATCTAGCGAACGCAGAAATTCGCTAATCTCTTTTTGTAGTTTATTCATCGACTGGGTTCCATGGGAACGATGAACATAATAATGTGTGTGCATGGCTATTGTTTTTAAAATTATACTCTTAAGAAGCTTTGGCCAAACGGAAAGGCTCAAAGGTTTGTTTCTTGGTAGGAACGTAGATAAATCCGTTTTCAATTAGTTCCTTAAATTTTTCAATGTCAGTTTCAAAATTTGTGTATTCTGGACCAATAATAGAACCCGATTTCTTATCGACTACATAATAGATTCTGTTGAATCTTATATGCTGAGGACAGAAGAAAATACTATCTAAATCGGCACGTTTTAGATAAAGCCTAAATTCAAAATCCTTGTTATTGTTATTGGTAGAAAGTTTGTAAATCAATCTTTTGTTAACCAGGTAATTTACTTCCTCTTCAAAATATTTTTCTGATGATTTCGCGAAGTCAGGTTTGTAAATCCAATCGTTATCATGGAGCTTGTATGTTGAATAAAATTCTTTAGTAATTTCATCTTTCAGAAAAAATATACTATTGAAGTTAAAAATACCTTCCGAATTTTTTAAGTCACTCCAGTAAGCATTTACTAGAGTAGCTCTCGTGCTAATGTAGATTGGTAATTCCATAACTAAGCGTTGTAAAATTTGTTAAAATATTTTAGTGCGGTTTGATGTAAAAAGTCTGTTCTTTCTTGAAATCCATTGTTTACCATCCATTGAAACTTGTTACATACAAATTCAAACTCTTCGGCTGAATTGATTGAATTAAAAATGATTAGTATTTCAAATTTGCTGTACATAATATTTTATTCTTCGTCAAAAAAATCAGCATTTACATCAGTAATGATTTTCTCAACATTGGTTAATGATTCTTGCTTTGTATTCGAGATAAAAAGTACTTCCTGACTTTTGCCATCGATAGTCTTAATAATTCTATTTCCGGAATTGTGCATTTCTTTTGGATTTAAAATCCAATTATTCCATTTACAATATGCTGCAACAGCTTTTTTGAATTTAGCTGGAGTCCATTTGGTTTGCTTAGTAGCTTTTACAAATTCGTCGAAAGCCGATTCTTTAGAAAATTCGTTGTTGATGTATTTTAAAACTAATACACCTCCAACATCGTGAGTAGTTCCGAAGAAACCATCAGCCCATCCCATAAATGCGTCTCCCATTTCAGCTTGTAATGTTCTTTTGGTTACATTATCCATTGGTGGATTTAGTTTTTCTTCAGTACCTAAATACAATTGAATGCATTGAGCACAAAAATTGTAGTACATATTCCACTGGCTTTCATTGAAATCTGTAAAAAGGTTATTTCCATCAAAATCATCTGACACTTTTCTCACTTGTTTGTATTCTTCCTCGTTGGAACCATGATAGTAATCAGAGAAAACCGTAATCAATAATCTACGAGCTGTAGATGGATCTACATTTCTAAGAGCAAAATTTGAAGTAAAAACAAATTTTGGTGATTTTTCGAAAGGAATTTCAAATGGCGAACCATTCTTAGGATTTACTTTCAACGAACCAGTAATTTCAGAAAAGAAGAAATCAAAGTTTAGATATTGCGTAGCATCATCAATTAAAATGTAATCGGTATCTTCTGAAACTTCGTGATAAATGAAATCATTTTGAGTCAGTTTAGGATCTCTACCTTTTAGATAAACTCTTCTTTTTAAAATTGGTTGAATTCCTGGTCCATAACAAATTGACTTACCAGAACCTCCATGAGATTCACCAAGGTCAGAAACTTTGTTATCCATAGCAAAAACCGCCCAAGGCTTTCCGTAATTTTTATATTTATGAAGAAGATATCCTATTGAGAAAAACTTATTTATCAAATGAAGTTTTTGTTCGTAGATTTTATCTTTATCTAAATTAGGACCAGCAATGTTGAATTTGTTTTCCTTGAAATATTCGTCAGCTTCTTTTTGAGGTTTGCCTTCAAATTTTTCTTCTAACTCTTCTTTCCAGTGAACACGACTTGTATTAATCAAGTAGTTCATAAACCAACAATCGTTTTTGTTGATTATGATATCAAGCTCACCATCTTGGTCTTTTTTAACTTCAAAATATGGATCCTCTTTTCTAATTGGAAAATCTATAATTTTATCTTCCCAAACAAACTTATCGACTTCACCTTGTTTATATTCCGTAATTTCAGTTCCGGTTATTTTCCAAACTTTTTTACTGAAGAATAAATATTGAGTTTCTCTATCTGCGTCAGTGAAATCAATTTTAAGATTTGGCAATTTTGACAAACTACGTTCACCTAGTTGAGGCGATTTATAAATATAATCTCTCAGGTCTGGATTCATTCCACGATGCTCAAGGAACTCATGTACAAAATTTTCAATCTGATACGGTTCTAATATTCTGATAATAGAACCTTCTTTTTTAATGAAAAAGTAACCTTCTTTCGTAGTCTCAGTTTCATATCTCCCAAAACCTAGCATTGAAAGAAAATGATATAACCTGGTATTTGACAAATTGTAATTTACTTTTCCATTTTGACCAACATATTCAGTCCAAAATTGTAAAGGCAAAGAGTTCGCTATAAGTTTATTGAATCCAGTAATAAATGAATTATTGTCTTCAGTATAAAATTTCTCTACATAATCTTTAAAATCCTTGCATGGGTTTCCACGTTTATCTTTGAACTCTTTTAATTTGTTTGGCAACCAAAGCAGCTTGATATCTAAATATTTCAATCCAGTTTCAAGCGCTTGCTTAACTCCAGTTTTATCTAAATCTGCTAGGTAAATAATTTCCTTTGCATATTGCTTAAGTAATTTATACTCGTCAAAATTCAAATGCTCTGACTCAGAATTGAACCATACAGCGTATTGTTCAAAGCTTCTTAAATTTAAACCATCAGAACCACCACTAGCAATAAAAATTCTATCAAGTCTAGGATCGTATTTTTTACCCTTTTTCTTTTTTGATTCTTCATCTTCATCATAGTCCTCGTATTGGTCTTCCTCTTGTTTTTTCTTGCGTTTTTTGAATTCTTTTTCAATTGCTTCAAGTCCCCACATAAATCTAGTAGGTTTCTTTCCGGCATATCTAAAACGAAATTGTTTTTCGAATGATTGAGGCTGGTATATTTTTTGCCACGTTCCAAAGTCAAAAACAAAAATTGGATATTCTTCTGTAGCAGTTGTGACTATTGCTTCATTTTCTTTGCAATAAGTAAAACTTTTACATTTTTTTAGATTGATTTCTTTGCAATGAATTTCATTTACTCTCTTACCAAGAATAGCCAAATCATCATGAGTGAAATTATTGTAGAATTCAAAAAAATAATCTCCTTTGTTTTCTGTAGATTTTAAAGCTCGCTTTTCAATTATCGGCATAAAAACCTGCATTTTTGCACCTTCAATGTGATATCTAGCACCAAGTAATTCACAAGCTTTTGCGTATGTGATTCCTTCCTCAAGCATACAAACCTGTATCGCATTTCTAGGCGTTTGATCTCCTCCAAAGTCAGTAACCAACCAAACACCTGAAGGCAATTGTTTTAATGAGGCAGAAGCCGTTTTTTCGGATTCTCTAATCTTAAAACTTTTGGCCGCTTTATGAAATACTTTAGCAGCATTTGGATAATAAGATAATATAATTTCGAGTCCGCCATTAGAAGCATCAAGTATATCGGTATCTTTAACGTAACTCATATTATAAAATTTCTTCTGATTTCACTTCAATATTTTTGGATTTTAACAGTAGTAAATCCTCCATTTCTTTGTTAAGCTTTGATAATGAATCACGCTTTTCCATATCGTTGAATAATTCAGAATCTTTCATTTGCTCAATGGAAGCTTCTACCTGTATAATTCTGTTGTTTAATTCTATTGGTGTCATTATCGTATGTTTATAGTGTTTTCAATTTTGGTTTGGTCATTTATAGTGGAGTAAACAAATACTTCATCTGACAATTCTTTTTTACGCTCTTTTACAAAATCACGAGCTTCATATACTGATGAAATTGGAATTACTTTTTTTACTTCATCTTTTTCGAAAATCATTAAGTTTGTCATAAGCTTTTCTTTTTAAAGAAAGCCACAACGCTCACAATGTTGTGGCTTTCAAGTTTTAAAATAGTCGTGTAAGCACACGAAAAAAGGGTAAGAACGTTTTATCTAGCACTGGGCTAAATGCTGTTGAGATTCTAATTGTTTAATAATTTCTTTCCAATCGTGAATCTGTTGTTTTATGTATAATGCATTTCTCCAAGGATGATTCTCATCTAAATTTTTTAATTCAGATTCTAAGTAGGGAACTATCATTTTTGCATTTATATATTTTTGTTCTATAGGTGTTAGATTCGCTAACATCTTCATCATTTCCTCACCTTTAGAAGCCATGACTACATTATATTTTTCTTGTAAATCCATCTTATATGATATTAAAAAATTTAGCTAAAAGAGTTCCTTCTTGTTTGGTCTGAATGCGAAGAGCTGCATACAAATTCTTTTTTAGCTTATGTAATAAACCTAGCGATACATCAAGCGTTTCGGCAATAACATCGTTTGTCATTTCTGTTGAAGTCAATTGAAGAATTTGTACTTCTTTTTTTTCTAGGCGCTTTCCATTTATAATTGGAAGCTTGCAAAGAATACCTTCATGCGGACAAGTTCCACGATTAGGACAATCCCAAAACTCTCCATCTTGCAATGTTCCGTTTTCAATATCTGGAGCAAAGTCTAAACCTCCTAATCTGCATTTTGCAAATTGTTCGATTCTTTTCATTTCTGAAGTAGGATGCATATCGAATAATGAAATTAGTACATCATTATCTTTATACATTTCTTCTTTTAGCAAAGCTTTTGTTGCAAAAGGCAATTGATCAAAAGGAATAACCTTTCCGTTCATTAAAACTTTTACATCATTTTTTTCTACGAAAATTTCCACATTTTCGTCTACCATTCCTGGCAATAAATTACTTGAAGTGTACATGGCGATTTTTTTTATTTGGTTAGATCTTGTAACTCTTTTAATTCGGAAGCATATTCCTTTGATATTTGAACAAGGGCGTTCAAAACGTTTATTCTTGAATAAGGATATTCATGAACTCTATTTTTAGTATTTCGAATAATTCCGTCGGTTAGAGTCTTGTCATTTTTAATAATAGCATAGACTTTTTCAACGTAATTTCTTGGAAGCTTATCTTTGATAAGTTCGTAAGCTTTATCGATGTGCATTTGCACATCTGTTTTTTCGGTTTTTTCTGTTATATTTGTCATGTGTTATTATTTACATCACGAAAATAGTAAATAAGTATGATTGTAAACAAATAAAATCATACAAAAATATGATTTAAGTATTAATTTAGAACGTTTCTAAATGAAGTTAAAAGAAAAAATAGAGAAAATATGTAGTGATAATGGGCTAAAAGGACAGAAAGAGCTAGCTGAAGCTATAAACTTTCCTTATACATTATTTAACAAGAATGTGAACATAGAGCGATTGTCTGGCGATATGATCAAAGCATTTGTGAACACACCAAAAATCAATGTTGATTTAATTTGGTTGATTAGAGATTCTGAGGAAGACTTTAAAGAAGAACCATTGCAAAAGCTAAATAAAGCAATGGCAATTTTACTCGATTTAAGAGAAGAATTGACACTAAAACAGCACTAAAAACTATTAACTTATTGAATGTCAAAGGTGTTTGCAATCCTTCTGGGATCACAA